>NZ_JAVTLI010000003.1:599217-730203 GCF_032248435.1 Methylophilus sp. VKM B-3414 | reverse complement strand
CGCTCCCGCAGAGTTTGAACGGCGGTATTTCGAGAGGCTCGAAAATATCTAGGCTAGCCGGGGCGATTCAGGGTGAGTTTCGGGCAAAGCTGACTGATCAGCTAGCTAGAAACCCTGAAATGCCGAAAAACTTGAATTCTGAAAATCAACTACGTTTTTTGAAATTAGCGAAATGCTGAAAAACTGAAATCTGAATCACCGTTAGGCATTGAGAAAAGGAAAACGGCTCACATTTCTGCAAGCCGTCTTTGATTTATTTGATGGGTGTGCGGGGATCGAACCCACGGCAAACGAATTACGTGTTTAGCTTCTTCCGCAATCGAACTAAACCAATTAAACCTAAGCCAGCTAGCAACATTCCATTGTTTACAGGCTCAGGAACCATACTCAACATAAAAATTCTTTTTTCTCCATTGTAGAATCCTTCCCCCACTATTTGGCCAGAGTTATTAACTGCGATTGCCGAGCTTAGATACCAATTTGAGCCTGGTGAAACTAATGTATTGATATCTTTTAAAACGCCGTTTTCCCATAAGACTGCAGCAGTGTCATTTGAATTCTGGTCGAGATAACTACTACCAACAACTAATCCATGATTATTAATATCAAGTGCTTTACTGCCTGCATTGGCAAGGCTGCCTAAATCAACCGTTTGACCATTACTCCAAAGAGTCGCGTTGGCAAGGTAATCATGCAAACTATATTGAGAATATCCAACGATATCACCTAAATCGTTAATGCTATTTGCATAGCTATAACGTCCACCAAGCGTTCCTAAATCAATCATTTCGCCATCTCGCCAGAGTGTTGCGTGAGATGCATTTCCACCATCATATCTAAATGAGTGACCAACGACCCAATCTTGATTATTAATTGAAGCAGACTGTGACGTATCACCATATAAGGAACCAAGAATATTTAACTGATTATTTTTCCAGACCGCTGCCGTTTGCTTACCGGAAATATCCACTGAACCAGCAACACTTCCTTGATCATTAATTGCAACCCCAGTTGCAAAAGGCTCATTCAAAATTGTGATGGTATTAGTTGTACTTGAAGCCCAAACTGTCGGTACAAGGTAAAACCCTTTCCTGTCATACGTTACGGCTACTTGGTTTGATGAGTTTATACCACCCGCATAAGTGGAACCATCCATACCCGAAAGCGTTGTAATACCTTTCGAATCAACAACTGTTGCTATTCGAAAAAAAGAATTGCCTTGTGAAACAACAGCCGTACCCGATATCACACCGTTGTCATTGATATCACTCACTAAGAAATCAACGTTATGTAGTAGTGGATTATTTATAAGTCCCAAATCTTTGATGCTGTAATTACCTGCACTCACCGATGAACTGACTACTGCAAATGCTACAAAGATAGAAAATTTTTTAACTTGGTCAAGCACATTTCTTCCTTATTACTTCTTATTGAACTTTAGAATTTATTTGAAATAATGAAATATCAAAGTGAAAAGATTGTGAAACCAGCCTAGAAAACAAAAAAGACCCAAGGCGTTAACCTTGAGCCTCTCTAGAAATGGTGGCGCTTCTGTGAGTCGAACACAGCATCAACGGATTATGAGTCCGGCGCTCTCATTAAATATTTCGGTATGCTGAAAAGAAAAACGGCTCACATTTCTGCGAGCCGTCTTTTATATTTTGGTAGGGTGTGCGGGGATCGAACCCACGACAAACGGATTAAAAGTCCGCTGCTCTACCAGCTGAGCTAACACCCCATCTGTTTCTTGTCTGCCGCTTTGTTTTGCGTCAAATTTGAAAGAACGCGATTATGGAGGATGAATTAACTTTGGTCAATGCTGTTTTGGCTTTTTTTGTATAAAAAGTTTATTTTTTTATTCATCCCGCTTTTTTGCTTTACATTCCGGGGAATTTTCCGCTCATCATGCCACCCATGCCTCGCATCATCTTGGCCATGCCGCCTTTGCTAAACATCTTCATCATCTTTTGCGTTTCTTCAAATTGATTGAGCAGGCGGTTGACGTCTTGCACTTGCACACCGCTACCGGCGGCGATCCGTTTTTTGCGCGTGGCTTTAATCAGCTCGGGTTTGCGGCGCTCTTCTGCAGTCATACTATTAATGATGCCTTCGATGCGGCGCATGGATTTATCCACGTCGTCGGTGTTGATCTTTTGCGCCATGCCGGAAATCTGGCTGGGCATTTTGTCCATGAGTGAGGCCATGCCGCCCATTTTGCGCATTTGCAGCATTTGCGCTTTAAAGTCTTCGAGGTCAAACTTGGCACCAGACTTGATTTTGTCGGCGACTTTTTGCGCCTCGGCCATGTCGACCTTTTTATGCGCTTCTTCAATCAGGCTTAAGACATCGCCCATGCCCAAGATACGGCCCGCCATGCGGTCTGGGTGGAATGGCTCAAGGCCATCCACTTTTTCACTCACGCCGATAAACTTGATCGGCTTGCCGGTGACGTGGCGCACAGAGAGCGCGGCACCGCCACGTGCATCGCCGTCCAGCTTGGTGACGATGACACCGGTGAGTGGCAGGGTTTCGCCAAACGCTTTGGCGGTGTTGACGGCATCCTGGCCTTGCATGGCGTCGACAACAAACAAGGTTTCGGTGGGTTTGAGATAGGCATGCAGGTCTTTGATTTCGGCCATCATGGCTTCATCAATGGCTAAACGACCGGCCGTATCAAAAATCACCACATCGTAGTAATTCTTTTTGGCTTGATCCATGACCTGCGCAGCAATGTCCAGCGGCTTTTGCTGTGGGTTGGAATCAAAGCAGTCGATCTCGAGCTGTTTGGCCAGCGTTTGCAGCTGGGTAATCGCCGCAGGGCGGTAGACGTCGGCACTGGCCAGCAGGACTTTTTTCTTTTGCTCTTTGAGCAGCTTGGCCAGCTTGCCTGAGGTGGTGGTTTTACCTGCCCCCTGCAAACCTGCCATCAAAATCACCACAGGCGGCACGGCGGCCAGGTTAAGGCCGACGTTGGCTTTACCCATGAGCTCGGTGAGTTCATCATTCACCACCTCAATCACGGCCTGGCCGGGGGTGAGGCTTTGCAATACGTCACGGCCATTAGCACGCTCTTTCACGCGTGCAATAAAGTCTTTAACTACTGGCAGGGCCACGTCGGCCTCCAGTAGGGCCATGCGGACTTCGCGCATGGCATCGGCAATATTGTCTTCAGTCAAACGGGCTTGGCCGCGCAGGTTTTTAATCACGCCCTGCAAACGGCCGGTCAGGTTTTCCAGCATGGAAGGCCTTTCTTTCATCATTCATGAAATTTGTATAAAGTGATTTTACATCATGGTGGGGCAACCCTTGCAATAAAGCGCATGCATCCGGCGTTTGCGCGGCAGTAACCCTAGGCGAATGCAATGAGTTTTGCCATAATGCCAAGCATGACTCAACACCTGCTCCCTTACCTGATTGTCGCGTTTGTCTATATGGCGGTGGCGCTCGATTACTGGCGCATTGCCAAACAGGGCAAACCGGTCGATGAAAATGCTTTTCCGTTTCAACTGCACGGCGCGATGGTGGCGCTGGGGCTGGTCATGCATGGCGGCCTGCTCTATCGGGATATGTTTGCTATCGGCTCAGTCAATTTGGGGGTGTATTACGCGCTGTCGGCGATTTTATGGCTGACGGTATTGATTTACTGGGTGGCCGATTTAAAACATTCATTACACAGCTTGCAGGCCTTCGTCTTGCCGCCTGCCGCGCTTTGCGTGCTGATGCCAGGCTTTGCGGTGACAGACTATTATGTGGATACCCACGGCTTCACCCTGTTTAACCTGCATATCCTGATCGCCATACTGGCTTACAGCCTGTTTACCTTTGCGGCGCTGCATGCGTGCCTGATGCGCATGGCCGAGCGCGCCTTGCATCAAAAAAACAGCTGGCTGGCGCTGCAAGGCTTTCCACCGTTACTGGTGCTTGATGCGCTGCTGTTTAAAGTGTTGCACGTGGGCTTTGTCTTGCTGACGATTACCTTGATCAGCGGCATGTTGTTTAGTGAAGAAATTTTTGGCAAACCCTTGCAGTTCAACCACAAAACCGTGTTCTCGATTGCCTCATGGATGATCTACGCCTGGCTGCTGTTTGGGCGCTTTAAATATGGCTGGCGGGGCAAAGTCGCCACCCGCTGGACGCTGGTGGGCTTTGTCTTGCTGCTGCTGGCGTATATAGGTAGCCGTTTTGTGTTACACGTGGTGCTGGGGCGCTAACTATTAAGCGCCTGCCAGCATACACGGCTTTTATTAGTTTCGCAGACTGATGATAGGCCAGCCTTGGCCTTGCGCGTAGGCGGTAAGCGTAGGGTCTGCATCCACAGCGACCGGATTGGTCACCAGTTTCATGAGTGGCAAATCGTTGTGTGAATCACTGTAAAAATAGCTTTTCTCAAAATCGGCCAAGCGCTGACCACGTGCAGCCAGCCACTCGTTCAGACGCGTCACCTTGCCTTGCTGAAAGCTGGGCGTGCCACTGACGCCACCAGTATATTGCCCATCCACCATTTCAGGATCGGTGCCAATGAGATGCTCGATGCCGTATGCGGTGGCAATCGGCTTGGTGACAAAACTGTTAGTCGCGGTAATGATCATGCACAAATCACCGTTGGCTTTGTGCTGGTTGACCAGGTTTTGTGCTTTTTGCGTCATCATCGGGCGGATGACGTTGGTCATATATTTTTTGTGCAGCTCATCCAGAAACGCTTTGGGATGTTGCGACAAAGGCTGCAACTGGAACTTGAGAAAAGCATAAATATCCAGACAGCCGTTTTTATAGTCTTCGTAAAACTGCTCGTTGCGCGCCTTGTGCTGCGCGCCATCCAGCAGGCCTTCACCAATCAAAAACACGCTCCAGTTATAGTCGCTATCCCCTGCCAGCAGGGTGTTGTCCAAGTCAAATAAGGCCAGGTTTTGTTTCATCACGCTTCATTTCTTTAATCAACATTAAACAATCTGTTCATCGGGCACGGCTTCTTTGGTTGCCGTCAGCACTAAAAAGACGCCGACCAGAATCACGGCCAGCGAAATATATTCCATGAGGTATATCTGTTCGTCGGCAAACCAGACGCCGACGACAAAGGCGACCACCGGATTGACAAAGGTGTTGCTACTGGCGACCAGGGGACGCACATGATGCAATAACCAATGGTAGGCAGAAAAAGCAATAATAGACCCAGGCACTATCATAAAGCCCAGGGCCACCCATGCCCGGGGCGACACCTGCGCAGGCATATGCTCGCCAAAGGCGATACTGAATAAAAACGCAATGATCCCGCCACACAACATCTGGCTAGCGGCACCCATGAGCCCGGAAGGCATAGACAAATGTTTGCCCCAGACCGATCCCAATGACCAGCATGCGGCTGCAAACATCAGCAAGCAGGCACTGACCCAGTCGCCTTGCAGACTGCCGCGGGTATTCAGCAACAAAATCCCAATCAGACCAATCGCAATGCCCAACCATTCGCGGCGGCTGATTTTGTGCCCCCACAGGCTGGAGAAAATCGCCATCCAGATGGGCGCAGTCGCAATCGCCAGCGCAGCCACGCTGGAGGACACATGCAGTTGCACATGTGACACCGTCCCATTGCCCAGCACGGGCAACAGCAGGCCAACCAAGGCCGCTCCACGCCACTGCAAGCGTGTCGGCGGCGCATGCCCGAGCAAGCGCAAACTGACATACAACAGGCTACCGGCTATGGTAAAACGCAGCCCCACCATCACAAAGGGCGGAAAGCTCTCAATCGCATACTTAATCGCGAGGTAAGTTGAGCCCCAGATAAAGTAGGTACAAGCCAGCGCAATGGTCACCAACAACCAATGATTTCTTTGCGTCATTGCGGCTTGCCTTTCCAGGGTGTCATGGTTGAAAAAAGAAAACGCTTGTTGCCCGCAGGCAACAAGCGTTGGTTCAGAGTCTGCTTACACTTGCGGGTTCAATTTTTCTGCTTTTGCATACAGCTTGTTGAGGCCATTCAGATAAGCTTTAGCGGAGGCGACGACAATATCGGTATCGGCGCCCTGACCATTCACGATGCGCCCACCCTTGGATAAACGCACGGTCACCTCCCCTTGCGCATCGGTGCCACTGGTGATGTTGTTGACGGAATACAGCAGCAACTCGGAATCACTTTGCACCACGTTTTCAATCGCCTTGAAAGTCGCATCGACCGGACCACCGCCATTGGCTTCGGTACGCTGCTCGCTACCATCCACACTCAGGGTCAAAATCGCGTGCGGGATCTCGCCGGTTTGCGAGGCCACTTGCAAGTAGCTCAGCTTGAACATTTCACGGCTTTCCTGCACCACTTCATCACTGACCAACGCGTGCAAATCCTCGTCAAAGATTTCCGATTTTTTGTCAGCCAGCTCTTTAAAGCGCGCAAACGCCGCATTGAGCGCGTCTTCACTTTCGAGCTCGATGCCCAACTCTTTCAACCGGGTTCTAAATGCATTGCGGCCAGACAGTTTGCCTAAGGTCAATTTATTGGCGCCCCAACCCACATCTTCGGCGCGCATGATTTCATAGGTCTCACGATGCTTGAGCACGCCATCCTGATGGATGCCAGACTCATGCGCAAACGCGTTGGCACCGACAATGGCTTTATTCGGTTGCACAGGGTAACCAGTGATGGTAGAAACCAATTTGGACGACGGCACGATTTGCGTGGTATCAATCCGCGTGTGCAGGTTGAAAATGTCGCTACGGGTTTTAATTGCCATCACGACTTCTTCTAGGCTGGCATTCCCGGCGCGTTCGCCCAGGCCGTTGATTGTGCACTCGACCTGACGTGCACCATTCATGACTGCTGACAGCGAGTTGGCGACCGCCATGCCGAGGTCGTTATGGCAATGGGTAGACCAGACCACTTTGTCCGCGCCCTTGACGCGCTGGATCAAGGTGGCAAAGCGCTCGCCCCACACCGCAGGCAGGCTGTAACCCACCGTATCCGGGACGTTAATGGTTTTGGCGCCTGCTTCAATCACGGCCTCAAACACGCGCACCAGAAAATCAATCTCTGAGCGTACCGCATCTTCCGCAGAAAACTCGACATCCTCAGTATACTCACGCGCCCATTTGACGGCTTGCACAGCACGCTCAACCACCTGGTCTTCCGTCATGCGCAGCTTGTTTTCCATATGGATTTTGCTGGTGGCAATAAAGGTATGGATACGGCCACGGACGGCATGTTTGATCGCCTCGCCGGCACGGCGCACATCGTTTTCACTGGCTCGTGCCAAGGAGCAAACGGTAGAGGTTTTAATCACCTTGGCGATCTCGGAAATCGCGTCAAAATCACCGGGGCTGGCGGCAGCAAACCCGGCTTCAATCACATCCACGCCCAATTTCTCCAACTGGCGGGCAATGCGGATTTTTTCTTCTTTAGTCATCGCCGCGCCGGGGCTCTGCTCCCCGTCACGCAACGTGGTATCAAAAATAATAATTTGTTCCATGAATATTCCTAATCTGACAGCCGGATTTTACCCGCTTGTCCTTTAAATGACTATAACCGCGCCCACACCGCAAGCGTCAAATAAAAAACGCGCTTAGCCAAGCGCGTTTTAGAGAAGACTCTGCACTAGGCAGTATTTTTGGATTGCAGCCGCTCGCGTGCCCACATGTAATAGCCAGACAAGGCATACACGAACACCACGCTAAACAACACTTCTGGCGGGCTGTATGAAATCAGCACAAAGGCCATCACCACCGCCAAAATGGCTACGAACGGCACCGAATGTCTAAGGTTGATATCCTTGCCGCTGTAGAACTTGAGGTCAGAGACCATAGAGCCTGCGGCAAAAATAGTGATAAACCAGGCAATCCATTTCACCTGCAAGGCGCCAAAGAAAATCTCGCGGCCATCGATATTGTATTCATAAGACACCCAGACAAAGCCGGCAATCAAGGCTGCTGCGGCCGGGCTTGGCAAGCCCTGAAAGTAGCGCTTGTCCTGAAAGGGATCATCCAGCTTGGTATTAAAGCGGGCCAGGCGCAAGGCGGCACAGGCGGCATAAATAAACGCTGCAATCCAGCCCAGCTTGTTCATGGGCTGCAAGGCCCACACATACATGATGAGCGCCGGGGCGACCCCGAACGACACCATGTCTGCCAAGCTGTCATATTCAGCGCCAAACGCACTTTGGGTATTGGTCATGCGTGCCACACGGCCATCCAGGCCATCCATCACCATGGCAATAAAAATCGCAATCGCTGACTGCTCAAAGTGCTGGTTCATCGCCTGCACAATCGCGTAAAAACCGCCAAATAGCGAAGCTGAGGTAAACAGGTTGGGTAGCAGGTAAATCCCGCGCTGCCGCAGGCTGGTGTGTTGTTCGCGTCTAGACTGGCGGTTTTGTGATTCAACCATAAGGAACTTTTCAGAATTGCAGAATACCTGCATTGTTGCGGGCAATCACAAAAAATGCAAGCGTGCCCCCTGCATGCAAGCGGGTTTTCTCCGCAAGAAGCAAGTATCCCGGCTGTGCTAAAATAGCGCTTTATTTAAGCCAGTTATCGCGCGTTCATGCAGTTTTCCTTACACAATACCGACGGCCTTGCCCGCCGCGGCACCGTCAGCCTGCCCCATGGTGAAGTCCAAACGCCGGCCTTTATGCCTGTGGGCACCTACGGCACGGTTAAAGCCATGTCTCCACAGGAGCTCAATGAGATTCAAGCCCATATTGTGCTCGGCAATACTTTTCATTTGTGGTTACGGCCAGGCCTGGAAGTGATTGCAGCGCATGATGGCCTGCACAAGTTTATGGGTTGGGACAAGCCTATCCTCACAGACTCAGGCGGTTTTCAGGTGTGGAGCCTGGGCGACTTGCGCAAAATTACCGAAGAAGGTGTCAAGTTCCAGTCCCCCATTAACGGCGACCGCTGTTTTCTGACGCCGGAAGAGTCCATGCGCATCCAGCGCGTACTCAACAGTGACATCGTCATGATTTTTGACGAGTGCACACCCTACCCGGCCAGTCACGACCAGGCACGCAAGTCAATGGAGCTCAGCCTGCGCTGGGCACAACGCAGTCGCGATGCATTTAATGTCTACCAGACACACACCATCGCGCATACCCTGACCCTGCAGGGTGGCCAGGAACAGGTCGCACAACTGCGTGCCGAGCATCTGCCCACCAACGGCAATGCACTTTTCGGCATCATTCAAGGTGGCATGCATGAAGACCTGCGCGATATCTCACGCCAGGGCCTGGAAGCGATTGGCTTCGATGGCTATGCCATTGGCGGCCTCTCGGTCGGCGAACCCAAAGAAGACATGTTACGCATCCTGGCACATACCGCGCCACAAATGCCTAAAGACAAACCTCGCTACCTGATGGGCGTCGGCACCCCTGAAGACCTGGTGGATGCCGTCAGCTATGGCATTGATATGTTTGACTGTGTGATGCCCACCCGTAACGCCCGTAATGGCTGGCTGTTCACGCAATACGGCGATGTGAAGATCAAGAACGCCAGTTACAAAACGGATACACGCCCACTGGATGATGAGTGTGAGTGCTATACCTGTCAGCACTTTAGCCGTGCTTATTTGCATCATCTGCACCGCATCGGCGAGATTCTTGGCGCGCGTTTGAACACCATCCATAACCTGCATTATTACCAGGTGTTGATGCAAGGCATGCGGGCGGCGATCGAAGAAAACCGCTTTGAGGCGTTTAAGGCGGAATTTGCCCGGAAACGGGCAGAGAAGCGTTAAGAACAGCTCCATGCTTGTAGAGGTGAATAAAACACTGAGGCATAAGCTGAATCGATGATCGATTTATTTCGCCTTTAGGCGACCGTTCTTTCTTATGCTTGTCCATCAGAATGAAAGCAAAGAACACGACACCCTAGCTTCCGCTTATCCCCTCCGTTGCTCGCCAAAAAAAGCGGTCACGAAACTCGACCTGGCAGCTCACAAAATGCGTGAGCCGCTGCGGGACTCGAACAGTCGCTCCCTTTACTAACGCTCATGCTTCAATCATAACCAAGCTAATATTACCCTCGTCTAGATTCCGGCCTCTGCCAGAACGAGAACGCTCATAAAACGCATTTAAGCAAATCAAGCCCATTCATCCTCGAATCACACCCCGCCATTTATTCTTCTCTTGCCTGTGCTAGAATCGCGAGTTACTTATTAGATTCATTCAGGAACAAGTATTATGTTTATCAGCAATGCCTATGCCGCTGGCGCGCCAGCCACCGACTTTATGAGCTTTTTGCCTATGGTGGTCATTTTTGTGTTGTTTTATTTCATGCTGATCCGCCCACAAGTCAAGCAGGCCAAGCAGCATAAATCCATGCTCGAAACACTGAAGGCAGGCGATGAAGTGGCGACCAACGGCGGGATTGTCGGCAAAGTGACTAAAGTCAGTGAAAATTTTGTCAGCATCGAAATCGCGGCCAATACCGTGGTGCATGTACAGAAACATACTGTGCAGACCTTGCTGCCTGCTGGCACTTTAAAATCGATTTAACTGTTATCCATTTAGTGCAAGCGCAAAGCGCTTGCCTTTCATTCTGAACAAGAGTTTGTTATGAACCGTTATCCGTTATGGAAATTCGTGCTGATTGGCACCGTGATTGTGATTGGGCTGCTGTACACGATCCCCAACTTTTTTGGGGAGTCGCCTGCGGTACAAATCAGTCCGGCCAAAACTTCGCTCAAGCTGGACGAGGGCTTGCTGCGCAAAGTGGAGGATACGCTCAAGCTCGCGGATATTCCGTTTGATGGCGTGTTTATGGATGCGAGCGGCGTGAAGGTACGTTTTGCCAATACCGATACGCAACTGCTGGCAAAAGACAAATTGGTCGCCAACCTGGGCAAAGACTATACCGTCGCGCTCAATCTGGTGCCACAAACGCCAAACTGGCTGCAAAGCATAGGCGCCAAGCCGATGTATCTGGGTCTGGACTTGCGTGGCGGCGTGCACTTTCTGCTGCAAGTAGACATGAAAGCCGCGCTGGATAAAGCCGCAGAAAGCACAATGGGCGATTTCCGCATGGCCTTGCGTAAAGAAAAAGTCAATTATTTCGGCATTGAGCGCCAGGGCCAAGTGGTGGTAGTGAAATTTGAATCCGAAGCAGAAGCCACCAAAGCACGCAACCTGCTTGCAAAGGACTATTCTGACCTGACTTATAAAATTACGGGCAGCGACAAGGACTTCAACCTGACAGCCAGCATGAGTGTGATGGCGCAAAAACGCATTCAGGAATTCGCGCTCAAGCAAAACCTGCAAACGCTGCACAACCGGATTAACGAGCTGGGTGTGGCTGAGCCTATCGTGCAACAGCAAGGCATGGACCGCATTGTGGTGCAATTGCCTGGTGTGCAAGATACCGCCAAGGCGAAGGAAATCCTGGGCCGGACCGCGACCCTGGAAATCCGCATGGTAGACGAAGAGAAGTCTGACATGGCGACCTTGCAAAAAGCGCAAAGCGGACAGGTGCCGTTTGGCGATGAAATGTTCACTGACCGTGAAGGTCGCCCCGTACTGGTGAAAAAGAATGTGGTGCTGACCGGTGACCGGATTACTGATGCAGGGCCTGGTGTGAATGGCCAAAATGGCGCTTCAGTCGTGAATGTCACGCTGGATGGCCGTGGTGCCGGAATCTTTAAAAATGTCACCCGTGAAAACGTTGGCAAACGCATGGCGATTTTGCTGATTGAAAAAGGTAGCACCGAAGTGATTACAGCGCCGGTGATCAATGAAGAAATTGGCGGTGGCCGCGTACAGATTTCAGGCATGGCCAACGCGCAGGAAGCCACAGACATTTCATTGCTGTTACGTGCCGGGGCATTGGCCGCACCGATGGAAATCATTGAAGAGCGTACTGTGGGCCCAAGCATGGGTGAAGAAAACATCAAACGTGGTGTGCACTCTACCCTGTGGGGCTTTGCCGCGATTGCGGTCATGATGATTGTGTACTACATGGTGTTTGGGGGCGTCTCGGTGATGGCTTTGGGCGTCAACCTGCTATTGCTGGTCGCCATACTCTCCATGTTGCAAGCCACACTCACCCTGCCTGGCCTGGCCGCGATTGCACTGGCTCTGGGGATGGCAATTGACGCCAACGTACTGATCAACGAGCGTATCCGTGAAGAGTTGCGTAACGGCAATACGCCGCAAGCCAGTATCCATGCCGGTTACGATCGCGCGTTTGATACGATTCTGGACTCCAACGTGACGACCTTGATTGCAGGTCTGGCACTGTTCATGTTCGGGACCGGCCCGATCAAAGGCTTTGCTGTGGTTCACGTGCTGGGCATTATGACCTCTATGTTTAGTGCCGTGCTGGTTTCTCGTGCACTGGTGAATCTCTTGTATGGCTATCGCCGCAAGATTGAGCACCTGCGGATCGGCTAATCCGTGACCTGCCACGACTAGAAACGCATTTAAGAGAACACATTATGGAATTATTCAGAATTAAAAAAGACATCCCGTTCATGAGTTACGGGCGTCTGACCACTTCAATCTCGCTGATCACGTTTGTGCTGGCAATTTTCTTCCTGTTTCACCGCGGCCTCAATTATGGGGTGGACTTTACCGGCGGGACCGTGATGGAAGTACATTACCCGGCCGCTGCCAATATCGAGCAAATTCGCCAGGTCATGGATGCGGTTGGCTTGAAAGATGTCACGGTGCAGAACTTTGGTTCTAGCCAGGATGTGCTGATCCGCCTGCCCGTCAAAAAAGAATTATCGATTGCCCAGCTCTCTGAAAAAATCTCGACGGCCCTGAAAGGCGCGGATGCAGGTGCTGAAATCCGTCGTGTGGAGTCTGTCGGCTCACAAGTGGGTGAAGAGTTGTATGAAAATGGGGCGCTGGCCTTGCTGCTGGTCTGCGCAGGCATCATGGGTTACCTGGCCTTGCGTTTTGAATGGCGTTTTGCGGTAGCTGCCATCATCGCCAACATGCACGACGTGATTATTATCTTGGGCTTCTTTGCGTTCTTCCAGTGGGAATTCAACCTGACGGTGCTCGCCGCGATTCTTGCCGTGCTGGGTTATTCGGTGAACGAATCTGTGGTGGTCTTTGACCGTGTGCGTGAAAACTTCAAGAAAATGCGTAAAGCT
Organism: Methylophilus sp. VKM B-3414; assembly: GCF_032248435.1. Classification (NCBI taxonomy): domain Bacteria; kingdom Pseudomonadati; phylum Pseudomonadota; class Betaproteobacteria; order Nitrosomonadales; family Methylophilaceae; genus Methylophilus; species Methylophilus sp. VKM B-3414. The sequence goes on along the minus strand of NZ_JAVTLI010000003.1, from coordinate 717,131 downwards.
AGCGCAGTGCAAGTGATTGACAATGCGATTACGCGTACCATGTCACGCACCATCATCACCCATATCATGACGCAGACCATGGTCTGTTCCATGCTGTTTTTTGGTGGCGAAACCTTGCACAACTTCTCACTGGCCTTGACCATTGGCATTCTGTTCGGCATTTACTCATCCGTATTGGTTGCCTGCCCGATTGCCATGTGGCTGGGCGTTAACCGTGCCAACCTGATTGGTGACAGCGAGAAAAAACCGAAAGAAGACGAAGCCGCCCTCGCCCCCTAAGCCGTAGCCTAGTCCCGGTTTCCCTTGATTTTTAGCCACTGGTGAGTACACTAGTGGCTTCTTGTTTTTATCGTCGCCCCCTTGGACAATATCCCCTTAAGCTGGCAGATTTGCCTGCTATTGCTGTTGCTGGCTTTTACGGCCTTTTTCTCTATTGCCGAAACCAGTTTAATGTCGCTGAACCGTTACCGCATGCGACATCTGGCCAAAGAAGGTCACCGCGGGGCTAAACTGGCAAGCCGCTTGATTGCGCAAACCGACAAAACTCTGGGTGCCATCCTGCTGGGCAACACGTTTTGTATTGTGGGATCCTCGACGCTGGAAGTGATTATTTCCGAGCGTCTGTTTGGTGAGGGCGACTATGTGCTGATGTTTGGCTCGCTGGCCATCACTTTTGCCATTCTGGTGTTCAGTGAGATTTCGCCAAAAGTGATTGCCGCTGCCCATGCCGAAAAACTGGGCTTTGCCAGCAGTTACCTGCTCTACCCGCTATTATGGTTATTCACGCCCGTGGTCTGGTTTGTCAATCTGTTTGTGAAAGCCTTCCTGAAAATACTCAGGGTACGCGTTAACTTTGACGAGCAGGCCCAAGCGGTAACCTCTGAAGAACTACGCAGCATTGTCAGCGATGCCGGGCAATATATTCCGTCACAAAGCCGGACCATTTTGCTCAACTTGCTTGATCTGGAAGACATTATTGTCGACGATGCGATGACCGCGCACACCATGGTGGAATTCATAGACCTCGATGATCCGATTGAGCAAATCATGGAACAACTGGTGCGTAGCCACCACTCGCGGCTGCCAGTGCGCCAGGGCGATCATGAAGACATTGTTGGCATTTTACATGTGCGCAAAGTACTGCCGCTCCTGCGCGACTTCCATACTGGCCAGGCGCCCACCAAAGCGTTGCTGCAGGCAGCGATGAGTCTGCCCTACTACATCCCTTCTGGCACGCCGCTGTATACCCAGTTACAGCAGTTCCAGAAGCACCATGAACGCATTGCGCTGGTGGTAGATGAATATGGCGAATTCAAAGGCCTGCTGACACTGGAGGACATTCTGGAAGAAGTGGTCGGTGAGTTCACCACTCAAACGCCAGAACATGAACGCCAGTTTCATCAACATGAAGATGGCAGCTGGCTGGTGGATGGCAGCAGTCTGTTGCGCGATCTCAACCGCAAATTGAAACTCTCGTTGCCTACCGATGGTCCACGTACATTGAATGGACTGATTCTGGAGCACTTTGAGGATATTCCCGAGCAGAATACCAGCTTCAAGATCGGTGATCACCGGCTCGAAATCCTGGAAGCTCAGGATCGTATCGTCAAGCGCGTCAAAATTTATCTTTAAAACACGGCTAACTTCCGTATCCAGCACTTGAATTTTTTAATACAAGGCGCAAAATAAGTCCTAAGACAGGTATACGAAACTATGGCAAGACCCAAGCGTGATAGTGATTTGGCGGTAGCCCCTCAAGTTGCCAAACCCAAACCTCCCGAACTGTTCAAGGTGTTGTTACTCAATGATGACTACACCCCGATGGAGTTTGTGGTGGCAGTGATTGAGCGTTTTTTTAGCAAGACCCGCGAACAAGCGACGCAAATCATGCTCAAAGTACATACCGAGGGTGTGGGCGTATGCGGTGTATACCCACAAGACATAGCCGAAACCAAAATGCACCAGGTGCTGGAGTCGGCCAGAGAAGCGCAACATCCCTTGCAATGCGTCATTGAAGCGGCGTAACACAGGGTTGAAGCAGGGAATAGGCATCGCAAGAATATCGGGCAAATACGCTGACATTCTTGCGCTTCAAAGTATCAGCAGCAGTGGTAGCATGTGAATACATGGTTTCATTCAGTTTGACTCATTTAAACTTGAGCAAATAGTACGATTGGGGCATTGAATTTTTTTGAAAAAAGCACGATAACAAGAAAACAAATCGTTTTTGCCAGTTAGCGAAGGGTTGCTGTTGTGAATCCGGCGTTTTTTGTAGTGTAGTGTATTAAGGAAAGTCATCATGATTGCTCAAGAACTTGAAGTTAGCCTGCACATGGCTTTTATGGACGCGAGACAAAAGCGTCACGAATTGATTACGGTTGAGCATCTGTTATTGGCTATGTTAGATAATCCGACAGCCGCTGAAGTCCTGCGTGCTTGCGGTGCCAAATTTGATACCCTGCGTAGCGAACTCAGCCAATATATTGAAGAACACACGCCGACAGTGGCTGGCAGCGATGAGGTTGACACGCAGCCGACGCTTGGCTTTCAACGCGTCATCCAGCGCGCCATGCTGCATGTGCAGTCCTCCGGCAAAAAAGAAGTGACGGGCGCCAATGTGCTGGTCGCAATCTATGGCGAAAAAGATTCGCATGCCGTGTTCTTCCTGCATCAGCAAGGCGTGACTCGCTTGGATGTGGTCAACTTCATTTCACATGGCGTGGCCAAAATCCAGGAAAACGAGCAAAAATCCAGCAGCAGCGAACAGGAAACTGAAGGTGAAAGTGTCAGCACCGGCGCTCTCGAAAACTTCACCCTGAACCTCAATGCGCAAGTCGTTGCGGGCAAAATTGATCCGCTGATTGGGCGTGGCCTGGAACTTGAGCGCGTGATCCAGACATTGTGCCGTCGCCGCAAAAACAACCCGCTGCTGGTGGGTGAGGCAGGCGTAGGTAAAACTGCGATTGCAGAAGGCCTGGCTTCACGCATCGTCAACAAAGAAATTCCAGAAGTGCTGGAAAATGCCACCGTGTACTCGCTCGACATGGGCGCGCTGTTGGCTGGCACCAAATACCGTGGTGATTTCGAGCAACGCTTGAAAGCCGTCATGAAACAATTGTCCGAGAAACCGGATGCGATTTTGTTTATTGATGAAATCCACACACTGATTGGCGCCGGCTCTGCCAGTGGTGGCACGCTGGATGCCAGCAACCTGCTCAAGCCAGCGCTCTCCAACGGTTCCCTCAAGTGCATAGGTGCGACCACTTATCAGGAATACCGTGGCATCTTCGAGAAAGACCACGCCTTGTCTCGTCGCTTCCAGAAAATCGACGTGCAAGAGCCTAGCGTGGCTGAGACCATTGAAATTCTCAAAGGCCTCAAAACTCGCTTCGAAGAGCATCACAGCGTGAAATATAGTGCCAGCGCCTTGACCGTGGCCGCTGAATTGTCTGCCAAATACATCAACGACCGCCATTTGCCAGACAAGGCGATTGACGTGATTGACGAAGCAGGAGCAGCCCAGCGCATTCTGCCCAAGAGCAAGCAGAAAAAAATTATTGGCAATAAAGAGATTGAAGAGATTATTGCCAAGATTGCGCGCATTCCGCCGAAAAATATTTCCAGTGATGACCGCAATGCGCTCAAAACGCTGGAACGCGATCTCAAAGCCGTGGTGTTTGGTCAGGACAAGGCAATCGAAGTATTGTCTTCTGCCGTCAAAATGGCTCGCAGCGGTTTGGGCAATGGCAACAAGCCGATTGGCAGCTTCCTGTTTGCGGGTCCCACCGGGGTCGGTAAAACCGAGGTGGCCAAACAATTGGCTTACATCCTGGGCATTGAGTTGCTGCGCTTTGATATGTCCGAGTATATGGAGCGTCACGCCGTCTCCCGCCTGATTGGTGCGCCTCCGGGCTATGTCGGCTTTGACCAGGGCGGTTTGTTGACTGAGGCGGTCACCAAGCAACCATACTGCGTATTGCTGCTAGATGAAATTGAAAAAGCTCATCCTGACATCTTCAACATTCTGTTGCAGGTGATGGATCATGGCACGCTAACAGATAACAATGGCCGCAAGGCGGATTTCCGCAACGTCACCATTATCATGACGACTAACGCGGGTGCAGAAAGCATGTCAAAAGCCAGCATAGGCTTTACCAACAGCAAGGACAGCACTGATGAAGCCGCTGACCTCAAGCGCTTGTTCAGCCCTGAGTTCCGTAACCGTCTCGATGCGACCGTGTCGTTCAGCGCCCTGAACCAGGAAGTCATACTGCGCGTGGTAGACAAGTTCTTGATGCAGCTTGAAGATCAGTTGCATGAGAAAAAAGTGGATGTCACCTTCAGTGATGAGCTTAAGGCTTATCTGGGCAGAAAAGGCTTCGATCCACTCATGGGTGCGCGACCGATGGCACGCCTCATCCAGGATACGATCCGCAAAGCGCTGGCCGATGAATTGCTGTTTGGCAGGCTAAATGATGGTGGTCAGGTCCATATTGATATTGATGAACATGACCAGATTCAGTTGAATTTTAAAGAGGAAACTGTTTCAGCCTGATTTGGATTGAACTTTCATCGCACAAAGGCCACTCTAAACGGTGGCTTTTGTGTTTCTTGCACTGCTTTAGTGCAAAAAAACCATGGACACGAGTCATGCGATTGCTGCCTGGCCCCGTGTTTTGTTTCAGCCAAGCCTAAAATCAATACGTTAGGGATATGCAAATTGCTGGTATAGTTATTGCTATCAATGAATTGCCTGACAGAACTGATTTTGTACATGCAAAAGATTTTTTATTTTCTACATGTGTTGTGTTTGCTGTTTGCACTGCAAACAACGGCCGCCGAACCGGCGGCCACCACTACCCTGCTCGAGACCGGCTTGCTTGACAACGCCGTCACTACAGTCGCGAGCCTGGCTAACGCGTCCGATGACGCCTTGTCTGCGGACTTTGGAGAGGTGAGCAACTCGGTAGACATGCTTGAGATTGCCGAAATCGATATTGATAAAATCCTGCTCCCCGGATTCAGTTACCCATTACATAAAACCCAGTTCCATCCTCCCGAACATCAATCCTCTTCCTATCACTTGCTCTTATCCTTCTGGCTAGACCGGCCTCCGCAATCCGTTTAAAGACGTCGTGCCTGCGCGCATCCTCAGGATGTGACGCAGGTGTCATATGTATTCACAGAGTGCTGTCAACAGCACGCTGTCATGAGGATCATTATGTTGTCTTGTATTCGTTGGCGAACCTTATACTGGCTGGGATGGCTGTGTAGCCTGCCTGCCCTCGCACTGGCCGAAGGCCAAACTTTTGACTTGCAAATGCTGCTGGACAAAGCCGTGGCTGAGAATCCCACCATTGCAGTGAGTAAAGCTCAAACGGCAGCTGCTGCCGCTGGCGTTACCGTGTCGCGTTCTTACTATAATCCGGACCTGGAAATCATGGCGGGACCTGCCAGATATCGTAATGCCCCAGGTACGACCAACCAGAACTATGGCGTGACCATTTCCCAGCCACTGGACTTTCTTAGCACACGCGCCTCCCGTCGTGAATATGCTGAGCAGCAGTTTAATTACGCCGAGAAAGGCATCCACACTACCAGCTTTGACTTGCGTAACCAGATTAAAGCGGCTTATTTGAATGTGTTACTTCGCCAGCAGATTATGGAAATGCTGGGCGCAAACCTGGCGTTACTGCAGCAAGTACAAAGCCGCGTCAAACGCAAAGTTGAAATAGGCGAAGCGGCCAGATATGAATTGATCAAGGCGGATACTGAATTACTGGCCACTGAACGTGACTATGCCAGCGCACAAACCAGAATTGACGAAGCCAAAGCCATGTTGCATGGCATGATCGGCAATATGCCTGACGCGTTTGAGATCAAGCGGCAGTTACCTACCATCTCGAACCTACCCGACATCACCGAATTGAGACGTTCGGCGGAGAACAATCCTTACCTGCAACAGCTGCAGAGTGCCAGGGACAGTGCTGAAGCCAAACTCAAACTGGAGCAGGCGCTACGTTTCCCCGGGGTGACCGTGAAGTCAGACTTCACGCAAGACCCGGACCTGAATACCTTAAGAGTAGGCGTGGTGGTGCCTTTACCGGTCTGGAACCGGCGCGAAGGCCAGATAGCACAAGCAGTGGCGGGGATTGAGGAAGCCAATGCCAACATCAAGCAGCAACAACTGTTACTGCGTAAGGAGATAGACAGCGCCTATCAACGGACCGTGATTGCCAGCAACCAGCTAAAAGCGTTTGAAAACGGCTTGTTACAACAATCGCAGGCAACCTTGAGTCGCGCTGAAGCGGCTTATAAATTCGGAGAACGCGGCATTCTGGAGTATCTGGATGCACAACGCGTCAATCGTGAAGTCAAACGGGACTACCTGATTGCCAAATTCGATTATTTTTTCAGTGTCTTGCAAATCGAACGTTTCATCGGTTCCGATTTGGTACAACCTTAAGGGGATGGTCATGTCTCGTGTGTTATTTTCAACTTTACTGGTCGCCGCGCTGGCTGTGATGTCTACCGCGTGCTCAGAAAAACCTGCTCCGGTTGCAGAAAAAAAAGAAGTCGTCGACCCTAGCCTGGTCACCTTGACCAAAGAATTACAAGCCAACGTCAAGGCCGGCCCGGTCACCGAAGTACAGTTCGTCGATACTTTGCGCATCCCTGGCCGTATCCAGGTGGATGAACAATATGAATCGCGTGCAGGGGCGTCGATTACCGGTCGTATCAGTACACTCGATGTCAATCTGGGCGACGAAGTTAAAGCAGGCCAGCGTCTGGCCACCATCAAAAGTACAGAGCTGGCGCAGTATCAACTGAGTTATATTAAAGCCAGCCAGCAGATGCAATTGCATAGAAAGGCCGTTGACCGTGCCAAGCAATTGCTTGAAGCCGACGTGATCAGCCCGGCCGAATTGCAGCGCCGTGAAGGTGAGCTCAATGCCGCCAATGCAGAGGTCAATGCTGCCCGCGACCAGTTACTAGTCCTTGGCATGGCGCCTAATGCCATCGCGCAACTGGGTCTGGCCAATAGCGGCATGTCTACCAGCCAGGTCAATTCAAAAATCACCGGCACGGTCATCGCGCGCAATGCCAGACTGGGGCAAGTCGTCGCCCCGGCCGAAGAGCTGTTTGTGATTGCAGACTTATCGCATGTCTGGGCGGTTGCCGAGATTCCTGAACAGCAAATTGCACATATCAGCGAAGGCCAAACCATCAATATTGAGGTACCGGCTCTGGGCGATGCCGAATTGACCGGCAAGCTGGCGTTTGTGGGCGATATTGTTAATCCGGCCACGCGGACCGTGATGGCGCGTGCCAATATCGATAATAGCAAAATGCTGTTAAAGCCAGACATGCTGATCACCATCCTACTCGAGGCTAAACCGGAAAAAGTTGTGGCTGTACCCGCGACTGCTGTGGTGCGTGAAAACAATGCAGACCATGTTTTTGTGCAAACCATGAAACCAACGCAATACAAACTGATGCCTGTCACCCTCGGTAGAACCTATCAGGGTTACCGGGAAGTATTACAGGGCTTGCAAGCTGGTGACCAAATCGTGCTGGATGGCGCTTTTCACGTCAATAACGAGCGTAAGCGCAAAGAAATGGAGTAAGGCATGATTGAGTCTTTAATTCGCAGCGCGCTCAAGCAGCGCCTGATTGTGTTGGTGCTTGCCATCGCGCTGATTGGTGCCGGTTTATTTGCCGTTAAAAAACTGTCTGTCGACGCATTTCCTGATGTGACCAACGTTCAGGTCATGATTGCGACACAGGCCACCGGGAAATCTCCGGAAGAAGTTGAGCGGTTTATCACCGTACCGCTGGAAATCGCCATGACGGGTCTGCCCGGCCTCACTGAAATGCGATCGGTGAATAAAAACGCCCTGTCGCTGATTACGCTGGTTTTCACTGACAGCACCGATGTGTATTTCGCCCGACAATTGGTGATGGAACGCCTGATGGAAGTCATGGAGCGTATGCCTCAAGGCGTGACGCCTATTCTTGGGCCGGTCTCCACTGGCTTGGGGGAGGTGTATCAATTCACGCTGGACAAACCCAGTGATGGCAAAAAAGAACTGACGCGTGAAGACCTGACCGAAAGACGCGCCATCCAGGATTGGGTCGTGCGCCCATTGCTGCGCGGTATCCCCGGCGTGGCCGAGATTAACTCTCAAGGCGGTTACGTTAAACAATATCAGGTCTTGGTCAATCCTGACCGCATGACGCATTTTTCGATCAAGCTCAAAGATGTGTATGAAGCGTTGGCGCGTAATAATGCCAACAGTGGCGGCGGCATTCTGCCCCACTATGCCGAGCAATACCTGATCCGCGGTGTGGGCCTGGTGCAAAACCTGGACGATATCCGCAACATGGTGCTCAAGGAAGAAAACGGCATCCCGGTCTACATCCGCGATGTCGCAGAAGTCACCATAGGCCATGAAGTGCGCGTCGGCGTAGTGCTGAAAAATGGTGATACCGAATCCGTGGGTGGCATTGTCATCATGATGCGTGGCGGCAACGCCAAGGAAGTGGTTAGTCGCATCAAGGCGCGGGTGGAAGAAATCAACAGCAAAGGCATGCTGCCGCATGGCTTGCAGATCGTGCCTTATTATGATCGTAGCGAACTGGTGGATGCGGCACTACACACTGTTACCAAAGTGCTGATTGAAGGCATTGTTCTGGTGATTGTGATTCTGTTCCTGTTCCTGGGCGATGTGCGTTCCAGCCTGATTGTGGTCGGCACGCTGGTGCTGACGCCACTAATTACCTTTATGGTCATGAACCATTACGGCATTTCTGCCAACCTGATGTCGCTGGGTGGTCTGGCGATTGCCATAGGCTTGATGGTCGATGGATCAGTCGTGGTGGTAGAAAATACGTTTCACCACCTGGGGCACCGTAAAGACGAAAGCCGGATTCGCGTGGCACTGGAAGCTGCCACGGAAGTGGCGACACCCGTCTTGTTTGGCGTAGGCATTATTATTCTGGTGTTCTTGCCATTGATGACACTGGAAGGCATGGAAGGCAAAATGTTTGCGCCTCTGGCCTACACCATTGCCATTGCCCTGTTTGTGTCGCTGATCTTGTCGCTGACCCTGACGCCAGCGCTGTGCTCCTATGTGTTAAAGGGCGGGAGCGGTGAAGACACCAAGCTGATACAGACGATCAAGCAACCCTATTTATCCGCTCTGAACTGGGTACTCAATAACGAGAAAAAAACCATTACTTTCTCGGCGCTTTTATTTATTGGCACCATTGCGCTATTCCCATTTTTAGGGACTTCTTTTATCCCAGAAATGAAAGAAGGCTCGATTGTGCCGGGCATTAACCGTGTCCCTAATATTTCGCTCGAAGAATCCATGAAAATGGAAAACAAGGCGATGAAGCTGATCATGGAGCAAGTGCCGGGCGTCAAGTCTGCCATCTCCGGCCTCGGCCGTGGTGAAAGCCCGGCCGATGCGCAGGCACAAAACGAGTCCACCCCCATTATCAGCCTGAAACCGCGTGATGAATGGCCGGAAGGCTGGACACAGGATGATATTGCGGAAAAAATGCGTCAAGTGCTTGAGAAGTACATCCCGGGCGTGCAAATCATCATGGCGCAGCCTATTTCTGACCGCGTGGATGAGTTGCTGACTGGGGTGCGTGCCGATGTCGCCGTCAAGATCTTCGGTGAAGATCTGGATATGCTGAAACAAAAAGCGGACGAAATTGCCAAGATTGCCGGCACGGTCAAAGGCGCGACAGAAATCAAGGTAGAAAAAGTCTCCGGGCAACAATACCTGAATATTACGATTGACCGTCAGGCGATTGCCCGTCATGGCATCAACACTGCCGATGTGCATGACATCGTTGAAACAGCCATAGGCGGCAAAATCGCCACCGAGATTTTTGAGGGACAACGCAGATTTTCAGCCGCAGTACGCTATCCAGAATCTTTCCGTAATAATGAAGAAGCCATCCGCAACATTATGTTGACCTCCCCTAACGGCTCGCGTGTGGCGCTGGACGATGTGGCCGATATTGAAGTGAAGGATGGGCCGGCGCAGATCAGCCGCGAGCTGGCCAAACGCCGCATTGTCATTGGTGTCAACGTGAAAGACCGCGACCTGGGTGGTTTTGTGGCGGAGCTGCAACAAGTGCTGGATCAGCGCCTGCAATTGCCCGATGGTTACTACCTTGAGTATGGTGGCCAGTTCCAGAACATGGAGCGGGCCATGGGGCACCTGATGATTATTATCCCAGTCACCATTGCGGCGATTTTCTTCTTGCTGTTCTTGCTGTTCCAGTCGATACGCTTTGCCACCATGATTATTCTGGTGCTGCCATTCGCCTCGATTGGCGGCGTGATTGCCTTGTTTGTCACCGGCGAATATTTATCAGTCCCTGCCTCTGTCGGCTTTATTGCCCTGTGGGGGATTGCAGTACTTAATGCCGTGGTGCTGGTGTCTTATATCCGCACCTTGCGTGATGAAGGCCTGAGTCAACTGGAGGCGATTCGCAAGGGCTGCGCGCAGCGGTTCCGACCAGTCATGATGACGGCCACGGTGGCCATGCTAGGCTTGGTGCCGTTTCTGTTTGCCACCGGCCCAGGCTCAGAAGTACAGCGGCCATTGGCGATCGTGGTCATTGGTGGCTTGATCACTTCAACCTTGTTGACACTGATTGTGGTGCCAACCTTGTACCGTAAGTTTGAAGAAAGCAAAATAGAGGCATAATCCATGCCGAAACAAGCGACGTAAAAATATTCAGGGTGACTGTTTATGAAAGAAATCAAAGCGGTTGTACAACCAGCGAGATTACCTAAAATCCGCTCGGCCTTGCGCAACATCAAAGGCTTCCCCGGCATGTCCGTCCACAAAATGGAAGGCTGCGGTCCACACCTGCAAAAACCAAGTGCAGGGGTACGTGAGGAGCTCACCGATTACAGCCCTAAAGTCTATCTGTACATGGTGGTGCCGGATGACCTGGTAGAGGGAATCTTGCAAACCATCGTCGAGGTGGCCCATACCGGCAATGTGGGAGATGGCATTGTCTGGGTGACGCCCGTGGAACGCATGATCAGGCTGTCAGAGCAAATCATGGTGCTAGACTAGTGGTCGTGTGGCACTAAGTTAGGCGGACGCGTAGTGGCGCGCCTTACAAGTCGCGCCAGTCCAGTCCCTCAGCCTGATGGGCAATGCCTATCCAGTCACTGTCACAATGCAAGACTTCACTCAACGCCTGCCTGGCCAAGGCAGGCGTATTATTTTTCTCGCTTAAATGCGCAGCAACCAGATGCTTGAGGCGGCGGTTATCCAGCTGACTCAGTAGCTGGGCACTGGATTGATTGTCCAGATGCCCCAACCAGCCACCTACCCGCTTTTTCAGCGAGTGTGCATAAGGTCCGGTGCGCAACATCTCCAGATCATGATTGCACTCAAGCAGCAAGCCATCACACGCCTGTAGCATGGCCACGATGTGCGGGGTCACACTGCCAACATCTGTAAGCACACCCAGCTTGTGCGCGCCATCCGTAAACACAAATTGTGCGGGTTCGCGGGCATCATGTGGCACAGGATAGGGATGGACCTCTATGTCTTGCAGGGCAAATGACGTATGGGCATCAATCAGCTTTACCGTCACCGTCTGGCTAGGCAAATAGCGCTCGCACATGCGGTAGGTGCCATGCGTGAGCCAGACTGGGATCTGGTAGCGTGCAGCCAGTTTAAACGCGCCTCGCGCATGATCGTCGTGCTCATGCGTCACCAGGATGCCAGTCAGTTGCTCAGGGGCCAACTGCAAGCGCGCCAGACGCTGCACGGTATCCTTGACACTAAAACCGCAGTCAAGCAAAAGCCGGGTTTCCCCGGCTTCTACCAGCGTGGCATTGCCTGCGCTGCCACTGCCCAATGATGCAAATCGCACGCGCGGACCCGCTTATTTCAATTGATCATACAACAGCGAAATAATGCGGTTTGCCGTAGTGGAGGTATTGCGTTTGTTGTCAGGCGTCAGCACATACACATCGGTGGTGTCATCGGCATTTTCCAGCACCTGGATATGGTATTGCTTGCTCGACTTGTCGCCATCGGACGTGCCTTTCCAGAATTTGCTTTTATCGCCGGATTTAACCTCGGCCGGTGCATTACTCTTCTCATCATCGTCACTGCTCCAGAATTTCAAGCGCTCCAGCAAGCCTTTTTTCTGCTTGATCGGGTCCTCAGCATCCGTATCCGCATAACGCACATAGAAAATACCTTCAGAGCGGTTTTTATCCTCGGTCACAAAACCAATACGGTCCAGCGCCAGGCCCACACGGCGCCATGCACGGTCAAACGGCTCATTAAGTTTGAGCGTCACGCTCTGGTCCGGCTCTTTCACCACATCGGCGCGCTTGTCCGAAACCGCCTGCGTCATGACCTGATCGGCTTTCTGCTCATCCAGACCAAGCTTGACCATCATCCGGCGCAACAACTCCGCATCCAGATCAGCATCAAACTCTTTCCCTGCATTATTCTTGTTATCAGCCGCATTCGGACGATAGCCGGTATCAATCACCCCTAACTGAGTGGTGACGTAGTTTTTGCCATCATCTGGCGCACCGGCAACGGTACGGTGCGTCATATAAATTTCAGTGGTACCCTCTTTTTCGCCGCGCTCCAAACGGGTACGGAACTTACGTCTGTCAGCAAAGCCGGAGAGCTTATCCAGCCAGGCATCAAACTTTTCGCCATACCCACGGTTGTCTTCTTTGGGCTTGATGGCATCCGACTGCAACCACTCTGTCTCGATCACCCCAAGTTCAGGATTCTCGACACGGACGGCAAAGCCTTGATCCAGCCAGAAATCACGCACCAGCGGCCAGATTTTTTCCGGTGGCGCATTCACCACCAGCCAGCGCTGGGACCCCGCTTTGACCATACGCACATTTTTCATGTCAGCCAGCACGGGCTGCGGACCATTCTGCTCTTGCGCTTCCTGGTTTTGGCTATAAGCCGAATAGCTGGTGGCGCCTGGCACATTGTAGGTACTACTGGTGCGGACCGACGTCAGGTCAGGCGGCACTTCAAGTGGCTTGGAACGACTGGCCCCCTTGTAGTCCGAACTGTTGTTCATAAACGGGATAGAATCGCAGGCGGCCAACACAGTCACCAGACTGAACAGCACTGCGCGTTGTAACCATAGATGACTCATGTGTTTCACTAGCCTTATCCTAAATTAGTCTTTGCACGCTCAAACAGCGGCGATTTCTGCCTGCTGCATGGCGTGACGCAATACTTCATGATACTGGCCCGACAAATTGACCAGCGGCAGACGGATCCCGGTACCGATCAAGCCCATTTGTTGCAATACCCATTTCACGGGGATAGGGTTGGCCTCAACAAACAGTTTCTGGTGCAGGGCAAACAGTTTGGCATTGGCCGCCTTGGCGGCAACCAGGTTGCCACTCAAGGCCTGCACGCACATTTCGTGCATCAGTTTCGGTGCCACATTCGCCGTCACGGAAATAACCCCTTTGCCACCCAGCAACATCAGCGCCAGTGCTGAGGCATCATCGCCACTGTAGACCGCAAAATCTGATGGCGCGCGCAGCAGTAAATCAGTGCCCCGCTCAATGCCTCCTGTCGCATCTTTGATGCCGACGATGTTGCGCACCTGCGCCAGGCGCAACACCGTGTCATTGCTCAGGTCGCACCCGGTGCGGCCAGGCACATTGTATAAAATTTGCGGGATATCGACGGCTTCAGCCACTGCTTTAAAGTGCTGATACAAGCCCTCTTGTGAAGGTTTGTTGTAATAAGGCGCGACCAGCAGGCAGGCATCCGCACCCAAACTTTTGGCTTTGGCAGTTAAAGCAATGGCTTCAGCGGTAGAGTTAGCACCAGTACCGGCAATCACCGGTACCCGCTTGGCGACATAATCCACCGTGGTTTTAATCAGCAGGCAATGCTCGTCTACGTCTACGGTGGGCGACTCACCGGTCGTCCCGACAATCACAATACCGTCCGTACCGGCATCGACATGAAAGTCGATCAGCTTTTTGAGTGCGTCCAGATCCAAACGACCATCTTCAAACATCGGGGTCACAATTGCGACCAAACTGCCCGTCAACATACCTAACGCCATTCAATAATAAAGCCAATATTTTAACTGATTATACGCATGAACGCCAAAGAACCACTTGCAAGGCGTCTGTAACTCCATAATCCTGCCAGCAGCATGGATTTAAACAGTGGGGATACGGCATAAAGTCCTGAGTAACGCAGCCTTTCAGTTATAATCAATCCATTCGGATTAACGCTCGTCCAAGCTCCATGCCGCCTTCCGCACAGCCATCAGCAGACCTCAAGCAGACAGGCGTAACCGCGCCAGAAAACCCTGCCAGACTAGAGCCATTGATCAGTCAAATTGACGCCCTGCTGCCACAAACCCAGTGCGGCCAATGTGGATATAACGGCTGCCGACCCTACGCTGGCGCCATTGCTCGCGGCGAGGCAAATATCAACCAGTGCCCACCTGGCGGCGACGCTGGCATACATGCACTGGCCACCTTGCTCAACCAACCCTACCAAGCGCTCAATCCCGCACATGGCGTGACCAAAGGCAAACTGGTGGCCGTGATTGATGAAGACGCCTGCATTGGCTGTACGCTGTGTATCAAGGCCTGCCCGGTTGATGCCATCGTCGGCGCCTCCAAGCAAATGCATACGGTGATCGCGCAGGAATGCACCGGCTGTGAATTATGCCTGCCGCCCTGTCCGGTCGATTGCATCAGCCTGCAAGCCGTGCCGGGGCGGCAGATGGCAATGTCTCCCGCAGAATCCGACCTGGCAAGACGCCGCCATCAACAGCGGCAAAAACGCTTGGCGCTTGAAAATCACGCAACAGCCCACACCTATCCCAAAGACCAGCCCCGGATGGAGACGAGACCGGCCAGCGACACCGCGCAGCCAACCCCGACCGCTACCGAGGCACTCAAACAGGCGGCAATTGCAGCCGCGCTGGCGCGTATTAAAGCCAGGCAAGCTAAGCTGCCCCAATAGATTGAAATCTTGTGATGAATGCTCAAAAAAGACAGGCCATTTTTGAAAGACTGGCGCAGGCCATTCCCAACCCCACCACAGAACTCGAGCATAGCTCCACCTTCGAGTTGCTCATTGCGGTGATTTTGTCTGCACAAGCGACAGACAAAGGCGTGAATATCGCCACGCGCAAGCTGTTCAAGGTCGCCAATACGCCGGCAACCATCCTGGCACTTGGGGTCGAAGGCCTGGAAAGTTATATCAAAACCATAGGCTTGTATCACGCCAAAGCCCAAAACGTGCTCAAATGTTGCGAGCAATTGCTTAACTTGCATGAGGGTGAAGTTCCAGATACCCGAGAAGCGCTCGAAGCCCTGGCCGGGGTTGGCCGCAAAACCGCTAATGTGATCCTGAATACCGCCTTTGGCCAACCCACCATTGCGGTCGATACCCATTTATTCCGCGTTGGCAACCGCACCAAACTGGCCCAGGGTAAGAATGTACTCGAGGTCGAACAGCGTTTTTTGAGCACAACACCTAAAGCCTTTTTAAAAGATGCGCATCATTTGCTGATTCTACATGGCCGCTATACCTGCACAGCCCGCAACCCTAAATGTGGTGAATGTTGCATCGCCGATTTATGTGAATTTCACGACAAACAGATACAGCCGGTTGCGCCACCGGCAGGAGTTTAGCCATGGCCTTGTTTAATCCCAGCCGCGATGAAGTGAGGCAGTTTTTCTTTGATGCCTGGGCAAAATTCAAACAGCAACAAGCCTTGACCGAGCTGGAGAAAATGGCCGTGGGCATCATGCATATGCATCCCGAGTACCACGACATCCTGGACCAGCCAGCCCATTACCTGCAACAGGCTTACTATCCTGAAATGGGAGAAACCAATCCGTTTTTGCATATGAGTTTGCACCTGTCCATCCAGGAACAAATCAGCATCAACCAGCCGATCGGCATTACGCAAGCCTACGGCAAACTGTGCACCCGCTTTCAGGAAGAGCACGCCGCCCAACATGCCTTGCTCGAATGCCTGGCAGAAACCATCTGGCTGGCGCAGCGCAATCAAACCGGTCTCGATGCCGCGCATTATTTGCAATTGATAGAACAACGCGCAGACATGCCCCCCAGTCAATAAGGCCTGGTATGTGCGTATGCTGGAAGATAAGTTGAATCACTTATTAAAGCACAAGGCGATTTATGCGAGCATGACAAGATCACCGACTCCCCTCTCTAGCTTGCTATGAAACTACTTTCAGTCAATGCGGCCTTGCCGCAAACCGTTCACATCAACGGCAAACCCGTCCTCACTGGCATTTATAAAACACCCCTGACAGGCCAGGTTGCCTTGCAAGCGCTGGGCCTGGCGGGCGATGGTCAGGCCGATTTGACCGTGCATGGCGGCGAACACCAGGCCTTGTATGCCTACCCGGTTGAGCATTATGCGCATTGGCAAAACCGCTGGCAAAAAAGTACACTCGCGTATGGCACTTTTGGCGAAAACCTCACCGTACGAGGATTGCTCGAAAGTGACGTCTGTATCGGCGATATCCTGCAAATCGGGGATGTGGTGCAGGTACAAGTGACCATGCCGCGCATTCCGTGCTTTAAATTCGGCCACAAAGTGGGCAAGCCCGACATGCTGGATGAGTTCTTGCGTAGCGGCTACAGCGGTTTTTACTTGCGTGTGCTGCAAGTCGGCCTCATTCAAGCCGGTGACGACATCCAGATTTTGCAGCGCGACGTGCACGGCATCAGCATACGCACCGCACTAGGACTGCAAAAACTCGGGGAAGGAGACCAGAAGCTGCTGCAAAAAGCCTTGCAGGTAAGTACGCTGGCGCCATTGCTACGCAAAGTCTATTCTGAACGACTGTCGCAACTGGGATAGTGTGTGTCACACCCATGGGAGCTTACGTCACTCTCCTGCAAACGCTATTCCACCGCCCTTGAATCTATGATTCAATAGCCGCCATGAAACCGAATCCGCATGACTGGCTCAATGAACATGGCGACTATCTTTACCGTTTTGCCCTCGCCCGCTTGCGCGACAGTCATCAAGCTGAAGATGTCGTGCAGGAAACCTTGCTTGCAGCCATCAAAAATCCAAACTTTGCCGAACACTCCAGCCCACGCACCTGGCTGACCGGCATCCTCAAGCATAAAATCATAGACTGTCTGCGCAAACAACTGCGTGAAGTGCCCGCCTCGGAACTCATGAGCGAAGAAGATGCCAATATGGATGAGTTTTTTGATGAAACCGGGCACTGGGCAGAAAAACCGCAGGCGTGGGATATGCCACAGCAAGCCTTGCAACAAAGCCAGTTCCTGACCATATTGCAACAATGCATGGAGCGGCTGCCACAAAAACTGGCGGCGATTTTCACCATGCGCGAAGTCGATGACATGGAGAATGAAGAAATTTGTAAGGTACTCGAGATCAGCGCGACCAATGCTTGGGTCATGCTATACCGCGCCCGCATGAGTCTGCGAAAATGTCTTGAGATGAACTGGTAACCATAGGTAGCACAGAAAATAAATGTTGAGTTGCAAACAAACCAGCCTGCTGGTCTCGCAATCACTGGACCGTCCACTCAACTGGCGTGAGCGGTGGGCGGTGAGAGTGCATTTGCTCATTTGCGTCTATTGCAGGCGTTTTAAACAGCAACTGCTGTGGATGCGCCGTCACCTCGCCAGTTGGCAGCAACAGGCGGCGGACGATCAGTCACTGACGCTCTCTGCAACAGCCAAGGAACGAATCACACAACAACTGGACAAGTTTTACTGATGTCCGCTTTTCAATCTGAGCAAGAAGGAAAAAATCATGAAAAAGCAAAATGTGGCATTAATGACAGGTGCAGTGGCCTTGTCAATTGCAGCGGTCAGCGCGCATGCCGCAAGTAATCCGTTTGAAATCAAACCGCTCGCGCAAGGATACCAGGTGGCAGAAGCCACAGACAGCAAAGCCAAGGAAGGTAAATGTGCGAGCGGCCAATGTGGGGCACACAAGAAAAAGATGAAAGAAGGCAGCTGCTCTGCCGAGAAAATGAAAGAGGGTTCTTGCCACCACCATAAAAGCAAAGAGGGCAGCTGTTCAGCAGAAAAAATGAAGGAGGGTGGCTGCTCTGCCGAGAAAATGAAAGAAGGTGCCTGTCACGCCAGCAAATCCTGAGGGACCCTAGCGCATGGCGTTACGCTCAGAGATTCAGGGTGCGGGCTTGGGGCTCAAGCGTGAGCTGATTCCCCAACTGATGCGGCAGCATGGGGAGCCACAGCTCAGCGCGCTGCAGTTTTTAGAGATTGCCCCGGAAAACTGGTTACAGGCTGGCGGCAAATACGCGGCGGAACTAGACTGGTTTGTTCAACGCTATCCCATGGTGTGTCACGGCTTGTGTTTATCGTTGGGCGGTCCAGACCCGCTCAACATCGCTTTTCTCAAACAGCTTAAGCAGTTTCTGAAAGACTTCGAGATTCCACTCTATACCGAGCACCTGAGTTATTGCAGCGACCTGAGCAATGGTTATATTTATGATTTACTGCCTATCCCCTTCACGCATGAAGCGGTGAAATATGTGGCGCAACGCATCCGGCAAACGCAGGATATTCTGGAGCAGCGCATCGCCGTTGAAAATACCTCGTTTTACGTGGCGGCACCAATGTCAGACATGGATGAAATCAGCTTTATCAATGCCGTATTGACCGAGGCGAATTGCGACCTGCATCTGGATATCAACAATCTGTATGTCAACAGCGTCAACTTTCAGTTTGATCCTTATGCCTTTTTGGACCAGATCCCAGCCGAGCGTGTGGTGTACGGGCACTTGGCCGGCCATTGGCAAGCGCAACCTGACTTACTGGTAGACACCCATGGCGAAGCGGTCATTGAACCGGTGTGGCAATTACTCACCCATGCCTATCGCAACTTGAAGATCTTCCCAACGCTGCTGGAGCGAGATAGCAATATTCCGGCACTCAACGAAGTCATGCTTGAAGTGAAGCGGATTGCGCAATCACAGCAATCGCAATTGCTGACCGACGCAAACATGCTGCCAGAGGTGGCCTGATGCCTGCCTTTCAGGATTACCAGGCCAGTTTTACCGCCCATTTGCGTCAGCCAGCGCAGCATGCCCCTCCGCATGGGGTAGACCGCAAACGCATGCGCATTTACACGGAGATCGTCTTTAACCAGTTTTTGACTAGCCTGCAAGCCTGTTTTCCAGTGCTGAGGTCCATCCTGGGCAAGCGCATCTTTCAACGCCTGGCGCGGCAGTGCTTCTCCGGGCAAACATTTGCCAATCCCTTGTTTCAGGATATTCCCGCCAGATTTGTCGATTTTTTAAGCACCCATCAAGCCGCTGACCTGCCCCCATACACGACTGAATTGGCCCATTATGAATGGATAGAACTGGCGCTTAGTCGCGAGCTGGCAGAAGCACCATTGCCAGCGGCCGAGCAAACAGCGTTGGTACCTGGACTCACCCATCGCGTCAGCCTGACCGCCGTGCATCGCCTGCTGCATTATGCTTTTCCGGTGCATCAACTGTCGCGCAAGCAACGACATCTCCCTGCCTCTGACACTTACCTGCTCGTGTATCGTACGCCAGATTTTCAGATACGCTTTATCCAACTCAACGTGATCACCTACCAATTGTTACAACAGATACATCTGCATCCAGCCACTGCAGAACAACATTTGCTAGAATTGTCCCAACATCTGCCAGATCTGCCGCGCGAGACTTTGCTTCAATTTGGAATAGAGACCTTGCAGACCCTGGCCGCGGCGCAAGCGATCGACGTTACCCCAGCGCAGGACTAATACGCACCGGGCTCATTAATCCACGTAAACAATTACCCTTAAAGTATAAATATCATTAATATTTATCGCGAAAAGGACTTTTTTGTCTAAAATAAACCCAGTTCGGGATTTTTTCCCGACATTCGCCACCTCATAACAGGTGGACATTCAGGGAAGCTGATACAATAAAAAAATAAATATTTACATTAAATTAACCATGCAAAATACTCTTGCCAAAGAAGCTTTAAAACAATTTCGGATTATTTTTGGAACCGTGAGGCAACACTTCAGGGAGATTGAAGTGTCTTGTGGCATTTCAGGCTCGCAATTGTGGTTATTACACGAAATCGCCACGCACCCAGAATTAGGTGTTTCTCGTCTGGCTGAAAATCTGGCCATCCATCAATCCACCTGTAGCTTGCTGGTCGAAAAACTGGTCAAAAAACAATTGGTGCAAAAACAGCGTCAAAGCGAAGACCAACGCAAAGTCGGCCTGATTGTGACTGATGCTGGGCACGCGGTGCTCGCCAAGGCACCGAAACCAGTAGATGGCATTCTGCCGCAAGTCTTGCACACACTGGATATCGAAGCTTTAAAAGAGTTAAATGCCTCGTTGAACATGGTCATTACCAAGTTGGACGCACAATCCAAAGCACTCGCCGACCAGCCAATGGGTGATATGTAAAAGCATCGCTTGATTTGTGGACTGAGAATCACTGGTTGCGTCACGGATTATTCACCTGGCTTACGCTGAACCCAGCCCTCAATCAGCTCAAAACAACGCACACAAATAAAAAAGTCGGCAACTGCCGACTTTTTTATTTGTGTCTTGAATCCTGCAAAATTGAGTTATTCGCCAAATACTGCCGCCTCACGTGCCGCTGCCGTTTTGATGACTTCGGCTTTGGCCGCATTATCCAGATCCCACCATTGGCGGATTTCCTCTAGCGTTCTAAAGCAGCCCTGGCAAAAACCACTCACTTCGTCCATGCTGCACACCCCGACACATGGCGAGGCAATTTCCTGTTCTGACATGCTGATTTCCTTTCAAACTTACCCTAGCTCAAAGCACCGTGGCAATTTTTATATTTTTTGCCAGAGCCACATGGGCAAGGGTCATTACGCCCAACACGTACGCCTTCAGGCACATTCAAAGATTCTGCGGCGCTTGCATCTGTAGTCGCCAATGCAGAGTCGTAATCCGTGTGTTGATACTGCACATTTGCCACCTCGGCGGCGCGCATGGCTTCTTCTGCGCGGCGCTCTTCGGCTTCAAGCTCTTCGCGGGAACGAATCTGCACCTGCATGGTGATCTTGGTAACTTCACTTTTCACCGTATTCAACAGCGACTCAAACAGCTCAAACGCTTCACGCTTGTATTCCTGTTTGGGGTTCTTTTGCGCATAAGAACGCAAATGAATGCCTTGGCGCAAATGATCCAGTGCCGCCAAATGCTCGCGCCAGTGGTTATCCAGGCTTTGCAACATGACTGATCGCTCAAAATTACGCATGTTGTCATTGCCTGCGAGTGCCTCCTTGGCACCATACAGTTCGTTGGCAGCATTGAGGATACGCTCACGCAAGGTTTCCTCATGCAGGTCAGGGTTGGTTTCCAGCCATTCCGCCACTGGCAAGGTCAAGCCAAGCTCAGCCTGCAAAGCCTGCTCGAGCGCTGGGACTTCCCATTGCTCTTCCACGCTGCCTGGAGGAACGTAAGTATTAAACAAGCTGTTGATGACGTCTTCGCGCATGGCATGAATCGTTTGACCGACATCAATAGACTCTAGCAACTCATTGCGCTGTTCGTATATCACCTTGCGCTGGTCATTGGAGACATCATCGTATTCCAGCAATTGCTTGCGGATGTCAAAGTTACGGCCTTCAACCTTGCGTTGCGCGTTTTCAATGGCGCGCGTCACCATGGCATGTTCAATCGCTTCACCTTCCGGCATGTTGAGGCGGGTCATAATCGCCGCCACACGCTCACCGGAGAAAATACGCAACAATGGATCTTCAAGCGAAAGATAGAAGCGGCTGGAGCCTGGATCGCCCTGACGGCCTGCACGGCCACGCAGCTGGTTATCTACACGGCGAGATTCGTGACGCTCGGTACCGATGATATGCAAACCACCCGCGGCCAGCACGGCATCATGGCGCTGCTGCCACTCGGCTTTGAGCTGGGCAATTTTGCCAGCTTTTTCTGCCTCAGACAGTTTTTCATCCTGCTGGATAGCATGAATTTCATTTTCCGAATTACCGCCGAGCACAATATCGGTACCGCGGCCAGCCATGTTAGTGGCAATGGTAATAACGCCTGGACGACCGGCCTCTGCCACGATGCTTGCTTCGCGCTCATGCTGTTTGGCATTCAATACCTGATGTTCAAGCTTGGCCTGAGTCAGGAGCTTGGAAATCAGTTCGGAGTTTTCAATCGAAGTGGTCCCGACCAGCACAGGCTGACCTTTGGCCTGACACTGTTTAATATCCTCAATGACGGCTTTGTATTTTTCCATCGCCGTGCGGTAGACCTTGTCCATCGCGTCCAGGCGCTGTACCGGTCTGTGGGTTGGAATCACCACGGTTTCCAAGCCATAAATCTGGTTAAACTCATAGGCCTCGGTATCAGCCGTCCCGGTCATGCCGCTCAGCTTTTTATACATGCGGAAATAGTTCTGGAACGTGATCGAAGCCAAGGTCTGGTTTTCTTTCTGGATGGTCACGCCTTCTTTGGCTTCGACTGCCTGATGCAGGCCATCAGACCAGCGGCGGCCCGGCATCATGCGGCCTGAAAACTCATCGACGATGACGATCTCGCCGTTACGCACGACATAATGCTGATCCCGATGATAGAGATTTTGTGCGCGCAAAGAGGCATACAAATGATGCACCAGCGTAATATTCGCCGGTTCATACAGGCTTGAACCCGCCGCCAGCAAGCCGGTTTGTTCCAGCAATTGCTCGGCATGCTCATGCCCGGCTTCACTCATGGTCACACTCTGGGCTTTTTCATCTACCCAAAAGTCGCCTTCACCCTCTTCGGCTTGCTGACGCACCAATTGCTTGGCCACTTCATTGATGGCACCATACAAATCCACGCTGTGTTCAGCCTGGCCGGAAATAATCAATGGCGTACGCGCTTCATCAATCAGGATAGAGTCCACCTCATCCACCAGCGCATAATGCAAAGGACGCTGTACGCGCTCCTCTTTGCTAAACACCATGTTGTCGCGCAGGTAATCAAAGCCGAACTCGTTATTGGTCCCGTAGGTAATGTCTGCCGCATAGGCCAGCTGCTTGGCATCATGCGTCATTTGAGACAGGTTAATGCCTACGCTCAGACCCAGGAAGTTATACAGTTTGCCCATCCATTCGGCGTCACGCTTGGCCAGATAGTCGTTGACCGTCACCACATGTACGCCTTTACCGGTCAAGGCATTCAAATAAGTCGGCAAGGTCGCCACCAGGGTTTTACCTTCACCGGTACGCATTTCGGCAATTTTGCCTGCGTTGAGCACCATGCCACCGATCAGCTGTACGTCGAAGTGACGCATCCCCAACACGCGCTTGCCGCCCTCACGCACAACTGCAAAAGCTTCTGGCAACAGCTTTTCCAGGCTCTCACCGCCAGCATAACGCTGTTTGAACTCCTCAGTTTTGGCCCGCAACTGCTCATCCGAGAGTGCGGCGATTTCTGACTCTAATGCATTGATTTGTTTGACGATTTGCTGGTATTGCTTGACGAGCCGATCATTGCGGCTACCAAATACTTTTTTAAACAACGAGGCTAACATGAGTCACACCGATTTCCGCTGACGCGGTGTTAATTGAAATAAACAGAGATTGTATAAGATATAGAGGGCGATTGTCTCAATTATTGTATTGCCTGACTGGGTCAGGAGTGATTTTTGAGATACTCACGCGGGTCCAGCGGATTGCCATTGAGACGAATTTCATAATGCAAATGCGGCCCGGTTGAGCGTCCGGTACTGCCAATTAAGGCAATCTTTTGACCTTTGGTGACACGGTCTCCCGGGTTCACCAATAGCTTTGAATTGTGGGCATAGCGCGTTTCGAGACCCGCGCCATGGTCAATCTTGAGCAAATTGCCATAGTCTGCGGTTTGTACCGCGGTAGTCACAATACCGTCTGCAGCTGCATAAACCGGCGTCCCCACCGAGGCTGGGAAGTCCAGTCCTTCGTGAAAGGCGCGATGGCCACTCATGGGATCAATCCGCCAGCCATAACTGGACGAACTATACGCGGCTTCCACCGGACTACTATTAGGCAGCATTTCGCGCAATACGCTCTTTTGCAACAACTTGGCCTCAAGCTTGCCCTGATACTCATCACGCAAATCGAGGTCTGCAGACATTTGCTCGATGGTTGCTTTCAGGTCTTC
Organism: Methylophilus sp. VKM B-3414; assembly: GCF_032248435.1. Classification (NCBI taxonomy): domain Bacteria; kingdom Pseudomonadati; phylum Pseudomonadota; class Betaproteobacteria; order Nitrosomonadales; family Methylophilaceae; genus Methylophilus; species Methylophilus sp. VKM B-3414. The sequence goes on along the minus strand of NZ_JAVTLI010000003.1, from coordinate 692,908 downwards.
CTCACTCAGCGGAGAATCTTTTACCAGCGGCCCCCCGCGGCCCATCATGTCGTTGACCGGCGTTCTTTCATTAATCGGCTCTGCAGTCGATTTGACGCCTGCCAATTTGGACAAGCGCTGATTTTGCGCATCCAGCCGCAAAATACGCGCCTGCAATTCGCCAATTTGCTTGGCATAAGCATCGAGGTGATTTTGGGTAGACAACATGGCACCACGCAAGTGAGGCGGCAGCATAGCTTTAACGCCTTGTGATTTAATGACCTGCTGCGGTGTGATAAACAACAGCGTCAACACGATAGGCACCAAAATCAGCGCCAGCACCAAGCCGACACTTTCAAACACGCCCAATGTTTTGGGCTTGGCCATTTTTTCTGAAACAATAATGATATTAATCATGCTACGAACTCTCGCGATGCACCCGCCGCATGCCGACTAAACATGCATGACAGCGATGTGGTGTACAATATTCAAGCATTCTGTGGACAACCGGCCATGTTCAAAATCAACCAGATTTTCAAACATCATCAAGCGCTCAAACCGCTACTACAAGAAGCGGATGACCGTCAGCAATTACAACAATGCTGGTCTGCAGTTGCCCCGGAATTTTCCAGGCTTTCGCATGTGCTAGCCCTACAAGAGGGGGCGCTAACGATTGCAGTGCAATCAGGCGCTGTGGCCAGCAGAATCAGGCTAATGGAAGCCCAATTACTGCGAAAAATCCAGGAATTTAGTCAAAACTCCCGGAAAATCAAGGCTTTAAACCTTAACGCAATTAAGGTCAAAGTGCAAGTAAAATCTCGCCCGCCTAGCAAAACCAAACGCATCAAATCCCCGTCCAAGCACGCCTTAACGGCACTCGAACGTTGCGCCAAACAAATCGACAATCCTGCGCTGGAAGCGGCCCTGCTTGAGTTTGTCGATCACCAGCGTCAAGACTGAGCCATCCTCACCTGCTAGCCGGGAACCCGGCCATCTCTGCAATCAGAGTACGTATGCTCCGCTATTACACGCTATTGTAGGTGCACACTAATAGTGCAATAATGCCCCAACCTGTTACATTCCATTAACAAATCTGGCAACAGGGTGGTGAGCAGTCATTATCTTCAACGCAGTTTCATCAGGAACAGGAGAAGTCATGTCAGTTGCACTAATGTTAGCGCTTGGTGCCGCCGTTCTGGCGGTAGTGTATGGCGTCGTAATGAGTCAATGGATTTCAGGGTTGCCCGCGGGGAACGCCCGCATGCAAGAAATTGCCGGCGCCATTCAACAAGGGGCTGCTGCCTATCTCTCCCGACAATACAAAACGATTGCCCTGGTTGGGGTTGTTTTGACGATCTTGATCGGTATTTTTCTAAACCCGCAAACTGCCATCGGTTTTGTGATTGGCGCGGTTCTCTCCGGTGCCTGCGGATTTATAGGCATGAACGTCTCGGTGAAAGCAAACGTACGGACCGCCCAAGCCGCGACGCATGGCATAGGGGCGGCTCTGGATGTCGCGTTTAAAGGCGGCGCAATCACTGGCATGCTCGTCGTTGGCCTGGGACTGTTAGGGGTGGCAGGGTTTTATATCTACCTGGGTGCTGAGCAGGCGACTGATCTGAACCCACTGATTGGCCTGGCTTTTGGTTCCTCGTTGATCTCTATCTTTGCGCGCTTGGGCGGTGGCATTTTCACCAAGGGGGCCGATGTCGGGGCCGACCTGGTAGGTAAGGTAGAAGCTGGTATTCCTGAAGATGACCCCCGCAACCCGGCTGTGATTGCGGACAATGTCGGCGACAATGTGGGTGACTGCGCAGGCATGGCGGCTGACCTGTTTGAAACTTATGCGGTGACCCTGATTGCCACCATGGTACTGGGGGGGCTGATGGCAACAGAAGCAGGTGCCAATGGCATCATTTACCCCTTGTTGCTAGGGGCGGTTTCCATCGTCGCCTCAATTATTGGCTGCTTTTTTGTCAAAGCCTCGCCCGGTATGAAGAATGTGATGCCCGCGCTATATAAAGGTCTGGCGGTCGCTGGCGTCCTCTCGCTAATTGCGTTTTACTTTGTCACGCAATATGTATTCCCGCAAGGCTATACCCATGGTGAAGTCACGGTGTCCAGCCTGGCCCTGTTTGGCGCCTGTGCGGTTGGGCTGGGACTGACCGCGGCACTGGTATGGATTACCGAATACTACACTGGGACCGATTACGCGCCGGTCAAACACGTGGCGCAAGCCTCTACCACCGGCCATGCCACCAATATTATTGCCGGGATAGGCGTCTCGATGAAGTCCACCGCCCTACCTGTACTCTCGGTGTGTCTTGCGATTTATGTCGCTTTTCACCTGGCAGGACTGTATGGGGTAGCCATTGCCGCCATGGCCATGCTCAGTATGGCAGGCATTGTCGTGGCTTTGGATGCTTACGGCCCGATAACCGATAACGCAGGCGGGATTGCCGAAATGGCTGAATTGCCTAGCAGTGTCCGCGATGTGACTGACCCGCTGGATGCTGTAGGCAACACCACCAAAGCGGTCACCAAAGGCTATGCTATTGGCTCCGCAGGCCTGGCAGCGCTGGTCCTGTTTGCAGACTACACACACAAGCTTGAAAGCGCCGGCATCACTGCCAGCTTTGATTTGAGCGATCCCAAAGTCATCATAGGCTTGTTTATCGGCGGCTTGATTCCATATCTGTTTGCCGCCATGGCCATGGAAGCGGTAGGTCGTGCCGCAGGCAGTGTGGTTGAAGAAGTCCGCCGCCAGTTTCGCGAAATCAAAGGCATTATGGAGGGCACAGCCAAGCCTGAATACGGCAAAGCCGTGGATATGCTGACCAGCGCAGCCATCAAGGAAATGATGTTGCCCTCCCTGCTGCCGGTGGCCGCACCGATTGTGGTCGGACTGGTTCTGGGGCCGGTCGCACTGGGTGGTTTGTTGATGGGCACCATCGTGACCGGCTTATTTGTCGCTATCTCGATGTGTACTGGTGGTGGCGCCTGGGATAACGCCAAAAAATACATTGAGGATGGCCATTATGGCGGCAAAGGATCTGATGCGCACAAGGCGGCCGTGACAGGCGATACCGTTGGCGACCCTTACAAGGATACGGCGGGCCCAGCTGTGAACCCACTGATCAAGATCATCAATATTGTTGCGCTGCTGATCGTGCCCTTATTACATTGACCTTGGATTTTAAGCGTTCATAAAGCAAAAAGCCGGGCGAACGACCCGGCTTTGTTGTGCGCGTTGCAACAAATTAGAACGCTGGCTTCACTTCGGCCTTGTTGTAACGGGCAACCCCATCCACGATTTCCTTGTGGGCATCTTCAATCCCCACCCAACCTTCAATTTTCACCCACTTACCCTTGTCCAGATCTTTGTAGTGTTCAAAGAAGTGCGCAATCATATCCAGGCGCCAAGGCGATACATCGGTCAATGTTTTTTGATAAGCATAGAGGCCGCAGACTTTCTCAACCGGCACCGCCAGCACTTTGGCATCACCACCCGCTTCGTCTGTCATTTTCAGCATGCCCAATGCACGGCAACGCACGACCACACCTGGCAACAAAGGCACTGGCGTAATCACCAGCACATCCACCGGGTCTCCATCATCGCCCAGGGTATGTGGAATGTAACCATAGTTACATGGATACTGCATGGAGGTGCCCATAAAGCGATCGACGAACAGCGCACCGCTTTCTTTATCTACTTCATATTTCACTGGATCACCATTGGCTGGGATCTCGATAATGACGTTAAAGTCGTGGGGCAAATCTTTGCCGCTAGGCACCAAATTCAAAGACATGTTTTTAAACCTATCCCTATAAAAAAATCGCCATTATAGGCGATTAATATGAACATTTGCTGGCAAACAACACTATTTTTGATCCTGCTCAGCCGCGACCGCATCGCGGCATGCCTGCCTGATCGTCACAGGAATCAGCTTGAGCGCGAGATACAGCAACAGCGGAATAATCACCAATTCATCAAGCTGGCCAATCAGCGGAATAAAGTCGGGGATCAGATCAAACGGCAACACCAGATACGCCAGGGCTAGCCATAATAACGCTTTGGCTAACCAGGGCGTTTGCGGATGTGCAAGCAATGCGCGATAAAACAAGATCTCTTGTTTAAAGCGTTGGCCCAGCGTCACCAGTTGTGCACGAAACCCCATCGCCCTTGACCGATTCAGCGGTCAATCCACCTGCAGCGTGCGGCCGGTGAGTTTGGCAAATGCCTCCATGTACTTGTCCGAGGTGCGTTGAGCCACGTCAGCTGGTAATTCCGGGCCGGGTGGCGTCTTGTCCCAACCGCAACTTTCCAGCCAGTCACGCACATACTGTTTATCGTAGCTGGGCGGGTTGCTGCCTACCTGATACTGGTCTGCAGGCCAGAAGCGTGAAGAATCAGGCGTCAATACCTCGTCCATCACATGCAACACCCCTTGCGCATCCACACCAAATTCAAACTTGGTGTCGGCAATGATGATGCCTTTGGTACGCGCATACTCGGCCGCACGCGTATACAGCGCAATTGCCGCCTGCTCGACCTGGGCCGTGAGCGCTTTGCCAATCAGTTCTTCCACCCGGGCAATGCTGATATTTTCATCATGCTCGCCTACCGCCGCCTTGCTCGAAGGGGTAAACAAAGGTTGTGGCAACTGCTGCGCCAGTTGCAGGCCTGCTGGCAGGGGAATATCACATACCGTACCCTTGGCCTGATACTCTTTCCAGCCGCTGCCCACCAGATACCCGCGCACAATCGCTTCCAATGGCAAGGCTTTGAGTTTTTTGACCACCACGGCACGGCCTTTGACCTGAGCCACCTCATCCGGCGCGACTACAGATTCCGGCGCGATCCCGGTCAAGTGGTTAGGCACCACATTCTGCAATTGCTCAAACCAGAAGTTAGCCATTTGCGTCAGCATCGCGCCCTTGTGTTGAATCCCCGTGGGCAAAATCACATCAAAAGCACTCAAGCGATCTGTACTGACCAGCAGCATGGTCTGCGCGTCGATATCGTAGATATCACGCACCTTCCCCTGGTGCAGTTTTTTCAGACTCTTGATAGAAGTTTCGAGCAATGGCGCTGACATAATCGTGATCACAAAAGTAAAAACCGCATTATAAATGCGCCACGCCCTTGCAGGCGAATAAATTGTCCGTTAACGACATCAGCCCACAAATGGAGGCCGTCTCGCTAAGCGGCCACCTCTTCAATCTCGACTGGATCAGGCAAATTGGTCATGCACAGCTTGGCATAGCCCACATAGCGCGTCAGACGCAGCAAATTGCAGGTATAACCATACTCATTGTCGTACCAGGCTACCAGCTTCACAAAAGAGGGGTCCAACATAATGCCAGCCGATGCATCAAACACGCTGGCAGCTGGGTAGCCTCTGAAATCACTGGAAACCACGGCCTCATCGGTATACCCCAGCACCCCCTTCAAATCTCGCTCTGCGGCGTACTTCATCACGGCGCAGATGTCTTCATAAGTGGTTTTTTGCTGCAACTCGACCGTCAGGTCAACCACCGACACATCTGCCGACGGAATACGCATGGCCATGCCGGTTAACTTCTTGTTGAGGGCCGGAATCACTTTACCGACGGCCTTGGCCGCCCCGGTACTTGAAGGAATAATGTTATCAAAGACGCCACGACCTCCCCGCCAATCCTTGTTCGACGTCCCATCCACCGTTTTTTGAGTCGCCGTGGCCGCATGAATAGTGGTCATCAATCCACGTTTGATGCCAAAATGATCATGCAACACCTTGGCCATAGGCGCCAGGCCATTGGTGGTGCAAGAGGCGGCAGAGACAATTTCTTCACCGCGATAATGATAATGATTGACGCCATAGACATACATAGGCGTGTCGTCCTTCCCTGGCGCTGATTGGACGACAATGCGCGCGCCCCCATTGATGTGTGCAGCACAGGTTTCCTTGGTCAGAAAGACACCAGTACACTCCACCACCACATCCACGTTTGCACTGGCCCAGTCAATCTGCGCCGGATCACGATGTGCCGTCAACCGGATGGGCTTGCCATTCACCACCAGCGATTCGCCCTCTAACTGTGCATCGTATGCGAGACGACCGTGCACCGAATCGTACTTGAGCATATACAACATCTGCTCGGGCGCCTCGATACCGTTGATCGCCACCACCTCCACATCTTTGAACTCTGCCTGATTTAAAGCGGCTCTGAGCACCATGCGCCCAATTCTGCCAAACCCGTTTATGCCGATCCGAACAGTCATTTTTTGGACTCCTTTTGTCGTGGATATCCTAAAACAAGCAATTTTGATGCTCATTTTGAGCAGTTAGCGTTAGACAGTCATCGTGGCCTTGAATAGAATAGAGTTGAAAACTTAAAAACTTTAAATCATTCAAGCCCCCCGCCCATCGGATATTTTGTGAACGTTGCAGAGCAATTACTGAGTGGTATTCTGGATACATTATCATTGCAAGTGGCAGTGATTGATGAAGCAAGCAGCATTCTCTATGTGAATCAGGCTTGGCGCAGCTTTGGCCTGTTTTACGGCCTGCAACTTGACACAGACTGGTTTGGCATCGCCTATCTCGATATTTGCAAGGCCAATGAAGACACCAACCAGCCAGCCTTGCTGGAGGGTGTTCAACAGGTATTAAGTGGGGCACGTGAGCATTTCAGTATTGATTACCTCTGCCACACCCCAACTCAGGAGCCGACCTGGCTGACCTTGAATTTGCAGCCGATGCAAAGCAGCCTCGCAGAGCAGGGCCCGTGCTTTTTGCTGACCCTCACCAATATCACGCATCACAAGCAGGTCGAAGATCGAATTTCTGCCCTCACACTGACAGACCCGCTCACCGGCCTCGCCAACCGCCGTCGACTGGAGCAATTCATGCGGGATGAGTGGTCACGCGCGATCCGCCATCAATCCAGCCTAAGTGTGATGATGGTCGATGCGGATCACTTCAAGCAACTCAATGACAGCATGGGGCATGCCGCTGGCGATGACTGTTTGCGCCAAGTCGCCACCATTCTGCAAGGCTTTAGTAACCGGCCAGGAGATCTGGCTGCACGCTACGGTGGAGAAGAGTTTGTATTGGTACTGGGCCAAACCACGCAAGCGGAAGCCGTCAAAATTGCCGAGCGCATCCGGCAAAAAATCATGGCGCTGGATATCCGTTTTGCCGGACACCGCTTGATGACAGTGAGTATAGGCATTGCCTCACTGGGCGCCCATCATGCGCAATCCACAAAGGAGCAACCCGCACGCACCCAGTGGCTCAATTTTAGTGAAGACGGTAATTTGCTGCTGGAACAAGCGGACAAGGCCCTGTATGTGGCAAAAAAACAGGGCCGTAATCGCGTTGAAGTGTACGACAAACACCACAGACTGACGGTGCCGCTCTCGGTGTAGCCCAAATATGGGCTAAGTCCGCGAGCAGCTCACCGCATTAAACAAAAACTAGGCAGCACGCGCTTCCAGCATGGCCACCGCAGGCAAGGTCTTGCCTTCCAGAAACTCCAGAAACGCGCCGCCGGCCGTAGAGATATAAGACACTTTGTCATAGATGTCGTATTTTTGAATGGCGGCAATGGTGTCACCGCCGCCGGCCAGCGTAAACGCCTTGGTTTCGGCAATCGCCTTGGCAATGGTTTTGGTGCCTTCGCCAAACTGGTCAAACTCAAACACACCAACCGGGCCATTCCAGACCACGGTACCGGCTTTCATGATGATATCAACCAACTCAGCCGCGGATTGCGCGCCGATATCAAAAATCATGTCATCCGCAGCGACCTCAGTTGCGGCTTTTTTCACGGCAGGCTCATTCGCATCAAACTGCTTACCCACCACCACATCTTTGGCAATCGGCACACAAGCGCCACGGGCAGCCATTTTCCCCATCAGGCCTTTGGCCGTTTCCACCAGGTCGTCTTCGCATAGCGATTTGCCTATTTCATGACCCGCCGCCTTGAGGAAGGTATTGGCAATGCCGCCGCCTACCACCAGTTGATCCACTTTGTCAGACAAACTTTCCAGCACGGTGAGCTTGGTAGAGACTTTAGACCCGCCCACAATCGCCACCAGCGGACGTGCCGGGGCCAGCAAGGCCTGGCTCAAGGCATCCAGCTCTTCGGTCAGCAAAATACCGGCACAGGCGACAGGCGCAAATTTGGCAATGCCGTGGGTGGAGGCTTCGGCGCGGTGCGCGGTGCCAAAGGCATCCATGACAAATACATCGCAGAGCGCGGCATACTTTTTGGCCAATTCATCATTGTTTTTTTTCTCGCCCACATTAAAGCGGCAGTTTTCGAGCAAAATCAACTGACCGTCCTCGGTGGTCAAACTGTCTTCAGGCGCATTTGGTGCCAGCCAGTTTTTCACCAGACGGACCGGCTGACCCAATAGCTTGCTCATGACATCGGCCACGGGCTTCAGGGAGTTTTCTTCGGTATACACCCCCTCTTCAGGACGGCCCAGGTGTGAGGTCACCATCACTTTGGCGCCGGCTTTCAATGCATATTCTATGGTGGGCATGCTGGCCACAATTCTGGCATCACTGGTCACTACGCCATCTTTTACCGGCACATTGAGATCCGCACGGATGAAAACGCGCTTGCCACGTAAATCGAGGTCGGTCATTTTGATGAATTTCATGAAGGTCTCCCTTGAGCGGTCGGCGCCGCTTGAATATAAACTGGTAAGGATAAAAAGCGGTTAGTCAAAAGCAAACGGGGCATAAAGCCCCGTGCATGATTAAGCAATGTGTTGAACCAGACGCAGCAGGTTACAGGTATATCCGTATTCATTGTCATACCAGCCGACCACTTTAACAAAGGTCGGATCCAGCATAATGCCGGCATCGGCATCAAACACACTGGCGGCTGGGCTGCTACGGAAGTCACTGGAAACCACCTTCTCGTTAGTGTATTCCAGTACGCCTTTCAGCGCGCCGTCAGCAGCTTGTTGCATGGCTGCACAAATGGCCTCATAAGTCGTTTCGCTATTGAGCTCCACGGTCAGGTCAACGACAGACACATCGGCAGAAGGCACGCGCATGGACATGCCGGTGAGTTTTTTGTTGAGGGAAGGAATCACCTTGCCCACCGCCTTGGCCGCGCCTGTACTCGAAGGAATAATGTTTTCAAACACACTGCGACCGCCGCGCCAGTCTTTTTTGGAGGTACCATCAACCGTGAGTTGTGATGCAGTGGCGGCATGAATGGTGGTCATCAGGCCACGCTTGATACCAAAGCTATCGTGCAAGACTTTGGCTAAAGGCGCCAAGCCGTTGGTGGTACACGAAGCCGCTGAAATAATGGCCTGACCAGTATACTCATGGTGATTCACGCCAAATACAAACATGGGAGTATCATCTTTACCCGGCGCAGATTGCACTACTTTTTTGGCACCGCCTTGAATATGCGGCTGGCAGGTTTCCTGAGTCAAAAAGGCGCCGGTGGACTCCACCACAATCTCTGCACCGCCTTTGCGCCAGTCAATATTGTTCGGGTCACGCTCAGCCGTCAAATGGATACGCTTACCATTCACGACCAACGCGCCATTGTCAGCTTCTACTTTGGCATTAAACCGGCCATGGACTGAGTCATACTTGAGCAAATACATCATGTATTCAACATCATATGAGCTGTTAATCGCCACCACTTCAATATTGCTGAACTCTGGCTGCTCAATTGCCGCACGCAACGCCATGCGACCTATCCGTCCAAACCCGTTAATGCCTACCTTGACTGACATATGCTCCCCAACATTGTTAGAACTAAAATGAAGTATTTTAACCTAAACACACTATACTGGACAGACAGTAAGTGTTTGATTTGATACACGACTCAAGCATTCCCATATTTAAAACCCGGTCATTTTGACCACGCAGGGCTGCTTGTGATCAAAGAGGAAGGTTATGCAAGACAACATTATTCTGGCGGGTGGCTGCTTTTGGGGCATGCAAGATTTAATCAGAAGACTGCCTGGCATCGTTAGCACACGGGTAGGCTATACCGGCGGAGAGGTGCCCCATGCCACTTACAAAAATCATGGCAACCATGCCGAGGCGATTGAGATTGTATTTGATCCCGCACAGATCAGCCTGCGGCAATTACTGGTGTTTTTCTTTCAGATTCACGACCCGACCACGCCTAACCGCCAGGGAAACGATTTGGGGCCCTCTTACAGATCGGCCATTTTTTATGCGTCAGGAGCACAGAAAGCCGTTGCCGAACAATTGATTGCTGAAATGAACGCCTCAGGCATCTGGCCCGGCAAAGTTGTCACCGAACTCACACCGGCGACAGACTTCTGGCTGGCAGAACCGGAGCATCAGGATTATCTGCTGCGTTACCCCAACGGCTACACCTGCCACGGCCTGAGACCGCAGTGGATATTACCGCAAGATCGCGCAACAGCAAGCTGGTTATAAACCAGGCATGAACATTATTCTGGCGTTACGGTGGGCGGCTGCTTGGTCACGGCCGAGGGTTTGCGTGCTTTAGGATAATGGCGTCTGGCAGGATGATGCAGAAAAGTCGCCAACTCATTCAAGGCCAATTGATAGACCTCGCGCTTGAATTCGATCACATCCTCCAGCGGCACCCAATACTCACTCCAGCGCCAGGCATCAAACTCGGGATGCTCGGTCGCGCGCAATGACACATCACTGTCACGCCCGATCAGGCGCAACAAAAACCAGATCTGCTTTTGTCCTTTGTAGCTTCCGCGCCACTCGCGCTTGACCCAGCTGGTAGGCACGTCATAGCGCAGCCAGTCACGTGTACGGCCCAGAATTTTAACGTGCTCAGGCTTGAGGCCAACCTCTTCCATCAATTCACGATACATGGCTTGCTCAGGCGTTTCACCATATTTGATGCCGCCTTGCGGAAACTGCCATGCATGTTCCCTGATACGCTTGCCCCAAAACACCTGATTGTGCGTATTGCAAAGCACAATTCCGACGTTTGGACGGTATCCATCACGATCTAACATAAAAAACTGCCTTCAATATTTCATGCAATTTTTTCACACTTTAGACTTTAATGAAAGGACAACCGATGTCAGAGTATTTACAAACAGCTCGTTTTAAGCAACAAAAAAGCCCACTGATCGTGAGCTTTTTTGAACAAGTAACTTTTTACACTTGATGAAGTGTCAGTTTTAAGCTCTGATACGACGAATGTACAAACCAGCCATAAAAAGTAATCCGGCTAACATCATTGCAGAACTTTGAGCTTCAGGCACTGGCGTTACAACCATTCCCACAAAGGTATAATCTGATTGATTATCGCAACTAGGGCAAGTTGATTTCGGATAACCTTTTACCGCTGTGAATGAGATGCTGTCAACAGAACGGAAACCAAATGGATTATTGATTTGCCAAGCGCCAGTACCACCGTTTACAGCACCACTGCCAATTGACAAAACACTACCTTCACCAGTCCATGCTGCAGTATGCACGCCTGTCGCGGTTAGGTAATATGAAGCTGTACCGCCATCCGCAAAATTCACCAGCAGTTTAGCAACCTCTTTAACATCACCGTACTCAGGACCATCAAACAACAATGCCAAATTCAGGGAGGAAACAATTACCTCTTTAGAGAAAGAACCCGTCAATCGTTCACCGATATCAATTTCGCCATCTGTTCTACCACCGGCAATCCCAACACCAGTGATACCGTCCTGGCTTTTCTTCTTAAACGCGCTACTGCCTGTAAATGTTGCAATCGTACCGTCTGAAAAAGTAGTAGCGTATGTAGACTGACCGTTAACAAAATCAGCACCAAGCACCGTTCCCGTCGTAGTAGTTATCGCGAATGCAGAGTTTGCGAGCGAAAACAGGGTTATTGACAGCAATAGCTTTAAACCTGCTAAATACATGTGTTTCATAGTGTGTCCTCAAAGTTTAAATTATTCCCTCCACACGATATTAACCCATGGAATAAGCAAATTGATATAGCCCATTTGGGTATAGGCAATAAAATAGTTTTTTTAATAAATTTAATCACTTAAAAACCACAGTATTCACTTTTATCTTATCTAAAAATATTGATGTCAACCAAATCTAAGAATACTTCGTTTCATGGTTATGCGAATCGCACTCAAGAACTCAAATTATTTTTTTCGATGCTTCGAACAATATGTGGTGTTGATCGAAAAATCGCTTGCTCTAATCCTGCTCATTTCTTTTTGCCAAATAAGTTTTGCTGAAAATCTTGCATACATTACGAATCAAGGCAGTGACACCGTATCCGTGCTGGATATCGCCAGCAAGCAAGTCACGCGTACCATTGCGGTGGGCAAAGCCCCGGTCGGGGTGGCTATCGCACCTAAAAAGCAGCGCGTGTATATCAGCAACGCTAATAGCCAAACCGTGTCAGTCATCAATAGCGCCACCCAACAAACAGTGCAAGAAATTCCGGTCGACGCCCAAGCCGTTGGCATTGCTTTAAGCCGCGACGAGAAAACCTTGTTCGTGGCCGATTGGGGCGGTGAGCAAGTGATTGCAGTGGATACTGCGCATCCTGAAAAACAGCAAACCTTCAAAGCGGGCAAAACCCCTTCCGGCTTACTGGTCAGTGCGGATAACAGAAAACTGTTTATCGCCAACCGCGACAGTAACGATGTCACCGTGGTCGATACCAAAACCTTGAAAACCATCGCGCAAGTGCCCGTTGGCCTACATCCTTTTGCGCTGAGCTTGAGCCCGGATGGTAAAACCGTGTTTGTCGTTAATGTGGTCAGCAACACGCTGACCTTGCTGAATGTAGAGACCTATCAGGCCAGCACCGTCAAAACCGGGCAGCATCCTTATGGCGTGGCGATCAGTCCAGATGGCCGTCGTGCTTACGTGAGCAACAATCACGCCGAAAGCGTGTCGGTAATTGATTTGACCAATGGCAACACCATCAAAACCATCGCTGTGGGCGAATATCCCGAGGGCATTGAATACGACAAGGCCAGCAATCAGGTACTGGTCATCAACTGGGGCACAGACAATGTCTCCATCATTGATGCACTCACCAATACCGTGACGCAAACGATCAGCAGTCCCAAGTTATGCCGCTCTTTCGGGCAATTTATTCTCGAAGCGAAATAGCAAGAAAAGGGCTGTACAGAGCCAAAGCAACCTATTTTTTGATTTTTTCACAGGATGACCAATGAATTAGTCGCAAAGAAGTTTATTTTTGGGTAAAGTCTCGGATTGTTTTTTAAAACACTTTGACCGCTTACCGATCCACGCCGAGCTTTAGTTTTAAAAGCGTTTTAAAAGTCTGTAAATTTCAGGAGATATGTAATGAAAAAATTTCTAGGCATGATTGCAGTTTCTTTATTGCCGTTGATCCCCCTCACCGCTGGTGCACACGGTGCAGCGGCCTTGCGCTTTGAAAAAAGCGTCACCATCAAAGCGCCAGCTGCAAAAGTATGGGCATTGGTCAAAGACTTTGGTAACGAACAAGCCTGGCACGCGGGTGTTGTGTCTACCACCGTAGAGCAGAAAAAAGATGAAAACGGCGACGATGCCACCTACCGCACCGTCAAACTGAAAAACGGCGGCGTCATGTACGAAAAACTGCGTTTCATTGACGACGCTGGCATGCGTGTTAAATATGAATATGTGTATGAAAAAAGTACATTACAGTTTGCTAACTTTTACCCAATGATCACAGTGACGGCCAACGGCAATGACACCGTCGTTTCAGTCAAAGGCAGCTACACCCGCGCCGACTCCTCCAATATTCCTAAACCTGAGCAAAACGACGATGCCGCGACCAAGGCGCTCGACGACTTTTTTGACCCAGGTCTCGACAGCCTGAAAAAGGTTGCCGAATCGGGAAAGTAATTAGCCAGGGTTCTGGAAAAAAATCGCAAGGCAACAGTAAACCCTGGTGGAAATTCTGGTAAGTCTTACGTTGTAAACAACACTGTTTTTGCAAATCAGTCACGGCCAAAAGCAAGCGACTGGCACCAAGTAAAGGGATTGTGTACCACACAATCCCTTTTTTGCATTGCGCCAAACCACCTGCCCAAAACCATCACCTATCCTGTCAAAGATGGGCAAAGCCTGTCACTTTCTGTCAGCTTAACTAATCGCAACCAAGCCCTCACTTTTTAAATTCAATTCGAAGAAATAAAGCATAAAAACCCTTTAATTCATATTTTTCAATCAGTTACATTCAACAAAGACAGACTGGCACGACTGTTGCTTTAGGGTTAGCCAACACTGTTGAAAAAGCAGTGACTTAAACAAAGAAGTAACTGACTTTAAACTTGACTTGAAGGAAAACATGATGAAAAAACACGCACAACAAGGTTTTACCCTGATTGAATTGATGATCGTAGTTGCGATTATTGGTATTTTGGCTTCAGTAGCGATTCCGGCATACAGCGATTACACTAAAGAAGCCGCTGATGGCGCCTGCTTAGCAGAAGCGAGTGCTTATTCAACTGTAGTTTATTCGGCAATTGCGCTATCAAAAACCATTCCAGCTCATAACGCAAAAGCTTGTAATCAAATTACTACCCCTGTAGCAACTGCCACTAACTTCGCAGCTGTTCCAAAAGACAACAAAGGCACTGGCGCAACCATATCTTGTGATTTGTTAAACGGCGGCACTTGCACTAAAACTGCTGCTTCATCTTAATATCTAGTTAAGTAATAGTAACCATCAAAAAGCCCTGTGTAAGCAGGGCTTTTCACTATAGGAGTATTGATGAAAGCACATCACTTTGGCTTCACGATGGTTGAGTTAATGATTGTTATCGCTATATTAGGTATTTTAGCTTCAATAGCTATTCCAGCCTTTCAAACTTACAGAAAAGATGCTGCTAATGGCGCATGCTTATCAGAGGCTAATATTTATGCGAGACGTGTCTATGCGGACATTCAATTAAATAAAGCATCCACAGCAATTCCAGCGCCAATTGCGAAAGCATGTGATTCCATCAATAGTGGACTAAAAGTTGTTACAGTTACTAGCTTCACCTCAATTGCTCGTTCACCAGGTGCCGCAACAATCTCTTGCGACTTAAACGCCGGAACACCTTGCACTATTACTGCAACACAGCCTTGAGGAAAGTTTCCTTTTATAGTGTTTTATTTCAAACAAAGCACCGCTTAAGAGCATACAATGTCAATGTAAAATTTCTAAACATTGATAGAACAGCTTTATACTTTAAAGCAACATAAAGGCTTCATGAATGTTAGAAACAATCATCGTCAATAACAGTGGAAATGAGTCTGCTTTAATTCTTTGGAAACACGGATTAGGCGCTGACGGCCATGATTTCGAACCCGTGGTGCAGATGCTCAACCTGCCCCATATCAAATTCATCCTGCCCCACGCCCCTTATCGTCCGGTATCGCTGAATAACGGCTACGAGATGCGTGCCTGGTATGACATTTTTGGGCTACAGCCAGACAGCCCGCAAGATGAAGCCGGGATTAACAGCATGCAAGCGACATTAAATGCGATGATAGAAGCAGAAATTGCGCAGGGCATCCCGGCTCACCGCATTTTACTGGCAGGGTTCTCGCAAGGCGGGGCAATGGCGTTACATACAGCGACGCGTTTTCCGCAAACGTTGGCAGGCGTTCTGGCGCTTTCCACATACTTACCCTTAAAGAGTCAACTCTCCCAAGAAAAACACCCAGCCAACCAGCAGTGCCCCATCTGGATGGCGCATGGCCGTTTTGATAGCGTAATTACCATGGCAACCGCGCAAGCTTCGCGGCAAACACTGGAGGCTGCTGGCTACGCGGTGGAGTGGCATGAATACGATATGCCACACAGTGTGTGTGACGAAGAGCTCAATGATATCCGCCAATTTTTGCTCAAGGTGCTGCCACCAGCGCAATAACCCTATCTTGAGAATAATCCCGCAAGCAGGGGGAGTTTTGTTAAAATAGCCAGCGTTTTCATAGGCCTATTTTCATGAGTGCTCCCAAAAAAACACCGTCTGCGGTGAGTGATCAACCCAGTTTTGCCGAACGCCTGGCGGCGCTAGAAACCATCGTCAAGCGCATGGAGTCAGGTGAATTGCCGCTGGAGGCCTCGCTGGCAGCCTATGCCGAGGGCGTGCAATTGTTACAAGCTTGCCAGACCTCGTTAGAGCAAGCAGAACAAACCGTGATGCTGCTTAACCAACAACAGCAACTGACGCCCTTCGAAGCGAATTAACCCGCCAGCCACTTTCCTGTTTATTCATGACTACTTCTGCTTTTGTCTTTGATCATTGGGCACGCGCACATCAACAACATGTGGAGCAGGTGCTGGCTCGCCTCTTGCCCGGTGAGCAAATATTGCCTGAACGCCTGCACGAAGCCATGCGTTACGCGGTGCTCGGTGGAGGTAAACGGGTCCGCGCCTTATTGAGTTATGCCGCAGCAGAACTGGCAGGCACCTCCAGAATGGCGGCTGACGCCAGTGCGGCAGCGGTGGAGTTGATACACGCATTTTCATTGGTGCACGACGATATGCCCTGCATGGACGATGATGATTTGCGGCGAGGCAAGCCGAGTTGCCATAAGCAATATGATGATGCCACCGCACTGCTGGTCGGCGATGCCTTGCAAACGCTGGCGTTTGAATGCATTGCTGAGACGCAAGCGCCACAAGCGCTCAAGCAAGTGCAGGTACTGGCACAAGCGACCGGCTCACGTGGCATGTGTGGCGGCCAAAGCATCGATTTGCAGAGTACGGGCAAACGGCTGACGCGCGCTGAGTTAGAGACCATGCATCAATATAAAACTGGCGCGCTGATCCGAGCCGCGACATTACTTGGCGCTTATGCGGCGCCAGACACCGCACCGGCATTAATTCAGTGTTTGGAGCAATACAGCCAAAAGATGGGGCTGGCATTTCAGGTTGTCGATGACATTCTCGATGCAACGGCAGATACGCAAACCCTGGGCAAAACGGCTGGCAAGGATGCGCTGCAAGACAAGTCTACCTACGTCAGCCTGCTGGGGCTGGAAGAGGCAAAAACACTGGCAGAAGCACTTTATGCTGAAGCGCTGCAATTATTGGCAGGCTATGGTGCCCAGGCGGATCCGCTGCGCGGGATTGCCAAATTTATTTGTGAGCGTCCTTTTTAATCATGACTTCACTGTTGTCCCGTATTCAATCCCCCACTGAGTTACGCGCACTCGAGCGCACACAACTCAAAGTGCTGGCTGCAGAGCTGCGAGCATTTCTGATTCAAAGCGTCTCGCAAACAGGGGGGCATCTCGCCTCTAACCTTGGCGTCGTCGAACTGACCATTGCGCTGCATTACATTTACAACACGCCGGATGACCGTCTGGTATGGGATGTCGGCCATCAAACCTATCCGCACAAAATCCTGACCGGCAGACGCGAAGCCATGGCAAGCCTGCGCAAGGCGGGCGGGATTGCCGGTTTTCCCAAGCGCGACGAGAGTGAATACGACACCTTTGGCACCGGCCACTCCAGCACCTCGATTTCAGCAGCACTAGGCATGGCGGTGGCCGCCAAAGCGCAAGGACTCGATCGCCGCAGTGTTGCCATTATCGGTGATGGTGCCATGACCGCAGGCATGGCGTTTGAGGCGCTCAATAATGCGGGCGACATGGATACCAATATCCTGGTGATCCTCAATGACAACGACATGAGCATTTCCAACAATGTGGGCGCCCTCAACAATTACCTGGCCCGCCTCATGTCGGGCAAGTTGTATGACAGCGTGCGCCGTAGCGGTAAAAAAGTGCTGGATATCATGCCGCCCGTCAAAGAATTTGCCAAACGCGCGGAAGAGCATGCCAAAGGCATGGTCACGCCCGGCACCCTGTTTGAAGAGTTCGGGTTTAATTACATCGGCCCGATTGATGGCCACGACATAGACACGCTGGTGGATACGCTGGGCAATATCCGCCAATTGCAAGGGCCGCAGTTCTTGCATGTGGTCACACAAAAAGGCAAAGGCTACAGCCCGGCCGAAGACAACCCGAACAAATACCACGGCGTGAGCAAGTTTGATCCGGAAAATGGCCACAGCCTGAGCCACAGCGACCGTCCGACTTATACGCAAGTGTTTGGTGATTGGCTGGTAGACATGGCCGCAGCAGATGACAAACTGATAGGCATCACGCCTGCCATGTGTGACGGTTCCGGACTCAATCGTTTTGCAGAGACGTATCCGGCACGCTATTTTGATGTCGGTATTGCTGAACAACACGCATTGACCTTTGCTGCTGGCATGGCGTGCGATGGCCTTAAGCCCGTAGTGGCGATCTACTCGACCTTTTTACAGCGCGCTTACGACCAATTGATCCACGATATTGCGCTGCAAAAACTGGATGTGTTACTGGCGATTGACCGTGCCGGGCTGGTCGGTGCCGATGGCCCCACCCATGCTGGCAGCTTTGATTTAAGCTTTTTGCGCTGCATCCCGGAGATCGTCATTATGGCACCCAGCGATGAAAACGAGTGCCGGCTGATGCTGTCTACCGGCTACCACTACCCTGGGACTGCGGCCGTGCGCTATCCGCGCGGCAGTGGCATCGGTGCCACCGTGTCGCCCACGTTAGCGACGCTAGAAATCGGCAAAGCCAGCCAAGTCAGACAGGGCGTAAAAGTGGCAATTCTGGCGTTTGGCAGCATGCTGCAGCCTGCGTTACAAGCTGCAGAAGCTTTGAATGCCAGCGTGGTGAATATGCGCTTTATCAAGCCGCTGGATGAAGCGATGGTGTTGCACATGGCGCAAACCCACGACTACCTGGTCACGGTGGAAGAAAACGCTGTACAGGGTGGAGCTGGCGCTGCCGTCATGGAGTGCTTGCAGTCGCATGGCGTAGTGAAAGCCATCCGCTGTCTGGGACTTCCTGACCGTTTTATTGATCACGGCAAACATGAAACTATGCTTGCGGATTGTGGTCTAGACGAGACCGGTATACGCTTGGCTATTGAGAAATTAATTTCCGAGTAGTAAACTCAACTATTAACTAACAGGCGGGCATCCCCGCTATGGAACCCTAATGAATCAACCCGTGATCCCCACAACGATTGAAGACGTACAAAATACGCCTGACGTGCGTCGTCTGGACATCAACAAAGTCGGCATCAAATCTATCCGTCACCCTGTGATTGTCAAAGACAAAACAGGCGGCGAACAACATACCGTAGCGATGTTTGATATGTTTGTGCACTTGCCGCACAATTTCAAAGGCACGCATATGTCTCGCTTTGTCGAGATATTGAACATGAACGAGCGTGCCATCTCGATTGATTCATTTGAAACCATCTTGCGTCAAATGGTGGAGCGCCTGGAGGCTGAATCAGGCTATGTGGAAATGCGTTTCCCTTACTTCATCAACAAAGCGGCGCCAGTATCTGGTGTGAAAAGCCTGCTTGATTATGAAGTAACGTTTATCGGTGAAATCAAAAACGGCCAGTTCGAGATTACCGTCAAGGTTATGGTACCAGTGACCAGCCTGTGCCCATGCAGCAAGAAAATTTCAGACTACGGCGCACATAATCAGCGCTCACATGTGACTGTGACTGCATTATTGAGCGAGTTTATGTGGCTGGAAGACTTGGTGACTCTGGTTGAAGAACAAGCCTCTTGCCAGTTGTATGGCCTGCTCAAGCGTCCAGATGAAAAATTCGTTACCGAGCGTGCCTATGACAATCCAAAATTTGTCGAGGATATGGTGCGTGACGTCGCAGCACAACTCAATGATGAAAAACGCATCATCAAATACGTCGTTGAATCTGAAAACTTTGAGAGTATTCACAACCATAGTGCATATGCCTTGATCGAGAGAGACAAACGCGTTCAGTAATCTGTTTTGACAAAGTTTCAGTGTAGGCTAACATCGATTTCGATGTTAAGCGAAGCGGCCGAAACTAAAACTTTGAGAGTATTCACAACCACAGTGCTTATGCGTTAATTGAAAAAGACAAACGTCTTTCATAAACAACGCATGCAAATAAAAACGGCCTATCAGGCCGTTTTTTTATATCTGCTGAACTGTAGGTACTAATGACTAAACATGCCATTGCGCGCATAAGGTTGGTGCAGATGCAGGCCCACCGCCACGATGATCGCCCCCAGGAGCGGAAACAGCGCCGCTAGCGTAAACGTTAATTGGCCGCCTAAATACTGCAAAGCAAAGCCCCCGAGTAAGCCACCCAGCGCGCCACCTACCCCGTACGCCACACTGTTATATATGGCCTGCCCTTTGGCCTGGTGACGGCCATTAAAATATTGCGTCACCACCTCGACAGAGGCCGCATGAAAACTGCCAAAGGTAAACGCATGCAGGGTTTGCGCCAGTAATAACAACCACAGTTGATCTGGCACCAGACCCATCATGGTAAAGCGCACCACGCCAATCAGCAGGCTCACCAGCAAAATGGTTTTGAGTTTAAAGCGTGCCATGATCCAGGGCATTTTCATGAAAATGCCAATTTCGCAAATCACGCCTAGCGACCATAACCAGCCGATCATGCCTTTGCTATAGCCATGCTCGGCCAGATAAATCGAATAAAAGTTATACATGAGCCCATGCGCGGTCACCATCATGGCGCAGCCAATCAGCAGAGACATCACGGCAGGCTGCTTCAGAATTTGCCACACTGAAAAATCATCCTGCGCATGCGGGGGGACATGCGCCTCAGGTAATAACCAGGTCAGGCCAAACAAGCTGCATTGCACCAGCAGAATAAACCAGAGCAGGCTGCCTATGCCAAACCAGTCCGTCAGGTAACCGAGTAAGACTGAGGCCACAATAAAGCCCCAGGAGCCCCACAAACGAATTTTGCTGTAGTGACCGTTGGTGCTAGCCAAATGCGCCAGTACCAGCGACTCCGACAGCGGCAAGGTGGAGCTGGTAAATAAACTTAAGGCGACCATGACAATAAACATGGTCTTGAAATCATGGGCCCAAAAGATGGCGACAAAGCCCAGCAAGCCGAGAAACGCGGTCACGCGTATCCAGCGTACACGTTGCCGGGTATGGTCAGCCAGCCAGCCCCAAAGATTGGGCGCGACGATCCGGCTCAACTGAAACAGCGACATGAGGATGCCGATATCGGCAGGACTGAAGGATTCGGCCGTCAGATAAAGCCCCCAGTAGGGAACGAACGCACCGACGAAAAAGTAGTAGATGAAATAAAAGCGCGACAGATTAAAGTGTAAGGCGTGGCTCATGACAGGTGTGCGCTTTAAAGGTCACCGCCCAGGCGCAGGCCATGGGCGGGTGAAATTACAGACGAGGCGTGTTTGAATGCACGTCCGCATTCTGGCCACGATGACGCAGGGCATGATCCATCAGCACCAATGCCAGCATCGCCTCTACGATAGGCGTGGCCCGGATGCCGACACATGGGTCATGACGACCCGTGGTTTGCATCATGATCGCCTCGCCAGCCTGATTAATTGAACGACGCGCTTGCGGGATACTGGACGTGGGCTTGAACGCGACATTGACCACAATGTCCTGACCGCTGGAAATGCCGCCCAAAATACCCCCGGCATGGTTGGTGGCAAACCCTTCTGGCGTCAACTCATCACAATGCTCGCTGCCGCGCTGGGCAATCGAATCAAACCCGGCACCGATTTCCACGCCTTTAACGGCATTAATGCCCATCATCGCATGCGCAATATCGGCATCCAGACGGTCGAAAATCGGTTCGCCCAGACCAACCGGCACGCGTTCGGCCACCACAGTAATCTGAGCACCGACAGAATCGCGCTCGCTACGGATCTGGTCCATATAAGCTTCAAGTTGCGGCAACATCTCGACATTGGGGGCAAAGAAAGCATTGCCCTCATGTGCCAGCGCTTCCCAGCCCACAAACGGCACCTTGATTTCACCGAGTTGGCTCAAATAGCCGCGGATTTCTACGCCGTATTGTTGCTTGAGCCATTTTTTGGCAATGGCGCCGGCGGCAACCCGTACCGCAGTTTCACGCGCACTGGAACGGCCACCGCCACGGTAATCGCGAATGCCGTATTTCTGGGCATAGGTATAATCTGCATGCCCAGGACGGAAAGTGTCCATGATTTTGCTGTAATCCTGCGAGCGCTGATCTGTATTGCGAATCAGCAAACCAATCGGTGTACCAGTCGTTTTGCCTTCAAACACACCAGACAAGATCTCCACCTCATCGGCTTCTGCCCGTTGCGTCACATGGCGTGACGTTCCAGGCTTGCGACGGTCAAGATCCACTTGCAGGTCGGCAGCACTCAACTCCAGCCCTGGCGGACAGCCATCCACAATCCCGCCAATGGCCGGACCATGCGATTCGCCGAATGAGGTCAGGGTAAACAGGGTGCCGATGGTATTGCCAGACATGTGAACTCTCACTGAATAATTTTGTTTATTTTATCATAGACTGCCTGCGACCCCGCCCACGGGTTGATTTCCGGGCCTTGAACGCTTATGCTGAAACGGCTTATTGATCTGGGACCATGATGGCTAAACGCAAGCACCCGCACCGCAAACATCGACTGTTAGGCAAGCCGCAAACCGGCACCGACACGACCGCGCAAACAGAGTCAACCGCCGCCTGCATTCATAAAATTTGCTACAACACGCAAGCGCTAGTCGCGCAGCAACTGACCATGCAGGAGATCACTGATTGGCAAGCGCCTGGCGGGCATGTGGCCTGGATTAATGTGCACGGCGTACTGGATATTCCCCTTTTACAAGCGGTCGCCCGTCGCTTCAAGCTGCATCCGTTGGTACTGGACGATATTTTAAACACCGAACAGCGTCCCAAACTGGATACCTACCCCGACTACCTGTTTCTGGAAACGCGCCTGTTTTACTATGATGCTGAAAGCATGAGTGTGAGCTCCGAGCAAATCAGCATGGCCTTGGGTCGTGAGTGGCTGCTGACTTTTCAGGAAAGGCCCTCTGGCAGTTTTGAGCCCGTGCGCGAGCGCTTGCGCCAGGGCCAGGCCTTGCTGCGTCAAAGTGGCCCGGACTACTTGTGCTATACCCTGCTAGATAGCCTGATGGAACGTTACTTTCAGGTGCTGGAGGCCATCAATGAGGATGCCGAACAACTCGAAGCCCATTTGCTTAACCAGCCCACGCCGGAAGACCTGCAGAATATCCACCGCCTCAAACATGTGTCCATCCAGCTCAGACGGGCAGTATGGCCCTTGCGAGAAGTGCTCAATAGCCTGATCCGCAATGAACACGGATTCTTTAGTCCGCAAACCGTGCCTTACCTGCGCGACCTGTATGATCACACCGTGCATTTTACCGAGTCGCTGGAAGCGATCCGCGACACCTTGAGTGGACTCATGGATATTTACATGACCAGCTTGAGTCAGCGCGTCAACCTGGAAGTACGGGCATTGACCGTGGTCGCCATGCTGTTTATGCCAGCGACACTGATTGCGGGGATTTTTGGTATGAATTTCAATGAAATGCCCTGGCTCAAGGAGCCAAACGGCTTTTGGTGGGCGATGTTGATGATGCTGGGCATTGCCTTGGCCATGCTGCTAGTTTTCTGGCGGCGGCAGTGGTTAAGCAGCCGCCGTGAAGCTTAGTGGCGCTCAGGCAAGCGTCGCCAGCGGTTGCCGGTTCAATTGCCTGAACACATCCTGCAGCTCGAAGTAAAGCGCCAGATAGTCATGGGCGGCGGCACTTTGTGCGTCATACTCAAACACATGCTGGCCCATGCGCAGACTTTCGCTCAAGGCAGCATGCTCACCAATTTTGGTCATGAGCAGCTCCTGACCAAACAGGCGGCGCATTTCCTGCTCCACCTCAGTGGTCATGCTCTTGCGTGACTCGGCACGCGTGAGCAGGTAGCGGCGCGCGATCTTGCGCTTGAGCACGGGCTGCAAGGCATTGAGCGCCTTGTCCATTCTGACCGCAGAATGAATCGATAAATAATCCGTGGTCACAGGGACCACGACCAGGTCACTGGCAAACACGGCACTTAATGAAATCACCCCCATGTAAGGGCAGCAATCCATCACCACCGTTAACGCCGGCTGCTGTTGTGCCAGGGTGTCCAAGCCCGCATTCAACTTACTCAGGGTCGCCGGTCCACGGCCAAATTGCGAATCGAGCTTGCTCAACGCATGATTGGCCGTAATCAGTTGCAAACCATTACGTAGCGCTTGAACCAGGTTGGCGACAGCAGTGCCACGCTCATAAAAATCGAGCAGGCTGGACTGAACATTCAACCCTGTGTGCTTATAGATCTCGGTCAATCTTGCCTGTGGATCCATATCCAGCAACAACGCTGGACGTTGTTTGCGCTGGTAAGCGGCGGCCAGATTTAGCGCAGTCGTCGTCGCCCCAACTCCGGCTTTCTGATTAAGAATGGCAATTTTTAACATGAGGGTATGAATGCAAAGTCGCGCTTGAGGAAATCATTTCAGACCTGGATATTTCAGACCTAGATGCGCACTATCATAAACGATGTTGCCAGTAGAGACCACCCCGCACCGCCTGTGCAAGCAACAAAGCCGGGCGCACAAAGCAAACAGTACAAAAAAAGAAACCCGCAAAAGCGGGTTAAAAGGGGGTTTGGATCAGGAGGAAATCAATGCTAGTCGTTGAAAATCAACTAAACCTAGCCATCAAACAAAACATTTTGTGTTTCGTTTAAAGATGTGTTTAGTATAGGGAGGAGTTATTGCAGTAATTTGACCAAGCTGTAACTGAATTGTAAAACTGAAAATTCAATTGTTATTAAATTGTAACTTTAATAAAAACAACAACTTGCAAGAATCGCTTGAAAAACTGTTTGAAATAAAACAGTCAAAAATGGAATCACCGTTAGTCTAACAGAAGGCGGCTCGCCAGACTAACGGCTTTGATCAAAGACAAGGATTAGCTGAAAAAATCGCGTGCTTTATCGACCCAACTTTTGTTCTTCGGGCTATGTTTGCCCGCATCCGCCTGGGTGCTGTTCTCAAACTCGCGCAACAACTCTTTTTGTTTCTCGGTCAGGCGCACCGGTGTTTCAACCACCACATGCACCATGAGATCGCCATGCTCGCTAGAGCGCAAAGGCTTGATGCCCTTGCCACGCAAACGGAACACGCTGCCGGTCTGTGTTTCTGCTGGAATCTTCATTTTGGCAGCGCCATCCAGAGTTGGCACTTCGATTTCGCCGCCCAGCGCAGCGGTACTGAAGCTGATCGGCATCTCGCAATGCAGGTTTGCGCCATCGCGCTGGAAGATCGGATGTTCCTTGAGGTGGACCACCACGTACAAATCACCGGTTGGCCCGCCATTGACGCCAGCCTCCCCTTCACCGCTTAAACGAATACGGTCGCCTTCATCCACACCGGCCGGAATTTTCACGTTCAGTGTCTTGTTCTGTTTGACGCGTCCATTGCCATGGCAAGTTGGGCACGGGTCTTTCACCATCTTGCCGGTGCCGTGACACTTGGGACAGGTCTGCTGCACAGAGAAAAAGCCCTGCTGCATGCGCACCTGACCATGTCCGTTACAAGTGGTACAAGTGACAGGAGAGGTGCCAGGCCGTGCGCCAGAGCCATGACAGGTTTCACAGGTGGCTTGCACCGGAATACGGATTTTGGTTTCGGTGCCGCGCGCCGCCTCTTCAAGCGAAATTTCGAGGTTATACCGCAAGTCTGCACCACGGTAGACGTTGGAACGCTGATTGCGTCCACCGCCGAAAATATCGCCGAAAATATCG
This sequence comes from Methylophilus sp. VKM B-3414, assembly GCF_032248435.1. Taxonomy (NCBI): domain Bacteria; kingdom Pseudomonadati; phylum Pseudomonadota; class Betaproteobacteria; order Nitrosomonadales; family Methylophilaceae; genus Methylophilus; species Methylophilus sp. VKM B-3414. The sequence goes on along the minus strand of NZ_JAVTLI010000003.1, from coordinate 667,264 downwards.
CCAAAAGCATCACTGAATCCACCGCCACCGAAGCCGCCAAAGCCAGCGCCGCCGCCCATGCTCGGGTCTACCCCGGCGTGACCATATTGGTCGTAAGCGGCGCGTTTTTGCTCATCGCTGAGCACTTCATAGGCTTCTTTTGCTTCCTTAAAGCTCTCTTCGGCTTTAGGGTTATCCGGGTTACGGTCCGGGTGAAACTTCATCGCCAGCTTTTTAAAGGCTTTTTTAATTTCCTCATCGCTGGCGTCCCGGTTCACACCGAGTACTTCATAATAGTCTTTTTTTGCAGCTGCCATTGCTTGCCTTTTTCATGTCCAGTTAACAGCGTCTAGAAATGCGAAAGTCGTTAGCCTGCAAGAGGACTAACGACTATTCGCCTGCCGTGTCGAATTAGTCCTTTTTCACTTCTTCGAACTCGGCATCGACCACATCGCCTTCCACGGTTTTTTCACCTTGGGGCTGTGCGCTCTCAGTATTGGCTTGAGCCTGTTGCTCAGCGTATACCTTCTCTCCCAGTTTTTGCGAAGCTTCCATCAATGCGTTGGTTTTGGCTTCAATGTCGGCTTTGTCATCGCCTTTAGCGACATCTTCCAGCGCCTTGATTGCGTCTTCGATCTTGGCTTTTTCATCTGCCTCCATCTTGTCGCCATGCTCACCCAGCGATTTTTTCACGCTGTGCAATACACTGTCAGCCTGGTTACGGGCATCGACCAGTTCACGCAGTTTCTTGTCTTCGTCTGCATATTTGGCCGCATCTTCTTCCATGCGCTGAATTTCTTCTTCAGACAAGCCGGAGTTTGCCTTGATGGTGATTTTGTTTTCTTTGCCAGTCGCCTTGTCTTTCGCAGACACATGCAGAATACCGTTGGCATCGATATCAAAAGTCACTTCAATCTGTGGCATGCCACGCGGTGCGGGTGGAATATCGCTCAAGTTGAACTGACCCAAGCTCTTGTTACCTGAGGCCATTTCACGCTCACCTTGCAGCACGTGAATGGTCACGGCATTCTGGTTGTCTTCAGCCGTAGAGAACACTTGCGAAGCCTTAGTCGGAATCGTGGTGTTTTTCTTGATCAGCTTGGTCATCACGCTGCCCAGGGTTTCAATACCCAGTGACAATGGGGTCACATCCAGCAGCAATACGTCTTTGACATCGCCTTTCAATACGCCGCCCTGAATCGCAGCACCTACCGCCACGGCTTCATCCGGGTTCACGTCTTTACGTGGCTCCTTGCCAAAAATCTCTTTCACTTTTTCTTGCACTTTAGGCATACGGCTCTGACCACCAACCAAAATCACGTCAGAGATGTCAGAAGGCGACACACCTGCGTCTTTCAATGCCATTTTGCAAGGCGCCATGGTGCGCTCGATCAGGTCTTCCACCAGGGATTCCAGTTTGGCGCGGGTGATTTTCACCACCAAGTGCTTAGGACCCGTTGCATCTGCCGTGATGTACGGCAGGTTGACTTCTGTCTGTTGTGCGCCGGACAACTCGATCTTGGCTTTTTCAGCTGCCTCTTTCAGACGCTGTTTAGCCAGCAAGTCGTTGCGCAGGTCCAGACCGTTTTCTTTTTTGAACTCATCGGCCAAGAAGTCGATGATGCGGTTATCAAAGTCTTCACCACCGAGGAACGTGTCACCGTTGGTGGACAACACTTCAAACTGGTGCTCGCCATCAATCTCAGTAATTTCGATAATCGAAATATCGAACGTACCACCACCCAGGTCATACACCGCGATCTTGCGGTCGCCTTCCTGTTTGTCCAAACCAAACGCCAATGCGGCAGCGGTTGGCTCGTTGATAATCCGTTTCACTTCCAGACCGGCAATACGGCCTGCATCTTTGGTGGCCTGACGCTGACTGTCGTTAAAGTAAGCAGGCACGGTAATCACGGCCTCGGTCACTTCTTCGCCCAAATAGTCTTCAGCAGTTTTCTTCATCTTGCGCAGCACTTCTGCGGAGATTTGTGGCGGCGCCTGTTTTTTGCCGCGTACTTCGACCCAAGCGTCACCATTGTCGGCTTTGGCAATGGTGTAAGGCATGAGGTCGATGTCTTTTTGCACTTCTTTTTCGTCAAAGCGACGGCCAATCAGACGCTTCACCGCAAACAGGGTGTTTTTCGGGTTGGTCACGGCCTGACGTTTAGCAGGGGCACCGACCAGAATCTCGCCATCTTCCTGATAAGCGATGATAGAAGGTGTGGTACGCGCACCTTCAGCGTTTTCAATCACACGGGGTTTCCCGCCTTCCATCACTGCCACGCAGGAGTTGGTGGTCCCCAAGTCAATCCCGATAATCTTTGCCATAGTCGTTATCCTTATCCTTTAAATTTGGTTAATCTCAATCTCTGATGCACTGAACATTGGGACATCTGTACAGATTTCAAGTCCCTATTCACAATATGGATTATTTTGCCTGAATCACGGTCACCAGCGCCGGACGCAGCACGCGGTCATTCAGGCTGTAACCCTTTTGTAATACGCTCAATACCGTGTTGGGCTCACCCTCTGCTGGCACCATGCTGATGGCTTGATGCTTGTTCGGGTCAAACTTCTCACCCACCGGGTTGATTTCAGCAATATTGAATTTCTCAAATACGCTCAATAATTGTTTGGCGGTCAGTTCTACGCCATTTTTGTAGCTATCCACATCGGCATTCTCCACCGCTAGCGCAGCATCCAGGCTATCCTTCACGGCCAGCAACTCACCACTGAACTTCTCAAGTGCAAACTTGCGTGCCTTATCAATATCATCCGCGGCACGGCGACGAATATTCTCGCCTTCAGCTTTCACATACAGCACCTGTGCCTTGGCTTCCTCCAGCGCCGCTTCGAGCTCGGCAATGCGGGCATCTTGAGTATCGTTCGTGAGATCTGTTGTGGTTTGGCCATCAGGCTGACTGTTGATTGGCTCAGCCGCTGATGCGTTATTTTCTTCTTGCATATTGCTCCCCTAAGATTTATTACGGTATTTTTTGCAAATGGGGAGCAGTCGCAGAGATTTCAAGGGCCATCAGATAAAATTTAGGGCGCTATCTTGGGTTGATGTGCTTGAAACGTCATCCTTGCCCAAAAGAAAAATCGAGATCAGACTCAAGCAAAGAAGTAGCAATATATCTTGCATCTTCTTGGCTGATTGCTTGGCGGCTTCCAAGATAGAATCAAACGTGTATTTGATATGAGATGCTGCCACCATGTCATCGATATTTAAACATCGAGGATTTACTCTGGTCGAGCTTGTTTGCACCATTACCATTTTGGGTATTCTTGCTGCATCTGCGCTTCCACGCTTTGCGAATGTTGCAAGCAGTGCCCGAATTTCGACTTTATATGCTTTTAAGGGCACAATTATACAGGCGGCTACAATGGGTAGAAGCATGTGTTTTTTGGATCCTGAATGCAATATGAACGCAGATGGTGGGCAATTTCCGACCACGGTGATAGAAGGCAAGACGATTTATTTTCATTATGGATATCCGACGGGATGGGGTCGTTTTTTTGTAGACGATGGTGTCGGTAGTCTTAGAGATTTAATGGATATCACGGGCTTCAGTTACACACAGCATCAAGGCGGTTCTTTCCAGACTGTATATACCAAAGATGGTGCAACAGACCCACAAAATTGCAAAGTGATTTATCAATTGAGCCCAGATGGCCAGCCACCATTGATGTCCGTCAGCTTAGTCACCAGCGGCTGTTGATAGCCCGGCCATCGGTGTTGATAATGCGTCCGGCACGAATCACGCAATTGGAGCCAGCATGGCTATCACATCGTTCACTAACGGCATTAACCCAGCCCCACCGAGATTCATCGCAGGTGAAACTCGCCCTGCTGCCACTCCCGTGTAAGCTGGCTCAGTATCCGTATACAGGGCCACAACAGGCACATTTAATGCCGCGGCCAGGTGAGAAAGCCCGGTATCAACACCAACAGCGAACCGCACATGAACCATGCGACGAGCGAGTGTTTGCAGATCCATTTGGGGCAGTACCAGCGCATCTGGCACTTGCCCTGCAATGCGTAATGCACGTTGATGCTCCATGTCGTTGCCCCAAGGCAGCCACATTTGCAATCCTTGCCGCGCATAATACTGCCCCAAGGCAACCCAATGAGTTTCTGGCCATAGTTTGCTATCGCGGCTAGTAGCATGGAGAGCGAGAAATGCCATGCTATTAGCATCTGGACATTGCGCAGACAGTCCGTAATTGGGTTTTTCCAATGGCATCGCATAATGAAGTGCGCTGGCCGCCAGGGTGCGCATCCGAATCACGGCATGCTGCCGGTAGGGAATCGCATAGGTGTGCTGATAAAAGCGGCTGGCCAGGGGCTCACGAATGGAATGTCGATCATAGCCATGGCGCGGACCACGCGCCCAGGTGGCCATCACCGCACTTTTGAGCAGGCCTTGCAAATCCAGCACGGCATCATAAGGTTGAGCCGCGACAGCCTGTTTGACTGCCGAAATTTCACGCCAGGTCTGCCAACGCCACCACTGCTTGCGCCAGCGGCGCACCGCGACGGTAAACACCTGCTTTACCTGCGGGTGCAATCTTGGAATATCGGCAAAACTTTCTTCTACCAGCCAGTCAATCTGCGCATCGGGATGATGCTGCAAGAGATCTTCCACCACCGGCAAAGCGTGGATAACATCCCCCATAGAGGTGGTTTTGACGATCAATATGCGTTTCATGGCCGCTATTTTCGCATACAATGCCAGCGCATGAAGTTTGCGTTTCTCATATTCAAATACTTTCCCTACGGCGGTGTGCAGCGTGACATGCTGCGTATTGCCCGCGACTGTGTGGCATTGGGACACGAAGTCACCATTTTTACCGGCGAATGGCGTGGCGAACAACCATCAGGCATACACATCCGCTTGCTCAAGGCCCGCGGTTGGCTCAATCATCACCGACACACCTCGCTGATCCGCCAGATGCAGCAAGGGATTGCGCAAGGCCAGTTTGACCGTATTGTCGGCTTTAACCGCATGCCGGGGCTGGATGTCTATTTCGCCGCCGATCCCTGCTATGCCGAACGCATGTCACGCGAACCCTGGTATAAAAAACTGTCTGGTCGTTACCGTTTTTTTTCTGCCATGGAGCAAGCCGTGTTTAGCCCCCAGGCAGGCACACAAATTTTGCTGCTTAACCAGCATGACCAGGCGATTTTTCAGCGTTGGTATGGTACCGACCAGGCGCGCTTTCACCTGATCCCGCCCAATATCCCGCTGCAGCGATTTGCTGACTTACCCGCCCGGGATCAACGCGCCTACGTGCGCCAGGCTTTTGCGTTACCAGAAGACGCCATCGTCTTGCTCACCGTCGGTTCGGCTTTTTTGCGCAAAGGCGTGGACCGTGCAATCAACGCCTTGAGCAGCCTGCCAGAGACACTCAAGCAACGTTGCTGGCTAATCGCCGTCGGAGAGTTTGAATCCAGCAGCAATATGCAGGCCTATGCTGCCGAGCGTGGTGTGGCCGACCGTTGTATTGAAGCTGGGGGCCGCCCGGATATCCCGGCGCTGATGCTAGGCTGCGATGTACTCATACACGCCGCGCGCTCAGAGCTGGCCGGCATCGTCATCATTGAAGCGATGACGGCCGGTTTGCCGCAATTGGTGACCAGTGTGTGCGGCTATGCGAGCTATGTTGCCGCCGCCGGGGCAGGAGAAGTATTGCCTGAACCGTTTGATCAGGCCGTGATGAACCGCACTTTGCAGACCATGCTCACCAGCTTGCCGCAACAACGCTGGGGCCAACAGGCCCGCGCATACGTCGCCCAACTGGCCGCCAAACAGGTCTCAGCGCCTGAAGCCCGTATCATTGAGGCTGCTTCAACCCGCCGCCCGCTTTAACCGATTAAGGCGCAGCGGGTCGCCCGGCCTTAAACGGCAGATGCCGCAGCTGGTCCGCCGCCGCCTTGCTGGCTTCACTGCGTTTCAAGGCATAGGCTTTGGCCTGCTCAAGTAAGGCCGCAGAAGGCAGCTTGGGGTCCTCAGACAAGCGGGACAGTTTTTCAAAGCTTTCTTCATAAGGCGTGGCGACCTGTGCGTCAATCTGTGCTGCCATTTCATCAAAACTGACACTGCCCTCACGCCCTTCAAGCATGATCTGCTGCCATTTGTGCTGAGCCTGCTGGTCAACCTGATTCAGCTTTTGCAATTGCTTTTGAATCGCCACCTCTTGCCGCCAGCGATATTTGGGCGCGGGCAAATGCGTCAGCAAACCCAGCACGACCAGCGCCCAGGCCAGCCCTGCCAAGGCTTGCGATATAGTGATAGCGGGCGAGCCACGTAAAAAAGCGGGCAACATGAGCAAGCCCAGCACGCCGCCTGTCAAAAACCCGCCAATATGCGCAGAGTTGTCAATACCGGGGATCACATAGCCCATGCCTATGGTCAACGCTGAAAAGAGCATGCCTCCCCAGAACAACCAGCGAAATTCAACTTGCTGCATCTGGTGCCTGGCAACCCAGAGATAAACCAGCAACGCGCCATAGATACCAAAAATCGCCCCAGAGGCGCCGCCTGACACCGCCTGATTGCCCTGAACCACCAGCGACAACAGATTACCGCCTATGCCGCTGACCAGGTAAATCAACAGAAAGCGTGCAGAGCCGAACATGCGTTCGACCAGCTTGCCGCCATCCCACAAGGCCAGCATATTCATGCCCAGATGCACGGCGCCAAAGTGTAAAAACATGGCGCTGCCCAAGCGCCACCACTGACCATCGGCCGTGGCTGGGGCAAAATTGGCGCCCCAGGTCAGCTGTACTGTATTGGGCGAGTGCCAAAACCCGGCGCCACCAAACAGCATGAGCACGAACACCAGCACATTAAGCGCAATCAATGTGCGCGTCATCGGCGGCACAGGCGCGCGCAGCTCAATGCGAGGGGTGGGTGAAGCGAGCATCTAGGCGAGTGACTCCTGAAAAGGCACCTGCAACAAGGGCGGCTGTTGCAAGCTGTCGATTAAGGTTTGCAGGTTTTCTTCTGGCATAGACATCTGCGGATCAATCCTGTTCGCGACCCAGCCACAACACGCTATCTGCCGCGACTTGAGCCCCTCTGCCGTCAGCAGCGCATGATTGATACAGCCCAGGCGCATGCCGACCACCATCAGCGCAGGCAATTGCAGGGCCTGAATCAAATCGGCCATGCTGTGCGTCTGGTTTAAAGGCACCAGCAAGCCCCCTGCGCCTTCCACAATCACCACATCGGCCAGCGTGGTCAGTTGTGCATAGGCAGCTTGAATGACCTCAAGCTGAATCTCCACGCCGGCTTGCGCAGCGGCGATATGGGGCGCAATGGCCGGTGTAAAGCGGTAGGGATTAATCAGTTCAGCAGGTGCTGTCACGTTGGAGGCGGCAGTCAGTAAACGCACGTCTTCATTTTGCCAGCGGCCATCCAGCCACTCGCAACCGGAAGCTATTGGCTTCATGCCGATCACCGTTTTGCCTTGCGCAATCAACTGCTGCATTAAACGAACGGTGACTGTGGTTTTACCGACACCGGTATCGGTGCCAGTGACAAAAAAACGTGAAGGCAGCGGCTGCATCATGCCCCCTGCGTGGCGAGTTTGCGCGACATGAATTGCACCGGACTGGTCCCAGGTGCCGTGTAGGGCTGGCTCCCGGTCCAGGCATGTACAAACACCACTTCATAGGTGGCGGGCAATTTACCCTGATGGCGAAAAGCCTCATAGCCCTGGCGCAATTGCTGCAAAAAACCCTTGCCACTCAAGCCCTTGGCGCGCCCTGCAGTCGCATTATGTGCGCCAATCGCTTTGAGGTCGCGCATCACAGATTCCACCGTATCGTAGGTCAGGGTGTAATGCATCACATCCAGCACCGGCGCGCTAAAGCCAGCCCGCGTCAGTGCATCGCCGATATCATGCATGTCAATAAAACGGCTGACATGGGTATGCCCATGACCAGAGGCTGCACGCAGTTCTTTCAGCGTATCCGGTCCCAAGGTGGCAAACATGAGCAGACCGTTGGGTTTCAGCACACGCCTGAATTCTTGCAATACAGTGTCCATGTCGTTACACCACTGCACGGCCAGGTTGGACCACACCATATCAACACTGGCGGTTGCCAACGGCATGGCTTCAATGTCGGCACACACCATTTGTGGTTTGGCCTGCCAGAAGCGATACCAGGGAAACAGCGTTTTCGTGCAGGCCAGCATGCCTTCGGCAATATCCAGCGCCACCCCTCTTGCCTGCTTAAAGTGTTTGAGCAAGGCATGCAAGCCATGACCGGTGCCGCAACCTGCATCCAGAATCACCGCAGGCGCCAGCTTGACCACGTCCAGACGGCTCAACATCTCTTCACGTACCTGGCGCTGCAAAATGGCGGCGGCATCATACTGTTTGGCCGCACGGTGAAACGACTGGCGCATGCGCGTCTTGTCGATCTGATAAACATCCTGCATTTAATGCTCCCCGGCGCGCACAGCGGGCTCATCCGCCATAAAGGCTTCCACCGCTTCGCAAAACGCTTCCGCATGTGACAAAAAGGGCGCATGTGCCGCCCCGGCGATCACGCGCAAATGGGCACGCTGCAAATGCATGGCCAGCCAGTGCGCTGCCGAGACCGGCGCCAGCGTGTCTCTATCCCCGTGAATGATCAGCGCGGGCTGGAACAAGCGCCCGACCTCTTCGCGCAGATCCGTCTGCATCAAGATATCCAGGGCCTGATTCAGGCTATCTTGGGTAGGCGTGGGTTTGGCGCCAAACGCAATACGCAATTGGCGTACCGTGCTGCGCGCATCTTTGGCATGCATGCATTGCAGGGTCAAGAAATTGAGCAAGGTGGCATTAAAGTCTTGCGCAAACCGCTCGTTGAACTGCTCAAAATGGCGGGCTGCAATGCCATGTGGCCAGTCTGGCTTGCTCACAAAACAGGGGTTGGTCCCCACCAGAATCAGCTTCTCTACCCGGTCCGGTTGATTGAGGGCAATTTGCTGCGCAACCAGGCCGCCCAGCGACCAGCCTAAAATGGTGGACACGCCGGGGATTTCCTCAGCGACCGCTTCGGCCAGGCTATGCAAGTGATAAGGATAAACCGGACGGCTCTGGCCCATGCCGGGCAAATCCACCAGAAACAGTCGAAAATGGGTGGACAGCCGCTTGGTAACCCGTTCCCATACCGCACTGTTCATGCCCCAACCATGGAGCATTACCAGCGGTTTGCCTTGCCCCATGATTTCGATAAAACAACTCATGCCACCGCCCCGATAGCTAACTCGTGTTCAGCATCGTGCAAGGCTTGAATCAGCGCCCTGACGTCGGACTCACGATGGGCTGCCGACAGGGAAATCCGCAGGCGGGAAGTATTGACCGGCACGGTTGGGGGCCGGATTGCCGGCACCAGAATGCCACGCGCCTGCAAATACTGGCTCAATGCCAGCGCCTCATGGTTATCGCCGACCACCAGTGGCTGGATAGCGGTTTCTGACGGCAGCAAGTGCCAACGGGTGAGTGAGAGCTCACTCTTGAGCAGCGCAATCATGTCAAACAATTGCTTTCTGCGCGCATCGCCCTGCTCTATCTCTTTCACTGAAGCCAGCAAGGCGGCGGACAGCGGTGGTGGCGCAGGCGTGGTATAGATATAACTGTTGGCGTGCTGAATCAGGTAATCAATCACGATTTGTTGGCCAGCTACAAAAGCACCCGCCACACCCGCAGCTTTGCCTAGTGTGCCCATCATGATCAGGCGTGGCGACTGCAGCCCCAAGTGCTTGAGCGAGCCACGCCCTTGCGGACCGAGCACACCAAAACCGTGCGCATCATCCACATACAAATAGGCATCATAGCGTTCACAGAGCGCAAGATACTCAGCCAGCGGCGCAATATCGCCATCCATGCTGAACACCGCATCAGCGGTAACCAGCTTGTGACGCGCCGTGCTGGCTTGCAATAATTTTTCCAAGGCGGCCACGTCATTGTGCGGAAAGCGATGATGTGTGGCACGTGACAAAAATGCGCCATCATTCAGACAGGCGTGATTCAGCTTGTCCGAGAACACGGCATCTTCACGCCCCATCAACGCACTGACGACGCCAATATTCGCCATGTAGCCGGTGGAAAACAGCAAGGCTGCCGGTTGCCCGACAAAAGCCGCCAGCGCCTGCTCTAACTGATCATGATAGCGGTGATGACCGGTAATCAGATTGGAGGCGCCACTGCCCACGCCCGCTTCGGCAGCGGCTTGTTGCAAAGCGGCCACCAGCGCAGCATCGTTGGCCAGGCCCAGATAATCATTGCTGCAAAACGACAAAAACGGCTGGCCATTGGCGGTGATATGCTCGGCCTGCGGTGAATCCAGCAAGCGGCGTTGACGCATCAGGCCCAGTGTTTGCCGTTTTTCCAGATCGGCCCGTAAAGACTCCAGCAGATTGCTCATTTAGATTTTCTTCAAGCCTAATTTGGCAAACAGGGCATTGTCAGACTCAACCTCAGGGTTGCCGGTCGTCAGTAATTTTTCACCGTAAAAAATACTGTTGGCCCCGGCATGGAAGCACAAGGTCTGCACGGCTTCGCCCATGCTCTGGCGGCCAGCAGACAAGCGGACAAAGCTGGTCGGCATGGTGATGCGGGCGATGGCAATCGTACGCACAAACTCCAGCGGATCCAATGGGTCGGTGCCATGCAAAGGCGTGCCTTCCACTTGGGTTAACAAGTTGATGGGCACGCTTTCCGGCGGTTGCTCCATATTGGCCAACTGCGCAATCAGGCCCGCGCGCTGCGCACGGGTTTCACCCATGCCAATAATGCCGCCGCTGCACACATTGATATTCATGCTACGCACGCGGTCCAGGGTGTCCAGACGGTCCTGATACGTCCGCGTGGTAATCACATCGCCATAGAACTCGGGCGCGGTATCCAGGTTATGGTTGTAATAATCCAGCCCAGCCTCTTTCAGTTGCTCGGCTTGCCCATCCTTGAGCATGCCCAGCGTGGCACAGGTTTGCAGCCCCATCGCCTTCACTTCAGAGATCATTTTGAGCACAGGCTCCAGGTCGCGCTGTTTGGGTCCGCGCCAGGCAGCTCCCATACAGAAACGGCTGGCACCGCTTTCTTTGGCTGCTTTGGCTGCGGCCAGCACCTCGTCCAACTGCATCAAGGGCTCGTTTTCAACCTCGGTATGATACCGCGCAGCTTGCGGGCAATAGCCGCAGTCTTCGGAACAGCCGCCCGTTTTAATCGACAGCAGTGTGCTGACCTGCACGGCGTTTGGATCAAAATGCTCCCTATGCACAGTGTGCGCTCTGTGCAGCAAATCATTGAACGGCAATTCAAACAGTGCCATGATATCTGCAACGCGCCAGCGCTCAACCGTTGGATGACAGGAAGCCGCAGGCTTCAAGCCATCCAGATTAATGACGGAGGTTTGCATTTCGGTGCCACAAGCAGTAGCAGAGGTGTGTTGTTCCATAAGTCCCACGCATTAAAAAATAGATGAATAATCCGGCCGAATTATATGTTGTTTAAAATCATACGTGAAAAAATTTTACAACAGCTTAAAATTTAAACAAATCAACACCACTCACTGGTTGTCGCAGTGGCTGGCAACGACGCTGCCCTGCCCGCTGTGCCATCAAGCCCCAGGCGCTCGCCAACCTTCAGCGACTGACGAGCCAATCCCCCCTCCAAACGGACTTTGTTTAGACTGCCAGGCCAGCCTGCCCTGGTACCAATCGCCGCGTTGCCCACAATGCGCATTACCAAATACGCGAGGTGAGCTGTGCGGCATCTGTTTACAGCATGCCCCCGCTTTTGACCAAACGCTGACCGTTTTTCGCTATGCCTATCCGCTAGATCGACTCTTGCATCAATTTAAATACCACCAGCAATTGCCATGGGGGGCGCTATTGGCACAGGCCTGGCTATCCCGCCTGCCAGTGTTACCCGCGAGCCAGCAGCCAGCCGTCCTGGTGGCGATGCCCATGCACCTGAACCGCATCAAACAGCGTGGGTTTAATCATGCGCTTGAATTAGCCAGGCACTTGCAAAAGCAGTGGCAAATTCCGTTAAGGATAGACGGCTGTGAGCGATTGATAGACACGCCAGCGCAAGCAGCGATGGACATGAAAACAAGAACACGCAATCTACGCGGTGCCTTTGCGACCTCGCAGCGATGGCAAGGTCAGCATGTGATGATCGTGGATGATGTGATGACGACAGGAGCCAGCATGCATGCGCTGGCAAAAGTTTTTAAACAGGCGGGAGCTGCACAGGTGACGGCGCTCGTGCTGGCACGCACCCTCAAACAGGATTAGCTAGCACAGATTATTCGGCATTGGCTTGTACGCTGCCGCCCAGTTGACGGATGCGCTGCGTAACAAATTCGAGCAAGCGCTCGCTTAAAGGCAGGCTTTGCGCCTGTTGCAAGTGCTGCAAGGCTTGCGCATTCTGGCCCACAGCTTGTAATGAAATGGCGTACGCCACCATCCATTGTGCATGCCCCGGCCGCAACAGCGTCGCGCGTTCAAAATGTGGCAAGGCGGCGGCATGCTGGCCGGTTTGCTGATAAGCCATGGCCAGCATCCATTGCGATTCGGCATCTTGCGCTAGCGCGCTGGCCACCGGTTTTAATGTTTGTAACACCGCCTCTGCCTGACCATGTGCCAACTGCCATCTGGCGAGTGATTTGGGCAAGCCCGCTTGAGCCGGAAACTGCTTGATGCCTGCCTGCAGAACCGAGACAGCCTCGGCCTCTTGCCGGGACTCAAATAAATAGGCGGCCAACAGCTGGCGTGCATCTTCAGACTGCGGATAAATCGTCAGCGCTTGCCTGAGCATTGCCAACGCCTCGTTCAAACGACCTTTTTGCTCATGATCAACGGCACGCTGGATCAAGACATTCACTTCCTGCTCCGGTCTGACATGTTTATTGACCATGCCTTTTTCGGCTGACTTTTCATCACTTTTGCCCTGGCTCTGCTCCGCATGCGTCTCCATCGTAGGCGCGATGGTGGCAACCGTGATTGCCGCCGTATCCGCGGACTTCATGCTGAACTCACCCTCGACTTGTTGTGCAGCAGCATTAGCCACTGGCTTCACTTGAGCAACGACAGCGCGCGCACTGGGCTTTGTAGAAGCAGATTCGGACTGCCAGGCACTGAACAATGACCTGGTCAACTGCGGCGGCGCCCAAGTCGCCACCGTGCCTGTCTCTGCGGCTACCGGGGCTAAAACAGTCTGTACGCGTGTTTTTTGACCTTGAGCCTGCGGCGCGGCCTGGGGTATCGCAGTCACATGCTGCGGATAAAAATACGCCATCAACATGGGCGCATTCATCCACACCCATCCGGCTGTCGCAAGCAGCAGCCCGCCGCCTATCAGGCGATTCAGCCAACGGCCAGGCGTTGCTGTCTGTGCAGACAACACTGGCTTGACCTGCCCGGTCCAACCATCAGTGGCGTTGCCCTGACGGGCCTCTACGTTTTGTAACACCTGATTAATCAAGCTCATTTGATTCCTCCGTCGCCTGCTAACGACCAAACCCGGCCAGGGTGGCATGCAAAGTCAACCACCATTTAAACCCATGCTCCAGCCAACGATGCTGTGCTTTGACACTGGCTTGTGTATCAAGAATCGCCGCTTTCACATCCTCGGTTGTAACCCTGTGCTGGCCGCGGCCAAACGCAGACAATAATGCTTTATGCGCCAGAATATTTAACAAGCGCGGAATACCGTTGGCATACCGGTATAGCAATCGCATGCTAGCCGGACTAAACACCATGCCGCCCTGATACCCAGCCACATGCATGCGATGATTCAAATAAAACGCTAATTCTTCCCATTGCAGGCCTTTGAGGTGATATTCAAAGCCAATGCGCTGCCGCAGTTGGCGAATAGACGAATGGTTGAGACGTTCTTCCAGCTCAGGCTGGCCAAAAATGACCACTTGTAACAACTTGCGCTTTTCGGTTTCGAGGTTACTCAGCAAGCGCAAGGCTTCCAGCGTTTCCAGCGGCATGGCTTGCACTTCATCAAGGCAGACCACCACATGCGTGCCTTTTTCAGCAAAGGTCAGCAATGTGCGATGCAGCGCATCTATCATGTCATGGTGGGTAAACTCAGGCTTGAAGGCGACGCCAAACTCGGTGGCCAGCGTCATCAGTAAGGCGTGCGGATCTAGATAAGGGTTGGGAAGGTAAGCAATCTGGCAACCGGGTTCCAAGGCTTTGAGCAGGCGCCGGCAGAGCAATGTTTTACCGGTGCCAACTTCACCTGTGATTTTGACAAAGCCTTCACCCGACTCAATCGCAATCAATAGCGTATTCAGCGCTTCTTGCAACGTGCGTGTGGCGTAATAAAAGCTCGTATCCGGCGTGATCGAAAATGGAAACTCTTTTAAGCCAAAATGCTGCAGGTACATGCCCGCTCCTAAAATGCGTTGTCTGACTTGAGTTTTTCTACCCGGTCCTGGCTGTCGAGCATATCTTGCGCCCAGTTATCGCCACTGCGGACCACGGTGGATTTGAGCAGAATGACCAGTTCTGTTTTGGTGGAGCTTTGGTCTTTCTGGCGGAACAGGTTACCCAAAAATTTGACATCGCCCAAACCAGGTACTTTTGTCCGTGTATTATCCACGGACTCTGACATCAGCCCGCCGATCGCAATCACACTGCCATCGCGGGTACGCACGATGCTATCGGTTTCATTGATGTTGGAGGAGGCCGTTGGAATCGTGTAGGTGCCACCGTTGGCACTGGACAAACTCACAGTACGGTTGACCTGGGTGACTTCACTGATAAACGGATGGACGTGCAGAATAATGTTGTCGTCTTTGTCAATTTGCGGTGTCACATCCAGTGAAATACCAGAAAAATACGGTTGCAGCTGAATATCTGGCGTCACTACGGCGCCACCCGTGGTGGTGGTGACATTGGTACGCACATTGGTCACGTAGAACGCATCATTCCCCACCTTGAGTACCGCTTTCTGATTGTTGATGGTGGCAATGCGCGGACTGGACAGGACTTCTACATTGCCCTGTGTTTCGAGAAAGTTAAGCAGCGCAGAAAAGTTTTTGCCTTGAACCGCTAACGCAAACATTGAGCCGCCTATCGACACCGGATCACTGTTACTCAAAGCGCCAGGTACGGTGCTGGTCAGCGTGCCGTTGGTCAGGGCACCGGTTTCTCCCAGGGTGGTATTGCCGTTGACGTTACCAAAGGTGTAATCGCGGCCGCGAATATTTCTGACCGCCGCCCAGTTAATCCCTTGTTGCGAGTTTCTATTCAGTTGCACCTTGATAATCTTGGCTTCCAGAATCACCTGACGATCTACGGTCACCTGCATCAGACTCAGAAATTTCTCCACCTGGCGGATTTCCTTGGGCATGGCTTTGACCATGATCAGGCCAGACTGCGCGTTAATGACTACCTTGCGCCCGTTTTCTTCGCCAATCAAGCTACTCAATGAGCCTGCAATCTCGTCCCAAAAGTCATTATTGGTACGCATACTCACATCTGAAGCATACACTTGCAGGTTGGAGGCGCCCGAGGCCGCCTGGTTGCCTGTGCCTGTCCCGGTTGAGCCAGAGCCAACGCCCATGGCGCCGTTCATGGCGGCGGCCTGCCCGGCCACGCCTGCGGCACCGCCCGCACCAGAACCGCTGGCCGTCCCGGACGTGACACGGGTGGCAGAAGACCCTCTGCGAGCGCCTGTAATGTAATTAACCTGGAAAACCCGGGTTTGCAGGGTTTGTGGCTCGACAAAAATCTGTTTGCCGTTCATTTTGTACTCATAACCATACAAGTCACGCAAGGCATTGAGCGCTTCAAACAGCGTGACATCGCGCAGGTTAATCGTAATCTCGCCTTTCAGCTCTGGGCTCAAGGCAATGCTATAAGGGCTGCCAGAGACGATACCCATCAATACCTGGCTAGCCGGGGCTTTGTTAACCACGAGGTCAAAACGCGGCTCGACACGTTTGGCCAGCGCTTTGGGTGGCTCAATTTTAAGTGGCTCAAACAACTCATCCGTCACTTCTTTAGGCGGCGGCACCACTTGTGCTTGCGCCTTGGCCGCAGAGGTCGCCAATTCGTTTTGTATTTTTGGCTGAATTGATGGATTGGTCGGCGTGAACGGGTTACTGGTGCATCCAGCCAACCCGGCGCCTATCATCATCACACCCAAGGTATTCACAAAAGTTTTCATAGCAGTCTCTCTATTGATATTCACCTGGCGGCCACTTCAGCCAATCGCAGGCATTTTCACTTTATTTTTTAACCGTTTTTGCCTGTTTGGCTTTTTTTACCTGCGCAGGCGGCGGTGCCTGCATCACAACACTGGTCAACCCCAAACCCAACAGTTTTTTCTCACCGTTTTGATTGGTAAACACCGCTTGCTGGTGCTTGACCGAAACCAGTTTAAAGCCTTGATAACGCTCACCCAAGTTGACGAGCTCGCCATTGACCACAGCAAACCCATGCTTGCCGTTGTCCTGAATGGCCGTGACTTGCCAAGCCTGCGCAGTCTCCGTTTGCGCCTCTGGCAGATAAGGCAATACGGCAGCTGGCGGCTTCGTAGGATCTATCATTTGCTCGGCGGCCTGGCTATGTGCCACGCTGACCAATACCATCCAAATCATGAATATGCGCATGCTATATCCCCAACCAGGCGTTTTCCCCACTCAGGGTATACACTTGAAAAATCAATTCGCTTTCTGGGTAACCGCCTTTAAGCTCGGCATTGTCCCATGCCAGCTGACGGCCGATCGCTTTCAGGGACTTGCTATACGCCATCAACGCAAAATACTGCCCTTTTAAATGGACTTTTACGGCGTGCTGGTAAACATGTGGCATGTTTTTCCAAGCCTCTTCCGAGGTTGATGACGCTTCAGTTCCTGGCGCGGCTTGCGCCTGCAATAACTTTCTTCGCGTTTCAATAAAATCCACCACCGGCAAGGATTGCATTTCAATCACTTGCACATCGGTATGCTTTTGCAACAGCTTTTTCAGCATCTCCACCATGGCTTGCGGTGGGACCATAAAGGCAGAAACTTTAAGTAACTCATCTGCCTGGCTAGCCATTTTTTGTCTGGTTTCTGCAATCTCCTGCTGAAACGCCTGCGTAGCTGGCTGTGGCGCCGCCTGGGCAGCAATCTTGGTCAGTTGCTCGGTCAGGGTGGTGGTATCGTTTTGTATCTTGAGGATTTCTTGCTGGGTATTAGCCAGTTGCACCCGCTGTGGCTCCAGCAAAAAGGTATCCATCAGGCCCACCACGGCAAACAAGCCGGTGCCAAACAACATCCAGCGCTCGCGCATGGAGAACGCTTGCCATTTGTCGCTGATTGCCTGTAGTTTTTCAGATCGCATGACTTACTGCCTCCCGCTCTGGTTGCCGGGCTGAGGTGGCACCGTCTGGCGCACAAATTCGTCCCAACTCATGCCATTCACCAATTTGTTTGTGGCTTGCGTATCACGCCCTTTGACTTCAAAGGTATACACTTTGAGCACAGGCAATGCTGTGTTCGCCTGATTCGAAGGGCCATTCCCGCCTTGTGGATTAACAGGCGCGGCTGAGGCCGGCGTCACTGGCGGAGCACCCCCGTCTTTGCCTGCAGGCGAGGTTGTGGCAACCTCTGGCGCTGGCGCAAGCGATGGACTCACTGCAGAGGCTCCAGCATTTCCGCCTGAACGCGACTGCGGCTGTTGCAACTCCAGTTGTTTGAACTGAATACCTGAGAACTCAGTCCCGGCAAATACAGACTGGTGAGAGAGCAAATCCAGATAGGCTGGAATATCTTCTGACTGCAACGCTTGCCCGGCAAGCGTCAAGTGTTGGACGGCAGGCTCAACTTTAAAACCGGTTAACCAGACGCCAGGTTGCTGTTGCCCGGTAAATGCACGCATGTAGTCGATCAGGTGTGCCGATTGTTCTGAAATGGACTGCTGGAAAATAGCCAGAATTTGGGTCTGCATCTCCAGTTGCGCTTTTAATGCTTTTAACTCAGCCTCAAGCTTGGTGTTATCGATAGGCATCGCCTTTTTCGAAAAAGCTTCCACTTTTTTCTGCATGGTTTCATACTGCGCAAGGGCTTGGTTACGCTGCACTTGCAATTGCTCGTTTTCAGCAGCCAGTCCAGTATAAAAGTAATACATCACCACTGCGGCCAGCACATAGACGGCCGCCACCATCGGCAGGCTAAACCACTCTCTGGCTTTAACACCACCGCCTTCATACAGGTTAATCTGCTGACTCATACGGCCGCCTCCTGACGCAAAGCAGCACCCAGGGCAGGCATCAACATGGCCTGTTTTTCAAGGCTGGAAAAATCCTGGTTGGCAGGCAGCTCAACAACATCTTCCAGGTTAAAAACGTTGACCGGCACATAGAGGCTGGAACTCAGGCCGCTCACCAGATAATCGCGATGCACGACCGGCGCCACCACCATACGGTTCAAGCTCAGGAAAGGAAACTGACGGTCAAAGCTGTCCAGCGAGCGTTGCAACTCAAGCACCAATTTATCAAAATTGATTCTGAAGATTTCATCCCTATCGTTCAAAAAGTCGCGATCCAGCTCAATCAGACGCGTATGGTAAAGCTCACCTTTTGCCGTAAACGTGATCAGGCAACCGCGTGGCAGGATGCTCACCATCACCAGCGCGCGATCTTCGTGTTCAAGCAAATGGGCAATATTGCGTTGCGCCAGCGCGTGTACATCAATCGAACGCAGGTTAAATCCGGCATCGACCAAATGATTACCCGCCCCGGTTACCGTAGCTTTTTTGGCGCAAATCGCCAGCATCAGCGCTTGGCGATTTGCCACAGAGGGATCCGAAGGCAGATCAATCCCATCAACCACCGCTTGTTCTACCGCATAATCAAGCAATCCCTTGAGTTTCCAGCGTAACGCCGGTTTTACTTCATCCTCTGGCAAATTGGGCTTGTCAATTTGCACGATGTTGTACTGGTCCACATTGAGTACCAGATTGCAGGGTAAAGACTTGAGGTCATTTTTGGTCACAAAGTGACGTAATGTGGAAGTAGCATCCAGCGGTATTTGCTCAACCGCCGCAAACGAAACCACCGGCTTGGTCCCTTCTGCAGGCGGCGTCAAGGCAACAGTACTCACATGCATGTCGGTAAAACTCACCCCTACCTGCTGCTTGTTTTTTTGTCTTTTAAACCATTGCATAGAGAGTCGCCAGTCTTTCAGAGTCACTTTACCATTTAAAATCAAAGAATAATAATACTTACTTCAAGCACAATCGCAAATTAGTATACACAAAAAAGCCGCACATCAAATCATCTTCTTATGCGCAAAATGACTTAACTGGCCATGCGCCATCGTGGCACCAGACAATCACGCTATCCGGCCACGCCTCATATATGCGAGCAACTTTAGTGCCTGAAACGGGAGATCAAATGCAGGAATAAGACGACAAAACCACCTGATTTAGGTGGTTTTGTATAGGCGAGGACGGATATCAACTAAAAGTTCTCGCGCATGTATATGATAGGTGCCTTATAAATACCGAAGGTGGCGCGCGCACTAGGGTCTGCGCCAAACCATCCCCCCAAACCATCTGTCCCGTCAGCGGCGTTAGACTGAACACTACTGGTACAAGTACGATCTCCGCCGGCACTGCCAAAATTGAGATCCAGATCTACACTCCCTGTATTGGGTGTTGTGCCCGACACGCCCGGAGCGCTCAAGCGCAAACTCATAACCCCATTATTCATGGCACTGTTCACGCTCAACACGGTTTCACAGGCATTAAGATTGCCTCTGTAGTTTTTCATGGCGATGGTATTCAGTGGAAAGCTGGTGCACGTATCGTCTGAACTGCGGCGATACCCACCGCCACCCCAGTACTGCACTTCAACGGGAACAATCAACGGCAATAACTCAGAGCCATGCGCAGGCGTAATGGCAACTCGTCCATAACGGTAGGTGGCACTTGATAAAGTAATCGTGGCAGGATCGGTTGCAACGCCATCGGAATCCTGTACGCGCGTCGTCACCGAAAAGGTTTGCTCTGCAATAGGGCTTGCAGGACGTGTCACGTTAAATCTTGCGGTCATCGCCGCTTTCCCGCCAGACCACCCCCCCTGTAGCGCAGGACTATGGACACTTTGACTTAATGTCCCACCTACCAGCGGAGGATTAGTTGAGAAATTAAAGTTTGCCCAAGCACTTGGATTATTGAACTTGGCATAACTGCTGGGTCCCGTGCCTGTGTAATATGTCGTGGTCGCCCCATACCCATTCTGGGCAGTAATGGTAAATGGTATCTCCAAACCAGCTTTGGTGATGGTATCCTGATTATAGTAGACAAAAGTACTACAAGCTTGCTTGCTCCCCCCTGTAGTGATCACAAACTTATTCGGAATGAATCTGCCAAAAAAACTACTTGCAGCGGTATTGCCAAAATTGCAGCCATATTTCTTGGGGGTACCCGTGCCCGTATTATCAAATCCGCCATTATCACAATCTCCATTAGCTTTATCTACAGCGGTAAAAGTATCGTCATAGACCCCTTGGGCTGCAAATTGAAAAAAGCCAACCTCACTGTACTTAAAACTATCACTGCTACTGGTGCCACTACTGGCCGCAGGAAATTTGTTAGGAGTTATAGGGTCATAGCTAATCTGCCCCATCGTCACTACACCATCATGCTGATAGACTTTTGACGTATCTATAGAAGGGGTTCCGTTATAGCCGCTTTCACCAGTCACAGCTGTTAAGTTAAAACTATCTGTGCCTGCCTTAAGCTTGTAAGTATAGGTCGGCGAGGGGGTAGTAGACGAGAGGCTTGTGTTGGTAGTTGAAACTGTAAAGGACTGCGGCCGAATGGCAAAGTTATCAGAAGAACAACCCGATTTGTTCTGACCGGCGTCACTCACCTGACAACGCACCTTGGTATATGCTTGCTTCACATCTGAGGCGTTGAATGTCACTGTTTTATGCCCGCCATCCGAAGCCATGAAGCTAACAGACTTGGTCGCGATGATGTTCGTACTGCAGGTGTTATTACTATCGGTGACCAAATCAACTTTTAAACCAGACGAATTGTAGCCGTTGGACTGTTCACCATTGGCAAGTACGGCAACCACCTCAACATTAAAAGACTGACCAAGCACCTTGGTGTAGAGTGGGTTACGCTTAGATGAGTCAGCTTTTAGGTTGTTATATTTAATGGGGGCACTTTCCATACACTCAAACGTATTCACACACGCCGTGTTCGTCATGGTAAAACTACAACTTTGCGAATTATTTGCCGTGTTCCAGCACTTGATGCCATTCATCGGCCCTTTGCTGAGGCCCGTCGCTCCCAAGGTATAAGTAGCTGCAGCGCTACCTTGTAAGGTAATGGTGTCAATGGTGCGGTCACTCCCAACGTCGAACTGGGCGTCCGGTGTCACCGTGACGGTTGGAGAGCTGGGAGAAATGGTCAGCGTCCCCGTAAGGCTACCTGAATTGATTAACTGGTTATCCGGACAAGGCATGGTAGAAACCAAACAAGCCATGACCTGAATATCGACCGGACATAAAGAGGAACTGCCAGGGTGGCGTATTTCCAGGTGATCATAATCAGGCACCAGGGTTGAGCCAACCACAAAGTCATAGCTGAATGTGTATGTTCCAGGCGATGTAAAGTCGTATTCAATCGCAGCGCCTGTGTCTGTTAAAGTGGTATTGACTGTATTCCCCAATGGGTCTGTTTTGGCTAGCGCACAGGCGACGGAATTGTCATTGGTCCAGAATGTTGCGTAATTGCCTACGCAATAACGGCTAAATTGACCATCCCGCTCCCTGAAGCTTTCAACCACATCCAAATTGGCAGGAAGCGCTGTACTAGAGGGACATGCAATATTGGTTGAACCACTTCCAGATTGGCATTTTCCCGCATAAGGATAAGTCCCGGCCACCTGTTTGCCGTTGGTATCCACGTAGCGGACACCACATCCGCAGTCAGAGCCGCCTAAATAGGTATCCACCACATGGTAATACCGCACTGGATTACTTGAGCTCACTGGATACAACAAAGGAATATTAATAGTCACCTTTGCAGTCACAAAGTCATAAGGATAGGTATAACTCCAGTCTATTGTTACTTGTGGCCCGCCTCCGACATTGCTCCCGGGAACGGTGAACTGCGAACGGGTTGTCTGCGCGTTTCCAGCTGAGGCGTTGGCCGGCGTCACCGCTGTCATCGCTTGAGGGGTATAGTTTGATGGCGAATCATAGGCAAAATGATCAGGTCCATAAATGGTCTTATTACCACGGATGTAAATGCCGTTATCAAGCCTATTCTTCGATCTTGGACTAATAATTGTGTCTTGTGGCGTCATATCTTGGTCTGGCTGACCTGAGAATAACTGGCCCGATCCATTTAATCGTTGCACCTGGATTTGTGTGTAACGGTCAATAAAAACTCTTAATCCGTTACTGCTGCTCGTACCACCATTCTGGTTCAGGATGGCCGTCGCAGCCAACACGAATCCCGGAGCTAACAGTCCGGCAATACAAAGCCCCCATAAAACAGTTAATCTCAACCAGGCAAACAATGTCTTATTCCTTCTCAACTACACTCTTCTGTACCCATCAGGCAACGACTCAAGCTCACTGTTACTTTGCGCTCAATATAATCAAGCGCGCCAGCCGCTCCTTTTGAGGCGGTAGCGGTAATGGTATACATGCCGATATTCTGTGTCCCTGCCCGGTCTTGTGGCATCGGGTTTGTTTGATTACATGTCAATGCAATGTTAAAGCCATTAATCGTAAACGGATTAGGCGGCGTAGGGCATGGTTGCATTGAGGCCGACCCTGGCGCAATCACCTGATAAGCCGCCCACTCGACGCCAGCCTTGGCAGCCAGGTAAGCTTGTGCACCTTGCACATCCTGTATCGTGCCTTGATTGGCCAACAATGACAGCCGCATGGAATAACCCACAAGCGACGCCAATATCACCATTAAGAAGATTGCCACAGGCAACATAAATCCTTTTATGCGATGAAGCGTATTTTTCATGGCGAATTCACCACATTAATCAGGTTAACCAGGCGCACAACGCCACCATTTTTACTGAGCTCTAGCTGTGCTATTACCACGCCGCTATGCTGCATGACGCCTTCTGTATAAGTAAAACTACAGCCCGTGACATCTTGCGCAACGATACTCGGGGTGAGTCCGGCAAAGTTTGAGGGGTGCGCAGAGGGAATCGCGTAATTTGAATACATCAACAGGCGTCGGTTGGCTAAATCGCACACATAAAATACGGCTCCGTTCACCACATAAAAACGGCTCCCTGGAGAAGGCAATGGAAAGGCGGAACCACTAAATGTAAGCGTGCTGAGATTAGTGCCAGTGCTGGTTAAGGATCGAATCGTATCCCCCGCATACACATCTGCTCCTTGAATACCAAGGTTATAAATCACCAACTGGTCGCCAGAGTCTACAGAAGGCACACGGTCGCCGAGTACGTTAAAAGTGTCATTCGCACTGACAAAATCCAGCGTATCCTGCTGGTAGCGGCCGCCAGCTTTGATCGGCACAAACTCTACATAGGAATTATCAGCAGCCACCCAGACACTGTTTGGCAAGGCGTTGCGGATATCGCGTGACATGCGGCGCAATGAGATATCGGCGCGATCAGCGAGCTCATAATAAGCCTCGGAATTCACATAAGCCAAAATGGAATTTTTGATAAAGGTGACGGAAATACCGCCGAGAATTGCCATCACCACAATGACGATGACCAACTCCACCAAGGTGAAGCCTGAAATAGCAGATTTGGGTTGGTTAAATTTTCGGCGCATAACGAACCCTGTATCCAGTCAGCCGGATGGTAGTGTCTGCGGGACCTGTCACCGTAATCACAATCTGTAACACCGCATCTGCTGGCAGCGCTGCAAAAGCACCACTCCCGCCCGCCTGAGTAATTGCAACGGATGCCGCGTAAGGGTTTAAGCCCGGTAAGGCAGTCGCATTGCCAATGCGGCAAATGCCGGCACATCCACCACCAGGCATGGAAAATCCACCATAATCGGCCACATTATCAAATGGATCGGTGGCACTGTAACGGCTCTCTGTAGAGGGAGTGGGGCCATTTAAGGTCGCATTTTGTGGATTGGTACAATCGCCATAACTTGTCGCCGTAGAAGCATTCGGGTCATCGGGATCACAATAAGTAAAAGGCATTTGCTGGACTTCTTGCATCAGCGACTCAGCAATGGCGATTGCTTGCTTGCGCGCCAGTGGATCTGCAGAATGACGTCCCATAAATGAGAGCGCACCGATAACACCGGCGATGGCGGTGGTGACAATCACCATAAACACCACCATCTCCACCAATGAAAAACCTGCATGCAAGCGCACGCACAATTTGCCTGGTTGTCTGTAAGAGTGATGTTTGTTGTGATGCATTGTTATTATCCAGCCTGTAACTGGTGGACTGATCAGTGTATGTATCCGGTGTCCGCCTCAACAGTCACGGTCACAGATTGCGCATTATTTTTCTTGTTGGTCGCTTTATAGTTAACCGTAGAATTAGGCACCACCCGCCCGAGTGCGTCAAAGCCAACGCTTACGTTGTCTGAGGTGATATCCACATTCTTGCTGCTGGTAAATACATATGCAGCAGTCGTCTCAGGATTGATCACTGCCTGATTGCACGCGGTATCGAAACATAAGCTAACCGTATCTGGCACCGCATTATTGAGAATCACATACACATTCCGACGCTGGGCAATTGCCGTTTTTTGCGCATAGCGTAATGTAGATGAAAGTAAACCCGCGTCACCGCGGGTTTCGAAGATATCGCCGTTGGCAAATCTAGGAGCAGCTACCGCCGCTAATATCCCCATTAGCATAATCACAACCACAAGCTCAACGAGGGTAAAGCCCTTCATTACCAGCGCTTAGCTAACAGGCATTACCTACAGTTGCCAAACCAGTAGTAGGATCGTAGGTAATAACACAACTCCCTTTAGTGTAGGTTGCATTATTACTACCAGCTGCGAATGTAAAACCTGCTCTATCTTGAATCGCCGCATCAATGCCACCACTAGTGGCAGCAGGCCATCCTTCACCAGTTGAACCTGCAGCATTTACCGTGACATTAGTATTATCCATTTTTACAGTTGTGCCCGAAGCACCACCTGCTATCCATGCCGCCTTGGCCAAGCTTGCTGCTGATGACACCGCACCAGCCAATCCTTGTGCAGCCGCTTTTTGCGCATTTGCTTGCACATTGATAAATCTCGGCAAGGCTGTCGCAGCCAAAATACCGAGTACAGCAATCACAACCACCAACTCAACTAATGTAAAACCAGCTTGTTTTTTCATTACTCAAACTCCTAATCAAAATGCCCTGCCGTTCTTATCACAGTGGCAGGTTAACACTGCGTTAAACTCTCATTAGCAAATACTATGCCAGACAATTTTGGTCCATTGACTCTGGTCCAGTTTTTAATCATGCCAGAGAATGAGTTTAACTCCCTTTAAGCATCACTGAACTCATATCCCATATTGGTAAAAACACCCCCAACGCAAGTATTAACACTAGCACCCCTAGAAATACAATCAAAATAGGCTCAATCTGGGCACCCAAAGTTTTAACGTCATACTCCACATCGGACTGATACATATCAGCAACCTCCTGCATTAAGGTGTCCAAGGAACCGGACTCTTCACCTACCGCAATCATTTGCAAAACCAGTGAGTTAAAGACCCCGGTTTGCGTCGCAGTTCTGAGAATGGTCTCACCTCGCTCGATGCCTGCAGACATGCTTAAGATTTTGGCCGAAATATAGTCATTTTCAACCGTTTGTGACACTAGCCGCAACGCGGAGAGAATGGGCAATCCACTCCGAGTAGACAGCGCAAAGCTACGCGCAAAACGCGCCATGGTACCTTTAAAAATAATTTTTCCAGCAATCGGGATACGCATTTTGATACGGTCCCAATTAGACCGACCACTTGCCGTTTTAACATAAGCTTTAAAAGACCAACCTGCCGCGGCTATCATGCCGATCAGTACAAACCAGTAGTTGCGCATGAAGTTTGAAAAAGCGATCAGCATTTTTGTAATCAATGGCAAATCGGCATGCATGGTGGCAAACACTTTTTCAAACTGCGGAATCACCATGACGTTAATCACCACAATGGCAATGGCCATGGCGGTAATTACAAACATGGGGTATTGCAAAGCTGATTTGATTTGCCCACGCATAAAGCGGTCAAACTCTATATGTTCGGCCAAGCGCAGAAAAATATTGTCCAGATTACCCGTTGTCTCACCCACTCGAATCATACTTATGTAAAAATTATCGAACACCTTTGGGTGTTCAGTCATGGCAACCGACAATTCTCGGCCAGAATCCAGGCCCACGCGCAATTGGCCAATGACTTGCGCCAGCTTAGAGTTGCCCACCGAGCTTTGAATTCCTGAGAGGGCGCGCATAATCGGAATCCCAGCCTTGAGCAAGGTATACATTTGCCGACTGAAGATCATTACTTCAAGACTGGTAATTTTCTCTTCAAACAGGTTAATCGCAACAGCACCCGTTTTCTTGGGCTTAATCTCTACCGGCGTAATTCGGGTACCAATTAACGCGGTGCCCAAGGCATCGGCATCGGCGGCTTCTTGTACCCCAGTCACCACCATGCCATCTTCGGTACGCCCTTTGTATTCAAATAATGGCATAGGCGTTATTCTTCAAACTGGTTATCGACACGCATGATTTCTTCCAGCGTGGTTTTACCTTCAATCGCCAATTGCAGCGATTGGTCGCGCAGGGTTTTACCTTTGAGACGTTCACGCGCTTTTTTGATAAAGATGTTGGTATCCGGCATGTTGGCTGCCATTGCCAGCTCATCGGTCATTTCAAGAAACTCATACAAGCCCACCCGCCCCAGATAACCGGTGCGGTTGCAATGTTGACAGCCTTTGCCATGGCGGAAGTTGGTCGGTAAGGTTGCATCCGGCAACACCTGATTGAGCCACACTGTTTCACTCTCTGTAGGTGCATGCTCTTCAGCACAGTGCGGGCAAATTAGCCTTACCAGACGTTGCGCCATAACACCGAGCAAGGACATGGCCACCATAAAGCGCGGCACGCCCATGTCAATCAAACGCACCGGAGCAGTTGAAGCATCGTTGGTATGCAAAGTGGAAAGCACCAGGTGACCCGTCATGGAGGCACGCAGACCGGTTTGCGCAGTTTCTTCATCCCGCATCTCGCCCACCAGCACAATATCGGGATCCTGCCGCAAAATGGCACGTAGCAACTTGGGGAAGTCCAGCTCGATTTTTTCATTCACCTGCGTCTGAATAATGCCGGGTAAACGATACTCCACCGGGTCTTCCACCGTAATGACTTTGGTCTCAGGCGTATTTAGCTCGCTAAGCGCTGAATAGAGGGTGGTGGTTTTACCACTCCCGGTAGGCCCGGTAACCAGTACCATGCCACTGGGTCGATTAATCATTTTGCGGAAGCGTGCCAGCAAAGCCGGCGGCATACCCAGTTTATCGAGCTGAAAATGGGCAGTGTTCTGAATCAGCAGACGCATGACCACCGTTTCGCCATACTGCGTTGGCATGGTCGAAATACGCATATCGACCGCCTTACCTTTGACCGAGAAGCCAAAACGACCATCTTGTGGCAGGCGCTTTTCAGAGATATCCAAGCCAGCCATGATCTTGAGACGCATGACCAACGCAGTGGCAATTTTGATATCTGCCTGGGTTTGAAAATGCATGACACCATCAATCCGAAAGCGGATCAGCAGCTTGTTGTCTTGCGGCTCAATGTGCACGTCAGACGCTCGCACTTGCACCGCGTCCTCAAAAATCGTCTGCAACAGCTTGACCACAGGCGCATCGTCCACGCCCAGGTCTACACCCATCATGCTTGAGAGATCGGCATTGCTGTCTGCCAGGTCCTCTTGCAACTCAAGCGCCAGTGAAGAAATCTGCTCAGTCTGGCGATAGGAACGATCAATGGTCTGCATGAGCAGACTCTCTTGCACCACGACGATATCAATATCACGCCTGAGCAGCCTGACCAACTCGTCATAGGCATAGACATCCGAAGGGTCAACCATCGCCACCAGAATGCTGTCTGGGCGCTCTTCGAGAAAAATGGCACGGAAACGACGTGCCTGCACTTCAGGGAGTTTTTGAACCTGCTTGGGATCCAGCTCATACTGGCCAAGATCCAGGAAAGGGATATTGAGCTGATGTGCAACGGCTTCAGCAATTTGCCGCTCGTTGGCATAGCCTTTTTCAGCAATCACCCGTCCAAGGCGGCGGCCTGTCTTGCGCTGCTCTTCCAGCGCCTGATCCAGTTCAGCTTGGGTCATGAAATTCTGTCTGACCAGAATTTCACCTAATCTAATTTTCTCGGGACGAGCCATGGCGTTGTAATTATTTATCTTGAGATACTTTCTCGACTATCATATCACCGTCATACTATCCTTGCGTAAGCAAACAAGCAGCCAAACATGTTTCATATCGTGCTTTTCGAACCCGAAATCCCGCCCAATACAGGCAACATTATCCGTCTCTGTGCCAATGCAGGTGCCAAGCTACATCTGGTCAAACCACTGGGTTTTGAACTTTCAGATAAACAGTTAAAGCGGGCTGGGCTGGACTACCATGAATATGCAGCGTTGACCGTGTATGAAAACTGGGCGGAATGCCAGCAAGCGCTGCATGGAAAACGCATGTTTGCCTTGACCACCAAAGGCAGCACGCGCCACAGTGATTTGCAGTTTAAAGACGAGGATGTATTTGTGTTTGGACCAGAGTCACGTGGCTTGCCAGAAGAAATTCGCGCCCAATTTGCGGCAGAGCATCGTGTCAGATTGCCAATGTTGCCGCATAGCCGTAGCCTGAATTTATCCAACTCAGCCGCAATTTTGCTGTATGAAGCCTGGCGACAAGTCGGATTTACCGGTGGTGTTTAAAATCACCTTCTAAAACTTACAGACAAAAAAAGCCCCGATTAAGGGGTAAATCGGGGCAATAGGCCTCATCGTAAAGGCTTCCGCTCAGGGAGGAAAGAAGCGGAAAGATGATTCATCATCATCGTGCAAGTATGAGTGTAAGAGGTTTTAAAAAGTTCCAGAAAAATGTTGAGTGCAACGATTTGCCGACTACAAGCACGTGCTTAGACTGCGCCTGAAACGCTGCATCATGCGATAATAACGGCATGTATTCTGAAAATAATCTGTTACAGGGCCTGAATGATAAACAACTGCAAGCGGTCACCCTGCCGCATGTCTCGGCACTAATTCTAGCCGGGGCGGGCAGTGGCAAAACCCGCGTGCTCACCACACGGATTGCCTGGCTGATCCAAACCGGGCAAACCTCCCCCATGGGCCTGATGGCAGTGACGTTTACCAACAAAGCAGCCAAGGAAATGCTGACCCGCCTCACCAGCATGTTGCCGATTAATACACGCGGCATGTGGGCAGGCACATTTCACGGCTTGTGTAACCGCATGTTGCGCGCGCATTACCGTGAAGCGGGCTTACCGAATACCTTTCAGATTTTAGATACCGCCGACCAGCTTTCTGCCATCAAGCGCGTGATGAAACTGATGAATGTGGATGATGAAAAATATCCACCCAAGCAGGTGATGGGCTATATCAATAGCTGCAAAGAGGAAGGCCTGCGTGCGGATAGCGTCGATGCTTACGACGGCCATAGCCAGAAACTGCGCGAAATTTATGCGGCCTATGATCAGCAATGTAACCGCGAAGGCGTGGCCGATTTTGCCGAATTATTGTTGCGTTGCTACGAGCTGCTAGAACGCGAACCGCACATCCGTGCGCATTATCAGCAACGCTTTCAATATATCCTGGTCGATGAGTTTCAGGACACCAACCGTCTGCAATACCTGTGGCTAAAACTGTTAGGCGGCGCACATAACAGTATTTTTGCCGTCGGGGATGACGACCAGAGCATTTACGCATTCCGTGGCGCACGCGTCGGCAATATGAATGACTTCCAGCGCGACTTCAACGTGCAGAATATCGTCAAGCTCGAAGAAAACTACCGTTCGCACAGCAACATCCTCGATGCCGCCAACGCCATCATTGCCAACAACCGCAACCGTTTGGGTAAAAACCTGTGGACCTCGGCCGGCAAGGGCGAGCCGATTCGCATTTATGAGGCTTACAACGATACCGACGAAGCGCAGTTTATTGTCGATGAAGTGAATATGCTGCAAAAAGAAGGCGTGCCCTTGGGCGAGATGGCCCTACTCTACCGCAGCAATGCGCAGTCCCGCATTCTCGAACATACCCTGTTTTCGGCCAACATCCCTTACCGCGTGTATGGGGGTCTGCGCTTTTTCGAGCGGGCTGAAATCAAACACGCTTTGGCCTACATGCGGCTGATTGCCAACGCCAACGACGACACGGCCTTGTTGCGTATTATTAACTTCCCGCCCCGCGGCATCGGTGCGCGTGGACTGGAGCAACTGCAAGAAGCTGCGCGCCAAAATGAATGCAGCTTATGGCAGGCCGCCACCAACAAAGTCGGTGAAGGCAAGCTAGGCAGCAAAGGCTTAGATGGCTTTGTCGCCTTGATCAGGCAAATTGTTGACCAAGGCTACGGCATCACGCTGGGTGAAATGGCAGAAATGGTCATCAACCTGAGTGGCCTGATGGCGCACTACCAAAACGACAAAGAAGGCGAAGACCGCATTGAAAACTTGCAAGAGCTGGTGACGGCTGCGGTCGCCTTTAGCAAGCAGGACTTGGGCAACCATCACAACATGGAGGAAGATGCCGACCTGCTGACCCAGTTTCTGAACCATGCCAGCCTAGAAGCAGGCGACCATCAAGCCGACGTTGGCCATGAGGCCCTGCAACTGATGACCGTGCATGCCGCCAAAGGTCTGGAGTTTCAGAGTGTGTTTATCAGCGGCGTTGAAGAAGGCCTGTTCCCACACGAGCAAGCTGCCTATGAAAATGGTGGCCTTGAGGAAGAGCGGCGGCTTATGTACGTCGCCGTCACGCGCGCGCGCCAGCGCTTGTATATGACATATGCGCAAAGCCGCATGCTGCATGGGCAAGTCCGCTACGGCATCCCGTCACGCTTTGTCGATGAAATCCCTGCCGACCTCACCAAACGCCTGAATAGTAAACCGGCTGCCAAACCTTATGCGGCAGGCGGTCAATACAACATGCCAGCTGCACAACCGGCAAGCACCCAGTCCAACTATCCGTTCAAGATTGGTCAAAGTGTGCGCCACAGCAAATTTGGCGAAGGGGTTGTGGTTAGCTATGAGGGGAACGCCAGCGATCTGGCGGTGAAAGTGAATTTTGGCAGCAGCGGATTAAAAACACTGATGCTCGAATACGCCAAGCTGGAAAAGATCTAGCCAGACCAAACCATTGAAAACCTATGCAGAAAAATTGGGTGGCTCAAAAATGAGTCTTTATCTGATAGGTGGCATGTTTTGTCTGCCATTCGTCATTGCCTACCACGACGTCCCAATCCCGAACTTCTACAATGAGTGGATCGCCGGGCTGCTTGGATTACTGGCACTTTGGCCCTTGATCACCAAGCCGTTCTGGCAATCGCCCACGCTTCCCAGATCAAGCTTCATCTTTTTAGTACTCCTGCTACTCACTTACTTACAAGCCATGCTGATTGGGGCTACTGCCCCCCATTTGCCTTTGATTCAAGGGTACTTGATCTGGGGCTTTTTGCTTACAACGCTGGGGTATCAATTGCGCCAACAGCATGGCTGGGAAGCTGTTTCCATTGTGCTTGCTTGGTCACTACTCATCGGCAGTGCAATCAATGGGTTATTTGTTGTAATGCAACTTTTACAGCACAGCGGCATCGTCCTTCCTATCCCAAGGCTGGAAAGCTACGGCATGTTGGCACAACGCAATCACTTTGCAAATTTCATCAGCCTTGGCATCGTGTCATTAATGTATTTACATGCCAAACGCGCAATCCAGAATCGATGGACTGTCATTAGCCTGGCGATGGCTTTAGTAATGCTGTCTTTTTCTGGCTCGCGCAGTGCAATGCTTTATTTGGGCGCGATTGCATTGCTGTGCGGGTTGTTGCATTTAACCTTGCAGTATCAAAAACGCTCAATTCAAACCACCGAGCGTCTACTCAAGATCAGCCTCATGTTACTGCCCAGTTTTCTCATGCTTCAATTAGCAATGAATTCCTGGCTTCCTGAGACCTTTATCCAGACCCCTCTTACGCGTGCCATGGACGGGATCAGCAACCCTTCAGCCTCGTTACGCCTGCAGTTCTGGCAAACCAGCCTGGCTTTGTTTAGTCAGTCTCCCCTACTAGGCATGGGCGTTGGGCAAATGCGCTGGCAAACTTATCTTCTGGCCGCGACCCCCAGCATAAACCCATCCCATATGTTCTTTGAGCATGCCCACAACCTGTTTTTAAACCTGATGGCAGAAATGGGCCTACTCGGCTTACTCACGGCATTGGGCGGATTATTGTTATGGGCAAGGGCATTTTTCAGGCACCATGTCACGACAGTGGAAACCTGGTGGTTGCTTGGGTGCCTGGGCATCATTTTCATACACAGCATGGTTGAATATCCTTTGTGGTATAGCTACTTTCTTGGGATCTTCGCTTTTTTGCTCGGAATGGGGGAAGCCTCGACAGTTACCCTCGCCAACTTTTCTCAATCCGCCCGTAAGTTATTAAGGCTATCACTGGCAGGCGTATTAGTGTATGGCCTCTGGCAACTGGCCTTCATGCAGATCGGCTATCAAAAACTTGAAAAACAAATTCTGTTTGCCAGCCAGCCAGAAATGTCGCTTGCTCAAAAGCAAGACTTTGTGAATAAGATGCTTTGGGTCAATCAAAATACACTGCTTGCTCCTTATGCTGAGCTGGTGTTGGCCACCTATTTAGCCCCCAATCCAACTCAAGCAGAGCTTCAACGATCGATCGCAGAAAACGCGATTCGCTTCATTCCGCTGCGAAGACCATGTTTACATTTCATTCTATTGCTGGAGCTACTTGAAAAACATGATCAAGCCAGCGCGCACTTGAGACGTCTGCTCAGCGTTGCAAATGGAAACCTGGAGCAGGACATACAACAGCTGCCGAATCAAGAAGCACGGATACTGAGGGAGATGGTGATCCAGCAAAAAAACGCTGACGCCACTGCCACGGCGCCCTAACAACATTCAGATAGTCATAAATATTTCATCCAATCTTGACATTTCCTTGATCAAGAATCTTCACGCTTCGTCGATACTGCTAGCATGATTTATGCTGCCCCCAATACCGAAATTGAAGCCATCCTGGCACAGAGAAACCTGTTGCCCTTGTTTCAGCCCATTATTGATATCAAGCAAGCGCAGGTGTTTGCGCATGAGGCGCTAATTCGTGGACCACTGGAGTCCAAACTACATGCGCCGATTGCCCTGCTCAATGCAGCCAAGTTATGTGGGCGGGATATCGAGATGGAGTCTATCGCGCGCGATGTGATTTTTGAAGAATATCGCCGGGCGAACCATGCCATGCCACTGTTTGTAAACTTTAGCCCAGATGCCTTGCTGCACAGCGAAAGTGACTGGTCATTAAGCTTGGCGCAGCTGGAGAACTATCAGCTTGCAGCCAGCGATATTGTTATCGAAATCACCGAGAGTTCCACCATACGCGATTACGCCGAACTCAAAGAGGCGGTCACCAAACTCAAGGCACTCGGGTTTAAAATCGCGCTCGATGATCTGGGTGAAGGGACTTCAAGTTTGCGTTTGTGGTCTGAGCTGTCACCGCACTATGTCAAAATCGACAAGCATTTTATTGCCAACATCCACAACGATCCGATCAAGCTGGAATTTGTCCGCGGCATTCAGAAAATTGCGCTGGAGTCGAACACGCTGACGATAGCCGAGGGCATAGAAACCAAAGAAGAGCTGGCGGTCATCAAAGACTTGAAAATAGACTATGCCCAGGGCTACCTGCTGGGCCGTCCGTTCCCCAAATTTCAGGCGACTTTGTCCGAAGAAGTGAGCACGCTGCTCAACAAAAACATTATTCGTTTATTTGCGGACCAGCAAACCATGGTCTCCAAACAAGCAACCGTATCCGGGCTCACCAGCTATCAAGTGGCGGCGCTGCCTGAAATGACCAATGAAGAAGTCTATGACTGGTTTCATCACGACAACAATCTCAACTCTATCCCGGTCACCGACCATAAAGGCAAGCCACTGGGGCTGATCAGCCGTTATGACACCATAGACCGCTTTGCGAGGCGTTACCAAAAAGAATTACATGGCAAGAAATCCTGCACCACATTTATGGATACGCAATGCCTCATCATCCAAAAGGACATGCACATCCTGGCCTTGAGCGAGCTGATCCTGCAAGCCGATCCCAAGTATTTACTGAACGGCTTTATTATTGTCGACGGCGAGCGTTATGTGGGCATGGGCAGTGGTCATGCGCTGTTGCGCGAAGTGACCAACATGCAGATTCATGCCGCACGCTATGCCAACCCACTCACCCTGCTCCCGGGCAATGTGCCGATTAATGCTCATATCGACAAGCTGCTGGAACGGCGCATAGCGTTTGTCGCCTGTTATTGTGACCTTGATCATTTCAAGCCGTTTAACGATGCCTATGGTTATCGCCGCGGCGACGAGGTGATCCAGTTTGTCGGACGCATGCTGAGCAGCATGGTGAACCATGAGCATGATTTTGTCGGCCATATCGGCGGTGACGACTTTGTGATTGTGTTTCAGAGTGAAGACTGGGAAAGGATATGCCGCGACATTCTGGACACGGTGGCGAAGGTCATGCCAGACTTTTATGACCTCAAGGATGTGCAGTCAGGTGGCATTCATATTGAAGACCGCTTGGGCAATGAACACTTTTTCCCGTTTGGCAGTTTGTCTATCGGCGCAGTGAGAGTTAGCGCCGAGTTTTTTGCCAGCCATCATGAAGTGGCTGGCGCCATGAGTCATGCCAAAAAGCAAGCCAAAAAGATTGTCGGTAACAGCCTGTTTACCGAGCGCCGCAAGCGATAACGTTGCAAGCAGCAAGCAATTAAACGCTGGCCTCGACTTGTGGTGCTGCCCTGAAGGCATCTTTGTAGCTGATGTATTGAAAGGCAAACATCAGTGCATTGATGACCAGCAAGGCAATAAATACCAGCAGCGGCATCAGCAGCTGCGTGACCGTTGGAATCAGCACGCCTAAAATGCCAATCACCAGCCCCAGTCCCAGCATTACCACCAGCATGCCCAGCATCATGACTAGCCAGGCTACGCCCATGGGCACGGTATATTGCAGCATGCCGGCGATACTGGATTTGATCGCTTTCACCAGCGGATAGCCATTGAGGGCAATCAGCATGGGGGAAAACCAGGTAGCAATAAACAAAGGCAAGAGCAGTAACAGCAACTTCACAATAAATGACAACGTGTTTTCAAGAAACTTGGTCATTTGTGAATCACTCATGCCGGCTTTGGTCGGCGCATGCGAAATGAGCGAAGCAAGTTCGCTGCTGAGCAGATAGGTCGCCAACACGGCATAAATCAGGCAGCTAGCGCCCAACAGCAACAAAGGCTTAAGATGCAGCTTGAGATGTTGCCAGGCATCACCGGGCGACATTTCACCGTGCATATCCACCTGACGGTAGAGCATCACAATCCAGGCCATGCAGACGGGCCAGATCACCACACTCACCATGCCTAGAAACCCCAGCAATGGCAAGGATGGCAACACCATAAAAATGAAGATGTAGGCCAGCGAGCACAACATCCAGATATGTGGCTGCGTTTTAAATAAAGCCAGGCTTTCTTTGACCCAGCGAATCCCGCGCTGGCTGTTTGTTTCTGTCATGTGACTCCCTTTTATAGCGCGACTAAGTAAGCGCTTGACGATTCAGCAATACCCGCTCGAAATGAGCCGGGTCTTTGGCATGGGTCAATTCCCCCGCCACAGGATAGTAAAAATCATACAGGCGCGATAGCCAGAAGCGCAAGGCAGCGCGGCGCAACAAGGCCGGCCAGAAGGATTTTTCTTCTGCAGTGAACGGGCGAACCGCGTGATAGGCATTCATGAACACGGCCAGCTTGTCATCGACAAACGCACCGTTGGCGTCTACGCACCACTCATTCACCGCAATGGCCACATCGTAGGCCAGTACATCATGGCAGGCATAGTAAAAATCAATAAAGCCGCCCAACACATTGCCGTCAAACAACACGTTATCGCGGAATAAATCGCCGTGTATCACACCATGTGGCAGACCAGACAAATCCAGGCCATGCTGAAACTGCAATTCCTCTTGCAACAAATGCTGCTGTACGGGTGCAAGCTTGGGCATCACCTGCTGCGCTGTCATCACGCGCCAGCCCTGACCGCGCTGATTGTGTGATTGCTCATGAAACGCCATACCCGCCAGATGCATACGCGCAAGCGTCTGTGCCACGGCTTCAATCTGGGTCAGGTTAGGTTGACTGACATCACTGCCACGCAGGCAGCTCACCATCAGGGCAGGTTTGCCATGAATCCGGTGCAAGGCCACGCCGTCTTTATCGACAATCGGGCTTGGGCATTGAATGCCGTGCTGCGATAAATGCGTCATTAAGTGCACAAAATAAGGCAGCTCGTCAAAATCGTTTTTCTCGAACACGGTCAGCACAAAGCGTGACTCACTGGTTTCGACAAAATAATTGGTATTGGTAATGCCAGCCGCAATGCCGCGCAAGGTTTGCAGCTCGCCAACATTAAAAGGCGCCAACCATAGGCGCACTTCATCCAGACTCAGAGTGGTAAAAACAGACATGTGGGTGACAACCCTACCCTTACGGGCAGGTCAAAAACATTTAGAAGCGGAAAAGAATCCATTTGGGCACGGACACCGGGCGAGAAGGACCATCATGCACCCACTCGCCATTACGGTCTTCCCGGTGCAGGTAGTAAGACTTGCCGCTCGGTGGCGTCACTTTCACCATATAGACCTCACCATTCAGGCTATATTCCTCAACCTCGTTATCACCATCCTTGCGCTTGGAGATGGTCGGCTGGTCTATGGGTTGTCCTTCAATGACTTTGGGCGGAGAGGGAATGTCATCCAGCAACTCGGCATCTTTGGGGGCCGCAGCACTAGCCAGCATGGAAAAACTCGCAAGGCACAGTGTGGCCAGCATAAAACGGGAAACATTACGCATGGAAGACTCCTTAGTCAGTGATCGCTATTCTAGCAAAAAGCCGTGCCGTGGCGGACATCCAGCGCTGAATAAACTTTAAATATCCTGGCTTTGCGCGCAGCGATTACAGGTACAACTGCATCTTGCGCTCCGCCGGCGTCAATTCGAAGCCAGTGGTTTCATAATGTTTGAAAATCGCGTCCACGATCTGTTGCGGCTCATCAATCACCTGCACCAGATGCATATCGGTCGGCGAGGCCATGCCTTCTGCCACCAGCGTATTGCGCAACCAGTCTATCAAGCCTGCCCAAAACTGGCTGCCGACCAGGATAATCGGAATCTTGCGGCTTTTGCCCGTTTGCACCAGCGTGATCGCTTCCATCAGTTCATCCAGCGTGCCAAAGCCGCCCGGCATGACGACAAATGCGCTGGCATATTTAACGAACATCACCTTGCGCATAAAAAAGTATTTAAAACTGATGCCGATATCCTGATAGGGATTACCGTGCTGCTCGAAAGGCAACTTGATATTCAGCCCGACACTGGCGCCACGGCCTGGAAAAGCCCCTTTATTGGCCGCCTCCATAATGCCTGGCCCGCCGCCAGAAATCACACTAAAGCCGGAGTCTGATAATAGTCGGGCAATTTCTTCGGTGCGTTGATAATACGGATGGTCAGGCTTGGTACGAGCACTGCCAAAAATCGACACCGCAGGCGTAATCGCCTTGAGGTTTTCAGTGGCGCCGACAAACTCGGCCATGATTTCAAAGGCATGCCAGGATTCATGGCTGGCACTATCGCCATTGAGCAACTCAGGCTCGACCATAGTTGGCAGCTTGGGGGTGGTCATCATTCAATCCTTCAACAATCAAAACCAAATTAGTGTACATGAAGTGGCTTTGAAATGCGTAAAATACGCCATTGATTTGACTCTTGAGAACACACGATGAAAACCCTGCTTCTGGTCGATGGCTCCAGTTATTTATACCGCGCGTTTCATGCCATGCCGGATTTGCGCAACTCGGCCAACGAGCCGGTCGGGGCGATTCAAGGCGTGCTGAATATGTTGCGGCGCCTGCACAAGGACTATCCTTCTGACTATAGCGCCTGTGTGTTTGACGCCAAGGGCAAAACCTTTCGCGACGATCTCTATCGCGAATACAAGGCCAACCGCGCCAGCATGCCGGACGATTTGCGCGTGCAGATTGAACCGCTATACGAAACCATCCGCGCGATGGGCTGGCCGCTGATTATTGAAGAAGGCGTTGAAGCCGACGATGTGATTGGCGCACTGGCCAAGCAGGCCGAAAAAGAAGGTATCCGCACCATTATCTCGACTGGCGATAAAGACATCACGCAACTGGTAAATGAAAATATTACCGTGGTCAACACCATGCGTGATGCCTTCCGTAAAACCGATGATGTATTGGATATTGCCGGCGTAGAAAATAAATTCGGCATCCCGCCCAGCAAAATTATCGACTACCTGACATTGGTCGGTGACAGTGTAGACAATGTGCCTGGGGTCGAAAAAGTCGGCCCAAAAACGGCGGTCAAATGGCTGACAGAATATGGCTCTCTCGACAATATCATTGCCAATGCCGACAACATCAAAGGCGTGGTCGGCGAGAACTTGCGCAAAGCCCTACCCTGGTTACCCACGGCACGCGAGCTGATCACCATCCGCTGTGATATCGGTATCCGTGAGCATTTTGATGAACTGATCCCCAAAGCCCCGGACAAGCCTGCACTACTCGCGCTGTTTGACCATTTTGAGTTCAGAAGCTGGAAGCGTGACTTAGACAAATTGCCAGACGGTGCCACAGCACCATTGATTGAAAATTCAGCCCAACCGACCGTCGAGGAGCTTAGCGGGCAAGCCGGTGGCGATTACTCGCCGGATACGCGACGGCTTTACCAGACCATCTTATCGGACAGTGAACTGGAACCGTGGCTCACCAAACTGGAACAAGCCGCCCTGCTTTGCTTTGACACTGAGACGACCTCACTGGACCCCATGCAAGCCAAAATTGTCGGCGTCTCGTTCAGCGTTACGCCGGGGGAAGCGGCTTACATCCCGCTCACCCATGATTACTTTGATGCGCCTCCACAACTGGCTTTGACGGCGACCCTGGCTAAACTCAAACCCATCCTTGAAAACCCGGACATTAAAAAAGTCGGCCAGAACCTCAAATACGATATGCATGTGCTGGCCAATCATGGCATCACGCTGCAAGGCATTGCGCACGACACCCTGTTGCAATCGTATGTGTTTGAGAGCCACAAAGGGCATGGCATGGATGAACTCAGCGAGCGCCATCTGGGCATTGCCCCCATCAGCTACGAAACCGTGGCGGGCAAAGGCGCAAAACAAGTGTCGTTCAGCCAGGTCACCGTCGAGGTGGCTGCCGAATATGCAGCGGAAGACGCCGACATCACGCTGCAACTGCATCAGGCCCTGTACCCGCAAGTGACAGTCTCGGACAAACTGCGCTTTATTTATGAGCAGGTGGAAATGCCCAGCATGCAAGTGTTGCAACGCATGGAGCGCAACGGCGTGTTGATCGACAGCCACATGCTCAACCGCCAGAGCAATGAAATTGGCCTGCGTTTGATGGAGATTGAAAAACAGGCGTATGAGCTGGCCGGACAACCGTTTAACTTGGGCTCGCCCAAGCAGTTGCAAGAAATCCTGTTTGGCAAACTGGGTATCAAACCCTTGAAAAAAACGCCTTCTGGCGCCCCCAGTACCGACGAAGATGTATTGCAGGAACTGGCGCTGGATTACCCGTTGCCCAAGGTAATTCTGGAACACCGCAGCTTGGCCAAGCTGAAATCCACCTACACCGACAAGTTGCCGAAAATGATCAACGCGCAAACCGGGCGCGTGCATACCAACTACAACCAGGCAGTGGCAATTACCGGACGGCTGGCCAGCTCGGACCCCAACCTGCAAAACATTCCGGTGCGCACCGCCGAAGGCCGACGCATCCGCGAAGCTTTTATCGCCCCGCCCGGTAGCCAGATCATCTCGGCGGACTATTCGCAGATTGAGCTGCGCATCATGGCGCATCTCTCACAAGATGCCGGAATGCTGACGGCCTTTGCCAATAACGAAGACATCCATCGCGCCACGGCCGCAGAAATTTTTGGCGTGGACAAAGCAGCCGTAGATAACGAGCAGCGACGCTATGCCAAAGTGATTAACTTTGGCCTCATCTATGGCATGAGCGCGTTTGGCCTGGCGCAAAACCTCAATATCGAGCGCGGCGCGGCGGCCAATTACATTGAACGCTATTTTGCGCGTTACCCCGGTGTCAAAGCCTATATGGAAAACACACGCGCACTGGCCAAGCAGCAAGGCTATGTCGAAACCTATTTCGGCAGACGCTTATGGGTACCTGAAATCAACAGCGCTAACGTACAAAGAAGAAACGGCGCAGAACGCGCCGCCATTAATGCCCCCATGCAA
Organism: Methylophilus sp. VKM B-3414; assembly: GCF_032248435.1. Classification (NCBI taxonomy): domain Bacteria; kingdom Pseudomonadati; phylum Pseudomonadota; class Betaproteobacteria; order Nitrosomonadales; family Methylophilaceae; genus Methylophilus; species Methylophilus sp. VKM B-3414. The sequence goes on along the minus strand of NZ_JAVTLI010000003.1, from coordinate 626,650 downwards.
GGCACGGCGGCCGACCTGATCAAACTGGCGATGATCGCCGTCGACCAATGGCTGACCGAGCAAAAACTGCAGACCAAACTCATCATGCAGGTGCACGATGAACTGGTGCTGGAAGTGCCTGAACATGAACTGGCATTAGTCAAACAAACCTTGCCCGTGCTCATGCAAGAAGTGGCAACCTTATCGGTGCCGTTACTAGCCGAGGTTGGCGTAGGCAACAATTGGGAGAGTGCCCACTAGACAGTGACCTAACTTACGGTCAATATGAGCCTATCTTTTTTAACTGTTGAGCTTGGTCATGAAGTCATTAGTGATGATAGGCATTATATTGATTGCAGCCGGTGCAGCCGGGCTGATTTTCAAAGGGTTTAGTTACGAGAGCACAGAGACCGTGGCAAAAATCGGCTCTTTAGAGGCCAATGCAGAGATCACCAAAGAGGTGGAAGTCCCGCAAGCGCTGAGCCTGATTGTGATTGCGGCGGGGGCAGCCTTGTTGATCATCGGTCTGAAAAAATAAATCCTCAAGTCAGTGTAGGCGCGGCGCCATCTGGATGTTTGCAGTGAGTGAGTCAGCTGAATCTGACAGGTTTTTCCTAGATGGGCTGACAGATGACAGGCGCAACTGTGCTTAGCATAGAGCTTCATCATAACAACAGGGGAGTACACACATGCTTTGGACAATTGTTGTAGGGATTATCGCGGGTTGGTTGGCAGGCTTGATCATGAAAGGCGATGGCTTTGGGCTGATTTGGGATTTGGTGCTTGGTATTGCCGGTGCAGTGGTCGGCGGCTGGCTGTTTGGCCTGCTGGGCTTGAGTGCCAGTGGTGGCATGATAGGCAGCATTATCGTCGCCACCATCGGTGCCGTCTTCCTGATTTTTATTTCCCGCCTGCTCAGGTCGGCATAAAGCAGCATTCACCGTTACTGCAGTACAGCCTAGCTGGAAAAGATGACTTTTCCAGCTTCGCCTTTTTTGGCCTGATACATCGCATTATCCGCCTTCTGCAGTAAGGCTTCGATGTCGTCGGCCGTTTTAGGCCAGTCATAAGCAATACCGATACTACAGCCTACCGCGATCTCCTGACCTGATTGCAACTTGATGGGCTGACTGATGCTTTCGACCAGCTTGCCTGCAACCATGCGGGCCAACTCTTCCGGCTGGGAGGCAAAGGTCAGCAAAATGACAAACTCATCCCCGCCAAAACGACACACCATATCTTCTTCGCGCAACACATCAGGTAATCGTTGTGCGATGGCCATCAACACTTCATCGCCCACAGGATGGCCATGGGTATCGTTGACAGCTTTAAACCCATCAAGATCTACAAATAATAAAATAATGCCCCGTTGCGGCTGGCTGCTTTGAAGCTGGCTGACAATGCCATGCATCATACTCAGCATGCCGCGCCGGTTGAACAAGCCGGTCAGCGGATCTTCGGTCAACAGTTTCTCTAGGGCGTTTTGCTGCTGGCGAAATACGGTTAAATCCATCAAAAAGCTGATACAAAAATCCAGCTCATCTTCAATCACACGGGTCAGTGCAATCCGCAATGGAATTTCGCGCCCATCCGCATGTATCCCGTGACGCTCAGCGACCACTTTTCCAGCCTGGTCATGTTGCCTGCGTTTGCGCGAGAGTGTGCTGAGCTGCTTCCAGTCGGGGATCATTTTGCCAAGCGAACGGCCCACGATTGCCTGCGACTGAACGCCAAACATAGCCTCAAAAGCGCGGTTCACCATCTGGATATGTCCCTTGGCATCCGTAATCACAATGGCGTCTATCGCGTGCTGAAAGATCACGCGCATTTGATGCTCCCTGAACTGTAACTCGCGGGCCAATTGCCGCTGCCGACTAATCATGGTTTGCGCCAGAATAGCGCCTAGCAAGGTCACCAAGCCCATGGTGACCAGCAAGGACAAATACAGCCGGTCTACGGTGGGCACAGGCTCATCAAACTGTATGGGGCCAGTAAAGCTGGCCGCAGCCATGCCAAGATAGTGCATGCTGGTAATGGCAGCCGCCATGACCAGGCCGCTGAACAAATGGCGCCAGGGCCGCAGTCGCCGCAAACGGGTACAGCGTTGATGAAACCACAACGCCAGAATGGCTAGCATCACTGCTGAGAAGACGGACACCAGTACCAGCCATGGATTAAACGCCATAACAGCAGCCGTTTGCATGGCCAGCATGCCGGTGTAATGCATCACCCCGATGCCCAGGCCGATCAAGGCGCCGCTAATGGTTAAATCGTAAGGAGATTTTCTTGCTTGCGCCAACCATTGCATGGATGCCCAGGAGGCAACAAATGCTGGCAGCAAGGAGAGCAAGGTGATGACCAGCTCATAACGCACCGTGGCACACAGCTCGAAAGCCAGCATGCCAATAAAATGCATGCCCCACACCGCGGCACCCATCGCCAGGCCACCGCCAAGGATGGTCAAGCGGCGGTCGCGCTTGAGTTTGAATTGCTGGGAGACCTCGGCCAGATGGATGGCAATGACTGAGGCCGTGAGTGCGATCAGGTAGGATAAGGCAACCATCGCGGGATCATAGCGAGATGAAAGGATGGTGTCTGCTGGACTCACAAAATCAAAGAGAAAACTGTTCAATGGATTTCTTTCGATAATGTACTGATCACTGACTGAAAAGCTGGCTAGGCCAGCACGCAATGGGTCAAAACCACATCAAAGCACTTGTACACTTACGCACTCACCAGACTGCAAAAGTGCTGCAACAATGGCTATGCTGTGAATTTTCAGCAATTGCTTGGTATTATGCTGCTGTTAAAACGCTCACTCAAAAGTAATTTACTCAATATAACATGCGCCAATTTGGGATTTATATCATCGGTGACGAGATCCTGTCCGGCAAGCGCCAGGATGCCCATCTCAGCAAGGTCATTGCGCTTCTGTCTGCCCGCGGCTTGCAACTGAGCTGGGCGCATTTTATCGGCGATATCCCCGAGCAAATCACGCAGTTACTCAAGGCCAGTATGGCGCGCGGCGAGATTGTGTTTAGCTTTGGTGGCATCGGCGCCACCCCGGATGACTACACCCGCCAATGTGCAGCCGCGGCTGCCGGGGTACCGATTGAGCGACATGCAGGCGCCGTTGCCAATATTGAAGCGCAATATGGGGAAGCGGCTTACCCTAAACGCGTACTCATGGCTGATTTTCCGCAAGGTTGTGAGCTGATCCCCAACCCGATTAACCGCGTGGCCGGATTCAGCATTCACGAGCATTACTTTGTGCCCGGCTTTCCAGAAATGGCACACCCGATGGTGGAATGGGTGCTGGAGACGTATTACAGTCACCTGTTTCATGGCCAGGACTATCTGGAGCAAGCCATTGTCGTCACTGAGGCTGGCGAAAGCGACTTGATTGACTTGATGAACAGCATGCTCAACCGTTATCCCATGCTCAAGTTGTTCAGCTTGCCACGCACCAACCAGCGCCGCACCACTGAAGTCGGCCTCAAGGGCGAAAGTGCGCATGTGCTTGCAGCCATGCTGGAGCTGAAGGCTGGCGTGTCTGCATTAGGCTACCCCTGGGTGGATGTTTAACCCGAATGGAATGCCGCCAACACTGCGGAGCCTGCTGCATTGCCCCGTCTATCAATAGTCCGATCCCCGGCATGCCACATGGCAAGCCCGCGGGTGTGCCATGCATACAACTAGATGAGGCCTATCGCTGCAAATTGTTTGGGCAGCCACAACGCCCAGCGTTTTGTGGCGGATTAAGCCCTAGCCTGGAGATGTGTGGCGAAGAACAGCAAGGAAGCGAATATGCCATCCAGTGGCTGAGTGCCCTCGAACGTGCCACTCAGCCAGGCAACGCCTAATGGAAATCTGGCTTTAGGACTGACGATACGCCCTGCGCATGAGCCAGAGCCCTGCCAGAATCATAGGCACACAGAGCCATTGTCCCATGCTGAGCCCCAGCGATAGCAGGCCCAAGAAGCTATCTGGCTCGCGCGTAAACTCAACCAGAAAACGGAAGCTGCCGTAACAGAGCAAGAACATGGCGGACACTGCACCGATGGGTCGTTTTTTGCCCGCAAAACACCAGAGAATCACAAACAGCGCGATCCCCTCTAGTGCAAACTCGTACAACTGCGAAGGATGCCGTGCCACCTGATCCACGGCTGGGAACACCATGCCCCAATCCGCATGGGTAGGCCGCCCCCATAACTCGCCATTGATAAAATTACCCAGTCTGCCTGCCCCCAGGCCAATCGGCACGAGCGGCGCCACAAAGTCCATCAATTGCAACCAAATCACGCCGCGCTTGCGGGCAAACAAGGCCATGGCCACCATGACGCCAATAAAGCCGCCATGAAACGACATGCCCCCTTGCCACAGGGCAAAGATTTCCAGCGGATGTTGCAGGAAATAACTGGGCTGGTAAAACACCACATAGCCTAACCGCCCACCCAGCACGACACCGAGCGCGATGTAAAACAGCATGTCGTCCGGGTCACGCGCCTGCCAGGGCGAGTTAGGGTCCAGTTTACGCAACCGGTTGACCTGATACTGCCCCAACCACAGGCCACCAAAAAAACCGATCAGGTACATCAAACCGTACCAGTGGATACCGAAACTGCCGATTTGTAATGCGATGGGGTTAAAGCCCGGATGGGTAAACATGCCGTATCACCGTGAAAAAAACTGCATTATAACTGCTGACCCGACCAGCGCAGGCAAACAGAGACTAAAAGCCACTCAATCACTGAATGCACCCAGCATTCAATCCGGGTTGGATGCGCTTGGCGACATGCGCCAGACGGCCAGCAAACTGATCAAGGCCATGCTGGAAAGATAGGCCCCTACCCAGGTCAAGCCGCCCTGATTGACCAGAGATTGAGCAATGGCCGGTGCGAAGGAGGCACCCAGAATACCACCGAGCTGATAGCTGAGCCCTGCCCCACTATAACGCACAGCAACCGGGAACTGCTGTGGCAGAAAAGCGCCCATGGGGGCAAAAGTGACGCCCATTAAAAACAGCGCGGCAAACAGAAAAACTAGGATCAGCCAGCTATCTGCACTGCCTAGTAACGGCGCCAGGGCAAATCCCAGCAATACGGCCAGACCTTGCCCGAGCATCAGCACGGGTCGCTGGCCAACCTTGTCTGAACACCAGGCAGCCAGCGGCGTCGCCATGGCCATGCCAAGCACAGCGATGCACAACAGCCCTAGAAAAACCGGGCGCGCAATGTGCAAGGTTTGCGTGCCATAACTCAGGCAAAACACCGTCGCCGTATAAAACAGGTGATAACACACCCCCATGGCCAGCGCACCGAGCACAATGGCACGTCCATGCCTGACCAACAATGCCTTAAGCGGCCAGCGATGCAACTCTTTTGAAGACTGTGCCTGCGCGAATGCGGGCGTTTCAGCCAGCTTGAAGCGGACATATAGCCCGACCATGACCAGCGCCGCACTGACGATAAACGGCACGCGCCAGCCCCACTGCTCAAATTGTGTCTCCGTTAGCCCCAGAGTTAAGGCCAAAAAGGTCAAGGTTGCGAGTAAAAAGCCGATCGAAGGCCCCAGTTGCGGAAACATGCCAAACCAGCTGCGACGATGTACGGGCGCATATTCGGTTGCCAGCAAGGCAGCCCCTGCCCACTCGCCGCCCAAGCCGATGCCTTGACCAAACCGTAACAGACAAAGCAGCGCCGGCGCCCACAGCCCCCATTGATCGTAGCCTGGCAAGACGCCAATCAGAAACGTCGAGCAGCCCATGACCAGCAATGACGCGGCCAGGGTGGATTTGCGTCCGATACGGTCACCAAAATGACCAAACAGCAAAGCGCCCAGTGGCCGTGCAATAAACGCCAGACCAAAGGTTAGCAAGGCATTTAACGATTGCACCGCTGGCGCGCTGGCGGGGAAAAAGACCTTACCAATGACCAGCGCTGCCGCCATGGCATAAATATAAAAATCGTAAAATTCGATGGCTGTACCAATAAAACTGGCAAAGGCAATGTGCTTGAGTGAGGGGCTAGACATCGCAGCATCTTAGCTGGCAGACCGTAAATCTCCAAGCCTCGCCAGCATGCGGCCGGCCAAATAAAAACGCCGGGAGATAATTACTCCCGGCGCGCTGAATAAAGCCATGACTTACTTGGAAGCCTCGGCTTTTTTCTTTAGTGGCTCTGGATCCCAACCCGCGCCCAGGGCTTTAAACAGTGACACGGTGGCTGTCAGCGTGTTTTGTCGGCTCTGAACCAAGGCTTGTGTCGCCTCATTATGGTTACGTTGCGCATCCAGCACTTCAAGATAGCTGGAGTAACCCGCCTGATACCGATTTTGCGAAATACGCAAAATGTTGGCAGTGGTTTTTTGCTTGGACTCTGCAACCGCTTCTTGTTCACGGTATTGGCGCGCATTCACCAGCGCATCATTCACTTCGCTAAACGCAGTCCGCAAGGCAGCCTGGTAGTTAATCACGGCCTGCTTCTGCAAGGCAGAGGCCTGATCGACCCTGGCGTTCAAGCGTCCACCATTGAATATTGGCAAGCTTGCTGCAAAGCCCAGTGTCCAGATTTTGGCTGGCGCCGTAAACAGGTCACTCAGGATTTTACTCTCGCCACCATAAGCCCCGGTCAGTGACAAGGTCGGATACAGGGCTGCTTTTGCCAATTTCACATTCGCATGTGCAGCGATCAAATCCTGCTCAGTCTGGCGGATATCCGGACGTGATTCCAGCAAGGTGGATGGCAAGCCTGCGGGAGGCATCGGCGGTATCGGCATGGACATTAAACCGCCGACCGGGATTTTGACGCTTAAGTCTGCAGTCAACACTCCGAGCTGATGCTCGCTGATTGAACGTTGGCGCTGCAACTCCAGCGATTGCGCGCGTAAATTGGTCACCACCAGCTCAGCCTGATTAACATCCAGCGCGGTATTGACGCCTGCATCCAGCTGCCGCTGTGTCATGGCCAGGCTTTCTTGCGCCGTTTTGATGTTTTCGGCGTTGACTGCCAACTGTCCATCCAGACTACGGATTATCAGGTATTGATTGGTCACGAGCCCTACCAATGACCAGCGTACTGCCTCACGGGCATACTCGGTCGACAGCAGATTGGCCCGTGCCGCGACATTGGCCGTTCTCAACTTGCCCCACACATCCAGCTCAATACTGCCGTTTAACGCCAGTTTATTGTCATTACGCGGGTTGACCCCGAAAACCGGGTTAGGCCCTGCCCCGGTAATTCTGGTACGGGTATTGTTGTTGTCCAGCGTGATGGTCGGCAGCACATTGCCAGAGGTTTCACGCGCCACGGCATCGTATTGTTCAATGCGTGCCACGGCGAGCTGCACATCACTGTTGTTGACCAGCGCAGTATCAATCAGCCGGGTTAACACTGGATCATTAAACAAGGACCACCATTGCTGCATTTGTGCCGCAGGCACCGCCGTCGACGTCGCCGCTTGGGGCTCGACATACCCCTGTGGCAGCGGACTGTCAGGGCGGCTGTATAGCGGGCCCAGTAACTGGCAACCTGCCAACGACAAGGCTGCCAGCGCGATGATGAGCGGGCGTTGTGCCCACACCAGTTGTTTTACTGTCGGTTTCATACCGCTTCCTCTTCTTCAACATGACCATGGTGACGCACTTTTTTCTCACTGGTCAGCCAGGTAAAGAACAATGGGATAAAGATGGTGGCAATAAAGGTTGCCAGCAACATGCCGCCGAAGACGCCCGTCCCCATGGATTGACGCGCTGCAGCACCTGCACCGGTCGCAAATACCAGTGGAATAATCCCCAGCACAAACGCCATGGACGTCATCACAATCGGTCTGAAGCGCAAGCGGGCGGCTTCAAGCGCAGCTTCAGCCAACGGCATGCCCTCTTCCATTTTTTGCGAGGCAAATTCCACAATCAGGATGGCGTTTTTAGCCGCCAGACCAATCAGTGTAATCAGGCCAATCTGGAAGTAGATGTCGTTGTTCATGCCACGCGTCAACACTGCCAGCAAGGCACCTGTCATGGCAAACGGGATCGCCATGATCACTGCCAGCGGCAAGGACCAGGTTTCAAACTGTGCCGCCAGGATCAGGAACACCATGATGGTGGCGAAGCCAAAGGCCACCAGCGCAGCAGAACCGGTCCGTTTTTCCTGGTAAGCCTGACCGGTCCAGGCAATCTGGTAACCATCCGGCAAGTTTTCCTTGGCGATTTTTTCCACCAGTTTGATCGCATCGCCAGAGCTCACGCCGGGCGCACCGCTACCGAACACTTTGGCAGACAGCAGGCCATTGTAGCGTTCCAGCTGTTCGGCACCGACGATGTTGCTGACTTTTGCCAATGCAGACATCGGCACCATATTGCCATTCGGATTATCATCCGTCGGCTGGCTACGTACATACACTTTGCCCAGGTCTTCAGGCTTCATGCGGTAACCCGCCTCGGCTTGCAACTGCACGCGGTAAGTCCGGCCATTACGGTTAAAGTCGTTAACATAGAGCGAACCCATGGTGCTCTGCAAGGTCGCGTAAATATCCGCAATTTTCACATTCTGTGACAAGGCTTTGGCTTCATCTACCTCGATGTACAACTGCGGTACGGTCGGCCGGAAGAAACTATTAATCTGTGTCAGTTGCGGATTGGCACGCATTGCATCCATAAAGTTGTTCATGACTTGCGCCAGCTTGATGGGATCCGTATCCCCATGACTCTGCACATAGACCTCAAAACCACCCGCAGAACCCAAGCCACGAATCGCTGGCGGGTTCACGGCAAAGCCCATGCCATCCGGCTGACTCATGCCTATGCCGATCAACTTTCCAACCATCTGGTCGGCATTGGTCGTACGCTTTTCCCAATCCGTCATACGGACAAACATGGTCGCCGCATTGGTTTTGTTGGCGCCGGTGAGCAATTCAAACCCATTCACCGCAAACTCATGCGCAGTGGCAGGATCTTTCGCGACCGCTGACCGGATGTTTTCCATGGTCTGGGAAGTCCGCTTCAAGGTGGCACCATCTGGCATCACCACAATGCTAATGACATAGCCCTGATCTTCTGGCGGCACAAATCCACCGGGCACGGTACGGAACAGGAAGATCATCACCACCAGCATGGCCCCAAACACGACGGCACCAATCAATTTGTGACGAAGAGTCAAGCGGACGGTGCCCGTGTACAAGTTTGTCAACCGGCCAAAGCCCTGGTTAAACTTTCTGAAAAAAGCATTTTCGTGATGACCGCCACTCTTCAGAATCATGGCACATAAAGCAGGGGTCAGCGTTAACGCCACCACGCCTGAAATGACCACAGCAATGGCCACAGTGACCGCGAACTGACGATAGAGCTGCCCGGCAATGCCGCCCTGGAATGCCACAGGAACAAACACTGCGCACAGGACCAGTACAATCGCCACCACCGCCGCTTGCACTTGTGCGATAGACTTAATCGCCGCATGCAGCGGGTTCAAGCCTTCCTCTTTCATCAAACGCTCGGTGTTCTCAAGCACCACGATCGCATCATCCACCACAATGCCGATGGCCAGAATCATGGCAAACAGAGTCAGCAGGTTGATCGAAAAGCCGAACACATACAAGCCGGCAAACGTACCAACAATCGAAATCGGCACTGCAATCATCGGAATGAGGGTTGCGCGCCAGCTTTGCAGGAACAGGAACACCACGATCACGACCAGTACCAGTGCCTCACCAAAGGTATGGAACACTTCTTTGATGGTGGCTTTCACAAAGTCACTGGTGTCATAAGGAATGTTGTATTCCATGCCTTGCGGGAATTTGGCTTTTAACTCTTCCACCTTGGCCTTGATCGCATTGGCGGTATCCAGTGCATTGGCACCGGTCTGTAAAAAGACCGGCATTGCCACACCGGCCTGGCCATCGAGTGCAGAAGTCACGTTATAGCTTTGTGCGCCCAACTCGATGCGTGCCACATCTTTCAGGTGCAAGACACCGTTGGGGCCTTGCGCACGCAAAATAATGTTGCCGAACTCTTCAGGGTCAATCAACCGTCCTTTAGCTGTCACGGTAAATGACAATTGCTGATCAGGCAAAGCGGGCTCGGCACCGATCTTGCCTGCGGCATACTGCGCGTTTTGTGCGCTGATGGCCGCAGAAACATCGCTGGTAGACACCCCCAGTTGCGCCATGCGGTCAGGACGCAACCAGACACGCATGGAGTAATCTTGCCCACCAAAAATGGTGACATCGCCCACGCCCTTGATGCGCTTGAATTCATCCAGCAAATTCAAGGTGGCGTAGTTACTCAGGAACAAACGATTATGGTCTTTGTTTTTCGAGGTGAGCATCACGACCAGCAGGATGTCATTCGAACGTTTTTGAACCACAACCCCGGTCCGGCGTACATCTTCGGGCAAACGCGGCAACGCAATGTTCACGCGGTTACTAACGTTAAAGGTCGCCTGATTGACATCGGTACCGACATCAAATGTGGCGGTAATGGTTAAGGTCCCACTGCTGTCAGAACTGGAGTTAAAGTAAAGCAGGTTTTCCACACCACTTAGCTGCTCCTCAATCGGGGCAGCCACGGTTTTTGACAGTGTTTCTGCGCTGGCACCAGGATAGCTGGCCGTAATCAGCACCGTAGGGGGTGCAATTTGCGGATATTGGGCAATCGGCAACTGGAATGCCGCTGCGAGACCTGCCAACACGATGATGATAGACAGCACGCTGGCAAAAATCGGGCGTGTGATAAAAAATCGGGTCATATCGTTTTCCCTGAGACGGGCCTGGTACATGCCCAGGCCCTTGGTAACATAATGGGCTTATTCAACAAAGACGGTGAATGCGTTAAGACTTGGCTGGTGCCGGTGCCGCTTGGGCTGGCGCAGCGTCTGGTGCATGTGGAGCCACCGGTGCACCAGGTCTCACCTTGATCAGGTTGTCGACAATGACCTGATCGCCGGCTTTCAAGCCATCCAGTACCGTCCAGCGGTTGTCAAACCAGCCACCCGCGACAATCGGCCTGACCGCGGCCACCGTTTTGCCTTCTTTATCTTTTTCGGCCACAAAGACAAACTTGCCTTGCTGACCAGTCAATACGGCCGTTTGCGGAATCAGGAAGACGCCATCACGCTTGCCAGTGGTCAGGCGCACTCGCACAAACTGACCTGGCAACAAGGCACTGTCCGCATTCTGGAACTCGGCCCGCAGTTGCTGCGTCCCCAATGCCGGGTCAATCTGACTGGCAGAGAAGTTAATCTTGCCTGAATAACGATATTCAGTATTGTCTGCCAGGATCAATCGTACATCCTGCACGCGGCCTGGGCGCAAATGCCCGCCCAACGCTGTGAGCTCGGACTCGGACAGGCTGAAGCGGACCCAAATCGGCGACAATTGTACGATGGTGCTCAACAGGGTAGTGTTGGCACTGACCAACGCCCCTTCTGACAACACAAAGCGACCGGCAATCCCACTCTCTGGCGCTTTAACATGCGTATAAGACAGATTCAGCTCTGCTTCACGCAGTTGCGCCTGATATTGCAACAAAGTCGCTGCGGCAACAGAGTTATCAGAGGCCGCATTATCATATTCACGCTGACTGATAGAGTGGCTCTCCAGCAAACCCTTAAGACGTTGCGCCTCACGTGCCGTTTGCTCAATGCGGGCTTTTTGCTGTGCAATCAGCGCCTTGGACTGATCTACCTGCAACTGGTACGGAACAGGATCAATCAAGAACATATCCTGCCCGGCCTTGACCGCATCCCCTTCTTGATAGAGGCGTTTAAGCACAATACCACCGACGCGGGGACGCACTTCAATTTGCTTGGCGCCCTCGGTTTGCGCAACCACCTCAGTCTGCACCGGGATGGTTTCAGCGGCGACGGTTTGTACGGTGACTGGCATCGCAGGCATGCCGCCTGCGGCTGGATTTTGCTGCTGTGAAGATTTTCCGCAAGCACTCAATCCCAGGCTTAAAGCAAGCACGAGCAAGGCATGACGAGGCTGGATAGTCTGTGAAATCAACATGTTATCCTCTGTTTAGTTTTAAAATAGACTTGATTACATACATCATTGGATGTATATTATATACAAACACGAATGTATGTAAATGGATTTTGCAAAAAATTTGCCCATCTCGAGCCGTCACAAGTTGCCAGTGACCGCTGATAAAATACGCCATTCAAATGAAACATTCATGAATTTATGAAAGAGCGATAAATACTTATGGTACGTAAAACCAAAGAAGATGCCGCCATCACGCGCCAACACATTATTGATGCTGCGCGACAGATGTTTCTGCAAAAAGGGGTTAGCCGCACCAGCCTGGAACAGATTGCCTCCCATGCCAATGTTACGCGCGGCGCCGTCTATTGGCATTTCCAGAATAAGGCAGATTTGTTTCATGCCATGCGCGAAGAAGTGTATTTGCCACTGATAGACCGCATGGATGACACCCTACTCGGGAACGCGGAAGAGTCCAATATTGACCCGCTGGGCCGCATTCGCAAACACCTCGAAAACACCGTACAGATTCTTAATGACGACACCACCACGCGCGCAACTTATGAAGTCATGATGACCAAGTGTGAATACGTGGATGAGTTTGCCGATGTACTGAAATCTATTTTAGGTAACTGTAGCGGACTCGTGCACAAAATGGAACAGGCCTACGCCAAAGCACAGGAAATCGGCCAGGTCGGCACCCAGCTTAGTCCGCAAGAACTCGCCTGGGACACCCACCTGTTTTTCTCAGGCCTAATGCACATGTGGGTCAAAGACACCGAAGGAACGTTATTCCGCGACCGCGCCATGCAACTAATCAACACACACATTAATCTGCGTAAAAAATAAGCAAAAATGCTACTTTAAACATTCCCTCGTCTGCGATTTGCAGTTAAAATAGTCAGTCTTTTCACTGACTTATCCAAGCATGCAAATCGGACCGCATCAACTTAAGAACAACCTGGTGGTTGCCCCTATGGCGGGCGTGACTGACCGTCCTTTCCGCATGTTGTGCAAAAAAATGGGGGCAGGGCTGGCCGTCTCCGAAATGGTCACCTCCAATTCCTTATTGTATGGCAGTGAAAAAACCAAGCGCCGCGCCAACCATGAAGGCGAAGTCAGCCCGATCTCGGTACAAATTGCCGGCGCAGAACCGGCCATGATGGCCGAGGCCGCCAAACATAACGTCGACAATGGTGCACAAATCATCGACATCAACATGGGTTGCCCGGCCAAAAAAATCTGTAATGTGATGGCAGGGTCTGCCCTGCTGCGAGACGAGCCGCTGGTGTCCCAAATTCTCAAGGCTGTGGTGAATGCGGTGGATGTGCCAGTCACCCTGAAAATCCGTACCGGCTGGGATAGACAAAATAAAAACGCCATCCAGATTGCCAGAATGGCAGAAGACATCGGCATTCAGGCGCTGACGATTCATGGCCGCACGCGCAATGACCTTTACCATGGCGACGCCGAATATGACACGATTGCCGCCGTCAAGCAGCAAATCAAGATTCCGCTGATTGCCAATGGCGATATCACCACGCCAGAAAAAGCCAAATTTGTGCTTGATTACACCCAGGCCGACGCCGTCATGATCGGCCGTGCAGCCCAAGGCCGCCCCTGGATCTTCCGCGAAACCGAGCACTTTCTGAAGACTGGCGAGCACATGCTGCCGCCGACCGTAGATGAAATTCACCAGGTGATGCTGGAGCACTTGCATGACTTGTATGCTTTTTATGGTGACCTCACTGGCATGCGCGTCGCACGCAAGCATATTTCCTGGTATACCAAGGGCTTATCTGGCTCTGCTGCCTTCCGTCACAATATGAATACCTTGCAAACCATAGAATTACAATTACAAGCCATCAATGACTTCTTTACCGAGCTCCGTGCGAAAAACGACCGTCTGGTCTACGCCGAGGAGACTGAACTGGATCAAGAGCACCCAGGCACCCAGGAGCTCGCAGCCTAATGCAAACTGATAGTAAATTAAGTCTCGCCGTACGCGAGTCTCTGGACGACTATTTCATGCATCTGGATGGGCAACCGCCGCATGCGATTTACGAAATGGTGCTTGGCTGCGTGGAAAAGCCCATGCTGGAATACGTATTGAACAAAGTGGGCGGCAACCAGAGCAAAGCCGCCGACATGCTGGGCATTAACCGCAATACCCTAAGAAAAAAAATGGCCGCCTACGGCCTAGAATAAGCATGACCCCGGTCTGATGACATCTCAACATCAGACCTTTTTCATTTTTTAGCCTTTTCATTTTTTATTTAGCGACTCCATTCAAACTCATTATGACGATTAAACGCGCGCTTATCAGTGTTTCCGATAAAACCGGTGTGCTGGAACTGGCACAATCCCTACACCAACTGGGTGTAGAAATCCTTTCCACGGGGGGCACTGCAAAACTGTTCCGTGACAACCACATTCCCGTCAAAGAAGTGAGCGACTTTACCGGTTTTCCAGAAATGCTGGATGGCCGGGTCAAAACGCTGCACCCCAAGGTGCACGGTGGCCTGCTGGGACGCCGCGACCTGCCTGAACATGTGGCGGCCATGCAGCAATATGGCATTGAGAATATCGACTTGCTCGCCGTCAATCTCTATCCGTTTGAAGCGACGGTGGCCAAGCCCAACTGCACGCTTGAAGATGCGATTGAAAACATTGATATCGGCGGTCCGGCCATGGTACGTTCCGCAGCCAAAAACTGGAACGATGTCGCCGTACTGACAGACGCTGCCCAGTACGCTGAAGTGGTCAACGAGTTGAAAGCTAATCAGGGCGCCGTGTCCAAAGCGACACGTTTCAAATTGTCTGTGGCCGCATTTAACCGCATTGCCCAATACGATGCCGCCATCAGCAACTACTTGTCCGCCATTGACTTCACCGAAACCGAAGCGGCAGGCAAGCCAGTCCTGAGCCAGTTCCCAGGCCAGATGAACAGCAATTTTGTCAAAGTACAAGACCTGCGTTATGGTGAAAACAGCCATCAGCAAGCCGCCTTCTACCGTGACCTCTACCCTGCCCCAGGCAGCCTGGCCACCGCGCAACAATTGCAGGGCAAAGAATTGAGTTACAACAACATCGCCGATGCAGATGCGGCTTGGGAAGCTGTGAAATCTTTCACCGGCCCGGCCTGCGTGATTGTCAAACACGCCAACCCTTGCGGTGTAGCCCTGGGCGTGAACGCACTGGAAGCCTACAGCAAAGCCTTCAAAACCGATCCGACCTCAGCTTTTGGTGGCATCATTGCCTTCAACTGCACGCTTGATGGCGCAGCTGCCGAAGCCGTTTCCAAACAATTTGTCGAAGTGCTGATTGCCCCCGATTTTACGCCAGAAGCCCTAGCCATTTTTACCGCCAAAGCCAATGTCCGCGTGTTGAAAATTGCCTTGCCCCAAGGTGGCAATACGGCTTGGGAACAAGGCCGCAATGCCGTCGACTCCAAACGTGTGGGTTCAGGCATTTTGCTGCAATCTGCCGACAACCATGAGATGCACATGGCAGACCTGAAAGTGGTCACCAAACTGCAACCAACGCCACAACAAATGCAAGACCTGCTGTTTGCCTGGAACGTGGCTAAATACGTCAAGTCCAATGCCATCGTATTCTGTGGCAATGGCATGACCTTAGGCGTGGGTGCAGGCCAGATGAGCCGTGTCGACAGTACCAAAATCGCCGCCATCAAGGCGCAAAATGCCTGCTTGAGCCTGCAAGGCTCAGTGGTCGCTTCTGACGCATTTTTCCCGTTCCGGGACGGCGTAGACGTACTGGCCGATGCAGGTGCGAGTTGCGTGATCCATCCCGGTGGTAGCATGCGCGATGAGGAAGTGATTGCGGCGGCTGATGAACGTGGCCTGGCCATGGTCGTGACCGGCATTCGCCACTTTAGACATTAATTCTTTTTGCCACAGAGAACACAAAGAACGTCTTCAAAGCATTCCGCCTTTGAGTGCTACTCTGTGTCTTCTGAGTTCTCTGTGGCTCAAACTTAATCAGGTAATAAAAGATGAAAATTTTAGTGATTGGTTCTGGCGGTCGTGAGCACGCACTGGCCTGGAAAGCCGCACAAAACAAAGCAGTGAGCCGCGTTTATGTTGCTCCCGGTAATGCAGGCACCGCGACAAATCCTGACATGATCAATGTGCCGATAACCAAAATCGATGAGTTGGTGAAATTTGCCGAAGATGAGCAAATTGCGCTGACTATTGTCGGCCCGGAAGCCCCGTTATCGCAAGGCGTGGTCGATGCATTCCGCGCCGCTGACCTGAAGATTTTTGGCCCGACTAAAGCAGCGGCACAATTGGAAAGCTCCAAGGATTTTGCCAAAGCATTTATGGTCCGCCACAACATCCCTACCGCCAAATACCAGACCTTCAGCGAGGTCGCACCAGCGCATGCCTACATTGATGCCAATGGCGCACCCATCGTCATTAAGGCGGACGGCCTGGCAGCGGGCAAAGGCGTGGTGGTTGCCATGACATTGGAAGAGGCCCACGCCGCAGTCGATGCGATGCTGGCTGACAATAAGCTCGGCGATGCCGGTGCACGCGTAGTCATTGAAGAGTTTTTGACTGGCGAAGAAGCCAGCTTTATGGTCATGGTCGATGGCAAAAACATCTTGCCGCTCGCCACCAGCCAGGACCACAAACGCCTGCTTGATGCCGACCAAGGCCCCAACACCGGCGGCATGGGCGCTTACTCGCCTGCGCCAGTGGTGACGCCAGAGATCCACGCCAAAGCCATGCGCGAGATTATTGTGCCTACCGTTGAAGGCATGGCCAAAGATGGCATTCCCTACACTGGCTTTCTGTATGCCGGGTTGATGATTACACCGGCAGGCGATGTGAAAACACTGGAGTTCAATTGCCGCATGGGTGACCCCGAAACGCAGCCCATCATGATGCGCCTGAAATCAGACCTGGTCGAACTGGCTGAACACGCAGTCAATGGCACGCTGGACCAGGCACAAGCAGAATGGGACAGACGTTTTGCCTTGGGTGTGGTGATGGCAAGCGCCAATTACCCGGATACCCCCAGATTGGGCGATGAAATTCATGGCTTGCCGAAAGACGTACAGGATGGTCATGTGTTCCACGCTGGCACCACCCTCAAGGACGGCAAGGTAGTCACCAGTGGCGGTCGCGTCTTGTGTGTGACGGCCTTGGGCGAAACGGTCAAGTTTGCGCAACAGCAAGCTTATAAAGTACTGGAACAAATCCAGTTCGACGGTGCTCAGTACCGTAAAGATATCGGTTACCGCGCCATCAAAAACTAAGCTGTCATGACAAACCAGATCCAACCCCAGGCCGTCTTTGATTACCTGCAAGGCTTGCAGGCCCGTATTGTCGAAGCCATTGAACTCGTCGATGGCAAAACCTTTTTGCAGGATAGCTGGCAGCGCCCTGAAGGTGGGGGCGGGAACTCTTGCCTGCTCGAAGGCGGCAACGTGTTTGAGCGGGCTGGGGTTGGCTTTTCACATGTGCTCGGCAACAAGCTGCCGCCTGCGGCCAGCGTCGCACATCCCGAAGCAGCGGGCCGCCCCTGGGAGGCCATGGGCGTCTCCCTGGTGTTTCACCCGCACAACCCCTATGTGCCGACCGTACACATGAATGTGCGTTTTTTTGTCGCGCGGGCGCAACAGGCGGGTGAAGAGGATATCTGGTGGTTTGGCGGCGGCATGGATCTGACGCCTTACTATGGCTTTGAAGACGATTGCATCCACTTTCACCGCGTTAATAAAGAAGCGCTGGCTGCCTTTGGCGCCGATTATTACCCCAAATTCAAAAAAGACTGTGATGCTTACTTTTTCCTCAAGCATCGCAAGGAGCCGCGCGGAATCGGCGGTGTCTTTTTTGATGACTTTAGTGAATTGGGCTTTGAAAAAAGCTTTGCCTTGCAACGTGCGGTGGGTGATGCCTTTATCAATGCCTATTTGCCCATTGTGCAACGGCGTAAAGAGACGCCTTATGGCGAACGCGAACGCGATTTCCAGGCTTATCGCAGAGGCCGTTATGTTGAGTTCAACCTGATTTTTGATCGCGGCACGATCTTTGGGTTACAGTCCAATGGACGTACAGAGTCCATCTTGCTCTCTATGCCGCCCATCGTTAAATGGCGCTATGACTGGAAACCTGAAGCCCGTAGCGCAGAGGCCAAACTGTATACTGACTTTTTGATTGAAAAGGACTGGGTTTAATATGCGAGTTTCAGTAGAAGCCAGACAACACGCGCAAGCCCTGCTGGATTTTATTGATCAAAGCCCCAGCCCTTGGCACGCGGTAGACACGGTCGCAAGCCGACTCAAGGCGCATGGCTTTAAAAACCTGCGTGAAAACGAACCTTGGCAATTCAAGGCAGGGGGTAAATATTTCGTAGTGCGTGATGGCGGCTCCATCATTGCCTTTGTACTTGGTCAACAAGCCCTTCCCGACAGCGGCCTGCGCATTGTCGGCGCGCATACCGACTCACCCGGCCTGCGCCTGAAACCGCATGCAGCTTACAGCACAGAAGGTCTGGCGCAACTAGGGGTAGAAGTCTATGGCGGCCCCATTCTGGCCACTTTTACCGACCGCGACTTGAGTCTGGCCGGTCGTGTGGTGCTCCGCACCCCTGAGGGCCTGCAAACGCGTCTGGTCAAATTGGAGCAGCCGATGGCGCGTCTGCCCAATCTGGCCATACACATGAACCGCGAAGTGAATGAAAAAGGCCTGGTACTCAACAAGCAAACCGGTCTGCCCCTGATTTTTGGTCACGCAGCCAACAGCACCGAAGCCAAACAATTGCTGATTGATACACTCGCCGGCAAACTGGCCGTGCCCGCAGACGTCATTGCTGGCTGGGATCTCACTTTTTATGACACCCAGCGCGGCAGTTTCTGGGGCATGGAACAAGAATTTATTGCCAACAGCCAACTGGACAACCTGGCCTCGTGCCATGCCGCGTTGGAAGCCCTGTTAGGCACCGAAACGCCGCAGGCGACCTCTATTTGTGCACTGTTTGACCACGAAGAGGTGGGCTCTGAAAGCGCCACGGGGGCGGGTGGCAGTTTTTTGCTGGATGTGATTGAGCGAATTTGTCATAGCACTCATCTCACGCCAGAAGACAAGCTGCGCAGCTTTGCCAACAGTTTTTTTATCAGTGCCGATATGGCGCATGCCTTTCACCCCAATCATGCCGGCAGCTATGAACCGTGTCACCATGTGCAAGTCAACCAGGGCCCGGTCATTAAAACCAATGCCAACCAGCGCTACAGCACCAATGCCGTCACGGCTGCGCGCTTTATCCACTTGTGTGAACAAGCGGAGGTCCCCTATCAACAATATGCGCACCGCACCGATTTAGGCTGCGGCAGCACCATAGGGCCCATCATGGCAGCGCAATTAGGCATCGCCACCGTCGATGTCGGTAACCCGATGTGGGCCATGCACAGCCTGCGCGAAAGTGCGGGTGTGCTCGATCATGGCTACATGATTGCCACACTCAGCCGGCATTACGCGAGCTAATCCATCAGCAGCATTGACGCTGGTACAACGATTGCTTTACCCTAGGCAGACATGGGGAGAAACAATCAATGCTAGAACAATTATTGCGCAAAAAACCTATCCAACCACATGCGCATACCGGCCTGAAAAAATGTTTAACCGCCTTTGACCTGGCCTTGCTAGGCATCGGTGGCGCCATCGGTACCGGCATTTTTGTCCTGACCGGTATCGCGGCCGCGACCCAATCTGGCCCTGCCGTCGTCCTTTCATTTATTATTGCGGCCATCGCTGCAGGATTTGCGGCGTTATCTTATGCCGAACTCTCGTCTTCAGTTGGCGGCTCTGGCAGCGCCTATGGTTACAGCTATGTCGCGTTTGGCGAGTTTGCTGCATGGATGATGGGATGGATGCTATTACTGGAGTATGGCGTTGGCGCTGCAGCGGTTGCCAATGGCTGGGCAGGTTACTTTGTAAACACCTTGAGCAACCTCGGGCTACACTTGCCAGCGCACCTGACCAAGGCACCGGTGTTAGGCGGCACCATCAACCTGCCAGCCTTTGCCATTATCTGGGTACTGACCCTGCTACTCATGGTCGGCGTCAAGGAAAGTGCGCGAGCCAATAACCTGATGGTGATTATCAAACTGTCCACGATTGCGATTTTTCTCGCCTTGTCCGTGGGTCATATTCACACCGAAAACTGGCTGCCATTTATGCCGTTTGGCTGGTTTGAAACGCTGGACAATGGCAAAAATATTGGCGTACTGGCTGGCGCCTCGCTGGTCTTTTTTGCCTATTTTGGCTTTGATGCTGTGTCAACCGCGGCCGAAGAATGCAAACTGCCACAACGCGACTTACCGATTGGGCTGATCGCTTCACTATCATTTTGTACCATTATTTATATCATCGTCTCTGGCACGCTGACCGGTGTGATTCCTTATCACGAGCTGAATACCTCGTCACCCGTGGCTTATGCATTGACCAAACTGGGTTATACCTGGTCATCCACACTGGTGGCGACTGGCGTGCTGGCTGGCTTGATTACTGTGCTGCTGGTGCTGCTCTACGGCCTGACACGTATTTTATTTGCCATGAGCCGCGACGGCCTGATTTCCCCGGTATTTTCAGCAGTGAATCCTGACCGCCAAACACCCAGTAAAATTATCTTGCTTTGCGGAACGGTGGTTTCCATCGTGGCCGGTTTTATCCCGCTCGGCGAATTGGCAGAAACGGTCAATATCGGGACGCTAGCCAGTTTCATTATGGTCTGCATTGGCGTGATCCGCTTGCGTCAGACCCATCCAGACTTACCGCGGCCGTTCAAAAATCCTTTTAATCCGCTGATCCCACTCGGAGGTGTCATCACCTGCGGTGCGCTGATGTCGTTTTTACCCGCCTCAACCTGGCATCGCTTTGGCTTGTGGGCGGTGGTGGGCGTGGTGTTCTATTTTGTTTACTCACTCAGACACAGCCGCTTGCGCTAATCATTTAGGCCGCGCGAGCAGCAATAAAAAAGCCGACGATTGAGTCGGCTTTTTTGATTCACAGCAACGCTGGAATTACAGAGACAATACCCATTCAACAATGGTTTTGATGTCTTCGTCTTTCACTTGTGGGCTGTTTGCTGGCATTGGAATATTGCCCCAAACACCGCTACCACCCGCTTTAACTTTAGCGATCAATTTAGCTTCAGCACCTTTGTCGCCTTTGTATTTAGCAGCAACATCTTTGTAAGCTGGGCCCAATACTTTAGCATCCACACTGTGGCAAGCCAAACAGCCGCTTTTTTGTGCCAATGCTTTAGCAGCGGCAGCGTCAACAGCGTGAGCAGAACCTGCCATCAACATGGTCGCTGCTGCGATTGCGGATAATAAAACTTTCATGCGATCTCCTTGAATATCCTCTAAATAAATAGAACCCCGAAATGCAATTTTCGTGCATGTGGCATCTTACCTGACCAGCCAAAATCTACAATAGTAAAACCGCTAAAATACGAGGCCGTATTGATAATTTGAACCAGTTTGGCGTTTTGCCAACACCCTAAAAACGCACGTGAAACAAGATGGTTGACACGTGTCACAACAAGGTTACAGGGTCTCGATCGAATACTCGGCGCTCAGGACATGTTTGCGGCCTGGATTAATCACCACCATATTATCCAGCGCGTTGGTTGTTTCCACACAAATGGTCTTGCGCCACTCTTCGCCCACGCCCATATCGCCCATGGTCGCAGCCTTATCGGCACCAGGATTCCAGACGACCGTAGTATCACTGCCGGATTTGGACACATGGATGATGCGGTTATAGCCGCTGTCATGGATAGAACAATCAGAGCTGTGATCGACATAAACGCGGTCATATTCGTGGCCGTCAAAGCTCAATGGGTTGTGCTCGACGTTGCGCTCGTATTTGAGTAGCTTATCCAGATAAACCAAATCTTGCATGCCGGTGATTTTAATATTGGATAAATCACTCACATTAAAATAGGTGTGAAAGGCTTCACTAATCACAAATGGATGCTCAGCCAGATTGGTGGTCGCCAGATCAATCCGCAAGCGGCGGCCAATGGTAATGGTCAGCGTCAGCTCATAAGGATAGGACAACTGACGTTGTGCTTCTGGCGTTTGCTGCATTTCGAGAATGATGCGGGTGGCACCGGTCGGCGTTGCGTCAATATCCATGACTCGCCAGGGAATCACGCGCGCAAAGCCATGCGGACACAAAGTGCTGTCGGTAGGATGTGCGCCAAACCACGGCCAGCAAATGGGGACGCCACCGCGGATAGAACGCCCTTTGACATACCGCGCATTGCTAGACAACCATAAAACCGGGTGTGAAAGGAACTTGGGTTGCCAGTGCATGACATGTGCGCCCTGCAAGGCAATCTTGCCGGTCGCCAGCGGATTATCAATTTCGAGATATTGCAGACCGTTTTCGTCTTGCCATTGATTGACATGCGCATGCAACTTCATGCGCTTGGTCATTTCCATGCTTTTGGCGAGGATGCTACATTCGTCGTTCATTATCTTCCCCTTTCGATCTGGGTCACATCACGCACGGCGCCTTTGGCGGCACTGGTGCTCATGGCGGCGTAAGCACGCAAGGCAGGTGAGACCAGGCGCTCACGGCTCAGCGGTTTCCATGCCTGGGCACCTTTGGCCTCCATGTTTGCACGGCGGTGCGCCATTTCTTCATCAGTCACCGCCAGGTGTATGGTGCGATTCGGAATATCAATTTCTATGGTATCGCCTTCCTGCACCAGGCCGATCGCACCGCCTTCAGCAGCTTCTGGCGAGGCATGCCCAATACTCAGGCCGGATGTACCGCCTGAGAAACGGCCATCAGTCAGCAAGGCACAGGCTTTACCCAACCCTTTGGACTTGAGGTAGGAGGTCGGATAAAGCATTTCTTGCATGCCCGGCCCGCCACGCGGCCCTTCATAGCGAATCACCACGACATCCCCGGCCACAATCTTGTCGTTAAGAATGGCGTCCACGGCAGAGTCCTGGCTTTCAAATACACGGGCGCGCCCGGTGAATTTAAGAATACTGTCATCCACGCCTGCTGTTTTCACGATACAGCCATCTTGCGCAATATTGCCATACAGCACGGCCAGCCCCCCATCCAGCGAGTAGGCATGGGCCTTGTCGCGGATACAGCCGTTTTCGCGGTCATTATCCAGCTCTGGCCATAGCATGCTCTGGCTAAACGCGATGGTGGTTGAAATGCCACCAGGCGCAGCACGATAAAACTTTTTCACGTCCTCATCCTGCGTGGTCATAATGTCCCATTTGGCCAGTGCTTCGCCCATGGTTGCACTATGAACGGTTGGCACGCCCGTATGGATGACACCGGCACGATTCAGTTCGGCCAGGATGCCCATCACGCCACCGGCACGATGCACATCTTCCATGTGATATTTGCTGGTTGCAGGTGCCACTTTGGAAACGCACGGTACCTGACGTGAGATGCGGTCGATGTCTTTCATGGTGAAATCGACACCGGCTTCATGCGCAGCCGCCAGCAAATGCAAGACGGTATTGGTAGAGCCGCCCATGGCCACATCCAGACTCATGGCATTCTCAAACGCTTGCATGGTCGCGATATTGCGTGGCAACACACTGTAATCATCCTGCTCGTAGTGGCGTTTTGCCAGCTCAACAATCAGTCGACCCGCTTGCAAGAACAACTGCTTGCGCGCAGCATGGGTGGCGAGTGTAGAACCATTGCCTGGCAAACTTAAGCCCAGGGCTTCAGTCAGACAGTTCATCGAGTTGGCGGTAAACATGCCCGAACAGGAACCGCAGGTTGGGCACGCAGAACGTTCTACCTCTGCCACCTCTTCATCACTGACATGACTATCTGCGGCTTCGACCATGGCATCGACCAAATCGAGCTTGCGTATCTGGCCTTGCCAGTTCACTTTACCGGCTTCCATCGGCCCACCAGAGACAAATACGACAGGGATATTCAAGCGTAATGCCGCCATCAACATGCCCGGCGTGATCTTGTCACAGTTGGAGATACACACCAGCGCATCCGCACAGTGCGCATTCACCATATACTCAACACTGTCAGCAATCAAATCACGGCTAGGCAGGCTGTAGAGCATGCCTCCATGCCCCATGGCGATACCGTCATCGACAGCAATCGTGTTAAATTCCTTGGCTACGCCACCCGCTTTTTCAATTTCACGGGCAACCAGTTGGCCTAGATCTTTTAAATGCACGTGGCCAGGAACAAACTGCGTAAACGAGTTAGCCACCGCGATAATCGGCTTGGAAAAATCTTCATCTTTCATACCAGTGGCACGCCACAAGGCGCGGGCACCAGCCATGTTACGACCTTGAGTAGTCGTGTGAGAACGGTATTTAGGCATGGGAAACACTAGGATTGACGTTAAAATCCTATTTTAACTGAATCCGTAGCCGCATGTGCGGCTGAAACAGCTTTGTTACATTCGCGGCGCGCGATAAAAAATGCTAAGGACGGTATTGCTTGTGTTGATAGGACGAGCAATGCCGGCTCACCGCCTGGCTGCGTAGCGCCTGGTGCTTGGTATGCTGGCCACGCGTACGTTTACGCCAGGCAATAAATGCAGCCGAACTTAATTGCTGCCGCATGAGGATAATCACGTCTGCCTGCCTGAGCCCAAACTGGCTGGCAATCGCCTCAAACGGCGTACGATCCTCCCACGCCATCTCAATAATGCGCGAAATATCCCCTGGATCCATTTCAGTCAGCAACACCGTTTGACGCCTGTCCATTTTTGATCTTGCCATTGTTTGAAAAATGCCGCCCGCCCTAGCGGAGGCGGCGCATCAGGCAAATGCGCATGATGCTCGGCATAATGAGCCAGATAGCGTTCATAGGCATCATCGCCAGAAAGCTGTCTGACGCGCTGCCATATTTGCTTGAGCAATCGCATGATGTTCCTCCTCTAGCCCAGTTTAGTCGCCACGTACGCCGCTTCATGACTTGCACTCACGGGCAAACCGGCCAGGCTACGTCTACTCATCCTGACCATATCCACAACCACCACCCACAGCATGGTCACAAAAAACAAGGTGAGCCAGGCATCTAACTGCTGGTTAAAAATCAGTTGCGGCGCAACAGCCGCCTTTTCTGGCGGCAATACCCCTGTAGACAGCTTCTGCGCCAAATCATTCGCGGCCGCAAAAAAACCGACCCGGATATCCTGACTAAAAATCTTCTCGTAAGCCGCACTGGTGGTCACCACCAGCAACCAGACCAAGGACAACGCAGTGATCCAGGCCTTATTCGCGCGGCCAGACTTGATCAAGATCCCGGTGGCAACCGACAGGGCAATCGCGGCCAACATCTGGTTGGCAATCCCAAACAGCGGCCATAAAATATTGACCCCGCCATTCGGGTCAATCACCCCGATATAGAGGAAATAACCCCAGCCAGCGACGATCAACGCGCTGGTTAACACCACTGACGGCGTATAGGAGGTTTCCCCTAACTTGGGATGCAAGTTACCCAACATATCTTGCAGCATAAAGCGACCCACGCGCGTGCCTGCATCGAGTGTGGTGAGAATGAAGATCGCCTCAAACATAATGGCGAAGTGATACCACAAGGCCAGCAAATGCTCTCCGAATACCGTGCCCAGAATACTGGCCATACCCACCGCTAGGCTAGGTGCGCCCCCGGTGCGGGCAAACAAGGTCGTTTCCCCCATCGCACTTGCCAGATGCTGCATCTGTTCCACGGTGACCGGATAGCCCCAACTGCTGATGGTATTCACAGCATCCAGCGCCTCTTTACCGACCACGCCTGCCGGGCTGTTAATCGCAAAATAGACGCCAGGCTCTAACACGGTTGCCGCGATCATGGCCATGATGGCAACAAAACTCTCTAGCAACATGGCGCCATAACCGATCATGCGGATATCGCCCTCACTGGAAATCAGCTTGGGCGTGGTACCGCTGGCAATCAAGGCATGAAAGCCAGAAATCGCGCCGCAGGCAATCGTAATAAACACAAACGGAAACAACTTGCCGCCAAAAATCGGCCCCGTGCCATCAATAAACGGCGTGATCGCGGGCATGTGTATCTCGGGCCGTAGCCATAAAATCGCCACAGCCAGCATCATGACCGTGCCCAGCTTCATATAAGTCGATAAATAATCGCGGGGGGCCAGCAACAACCACACCGGCAACACAGCCGCGGCAAAGCCATAGGCAATCACGCTAAACGCCAATGGCAAGCCTTCATGGTCAAACAGCGCCGCCAGGGTCGGATGATGATCAACCCAGCCACCCAACACCACTGAACCAAGCAGCAAAGCGACGCCCAACAACGACGCCTCAAGCACACGACCCGGACGCAGATAACGCATATAGACACCGACGACCATGGCAATAGGAATGGTCGCGGCAACCGTCGACGTGCCCCAGGGGCTGTGTTTCATGGCGTTGACCACGACCAGACCCAGCACTGCGATCAAAATAATCATGATGACCAACGTTGCAATCATGGCGGCGGTTCCACCAATAGCGCCGATTTCATCTCGCGCCATTTGCCCCAGACTGCGGCCATCGCGGCGGGTAGATAAAAACAGCGTGACCATATCCTGCACTGCGCCGCCCAGCACAGCCCCGATCAGTATCCATAAGGTGCCTGGCAAAAATCCGAATTGTGCCGCCAGGGTAGGCCCAACCAAAGGACCTGGCCCGGCAATGGCCGCAAAGTGATGACCGAAGACCACCCAGCGATGCGTGGGCACATAATCGCGGCCATTATTCAACCGCTCTGCCGGTGTGGCCCGGGTGGCATCAATACTCAGCACTTTGGCCGCAATCCAGGCCGCATAAAAACGATAGGCAATCAGGTAAACACACACTGCCGCCGTGATCAGCCACAGTGCATTCAATGTTTCTCCACGCCACCAGGCAATTTGTGCAAAAGCGGTAGCCCCCAAGAGTGCCAGCAATCCCCAAAACACCTGCCCCAACAACCCTTTTAACATGCCATTTCTTCCTTTTTTTAATCTCTGCACTGTAACAAAAAGCGCTCATCTGCGCAAAACTCTACACAGGCCCACTCCTCCTAGCGAACTGGTGCAACTGCACTGTGGTGGTGCAGACTAGTTAGAACAGCGCCGCCATCAAAAAAGAAAGGTCCCGCCTGTTTCCTGATTAGAATCATATTGTTATCAAAGCTTATCCAGCTGGCATACAGTTTGCTAAAACTCTAGCAGTAATAATCTGATTAAACGATCAATGAGACCACCCAATTCTGTTATGGCTTCTGGCATGCCTCCCGTTCCACGCGACATTCTGAGTCTTGAAGACCAGAAGTTGGTGGATAGCGCGCGTGACATTCTCATGCATCAGCGCGATCTCAGCGAAGACCAGGCTTATTCACTCCTGGCTGAAATGGCTTTTAAGCGTAAAACCGGCATCGCCGATATTTCGCTACAGTTAGTTAACATCACCAAACGACTCACCACCTAAAGCCAC
>NZ_JAVTLI010000003.1:0-599141 GCF_032248435.1 Methylophilus sp. VKM B-3414 | reverse complement strand
TCCGGGCAACTGCTTGCACTAAAAAAGAGTTTCGGTATAATGCGCGCTTCGTTGCAAGGCACGGGTGCTTAGCTCAGTTGGTAGAGCGTCGCCCTTACAAGGCGAATGTCAGCGGTTCGACCCCGTTAGCACCCACCACTCCCAGCCTTCAGCAGATCAGCTTCAAATCATCCCCTGTTCGCTAAAAGAAAACGTCTCTTGCTTGGCGACGATAATGTGATCCAGCACTTTCACATCCACCAGCATCAACGCTTCTTTCAAACTGTTGGTTAATTGCTCATCGGCTCGACTCGGACTGGCGACCCCACCGGGATGATTATGGCTCAGGATCACCGCGGCCGCATTGAGCGCCAGCGCGCGTTTAACCACCTCACGCGGATAAACATTGGTTTGCATCAAGCTGCCTTCGAATAAGGTTTCATAGGCGATCAGCCGATTTTGCGCATCTAAAAACAAAATACCAAACACTTCGCGCTGCAAGGCCGACAGTTGTAACTGCAAATAATCCTTCACCTGGCGTGGCGAGCGAAAACTGTCATTTTGCTGCAAGGTTTCGCCCAAGGCCCGCTTGCTCATTTCCAGCACCGCCTGCAACTGGCAATATTTACTCACCCCCATGCCAGACACCCGTGACATCTGTTTAAGATCTGCTGAAAACACGCCATTCAGGCTATGAAAATGTTGCAACAACTCTCTCGCCAAATCCACAGCGGTTTTACCAGCCACCCCAACACGTAAGAAAATCGCCAATAACTCTGCGTCCGATAATGACACTGCGCCGGTGCGCAGCAATTTTTCGCGTGGCCGTTCCTGTTCCGGCCAATCTGTAATTGCCATGTGCCCCCCTTTATCGCCTAATGCAGCCAACCGATCTCACGTGCTGTCGGTCGACCAATCACCACTTCATCCAAACTTTTTGCCATGCGCGAGGTTTGCGCAGATTGAGGGATCTGGCCCGCCATCAGCTCGGCCATGGATTGCGGATACAGCGGCTGGGCATAGGGCTCTGCATATCCTTGCGGAAACTGGGGCTGATGGGTGCTGAGGTCGTATTTATCTGTGGCACTCAGGGTATGCAGCAGCTCATGCGCCACAATGACAGCATTCACAGAGTGCTGGCTGTTTTCGGCAAACAAATTGACACGGCCGATGCGGCCTTTGTGCAAGGCGGTGGAGTGCCGTAAATGCCGTTGCCGGGCCGGATCGTGATAGAGCAAATACAACTTGATGTCTAGCGGGACACCAACCTCCGGCTGATGCCGCCAGCCAAACCAGCGAAATTGCAGACTCCACAAAATAATCTCATGCAACGGCGCACTCACTGCAGGTGGCGCAGGCGGCACCTGATGAATTTCCGGGCCAAGATAAAACGTGATTGGCCGCCTCAAGGGCAATTGATATTTGGCAGCCTCCCGCGAGAAAAAGGCCGCCAACTGTTCAAAATCCTCAGCCCGCAAACTGGCAATATACGCGGCTGAAGTCGCAGAGCCATCGGCATTGACCGGATATAAAGCCACCTTGAGCGAATGCCGCCATTGCAGGACTTCGTACTCTTGCCAAAGCTGCAATAAAGCCGCACTCACCACTACTACCCAAAAGAAAATTCGGACTGTCTTTATCATGCCTGCCACCCAAAGGATGGATAGATGTTAACATGTTTAAAGACAGCCGGCGGCGCTCAAAAATGCTTCGATGCGCGCTTTTGCAGTTAAAATACTTGCCATGAACGCGATCTACGCAAAACCTTTAAATATTCTACTGGGCGTCACTGGCGGCATCGCTGCTTACAAAACAGCAGAATTGGTGCGCTTGCTGGTTAAACAAGGCCACCGTGTACAAGTGGTGATGACTGAAGCAGCCACCCACTTTATCACCCCAACCACCTTGCAAGCCTTGTCCGGGCAACCTGTGTTTATAGATAGCTGGGATCAGCGTATCGCCAATGGCATGCCGCACATTGAGCTCAGCCGTCAGGCAGATGCCATCCTGGTTGCACCAGCCAGTGCCGATTTTATGGCCAGGCTGGCGCATGGCTTTGCCAACGACCTGCTCTCCACCTTATGCCTTGCACGTGAGTGCCCACTTCTGGTTGCACCCGCCATGAACAGACAAATGTGGGAGAATTCGGCAACTCAGCGCAACGTGCAACAACTCAGGCAAGATGGCGTCACCCTCCTGGGGCCGGACAGCGGTGAGCAGGCATGTGGCGAAGTCGGGCAAGGCAGAATGCTGGAGCCGGATCACCTGCTGGAGGCCCTCACCCGTTTTTTCACACCCAAGTTATTGGCTGGAAAAAACATCCTGATAACCGCAGGTGCGACCATGGAAATGCTGGATCCGGTACGTGGCATCACCAACCTGAGCAGTGGCAAAATGGGCTTTGCTCTGGCGCAAGCCGCCACCCGCATGGGCGCAACGGTCACGCTAGTCTATGGCCACCATCAAGTCACGCCTCCCGAAGTCAGCCAAGCCTGCTTCGCGGGCAGCGCCGGTGAGATGTATCAAACTGTGATGCAGCACATTGCCAACCAAGATGTATTTATTGCCGTCGCCGCCGTGGCCGACTACCGACCACAACAAATATCAGAACAGAAAATCAAAAAGAGTGAGTCTGCACTCACCTTAGCGCTGATCAAAAACAAAGACATTCTGGCAGATGTCGCGTCCTTGCCTAATCCGCCTTACTGTGTCGGTTTTGCAGCAGAGTCAGAACAAATACTCGAACACGCCCGACAAAAACGGCTGGCGAAGCGGATTCCCATGATTGTGGCGAATCATGCCAATTCCGCCTTGGGCAGTGACCGTAACACAGTGACCATCATAGATGATCAAGCTGAAACGCCCCTGCAAGCCAATGAAAAAATTAATATCGCGTTCGAGATTCTCTGCCATCTGCATGCGAGACTTGATCCACATTAAATATCTTCAGGTCTCCTCAGTATTTTCATGAAAATACTGAGGAGCGAAAGCTTACGCACAGCTTACAATCGCGCGATTCGATTTTAAGTAGAAAGTTAGAACATGCGCGTATTCCGCCTCACGCCTTTATCGATGGCTATCGCAACCGCCTTCATCGCCCCCACCAGCGGATTGGCAGATGAAGAAAAAGCCGTCACCCTGTCTCCGATTGTGGTCACAGCCACCCGACAAGCACAAAACAGCTTTGACCTCCCGGTCGCGATTGACGTCGTAGAGCAAAAAAACATCAAAGATGGCCAACTGCAAATCAACCTCTCGGAAAGTCTGATTCGCGTACCCGGCATTACCGCGCAAAACCGCACGCAGCAGGCACAAGATCCACAAATTTCCAGCCGGGGCTTTGGTGCGCGCTCATCGTTTGGGGTGCGTGGCATTCGTATTTATGTCGACGGCATCCCGCTGACCATGCCAGATGGCCAAGGCCAACCCGGCGTGGTTGACCTGTCAGCAATTAAAAGTAT
This sequence comes from Methylophilus sp. VKM B-3414, assembly GCF_032248435.1. NCBI lineage: Bacteria > Pseudomonadati > Pseudomonadota > Betaproteobacteria > Nitrosomonadales > Methylophilaceae > Methylophilus > Methylophilus sp. VKM B-3414. The sequence continues at coordinate 595,701 of NZ_JAVTLI010000003.1, read as the reverse complement.
AGAAGTCATGCGCGGACCATTCTCTTCGCTTTACGGCAACTCGTCCGGTGGCGTAATTCAAATGTTCACCCAGGATGCCCCTGCAACGCCAACACTAGGTGCAACCGCAATGTTTGGCAGCTATGACACCAAACGCAACATCCTCGAAGCCTCCGGCCAGCTTGAAGGGATGGAATACATGCTGAATGTTTCTAACTTTGAGTCTGATGGTTACAGAACGAATAGCGCAAGCAACAAGCAGATGGCTACTGCCAAATTCAAATTCAACCTCACAGAAGATACCAAAGTCACCGCTTTAGTTAACTGGTTCGATCAGGAAGCACAAGACCCTCTTGGATTAAATCGTGCTCGTGCATTCTCAAATGCAACGCGCAAGGACGCGGTCCCCGCGGCATTATTCGCCAATACGAGCGTTAAAAGAGACCACACACAGGTGGGATTCAACATTGAACATGCGCTTAACGCAAACAACAAGCTAACACTTACGCCCTACGTTGGATCAAGGAAAAATGCTCAAATCCTTACAACTACGGCACTGGCAACCGTTTTGCGCGGATCGGGCTCAGCCACAAACTTTTGCAGCGCATCTGATCCACTTCGTGGTACATGCGCAAGATTGAGCGAAATCAACCGCGAGTTTTATGGGATGGATGCTCGCTGGGACAATTCTGGCTCAATTTCAACACTTCCTTACAATCTAAGCTTTGGTTTGACTTATGGAAAATCCTCTGATGATCGCCTAGACACCAACACCCTGAACAATGGGTTTATCGTTAACGTGCGTAATCGTGATGAGCAAAATATTACGAACAACTTTGATCAGTACATGCAAGGGCGAATCAGCCTCACAAATAGCGTTGACCTTCATGCAGGAGCTAGGCATACCAATGTTCAACTAAAAGTTAAAGACAACTTGACCAGCGTAAACGGTGATAACAGTGGCCACGTGGAATATCAAAAAACCACCCCTGTGATTGGAGCTATCTGGAAAGCGTCAGAAAGCTTAAATTTTTATGCCAACTTTGGCAAAGGATTCGAGACACCTACCTTTATTGAAGCTGCATACGACAATGTCTCTAGCGGCGCTGGCAAACCGAATCTTGCCCTAAAACCATCTGAAAGCAATAATTTCGAGTTAGGCTTAAAGTCATTTCTAAACGACTACACTCGGCTTAATTTGACGCTCTTTCACATCAGCACGAAAAATGAAATTGTTGTTAATCAAACCAATGCCGGCAGATCGTCATACACAAATGCAAACGATAGCAAAAGAGACGGCATTGAGTTGTCTCTTGATAGCAACTTCGCTAATGGCTTGACTACCTATTTATCTTATTCATATTTAGATGCCAAGTTTGATTCAAGCTATCAAAATGCTAGCGGAAATTTGATTAAGTCTGGCAACCGCATTCCAGGGACTTACAAATCACAAATTTATGGCGAACTTGCCTGGAGACATCCAGCACTGGGATTCTTCTCAGCCCTTGAAGGCCGCTACAATAGCCAAGTGTATGTCAACGATATTAACTCCGACAAAGCGCCTTCTTACACAATCTTCAATGTGCGTGCAGGTTTCGAGCAAACCCTCAGCAACTGGAGATTTAAAGAATATTTGCGCCTTGAAAACATCACCGACAAAAATTATATCGGGGCGGTACGCGTCAATGATGGCAATAGCTTATTTTTTGAGCCTGCCGCTGGTCGCAATTATTTGCTGGGCTTGAGTGCTCAGTACAGGTTTTAATCCATTAAGCGCCGCTTAAAAGCCAGCATCTGCTGGCTTTTTTATTGAATAGCCTTGCCGCGATTAGTGATTTTCGACGCCATTTCGTGTTTAATAGCGCAATCAGTTTCTGGAGCCAGTCGCATGTCAATTACCGTAGACCTTAAAATCCTTGATCCTCGTTTGCATCATATGATGCCAAGCTACGCGACGCCTGGGTCTGCAGGGCTGGATTTAAGAGCGTGTATTGAACATACGCAAACTATACAAGCGGGGGAGACCATCATGATCCCGACTGGTATGGCGATTCATATCGACAACACTTATTACGCCGCCATGATTCTGCCGCGCTCTGGCTTGGGCCATAAACATGGCATCGTATTGGGCAACTTAGTAGGCCTGATTGACTCTGACTACCAGGGGCAGCTGCTGGTCTCGTGCTGGAACCGCAGTAAAGAACCGTTTATTTTGAACCCGATGGAACGTATCGCGCAGATGGTGATTGTGCCGGTAGTGCAGGCAGATTTTCATATCGTGGATGAATTTACCAGCAGTGAACGCGGTGAAGGCGGCTTTGGCAGCACAGGCAAGCACTAATTATTTGAAAAGTTGCAATAATTGCTTGATTTGATCATAGATTTCAATCTATAATCTCGCTCTTTCTGAAAAGATAAAAGTATTTGGAGACAACCATGGCACGTGTATGTCAGGTAACCGGTAAAAAACCAATGGTGGGCAACAACGTTTCCCACGCACAAAACAAAACAAGACGTCGTTTCTTGCCTAACTTGCAAAACCGTAAGTTTTGGGTTGAGAGCGAAAACCGCTGGGTAAGCCTGCGCATTACTAACGCCGCTTTGCGTACCATCGACAAAAATGGTATCGATGCAGTATTGGCTGATTTGCGCGCTGCTGGCGAAAGAATCTAACTCGCAGCACTAGTGAGCAAAGGACAATATCATGCGTGAAAAAATCAAATTGGAATCCAGTGCTGGTACAGGTCATTTCTATACCACTACTAAAAACAAACGTACCATGCCAGAGAAAATGGAGATCAAAAAATTTGATCCAGTTGCTCGTAAGCATGTGATGTACAAAGAGACTAAATTGAAATAATTTTAGTTTCAAGTGTTTAATAAAAAAGCCTGCATATGCAGGCTTTTTTATTAGCTTTCATTTATCGTTTATGCATCGCCATTAACAGCGCTTGAAGAGGAAATAATACGGACCTCCTGCTGTGGGTATGGAATCCGAATATTATTCGCTTTAAAGCGCCGCCAAATCTCATAATAAATGTCACTTTGCAATTTGGCTGTACCTTCCTCAGGGTTGGGAACCCAAACCGCTAATACTAAATCAATGCCATTCTGACCAAATGACTTGATTGTCACATCTACCGCCGTATCATCCTGTATGGTGCGCTCATGTGTTCTGCCGATTTCTTTTAATAACTGTATCGCCAGATCAAGATCGCTTTCATAGGAGATCTGAATAGGAATAGGCACCTTGGCTGTATGTACTGCAGAGGTATGATTGATTACCACATCCGTAATCATCTTCTCGTTAGGAATGATGATTTCTGTCGAATCGGGCTTCTGCAGGATCATGTAGCGAGAGCGCAACTCTTGCACAACACCATGATGCTCCCCAATGGTAATCAGGTCACCCATGTGCAGAGACTTATCCATCAAAATGATAAAGCCGCTCACGTAGTTACTGGCGATCTTTTGTAAGCCAAACCCCAACCCAACACCGAGCGCGCCGCCAAAGACGGACAACATGGTGACATCTATGCCCACCGCCGCCATGGACATCAGCAAGGCAATCACAATCGCCACCATGCGCACCAGCTTGACCATAATCACGCGCCAGTTGCCATTGATATTGGTAGCAGCCATCAAGCGCATCTCAATAATGCGGCTCAGCCACAATGCCACCAGCATGGTAATGACGATGGTCAGACTGCCCTGAAGCAGCAACAACAGGTTCAGCTTTTGCTTGCCGACAGTGAATTTCACGTCTTCGAGAATCTGCAATGCGGGATCGAGAAAACCGCTGATATGCAAAGCAACAATGACCCAGACACACCAGGCGATCACGCGCTCAAACGAATGCAGCCAGGCGCCAGGTGAAAATACATAACGCAATACATAAACAAAACTGCGAATCACCACCATCGCCAGCAGCATGCGCACTGACAGCTTGATCAGCCCCACATGCATCCAATGCTCCAGGCTGAGCCGGGTAATCAGCAGCATTAAAAATGCGACCAGAGGAAAGAACAGACGCTCAATTCCGCCCAGCAGTATTTTGTACACGATGTTTACGCGCCCTGCCGCAATTTGCTTGCGTAAGTGCAGATTTAACAGCCAGCTGACAGCGAGCACGGCACCAATGATGAATAATTGCCATAACGCCGACACCGAGCTCAGGTCGTGCGCAATTTCTTTCCAGAGAATATCAATATCGCTATCCATGTATTACCGCTTATAACAAAAAGATGGTGGCTAGGCCTAGAAAAATCATAAAGCCGCCGCTGTCGGTGATTGCCGTAATGAGAACACTGGAACCCACGGCGGGGTCACGATCCAGTTTATTCATCACCAATGGAATGGTGACGCCAATAATGGCCGCCAACAACAAATTAAGTGTCATCGCGGACATCATGACCAGCCCCAAGGCCGCGCTATGATAGAGCCAAAAAGCGATCAAGCCGAGCACACTACCCCAGATTAAGCCATTCAGCAAAGCCACGCCCATCTCTTTTTGCAACAGAGACTTCATGTGATAGCCAGAAATCTGCCCCAAAGCCAGACCGCGTACAATCATGGTGGTGGTTTGGTTACCGGAATTGCCGCCTATGCCGGCAACAATCGGCATCAGTGCAGCCAACGCAACAATTCGCTCAATACTGCCCTCAAACAAACCAATGACTCGGGAAGCAACCAGCGCCGTCACCAAGTTAATTGCCAACCACGCCCAACGGTTTTGCACCGACTTCCAGATGGAGGCAAAGAAGTCTTCTTCTTCGCGCAAACCAGCCAAAGACAGCATATCCGCCTCGGCCTCTTCACGGATGATATCCATCACCGTATCCACGGTAATCCTGCCGACCAGCTTGCGATTATTATCTACCACCGGGGCAGTTACCAGGTCATAACGTTCAAACGCCATCGCCGCCTGGTCCGCCATATCCTCAGGGTGAAACACCACAGCATCGGTAGACATGATATCGCCGACTTTGGTCTCCGGATCATTCAGAATAATACGCTTGAGTGGCAACACCCCTTGTAGGATGTCATCGCGATTAATGACAAACAACTTGTCGGTATGGTCGGGAAACTTAGGCAATCTGCGCAGATAGCGCAAGACCACTTCCAGCGTGATATCGTCCCGAATGGTCACAATATCAAAATCCATGATCGAACCGACAGTATCATCGGGATAAGACAGCGCAGACTGCAAACGCTCACGATGCTGTGTATCCAGGCTATACAGCAGATCCTGCAATACATCTTTAGGTAAATCAGGCGCAAGATCAGCCAGCTCATCGGTATCAAGCTGCTCGGCGGCGGCGAGCAACTCTTCGCTATCCATGTCAGCAATCAGTGTCTGGCGCACCGCATCCGATACTTCAAGCAAAATCTCGCCATCACGTTCTGCTTTTACCAGATCCCAAACCATTAAACGATCGTCTAATGGCAGCGACTCCAGAATATAGGCAACGTCGGCCGGATGTAGCTGATCCAGTTTGTGCTGCAGCACATTCAAATTCTGCTTGTGTACCAGCGTCTCAACCAGATCATGATTCGGCATATCCTGCCTATGCACGACATGCTCAACCAGCTTGTGTTTACCCAATAAATGGATCACTTGCTGCAAAGTCTCACTGAGGCTCTCTTTGCCTTCAATTACTTTTTCATCATGTTCGTGAATTTCTGTCATGCAGGATCCAATGTTGAGCAGCCGTTATTTTTTGCAGGTATTATTGTACAAAGCGTTGATGACACTACCTAGACTTTTATGCAAAAGCCATTGATATTATTTGGCACCCTTGGGTGTCATCTCTGTGAGGATGCAGAGCGTATTTTGCAGGCCTTAAAACTGCCTTACCAATACGTAGACATTATTGAAGATGAAAAATTGCTAGAACGCTATCAAATCAGCATTCCAGTATTGTTAGAAAACTCGTCAGATCAGGAGAATATACTGGCTTGGCCTTTTAATAGCGAACAAGTCAGTCAATGGCTGTTATCGCATCGTACCAAATAAAAAAGCCAGCGATTGCTGGCTTTTTTATTGATGCGTCAGAACTTACTCTGCAGCTGGTGCTTCTGCAACTTCTGGACGGTCTACCAACTCAACAAACGCCATAGGCGCATTGTCACCGTTGCGGAAACCACATTTCAGAATACGCAGGTAACCACCATTGCGTGCATTGTAACGTGGACCTAGTTCACCGAACAGTTTACCAACGATGTCACGGTCACGCAGACGGCTGAACGCCAAACGACGGTTTGCCAGTGTAGGTGTTTTACCCAAAGTGATCAGAGGCTCAGCGTACTTACGCAGCTCTTTTGCTTTTGGCAAAGTTGTTTTGATCACTTCGTGACGCAGCAAAGAGGTCACCATGTTGCGGAACATGGCAGCACGGTGGCTGCTGGTTCTGTTCAATTTACGATTGCTATTACCGTGACGCATAGTAATTTCCTTAAGTATTTATCTTATTAGAAATTAAGCTTTTTCCAAGCCAACAGGTGGCCAGTTTTCCAGCTTCATTCCCAGTGTTAAGCCTTTGGAGGCCAACACATCTTTAATTTCATTCAGTGATTTTCTACCCAGGTTAGGCGCCTTCAGCAATTCGTTTTCAGTACGCTGAATCAGATCACCAATGTAGAAAATGTTTTCTGCTTTGAGGCAGTTGGCAGAACGTACTGTCAATTCCAGATCATCTACTGGACGCAACAAGATAGGATCTACCTGTGGAGCTGCTTTCACTTCAACGTCAGCAGAAGCACCTTCCAGGTTCGCAAATACAGACAACTGACCAATCAGGATACGTGCAGCATCACGAATCGCCTGCTCAGGCTCGATGATACCGTTGGTTTCCACATCCATAATCAGCTTGTCGAGGTCAGTACGCTGCTCAACACGGGCACTTTCAACATGATAGCTGACTTTGTTGATCGGGCTGAAAGACGCATCCACCATCATGAAGCCCAACACACGGTCTTCATCGTTGGCTTTTTGACGAGCTGGGACAGGTTGATAACCACGACCCATTTCAACTTTCACTTCCAGGTTCAACTTACCGCCTTTAGTGATGTTAGCAAGGATATGATTTGGATTCACAATCTCAGCATCATGACCCACTTCAAAATCACCCGCTGTCACAATACCTTCACCGCTTTTGCTCAAAACCAGAATGGTTTCAGTTTTGTTGTGCAGTTTTAAAGCAACACCTTTGAGGTTAAGCAAGATATCAACAACATCTTCTTGCACACCTTCGATAGTGGAGTACTCATGTACGACACCATCGATTTTTACTTCAGTAATGGCAAAACCCGGAATGGAAGAGAGCAAGACTCTTCTTAACGCATTACCCAAGGTATAGCCAAAGCCACGTTCCATTGGCTCCAAAGTCACACGTGCGCGGAGTGGCGTTATCACTTCAACGTCAACAACACGTGGCTTCAAATAATCTGTAGGGTTATTTTGCATACAATTCCTTGAAGTAATTGGGTATTAAAAAATAAACCTTAGCCTAGACTAAGCGATTACTTAGAATACAATTCAACGATCAATGATTCATTGATGGTAGCAGGCAACTCATCACGCTGAGGTTTAGCCTTAAACTTACCAGACAATGCTTTGACGTCGACTTCCAACCACTCAGGGAAACCACGCTGCTCAGCTGCTTCAACAGCTGCTTTAATACGCAATTGTGTTTTTGCTTTATCAGCCACAGAAATCACATCACCAGCCTTCACTTGATAGGAAGGAACGTTTACGCGCTTGCCGTTAACCAAAATAGCGTTATGACGGACCACTTGACGTGCTTCTGAGCGAGAACCAGCCAAACCCATGCGGTATGCAACGTTGTCCAAACGGGACTCCAGCAACTGCAACAGGCTCTCACCAGTAATGCCTTTTTGACGGTCAGCTTCCGCGTAGTAAGTACGGAATTGACCTTCCAATACGCCGTAGATACGACGTACTTTTTGTTTCTCACGCAGTTGGACACCATAGTCTGACAAACGTGAGTTACGGCGTTGACCATGCTGACCTGGTGCGAAGTTGCGCTTTTCGATCGCGCATTTGTCTGTAAAGCATTTTTCTGCTTTCAGAAACAGCTTTTCACCTTCACGACGGCATTGACGGCATTTAGGGTCTAAATTTCTAGCCAAAATAGTTCTCCAGTAATCGATTCGCTAATCTGTGACAGCGAAATGAATTAAATTCTGCGTTTTTTCGGTGGACGGCAACCGTTATGAGGTACCGGGGTCACATCCGTAATGCTAGTGATTTTGAAACCAGCAGCATTCAACGCACGCACAGCAGATTCACGACCTGGACCTGGCCCTTTAATACGCACTTCCAGATTCTTCACACCAGACTCCTGAGCGGCTTTACCAGCCACCTCAGAAGCTACCTGAGCAGCAAATGGAGTACTCTTACGTGAACCTTTAAAACCTTGACCACCGGAAGTAGCCCATGACAATGCATTGCCTTGACGATCGGTAATCGTGATAATCGTGTTGTTAAAAGAAGCGTGCACGTGGGCAATACCCTCGGCAATATTCTTTTTAACTTTTTTTCTAACGCGTACATTAGCTTTTGCCATGTTGTACTGTCCTTAATATTTACTTTTGTTCAATAAAGATTATTTAGCTTGTTTGATCGCTTTAACCGGACCTTTGCGTGTACGCGCATTGGTTTTGGTACGCTGACCGCGCACTGGCAAACCACGACGATGGCGAATACCGCGGTAGCAACCCAAGTCCATCAAACGTTTGATATTCATGGTCACTTCACGACGCAAATCACCTTCTACAGTGTATTTAGCCACTTCGTCACGCAGCTTCTCTACTTCTGCATCGCTCAAGTCTTTAACCTTTACAGTAGTTAAAACACCAGCTGCAGCACAGATCTTCTGCGCAGTATCTCGACCAATACCATAAATAGAGGTCAACGCAATTTCTGCATGTTTGTGGTTTGGGATATTTACCCCGGCAATACGAGCCATACTTAAACTCCAATAATCAATCGTTTTTCACGATCAAACTTGTGCGTAGAAAAGAAAAGCCGCATATTATATCAGCTTCACTATGCTCTCACAAGCAATTGTTTACCATTAACCTTGACGTTGTTTATGACGTGGGTCAGTACAAATAATGCGAACAACACCGCGACGTCTTACGACTTTACAGTTACGGCATAATGTTTTAACTGATGCGCGAACTCTCATCTTACTTTCCTTTAATTAATTCACTTACTTTGCGCGGAATGTAATTCGCGCACGGGTTAAATCATAAGGGGTCATCTCAACCGTGACTTTGTCACCTGGCAGAATACGGATGTAATGCATACGCATTTTGCCTGAAATGTAACCAAGTACTGTATGACCATTTTCCAGTTTCACTTTAAAAGTTGCATTCGGGAGATTTTCAACAATCTCCCCCTGCATCTCAATGCGATCCTCTTTTGCCATCTTCTACTTACCCGTCCCCTTAAAGTTTGCCTTTTTCAGCAAGCCTTCATACTGTTGCGACATCAGATGAGATTGCACCTGCGTCATAAAGTCCATCGTCACAACAACGATAATCAACAATGAAGTTCCACCAAAATAGAACGGGGTATTAAATTTCAACACTAAAAACTCTGGCAATAAACAAACCAGCGTAATGTACAGCGCACCAATCAATGTCAAACGACCCATGATGCGGTCAATATATTTTGCGGTTTGCTCACCTGGGCGAATACCTGGCACAAATGCGCCACTCTTCTTCAGGTTATCTGCAGTTTCCTTGGGATTGAACACCAATGCCGTGTAGAAAAAAGCAAAAAACAAAATCGCTGCAGCAAACAACAAGATATATAAGGGCTGACCAGGCGACAGTTTTGCACTGACGTCCTTGAGCCAATACATGTGCTCACTGCTACCAAACCAACCAGCTAAAGTAGCCGGGAATAAAATAATACTTGAAGCAAAAATCGGTGGAATCACACCAGACATATTTAGCTTCAAAGGCAAATGCGTCGATTGACCGCCGTAAATGCGGTTACCAACCTGACGCTTTGCGTAATTCACTGTGATTTTGCGTTGACCGCGCTCAACAAAAACCACCAGCGCTGTCACTAAAATCACTGCCACAAACAGGAACATCACTAATGGAATAGAGAATGCGCCTGTTTTAGCCAAATCCAAGGTGCTACCAATTGCATGCGGCAAGCCCGCTACAATCCCGGCAAAAATAATGATAGAAATACCATTACCAATGCCACGCTCGGTAATCTGCTCACCCAACCACATCAGGAACATCGTCCCGGCCACCAGTGTGGTAACTGCAGTGATGCGGAAAGCAAAGCCAGGGTCCAATACCAGACCAGCCTGACCTTCAAGTGCGATCGCAATACCCAGCGCCTGGAAAGTCGCTAACAATACCGTGCCGTAACGCGTGTACTTCGTGATCTGGCGTCTACCAGCTTCACCTTCTTTTTTCAGCTGCTCCAACTGTGGTGAAACCACCGTGAGCAACTGCATAATAATCGACGCAGAAATGTAGGGCATGATCCCCAGGGCAAATACGGTAAAACGCGACAGAGCCCCACCGGAGAACATGTTAAACATGCCCAAAATGCCATCTTTCTGCGTGTCGAACAACTGCTTCAACACTGTAGGATCAATGCCTGGCACTGGAATATGTGCACCGAGGCGGTAAACCACCAATGCACCCAACAAGAACCACAAACGGCTTTTTAATTCGCCAAGTTTGCCAACGGAACTTAAGATATTATCCTGTGCCAAGCTGATACTCTCTTTTGACTACGTTTATACTTCCAGCACTTTGCCGCCAGCTGCTTCAATGGCTGCCTTAGCACCTTTGGTCAACAACAACCCTTGCACTTGAACCTTGGCTGAAACTTCACCAGACAGATAGACTTTCACTGCCTTCACAGCAGCTGGAACCAATTTCGCTGCTTTCAATGCCAAGATATCAACCACCTCAGCATCAACCAAAGCCAACTCGCTAGTACGAATACGTGCGGTGTCTGCATGAGTCAGGGAGTTAAAACCACGTTTAGGCAAGCGACGTTGCAAAGGCATTTGACCGCCTTCAAAACCTACTTTATGGAAACCGCCAGCACGGGATTTTTGACCTTTGTGACCACGGCCACCAGTTTTACCCAAGCCAGAACCAATCCCACGACCTAAACGACGAGGTGCTTTTTTTGCGCCTGCAGCAGGCTTAATCGTGTTTAATTGCATGATTATTCAACCTTCAAAAGATAACTCACAGCGTTGATCATGCCGCGAATTTCAGGAGTGTCCTGCACTTCTACAGTGTGGTGCATACGACGCAAACCCAAGCCACGAACAGTAGCTTTGTGTGCTTCAATACGACCAATCAAACTTCTTACCAGCGTCACTTTCAAAGTAGCGCTTTCTTTTTTTGCTTTAGCCATGATTAACCTCTGATTTCTTCTACGGTCTTACCACGTTTAGCGGCGATTTCAGCCGGTGTATTCATGGATGCCAGACCATTCAAGGTCGCGCGAACCAGGTTGTAAGGATTGGTTGAACCAATACTCTTTGCAACGACGTTAGTCACACCCATTACTTCGAAGATCGCACGCATTGCGCCACCAGCAATAATACCGGTACCTTCAGAAGCAGGCTGAATCAGCACTTTAGCGGCACCGTGAACACCGGTCACTGCATGGTGCAATGTGCCATTGTTCAGGTTCACTTTAACCATACTGCGACGGGCTTCGTCCATGGCTTTTTGTACAGCCACAGGCACTTCACGTGCTTTACCTTTACCCATACCAACGGCGCCATCACCATCACCAACCACGGTCAGCGCAGCGAAGCTCATGATACGACCACCTTTAACCGTTTTACTTACACGGTTAACGGTAATCATCTTTTCGCGCAAACCGTCAGTTTGCTGCTGTTGTTCAATATCTTTAGCCATTCTTTATCTCACCCTTAGAATTTGAGACCAGATTCACGGGCAGCGTCAGCCAAAGCCTTGATACGACCGTGATACTTGTAGCCTGAACGATCAAATGCAACAGTGGTAATACCTGCTTTTGCTGCTTTTTCAGCAATACGCTTACCAATCAGGGTTGCAGCTTCGATGTTGCCGCCATTTTTCAGTTGTTGACGCACTTCAGCCTCAACGGTGGATGCACTCGCCAACACGCGATCGCCAGTTTCAGCAATAATCTGTGCGTAGATATTGGTGTTGGTGCGATGTACACTCAAACGTGTCACTTTCAACTCGGCGATTTTGGCACGGGTTTTACGTGCTCTGCGCAAGCGGTTATTTACGTTTTTCATTGAATTTACCTTTAATGTTGAATCACTGTTCAGGCGAGCTTCTAATTAGGAGCTGTAACCTACAAGTGTCTTACTTATTTTTTCTTGGTCTCTTTGATGACCACCACTTCGTCAGCATAACGAACACCTTTACCTTTATAAGGCTCTGGTGCACGGTAAGCACGAATTTGAGCAGCCACTTGACCAACCACTTGCTTGTTGGCGCCTGTCAACACTACTTCAGTAGGAGTAGGTGTCTGTACAGTCACGCCTTCAGGCATTTTATGGTTGATTGGGTGGGAATAGCCCAACTCCAGGTTCAAGGTAGAACCCTGAGCATTGGCTTTGTAACCCACACCGATCAGTGACAGCTTACGGGTAAACCCGGCAGAAACACCTTGCACCATATTGGCCAGCAATGCGCGGGTTGTACCTGACATCGCTCTTGCATGCTGTGTTTCACCATTCGTTTGAACCAACAACTGCTCACCTTCGCGAACCACTGAAATATCAGCAGACAACGCTTGAGTCAACTTACCCAAAGGGCCGCTCACCGCGACTTCTGAGGCTGAGATTACAACTTCTACTTTCGCAGGAATTGCAATCGGATTTTTAGCAACACGTGACATATTGATTCTCCTTAGGCCACGATGCACAGAACTTCGCCACCAATACCGGCAGCTTGTGCTTTACGATCGGTCATCACGCCTTTGGATGTTGAAACAATCGTCACACCCAAACCGTTCATTACTTTAGGCAGATTTTCGCTACCTTTATAAACACGCAAACCTGGCTTGGATACGCGCTCGATCTTCTCAATCACTGGACGACCTGCGTAATATTTCAGGCTAATGTTCAAAACTGGCTTACCGTCATTGTTTTGAACGTTGAAATCGTCGATATAACCTTCATCTTTCAACACATTTGCAATTGCACCCTTCAACTTGGAAGCAGGCATTGAAACGGTTGTTTTATTCGTACGTTGCGCGTTACGAATACGGGTCAACATATCGGCAATCGGATCACTCATACTCATGTTCTATTCCTCCGTTACCAGCTGGCCTTGGTGACACCTGGTACGTGACCAGCCATCATCAATTTACGCAACTCGTTACGTGCGATACCAAATTTACTAAACACACCACGTGGACGACCAGTCAAAGCACAACGATTACGTGTGCGAACAGGACTGGAATTACGTGGCAAACTTTGCAATTTCAAACGTGCAGCCATGCGATCTTCAACACTGGCAGACTGGTCATTCACAGTAGCAACCAATTCAGCTCGTTTAGCTGCAAATTTTTTAACGGTTTCGCGACGCTTTTGCTCGCGCTCTGTCATACATACTTTTGCCATGACTTAACCTCTGAAAGGGAAACTAAACGCAGCCAAAAGAGCTTTCGCTTCTTCGTCTGTTTTTGCTGTTGTGGTAATTGTGATATTCATCCCGCGCAGCGCATCGATCTTGTCGTACTCGATTTCCGGGAAAATGATCTGCTCTTTTACACCCATGTTGTAGTTACCACGGCCATCAAATGATTTGCCGGAAATACCACGGAAGTCACGGATACGTGGAATAGCCACAGTGATCAGGCGATCCAGAAACTCATACATGCGCTCACGACGCAGAGTTACTTTACAACCAACAGGATAGTCATCACGGATTTTAAATGCAGCCACAGACTTTTTAGCCTTGGTCACAATAGGTTTCTGACCGGCAATTTTCTGCATATCAGACACCGCATTTTCCATGACTTTCTTGTCAGCAACGGCTTCGCCCACACCCATGTTCAGGGTAATTTTTTCGATACGAGGCACCTGCATTGGAGAGGTATAACCAAATTGTTCTGTCAATTTGGCCACTACTGTATCGTTATAATACTGTTTTAAACGTGCCATATTTATTCCTATGCGTCGATAGACTCGCCGCTAGATTTGAATACACGAATCTTGCGACCATCTTCCAGTACCTTAAAACCAACACGATCAGCTTTTTGTGTTGCAGCGTTGTAAATCGCCACATTGGAGCCGTCAACCGGCATTTCCTTGCTGATGATGCCACCAGTGATACCACGCATGGGGTTAGGACGAGTGTGTTTTTTCACTACATTCAAACCTTCAACCACTACATGGCCGCTTGGCAAGACGCTCAAAACAGTACCTGTTTTGCCTGCATCTTTACCTGTATTCAAAATGACCTGGTCACCTTTGCGAATTTTGCTCATTTGATTGTCTCCAAGCCTTACAACACTTCAGGCGCCAGTGAAACAATCTTCATGAAGCGCTCACTACGCAATTCACGTGTCACAGGGCCAAAAATACGTGTACCAATCGGCTCCAGCTTGTTGTTCAACAACACTGCAGCATTGGCATCAAATTTAACTAACGAACCATCTGGACGGCGAACACCTTTAGCAGTGCGCACAACCACAGCGTTGTAGATTTCACCTTTCTTGACGCGACCACGCGGCGCAGCATCTTTCACGCTGACCTTGATGATGTCGCCAATGCTGGCATAACGACGCTTGGAACCACCCAAGACCTTGATACACTGAACGGAACGCGCACCAGTGTTGTCGGCCACTTCCAGCCGAGATTGCATTTGAATCATGAGAAATAATCTCCAACTTAATCCGTTATAACCACTACCAGCCGCCCGCTTTTTGAACTTGCGCCCAAAAAACACGTTAAGGCCAATAGACCACGGTCAGTATTGGGGTGCCAGCTACATGCCAACTAAGGCGGGCACCGAAAAGTCCAACATTATACAACCAAAAAAACGCTTATGACAAGCGTTTTTCCGGTTTTATATATTTGAAGCCTTATTTAGCTTCGATTTTGCTTACGATCCAAGTTTTGGTCTTGGAGTATGGGCGGGTTTCTGTGATCGTCACAACATCGCCTTCGTTACATGCATTGTTTTCATCATGTGCATGGAACTTGTTCGATTTCACAACCACTTTACCAATCAAAGGGTGTTTCACTTTACGCTCGACAAGCACAGTCACGGTTTTATCCATCTTGTTGCTTACGACGCGGCCAGTCAAACTGCGTACAACTTTCGCTTTTTCAGTCATCATGCCTGTTTCGCCTTCTCAGCCAGCACGGTCTTGACGCGAGCAACATCTTTGCGCACTTTAGCCAGCTGATCCACTTTGTTCAATTGTTGAGTCGCCAATTGCATACGCAATGAAAACTGCGCACGACGCAACTCTACCAACTCGTTATTGAGCTCATCTGCCGATTTTGCTCTGAATTCTGAAGCTTTCATTTAACTACTCCTTAACTGCCAATTTGACGGGTCATGAATGTAGTTTCAATTGGCAACTTAGCAGCAGCCAATTTGAAAGCTTCGCGAGCCAACTCTTCGCTCACGCCATCCATCTCGTACAACATTTTGCCTGGCTGAATTTGAGCGATGTAGTAATCAACACTACCTTTACCATTACCCATACGCACTTCAGCTGGTTTTTTAGAGATTGGTTGGTCAGGAAACACACGGATCCAAACGCGACCACCACGTTTAATGTGACGAGTCATCACACGACGGGCAGCTTCAATCTGGCGTGCGGTCAAACGACCACGACCAATCGCTTTTAAACCAAATTCACCAAAGCTTACCTTGTTACCAGTAGTCGCAATGCCTTTATTACGACCCTTTTGCATCTTGCGGTATTTCTGTCTAGCTGGTTGCAGCATCTTTAGCCCTCGGCTTTCTTACTTTTTTCTCTGGCTCAGCATCGGCAACCGCAGCATTAGCAGCAGCGTTGTCACCGAAAATCTCGCCTTTGAATACCCAAACTTTAATCCCGATAATACCGTAGGTGGTAGAAGCTTCTGCCACACCATAGTCGATATCAGCACGCAGTGTATGGAGAGGCACACGACCTTCGCGATACCACTCTGTACGTGCAATTTCGATACCGTTCAAACGACCGGAACTCATAATCTTGATGCCTTGTGCACCCAAACGCATTGCATTTTGCATGGCGCGTTTCATGGCACGACGGAACATCACACGCTTTTCCAATTGCTGAGCAATCGACTGTGCGATCAATGTAGCATCTAACTCTGGCTTACGCACTTCTTCAATGTTCAGGTGAACAGGCACGCCCATCAACCCTTGCAGAGTAGAACGTAAAGACTCGATGTCTTCACCTTTTTTACCAATCACAACACCTGGACGGGCACTGTGAATTGTAATTTTTGCGTTTTTAGCCGGACGCTCGATAATAATTTTGCTTACAGCAGCGCTTGCCAGTTTCTTGTTCAAGAACTCACGCACTTTGATGTCGCCTTGCAACATCGCAGGGAAGTTCTGGCTGTTAGAGTACCAACGTGAGGCCCAGTTTTTCTGAACGCTCAAACGGAACCCAATTGGATGAATTTTCTGTCCCATATTATTCCTTTGAGTCACCGACTGTCACATGAATATGACAGGTTGGCTTCGTAATACGACCAGCGCGACCTTTTGCACGTGCACGGATACGCTTCATCACCAAGCCTTTATCGACATAAATTGAAGTCACCTTCAACGTATCGATATCAGCACCATTGTTATGTTCAGCGTTAGCAATGGCTGACTCAACCACTTTTTTGATGATCTCAGCACCACGCTTGGGCGTGAATGCCAGGATATTCAGTGCTTGATCAACTTTTTTGCCACGCACAAGGTCAGCCACCAAACGCGCTTTTTGCGGAGAAAGGTGTACGCCTTTTAAAACTGCAGTCACTTGCATTATCAGCCCCTTACTTCTTCGCTTTTTTATCAGCCGCGTGACCCTTGAATGTGCGTGTCAACGCAAATTCACCGAGCTTGTGACCAACCATGTTTTCAGAAATCAACACAGGCACATGCTGTCTGCCGTTGTGCACTGCGATGGTTAAACCAATGAAATTTGGCAAAACTGTCGAGCGACGTGACCAAGTTTTGATTGGCTTGCGATCGCGACCCGCAACAGCGGTTTCGACTTTCTTCGCCAAATGTGCATCCACAAATGGACCTTTTTTAATAGAACGTGCCATAGCGATTACCTTACATTTCTCGGACGACGACTTACGCGCATGTTATCGGTACGCTTATTCTTACGAGTACGATAACCCTTAGTTTTCTGACCCCATGGTGACACAGGGTTCATACCGGCAGCAGTACGGCCTTCACCACCACCGTGCGGGTGATCAACCGGGTTCATCACCACACCACGTACGGTTGGACGGATACCACGCCAGCGCATCGCACCAGCTTTACCGATAGAACGCAATGAATGCTCTTCGTTACCCACTTCACCCAGGGTTGCCTTGCAATCCACGTGCACACGGCGAACTTCACCAGAGCGCAAACGCAACTGAGCATAAGAACCTTCACGCGCCAACAGCTGCACAGAAGTACCGGCTGAACGGGCGATTTGGGCACCTTTACCTGGCTGAATCTCGATGCAGTGAATGGTGCTACCAACTGGAATATTGCGCAGTGGCAAAGCATTACCAGCACGGATAGGCGCTTCAGAGCCGCTCAACAGTTGCGCACCGGCAGCGATGCCACGTGGCGCAATGATGTAACGACGCTCACCATCCGCGTAGCACAACAAAGCAATGTTTGCTGTACGGTTTGGATCGTATTCGATACGTTCAACAGTTGCAGGAATACCATCTTTGTTACGGCGGAAGTCGACAATACGGTAATGCTGCTTATGACCACCACCTTGATGACGAGTGGTAATACGGCCATTATTGTTACGACCTGCGTTCTTGCTTTGACTTTCCAACAGCGGCGCGTAAGGCTTGCCTTTATGCAAATCTGGTGTAATGACTTTCAATACACCGCGACGACCGGGGGAAGTTGGTTTGACTTTAACTAATGCCATGTCTTCTCTCCTTATTCGCCAGCTGCGAAGTTAATTTCTTGACCTGGCTTCAAGCTCACATAAGCTTTTTTCCAGTCACTACGTTTACCCATGCGACGACCAGCGCGCTTCACTTTACCTGCGACATTAATCACAGACACAGAAGCGACTTCGACCTTGAACACCAATTCAACAGCAGCCTTAATTTCTGGCTTGGTCGCATCAGTACGCACTTTAAAAGCAATTTGCTGATGCTTGTCAGCAATGAATGTTGCTTTTTCAGTAATTTGTGGAGCCAAAATCACTTGCAACAAACGATCTTGTGTTTTTG
The DNA here is from genome assembly GCF_032248435.1 of Methylophilus sp. VKM B-3414. NCBI lineage: Bacteria > Pseudomonadati > Pseudomonadota > Betaproteobacteria > Nitrosomonadales > Methylophilaceae > Methylophilus > Methylophilus sp. VKM B-3414. The sequence continues at coordinate 577,258 of NZ_JAVTLI010000003.1, read as the reverse complement.
TAGCTGCGGTAATCATGCCAAGATCTCCTCAAGTTTCTTCACAGCACCGGCTGTGACCAAAACGTTAGGGAAACGCACCAGACTTACTGGGTCAGCATATTGCGCTTCAACCACCAATACGTTTGGCAGGTTACGGGAAGACAAGTACAAATTCTCATCAAAACCATCAGTCAACAGCAAAACACCGCCATCGATGCCCAGAGCATTGATTTTCTGTACGAATTGTTTAGTTTTTGGCGTATCAACAGTGAAACTGTCTACCACCTTCAAACGGTCCTGACGCACCAGTTCAGACAAAATCGTCTGCATACCAGCACGGTAAGCCTTACGGTTCACCTTGTGGCTATAGTTTTCGTTAGGGCTGTTTGGGAATGCACGACCGCCTCCACGCCAAATCGGGCTGGATGCCATACCGGCACGGGCGTTACCAGTACCTTTTTGTGCATATGGCTTGTGTGTCGTGTGAGCAACAGTAGCACGTGTTTTTTGAGCACGGGTTGCAGTACGGGCGTTTGCCATGTAGGCAACAACCACTTCATGCACCAATGACTCATTAAATTCACGACCGAACGTCACATCAGAGGCATCTACGCCTTTTTTAGCAACCTTGCCGTTTTGATCGATAAGTTTCAATTCCATTATTTAGCCCCTTTCGCTTTGATGGCTGGACGTACAACGACATTGCCACCTTTGGAGCCAGGCACGGAACCTTTAATCAACAACAGGTTACGCTCCACATCTACACGGACGATTTCCAGGTTTTGGGTTGTGACTTTAGCATCACCCAAATGACCAGGCATGCGCTTACCAGGGAATACTCGACCTGGATCCTGCGCCATACCGATAGAACCCGGTACATTGTGCGAACGTGAGTTACCGTGAGATGCACGGTTAGAGGAGAAGTTGTGACGCTTGATCGCACCGGCAAAACCTTTACCGATGGAAGTACCCGTCACATCAACCAACTGACCAACGGAGAAAATGTCTACAGTGACATTGCCACCCACTTGGAAGTTAGCCAATACATCTTCAGCCACATTGAATTCTTTAATACCAGCACCGGCAGCAACGCCAGCCTTGGCATAATGACCAGTCAACGCTTTGTTGATACGGCTAGCACGACGCTCACCATAAGCAACCTGAAGGCCAGTATAACCATCAGTTGCGACTGTCTTTACTTGTGTCACGCGGTTAGGAATCACTTCCAGCACTGTTACAGGAACGCTTGCGCCTTCTTCTGTAAAAATGCGGGTCATGCCCACCTTGCGACCAATAAGCCCTAAGCTCATGATCAGTTCCTTATAATAGTTAAAGTGAACGATTACAATTGACCGTCCACCGAAGAGCGCGGATTATACCGAACTATTCTTGATTTGACAATAACCTTTTTCTTTCGAAAAGGTTATTTCTAATGACAACTTTAAAAATTAAAGCTTGATTTCTACATCTACGCCAGCTGGCAAATCCAATTTCATCAATGCATCTACAGTCTTGTCTGTAGGATCAACGATATCCATCAAACGCTGATGGGTACGGATTTCAAACTGGTCACGGGAGGTTTTGTTCACGTGTGGTGAACGCAGAATGTCAAAGCGTTCGATACGTGTTGGCAATGGCACTGGACCTTTTACAACTGCACCAGTACGTTTCGCAGTATCCACAATTTCCAAAGCAGATTGGTCGATCAAACGATAGTCAAATGCTTTCAGACGGATACGAATTTTTTGAGCTGCCATGTTTTTTCCTTAAAAAGAGCAAAAAGCGGCAGGATACGCCTGCCGCTCATAAAAAGAATTACTCGATGATTTTGGCAACGACGCCAGCACCAACGGTACGACCACCTTCACGAATCGCGAAGCGCAGACCATCTTCCATCGCGATAGGTGCGATCAATGTCACAGTGATAGATACGTTATCACCTGGCATCACCATTTCGGTACCTGCTGGCAATTCAACTGCACCAGTCACGTCAGTGGTACGGAAGTAGAACTGTGGGCGGTAGCCGTTGAAGAATGGTGTATGACGACCACCTTCATCTTTACCCAACACGTAGATCTCAGCTGTGAACTTGGTGTGTGGTTTGATAGAACCGGATTTAGCCAGCACTTGACCACGCTCAACTTCTTCACGCTTGGTACCGCGCAGCAGTACGCCTACGTTGTCACCCGCTTGACCTTGGTCCAGCAGTTTACGGAACATTTCAACACCAGTACAGGTGGTTTTCAAGGTTGGCTTCAGACCAACGATTTCGATTTCGTCACCGACTTTAACGATACCACGCTCAACACGGCCTGTTACTACAGTACCACGACCAGAGATAGAGAATACGTCTTCTACTGGCATCAGGAAGGTACCGTCAATGGCACGCTCTGGGGTTGGGATGTAGCTGTCCAATGCGTCAGCCAATGCGAAGATCGCTGGTTCGCCGATTTCTGATTGGTCGCCTTCAAGGGCCAATTTAGCAGAACCTTTGATGATTGGGGTGTCATCACCTGGGAAGTCATACTTGCTCAGCAAGTCACGCACTTCCATTTCAACCAGTTCCAACAACTCAGCGTCGTCAACCATGTCAGCTTTGTTCAGGAACACAACGATGTATGGTACGCCAACCTGACGGGCCAACAGGATGTGCTCACGTGTTTGTGGCATAGGGCCGTCAGCAGCGGAACATACTAGGATCGCGCCGTCCATCTGGGCAGCACCGGTAATCATGTTTTTAACGTAGTCGGCGTGGCCTGGGCAGTCAACGTGTGCGTAGTGACGGCTTGCAGTCTCGTACTCAACGTGTGCTGTGTTGATGGTAATACCACGTGCTTTTTCTTCTGGTGCCGCGTCAATTTGGTCGTAAGCTTTTGCTTCGCCACCAAATTTCTTGGTCAACACTGTGGTGATCGCCGCTGTCAATGTTGTCTTACCGTGGTCAACGTGACCAATCGTACCAACGTTCACGTGTGGCTTGGTACGTTCAAATTTGCCTTTTGCCATGATGTTTTTCCTTTAATTCAATACTTTAAAAATCAATTATTTTTTGTTGATGATTGCATCAGCAACGTTTTTCGGCGCATCTGCGTAGTGTTTGAATTCCATGCTGTAGGTTGCACGACCTTGTGACAAGGAACGCACGACAGTGGAGTAACCAAACATCTCTGACAGCGGCACTTCAGCTTTAATCGCTTTACCGCCACCAGGCATATCATCCATGCCCTGAATGATGCCACGACGAGATGACAAGTCACCCATCACATCACCCATGTACTCTTCAGGCGTTTCAACTTCAACCGCCATCATTGGCTCCAGCAAGACTGGATCTGCTTTACGCATACCATCTTTGAAACCGATAGAAGCAGCCATCTTGAACGCGTTTTCGTTCGAGTCAACGTCATGGTAGGAACCATCAAACAGGGTCACTTTTACGTCGACCACTGGGAAGCCTGCCAGAACACCTGCTGGAATCGTTTCACGCAACCCTTTATCTACTGCAGGGATAAATTCACGTGGCACAGTACCGCCTTTAATGGCATCCACGAACTCGTAACCTTTACCAGCCTCATTTGGCTCCATTTTGAGCCATACGTGACCGTACTGACCTTTACCACCGGACTGTTTAACGAATTTACCTTCAACCTCAACCGCTTTACGGATCGCTTCACGGTAAGCCACTTGTGGCGCACCTACGTTGGCTTCAACGTTGAATTCACGCTTCATACGGTCAACCAGAATCTCCAGGTGCAATTCACCCATACCGGAAATAATGGTTTGGCCAGACTCTTCGTCGGAACGCACGCGGAAAGAAGGGTCTTCTTGTGCCAAACGACCCAATGCCAAGCCCATTTTTTCCTGATCGCTCTTGGTTTTTGGCTCAACAGCCACGTGAATCACTGGCTCAGGGAATACCATGCGTTCAAGGATGATAGGCTTGTCTGGAGAGCACAGAGATTCACCTGTGGTCACTTCTTTCAAACCGATACAGGCTGCAATGTCGCCTGCCAACACTTCATCCACTTCTTCACGGTTATTCGCATGCATCTGAACGATACGACCGATACGCTCTTTTTTACCCTTCACAGAGTTGAGTACGGTATCACCCTTGTTCAACACACCAGAGTAAACACGGATAAAAGTCAACTGACCGACAAACGGGTCTGTCATCAATTTAAATGCCAGCGCAGAGAACCCCTCTTTGTCATCTGCTTTACGGCTGGCTGGTTTGCCATCATCATCTTCACCGGTCACATCAGGAATATCTACTGGAGATGGCAGGAACTGAATCACCGCATCCAGCATACGTTGCACGCCTTTGTTTTTAAAGGCAGAACCGCACAGCATCGGCTGAATTTCACCCGCAATGGTACGCGTACGCAGACCAAACACGATGTCCTTCTCTTCCAGATCACCGTTTTCCAGGTATTTGTTCATCAGATCTTCGCTGGCTTCAGCCGCAGATTCAACCATCTGCTCGCGCCATTTTTTAGCAGTCTCAACCAGATCAGCCGGAATCTCACCGTAAGTAAATTTCATGCCTTGAGAAGCCTCATCCCAGATGATGGCTTTCATTTTCATGAGATCAACGACGCCAGTGAAAGTATCTTCACGGCCAATTGGGATCACCACAGGCACTGGGCTTGCGCGCAGACGCGTTTTCATCTGCTCAACCACTTTGAAGAAGTCGGCACCAGAACGGTCCATTTTGTTCACAAAGGCCAAGCGAGGCACTTTGTATTTGTTGGCCTGACGCCAAACAGTTTCAGATTGTGGTTGCACACCACCTACCGCACAGTACACCATGCAGGCGCCATCCAGCACACGCATGGAACGCTCAACTTCAATCGTGAAGTCTACGTGCCCAGGGGTATCAATAATGTTGAATCGATGCTCAGGCAAAGACAGGTCCATGCCTTTCCAGAAACAGGTGGTCGCAGCGGAAGTAATGGTAATCCCACGCTCCTGCTCTTGTTCCATCCAGTCCATGGTCGCTGCACCATCGTGCACCTCACCAATTTTATGGTTCACACCAGTGTAGAACAGAATACGTTCTGTCGTGGTTGTTTTACCTGCGTCAATGTGCGCAGAAATACCAATATTACGGTAGCGTTCAATAGGGGTTTTACGTGCCACGATGCTTTACCTTTGCTATCAATTCAACTAATTATTAAAGAACGAGGTCGTTTAATTAAAAACGGAAGTGTGAGAAAGCCTTGTTGGCTTCTGCCATACGATGAACTTCTTCACGCTTCTTCATTGCGGCGCCGCGGCCTTCTGAGGCTTCAAGCAACTCAGCAGCCAGACGCAAGCCCATGGACTTTTCGCCACGCTTGCGCGCTGCATCACGCAACCAACGCATTGCCAAGGCGCTACGACGGCTAGGACGCACTTCAACAGGCACCTGATAGTTAGCACCACCGACGCGACGGCTTTTCACTTCAACGATAGGGCGCAGATTGTTCAACGCTGTGGTGAATAATTCCAGCGGATCTTTGCCACTCTTGCTGGCTACTTGATCAAATGCACCGTAAACAATACGCTCAGCAACAGATTTCTTACCACCTGTCATCAGTACGTTTACGAATTTGGATACTTCCTGGCTACCAAATTTTGGATCCGGCAAGATATTACGTTTGGGAACTTCTCTACGTCTAGGCATAACTATTCTCTTTCAATTAAATTTTGCTAGCTACAACACTGCAAGGCATTTCAGCCGCTATTAAAAATTGGACCAATGTCCGAAACCAACTTAACAAATTAAGCTTTAGCTTCTTTAGGACGTTTAGCACCGTATTTGGAACGTGACTGTTTACGATCTTTCACACCAGCCGTATCCAAGCTACCGCGCACCATGTGGTAACGCACACCTGGCAAGTCTTTTACACGACCACCGCGAATCAGTACCACAGAGTGCTCTTGCAGGTTATGGCCTTCACCGCCGATGTAGCTAATGACTTCGTAACCGTTAGTCAGGCGCACTTTGGCAACCTTACGCAACGCGGAGTTTGGCTTTTTAGGAGTAGTGGTGTACACACGGGTACATACACCACGCTTTTGTGGGCAGGATTCCAGGGCTGGAACCTTGCTCTTGGTTACCACTTTAACGCGTGGTTTACGTACTAACTGATTAATGGTTGGCATTGCCTTAACCTCTTCACCTTAAAAAATCCACCAACTGAGCAGGAAACTCAGGACCGGCGGCATATCAACAATAACACCTTATTGAGACAATAAGGCTATTCTGAGAAACCCAGCATTTTAATAAACGAGTCAAGGGGTGTCAAGCATTATTCATACTTGAACACCCCTTGTTTTATTACCCGGCCTGACGACCGGTAAAGCCTAAAATTACTCGGTCGCGTTGTCGTCCGTTGCGGTTTCTTCAACCACTTCTTCTGGTGCAAACATCGCTTCAGCGGCCAACATCGCTTCTGAAGGCTCAGCGACATTTGGCGTCAACGACGCAATTGCTGCACGCTTGCGAGACTCGTGATACGCCAAACCGGTACCGGCTGGAATCAGACGGCCGACAATCACGTTTTCTTTCAAGCCACGCAGATCGTCGCGTTTGCCCAAGATCGCAGCCTCGGTCAACACTCTTGTCGTTTCCTGGAAGGATGCGGCAGAGATGAAGGAGTCCGTAGACAGCGATGCCTTGGTAATCCCCAGCAATACGTACTCGAATGTTGCCGGACGTTTGTTTTCGGCAATGACGCGTTCGTTTTCAGTCAACAAGTCTGCACGTTCTACCTGCTCACCCGGGATGAAGCTGGTATCACCAGCATCTTGCACTTTCACACGGCGCAACATCTGACGCACAATGACTTCAATGTGCTTGTCGTTAATCTTCACGCCCTGCAAACGATACACGTCTTGTACTTCGTCAATGATGTAACGTGCCAGTGCCTCACGACCTTGCAGACGCAAGATGTCTTGCGGATCTGCCGGGCCGTCGACAATCGTTTCACCCTTGGTGACCACTTGACCATCGTGCGCGGTCACGTGCTTGTCCTTGGCAATCAGGAACTCGCTGGTAATACCGTCGAGGTCAGTAATGACCAGACGCTGCTTACCCTTGGTGTCCTTACCAAATGACACAGTACCGGTCACTTCTGCCAGCATGCCGGCATCTTTGGGTGAACGCGCTTCGAACAGTTCAGCCACACGTGGCAGACCCCCGGTAATATCCCGTGTTTTGGAGGATTCTTGCGGGATACGTGCCAGCACTTCACCCACACCCACTTCCTGACCATCTTTCACGGTAATGATACAACCCAGCTGGAAGGTGACGTTGACCGGCGTTTCAGTACCGGCAATTTTAACTTCCACACCATTGGCATCCAGCAATTTCACCTGTGGACGCAAGCCTTTAGTCGAGCCCGCTCTTTGTTTAGGATCAATCACCACCAGTGAGGACAAGCCAGTGACTTCATCCACCTGCTTGGCAACCGTGACGCCTTCTTCAACGTTCTCGAACTTCACGCGACCCGCATACTCGGTAATAATCGGACGAGTATGTGGATCCCAAGTCGCCAAGGCCTGACCCGCTTTAACCGTCTTACCATCATTGATGGTCAGCGTCGCACCGTAAGGCACTTTATGACGCTCACGCTCACGGCCATTGTCGTCAGAAATCACAACCTCACCGTTACGGGAAATCACGATTTGCTCACCACGTGAGTTGGTCACGTAACGCATGGTCGATGTGAAGCCAGCAGTACCGTTAGACTTGCTCTCTACTTGTGACACAGAAGCTGCACGGGATACCGCACCACCAATGTGGAATGTACGCATGGTCAACTGTGTACCAGGCTCACCGATGGACTGTGCCGCAATCACGCCGACAGACTCGCCGATACTGATCAGCTTGCCACGACCCAAGTCACGACCATAACACTTGGCACAAATCCCGTAACGTGTGTCGCAAGTCAGGGCAGTACGCACTTTGACTTCATCAATGCCCAACGCATCAATTTTCTCGACTTCGTCTTCACCCAGCAAAGTACCGGCTGCGAATACCACTTCCTGTGTTTCAGGATGCAAGATATCCAGAGCAGAGGTACGACCCAGGATACGGTCATGCAAGGGCTCAACCACTTCACCGCCTTTAACCAGCGCCTTGGTGACCAAGCCTTCGGTGGTGCCACAATCGGTCTCGGTCACAACCAAGTCTTGTGTCACGTCTACCAGACGGCGTGTCAGGTAACCGGAGTTCGCTGTTTTCAGCGCCGTATCGGCCAGACCCTTACGCGCACCGTGGGTTGAAATAAAGTATTGCAACACGTTCAAGCCATCACGGAAGTTCGCCTTGATCGGCGTTTCAATAATGGAACCATCTGGTTTCGCCATCAGGCCACGCATACCAGCCAGCTGACGCACCTGCGCTGCGGAACCCCGCGCACCGGAGTCGGCCATCATGTAAATCGCGTTAAAGGATTCCTGACGAACAGCTTTACCGTCTTTGGTGACCACGTTGCCGTCAGCGTCCTTGACATCTTCTTCGCGCAACTGCTTCATCATGGCCTCAGCCACTTTGTCACCAGCACGACCCCAGATGTCGACCACCTTGTTGTAACGCTCACCCTGTGTCACCAGACCGGATACATACTGGTCTTCGATCTCTTTCACTTCAGCATCGGCAGCCGCAATCAATTGCTCTTTCTCTGGTGGCACCAACATGTCATTGATGCTGATAGAGATACCGGCTTTGGTTGCGTATGAGTAACCGGTGTACATCAGTTTATCCGCGAAGATCACGGTTTCACGGATGCCTACCTTACGGAAGCTGGCATTGATCAGGCGTGAAATTTCTTTTTTCTTCAGTGCCTTGTCAATGTAGCTGTATGGCATGCCTGGTGGCAGAATTTCAGACAGCAAAGCACGGCCAACGGTGGTGTTATACCGATTGAATTTCTCGGTTTTGTGACCGGTCACATCCATCTCGAACTCACGGATACGCACCGTAATCTTGGCGTGCAAATCGATCAGCCCCTGGTCGTACACACGTTGTACTTCCTTGATGTCACTGAAGATCATACCTTCGCCACGTGCAGCCACTTTTTCGCGAGTCATGTAATACAGACCCAACACGATATCCTGCGAAGGCACAATGATAGGCTCGCCGTTGGCTGGAGACAGTACGTTGTTGGAAGCCAACATCAAGGTGCGGGCTTCCATCTGTGCTTCCAGGCTCAATGGAACGTGTACCGCCATTTGGTCACCGTCAAAGTCAGCGTTAAAGGCTGAACACACCAATGGGTGCAACTGGATCGCTTTACCTTCGATCAGCACGGGCTCAAATGCCTGGATACCCAAACGGTGCAGCGTAGGCGCACGGTTCAACAACACCGGATGCTCGCGGATCACGTCTTCCAGGATATCCCAAACTTCTGGTCCTTCTTCTTCCACTTTCTTCTTGGCAGCCTTGATGGTGGTTGCCAAGCCTAACACTTCCAGCTTGTGGAAAATGAAAGGCTTGAACAATTCCAGCGCCATTTTCTTAGGCAAACCGCACTGATGCAGTTTCAACTGCGGACCGACCACGATCACGGAACGGCCGGAGTAGTCCACACGTTTACCCAACAGGTTTTGACGGAAACGACCGCCTTTACCTTTGATCATGTCAGCCAGTGATTTGAGCGGACGCTTGTTGGCGCCGGTCATCACTTTACCGCGACGACCGTTATCCAGCAGAGAGTCAACAGCCTCTTGCAACATACGTTTTTCGTTACGGACGATGATTTCAGGCGCTTTCAGCTCTAACAAACGCTTCAAGCGGTTGTTACGGTTGATCACACGGCGATACAGGTCGTTCAGATCCGAGGTCGCAAAGCGGCCACCATCCAGTGGCACCAATGGACGCAGCTCTGGTGGCAACACTGGCAAGATTTCCAGAATCATCCACTCTGGCTTGATGCCAGATTTCTGGAAGGCTTCCAGCACTTTCAGACGCTTGGCGATCTTCTTGATTTTGGCTTCAGAGCTGGTCGCGGACAGTTCGCTACGCAATGTTTCAATCTCGCGCTCAATGTCCATGGTGCGCAACAATTCACGCACGGCTTCAGCACCCATCACGGCGTTGAATTCGTCACCGTATTCTTCCACCTTGGCCAGGTAGTCATCTTCAGTCAGCAACTGGCCACGGGTCAGCGGCGTCATGCCTGGATCAATCACGATGAATGCTTCAAAGTACAACACACGTTCGATGTCACGTAAGGCGATATCCAGCACCATGCCCAAGCGGCTAGGCAGGGATTTCAGGAACCAGATGTGGGCGACAGGTGAGGCCAGCTCGATGTGACCCATGCGCTCACGACGCACTTTGCTCAGTGTGACTTCAACGCCACATTTTTCACAAATCACACCGCGGTGTTTCAAACGCTTGTATTTACCGCACAAGCACTCGTAATCTTTGATCGGGCCAAAGATTTTGGAGCAGAACAAACCGTCCCGCTCAGGTTTGAAGGTACGGTAGTTGATGGTTTCTGGCTTTTTCACTTCGCCATAGGACCATGAACGGATTTTTTCAGGTGAAGCCAGCGCGATCTTGATCGCGTCGAACTCTTCTTCTTGCGTAACCTGTTTAAATAAATCTAATAACGCTTTCATAGAGACTCTCCTAATGGCGGGGCTTAGTTACGGTCCAAATCAATATCAATGGCCAGTGAACGGATTTCTTTCACCAGCACGTTGAATGATTCAGGCATACCCGCATCAATTTTGTGCTCACCTTTGACGATGTTTTCGTACACTTTGGTACGGCCATTCACGTCATCTGATTTCACGGTCAACATCTCTTGCAAGGTGTATGACGCACCATAGGCTTCCAGTGCCCACACTTCCATCTCACCGAAGCGCTGGCCACCGAACTGGGCTTTACCACCCAGCGGCTGCTGTGTCACCAGGCTGTAAGGACCGGTAGAACGTGCGTGCATCTTGTCGTCGACCAAGTGGTGCAGTTTCAGCACGTGCATGTAACCGACAGTCACTGGACGCTCGAACGCATCACCGGTACGGCCATCAAACAATTTGACCTGTGTTTTGCCAGCGTGGAACTGCAATTTCTTGGTGTGCTCGTCATCATCAGGGAAAGCAAGATCCAGCATGGCTTTAATGTCAGACTCAGCGGCACCGTCAAACACTGGTGTCGCGAACGGCACGCCGTGTTTCAGGTTCTGCGCAAGGTCAATCACTTCCACATCTGTCAGACCAGCAATGTCTTCTTTCTTGCCAGTGCTGCTGTTATAGATCTTGTCCAGGAAGCCTCGGATTTCGGCCACTTTGGCTTCTGCTTGCAGCATATCGCCAATGCGTTTGCCCAGACCTTTGGCAGCCCAACCCAGGTGGGTTTCCAGAATCTGACCGATGTTCATCCGTGAAGGCACGCCCAGCGGGTTCAACACGATATCCAGCGGTGTACCATCAGCCATGTATGGCATGTCTTCGACCGGGCAGATTTTTGAAATCACACCCTTGTTACCGTGACGACCGGCCATCTTGTCACCAGGCTGAATACGACGTTTCACGGCCAGATAGACTTTGACCATTTTTTGTACACCTGGTGGCAGTTCGTCACCTTGTGTCAGTTTACGCTTCTTCTCTTCGAATTTGTTATCGAATTCGATGCGGGCCTGGCTCAAGCTGTCTTTCAACTGCTCAAGTTGACGGGCAGCCTCTTCATCGCTCAAACGGATGTCAAACCAGTCATAACGACCCACGCTCTCCAGATATTCCTGAGTCAGGGTGTCGCCTTTTTTCAGCTTGTTCGGACCACCTGTGGCCACTTTACCCGTCAACAGACGGCTGATGCGGCCAAAAGTATCGTCTTCTACAATACGCATCTGGTCGCCCAAATCTTTCTTGTAGTGAGATAACTGATCATCAATAATTTGTTGCGCACGGGCATCACGGTCGATACCTTCGCGTGTGAACACTTGTACGTCGATCACAGTACCGGTCATGCCAGAAGGCACGCGCAGTGAAGTGTCTTTCACGTCAGACGCTTTTTCACCGAAAATCGCACGCAGCAGCTTTTCTTCTGGCGTTAAAGTGGTTTCACCTTTAGGGGTCACTTTACCGACCAGCACGTCACCCGCTTCCACCTCGGCACCAATATAGATAATCCCGGAGTCATCCAGACGGCCCAGCATGCGCTCGGACAGATTGGAAATATCGCGGGTAATCTCTTCAGGTCCCAGTTTGGTATCACGTGCCACCACTGACAGCTCTTCAATGTGGATGGAGGTGTAACGGTCATCAGCCACTACGCGCTCGGAGATCAGAATCGAGTCTTCGTAGTTGTAACCGTTCCAAGGCATAAAGCCAACCAGCATGTTCTGACCCAGCGCCAACTCACCCATATCCGTAGAAGCACCATCCGCCACCACGTCGCCTCGGCTAATGATATCGCCTACTTTAACCAGCGGACGCTGGTTAATATTGGTGTTCTGGTTAGAACGGGTGTACTTGGTCAGGTTGTAGATATCCACACCCACTTCGCCGGCTTGCGCTTCAGCATCGTGGACACGAATCACAATACGGCCTGAGTCGACGTAATCGACCACGCCACCACGACGGGCAGTCACGACAGTCCCGGAGTCCACCGCGACTGTACGCTCAATGCCTGTACCGACCACGGCTTTTTCAGCACGCAGACAAGGCACGGCTTGACGTTGCATGTTGGCACCCATCAAGGCACGGTTCGCGTCATCGTGTTCCAGGAAAGGAATCAATGAAGCCGCAACAGACACGATCTGGCCTGGTGCGACGTCCATATACTGCACGCGCTCAGGTTGCGTCATGGTAAATTCGTTGTGGAAACGCGCAGAGACCAATTCCTCCTTGAAGCCACCGTCTGTAGACAGTTCGGTGTTAGCCTGTGCAATCACATACTGGCTTTCTTCAATGGCTGACAGGAAATCAATCTTGCCTGACACCTTGTTGCCTTCAACCAGACGATAGGGGGTTTCCAGGAAACCATATTCGTTGGTACGGGCATACAGCGCCAGTGAGTTGATCAAACCAATGTTTGGACCTTCAGGCGTTTCAATTGGACAAACTCGGCCATAATGGGTGGTGTGTACGTCACGCACCTCGAAGCCGGCACGCTCACGGGTCAAGCCACCTGGGCCCAAAGCGGAGATACGGCGTTTGTGCGTAATCTCGGACAATGGGTTAGTCTGGTCCATAAACTGCGACAACTGGCTAGAACCGAAAAACTCACGAATCGCACTGGAGACTGGCTTGGCGTTGATCAAGTCATGCGGCATCAGATTCTCGGACTCAGCCTGTGACAGACGCTCTTTGACGGCACGCTCAACACGGACCAGACCGGCACGGAACTGGTTCTCGGCCAATTCACCCACGGAACGGATACGACGGTTACCCAAGTGGTCAATATCGTCAATCTCGCCACGGCCATTGCGCAACTCAATCAGCACGCCAATGACAGCGAGGATATCTTCATTGGATAGCACATTGCTACCGGTATCGCCTTGTGGGCCGACTTTTTCGTAGAAACGACGCATCCAGGTTGCTGAACGTTCTTCCAGCTTGCTTGGATAAGCACGGCGGTTGAATTTCATACGCCCCACTACGGACAGGTCATAGCGATCTTCAGAGAAGAACAAACCATTAAACAAGGCCTCTACAGCCTCTTCGGTTGGCGGCTCGCCTGGGCGCATCATGCGGTAAATCGCTACACGTGCACTGTACTGGTCAGGAATCTCATCACTGCGCAATGTTTGCGAAATGAAATTACCATGATCCAAGTCGTTGGTGTAAATGGTGTCGATTTCTGAAATCTTTGCCGCGACCAATTTTTCAAGCAATGATGGTGTCACTTCATCATTGGCGTTAGCAATCAGCTCACCGGTTTCAGTATCAATAATGTTTTTGGCAACTGCGCGACCCATCATAAAGTCGGTCGGTACCGCCATGGTGGTTACGCCCGCTTTTTCGATGTCACGGATATGTTTAACGGTGATACGTTTGTCTTTTGCAACCAGCACATTACCGTCTTTGTCAGTAATGTCGAATTTGGCAACTTCACCACGCAGGCGGTCTGCCACCAACTCAAACTCCACGCCTTTCGGGCCGATGTGGAAAGTGTCGGTGTCGTGGAAGGTTTCCAGAATTTGTTCTGGGGTGTAGCCCAATGCCTTCAGCAGGATGGTCACTGGCATCTTGCGGCGACGATCCACACGGAAGTACAGATAATCTTTAGGGTCAAACTCAAAGTCTAACCAGGAGCCACGGTAAGGAATAATCCGTGCAGAGAACAACAACTTACCGGAGCTGTGGGTTTTACCACGATCGTGCTCAAAGAATACGCCAGGGCTGCGGTGCAATTGGGACACAATGACACGCTCGGTACCATTAATCACGAAAGAGCCATTTTCGGTCATGAGCGGCAATTCACCCATGTAGACTTCTTGTTCTTTGACTTCTTTGACGGTTGGTTTGGACGCTTCACGGTCCATAATGGTCAGACGCACCTTGACACGCAGTGGCACGGCGTAAGTCAGCCCACGTTGCTGACATTCTTTCACGTCAAATGGCTCTGCGCCTAATTGGTAGCTCACATAGTCCAGACGGGCATTCTCTGAATGGCTCACAATCGGGAAAATGGAACGGAAAGTCGACTCTAGGCCTTCGTTTTTACGTTGGTCCGCTGGTACATTTTCCTGCAGGAATGATTTATAGGACTCCAGCTGCATGGCCAGCAGATAAGGTACCTCTTGAACGCTGTCACGCTTGGCAAAGCTTTTGCGAAGGCGTTTCTTTTCGGTAAAGGAATAGCTCATAGCGTCTCCTGAAATTTTTGAGGGTAGAAGACAAAACACTTTTCATCCACTGCAATGTTTTGACATCTAACTTCGCATTTAAAATCAGCCACTTAAATTAGCCGGTTAGCTTATCTATATGTGGCCACAATACCGCTTTTACAACAGGCTTCCAGACAATTACAGTTTATTTACAATCTGCAACGCTAGAAATGGCGAAGGCCGACGGTCTCCCGTCAGCCCAGCCAGATTCACAATTGTGAATTATTTCATCTCAGCAGTAGCGCCCGCTTCGATCAATTTCTTCACAGCGGCTTCAGCGTCAGCTTTGCTTACGCCTTCTTTAACCGCTTTAGGTGCGCCGTCTACCAGGTCTTTAGCTTCTTTCAAGCCCAAACCTGTCAGTTCACGAACTGCTTTAATCACACTCACTTTGTTGTCGCCAGCGCCATTCAAGATGACGTTGAACTCAGTTTGCTCAGCAGCAGCTGGAGCAGCACCAGCAGCAGCGCCGCCAGCAGCCACTGCAACAGCAGCAGCAGAAACACCAAACTTCTCTTCGATTTCTTTGATGAACGCAGTCAGTTCCAATACGGTCATGCCACCGATTGCATCTAAGATGTCAGCATTAGAAATTGCCATGATATAAATTTCCTAAAATAATTTGATTAAAAATTAAGCCGCTTGCTTTTCTTTTTCGTCGCGTATTGCAGCAACGGCACGAGCAAACTTGGTTGGGACTTCGTTGAGTGTGCCAGCCAATTTGGACAGCAACTCATCACGGCTCAATGTAGATGCCAACGCTTGCACGCCAGCCACATCAAGACGCTCATTAGGCATCGCGCCCGCTTTCAGTACGAACAATTCGTTATCTTTTGCGAAATTGTTCATGACTTTGGCGGCAGCAACTGGATCGGTAGAAATACCGTACACCAGTGGCCCAACCATGTCGTCAGCCAATGCGGCAAAAGGCGTACCTTCTACTGCACGACGAACCAAGGTGTTTTTCAACACACGCAGATACACACCTGCATTACGTGCATCAGCACGCAGTTTCGTCATATTGGCTACGCCAATACCACGATACTCAGCAAGTACGATTGCTTGTGCGTTTGCTACTTGCGCAGCAACCTCGGCAACGACTTCTTTTTTCTCTGTAAGATTAAGACTCAAGGTCTGTTCTCCTTCCGTTAATGAAAGCCCGGTTAAATCACCGGGCCACTCACGGCGTCCTTGTGCAGGGCATGGATATATCCTGTGTTGGGGATCGCCATCTGCGTTGGTTTCAAACTGCTGCAAACAGAGGATTACTCACCCATTTGCATTCAATTTTCAATTAAGTAAAACACCAACGGTCTTTGATGTTCTTGAGTGCTTACAAAATTGCATAAACACTCAAGCCCAAAGTACTTGCCCGATCCATTAACGGACCGGGACTTGATTCAATGCTTAAGCAGCGACTGAAGCTTGGTCAACACGTACGCCAGGACCCATGGTGCTGGAGACGGACAATTTCTTCAGGTATACGCCTTTGGAGCTGGCTGGCTTGGCTTTGTTCAATGCTTCGATCAAAGCAGACAGGTTGCCTTGCAGTTGCTCAACAGTAAATGAAGCACGGCCGATGGTGCAGTGAACGATACCGCCTTTATCAGTACGGTATTGCACTTGACCCGCTTTAGCATTTTTAACTGCAGTCGCTGCGTCTGGAGTCACTGTACCGACTTTAGGGTTAGGCATCAAACCACGTGGACCCAACACTTGACCCAAGGCACCAACGATACGCATCGCATCAGGTGTAGCAATGGCTACATCAAAATCCAACATACCGCCTTTGACTTGCTCGGCCAGATCTTCAAAACCAACGATATCAGCACCAGCTGCTTTTGCAGCTTCAGCTTGTGCGCCTTGTGCAAACACCGCCACACGCACTGTTTTACCAGTGCCGTTAGGCAATACGATCGCGCCACGCACCAGCTGATCAGATTTACGTGGGTCGATACCCAAGTTAATCACTGCGTCTACAGATTCGTTAAATTTGGCAGTTGCGCCTTCTTTTACCAGACTCAGCGCATCAACTACCGGGTACAGCTTGTTGCGGTCAATCTTTGCACGCAACGCATCAATTCTTTTAGCCATGTTATACACCCTCCACTTCGATACCCATGCTGCGTGCGCTACCAGCGATGGTGCGAACGGCTGCGTCCATGTCGGCAGCGGTCAGGTCAGGCATTTTTGTTTTGGCGATTTCTTCGGCTTGTGCACGAGTAATCTTGCCAACTTTGTCCGTATGAGGACGTGGAGACCCTTTTTCCAGCTTGGCTGCTTTTTTGATCAGCACAGTTGCCGGAGGGGTTTTCATCACGAATGTGAAGCTCTTGTCTGCAAACGCAGTGATCACCACTGGGATAGGCAGACCTGGTTCAACGCCTTGTGTTGCCGCGTTAAACGCTTTACAGAATTCCATGATGTTCAGACCACGTTGACCCAGTGCTGGACCGACTGGTGGGCTTGGGTTGGCTTTACCTGCAGGGATCTGCAGCTTGATATAGCCAATGACTTTCTTTGCCATGTTTGACTCCTTGAATGGGTAATAGCGCCTGTGGCAGGCTCCCCGTTAAAAAATATCGACCGCCAGTCAGGCCGTCGACACAATGCACAACTAGACTTCTTTTTCTACTTGTGCAAAATCCAGTTCAACCGGTGTCGCACGGCCAAAAATGACCACTGAAACACGCAGTTTGTTTTTGTCGTAGTTCACTTCCTCTACGCTGCCAGAGAAGTCCTTGAATGGACCATCGATCACACGAACACTCTCGCCCTTTTCAAAGGTCATCTTCTGTGTCGGATTAGATTTGCTGTCATCCATGCGACGCAGAATAATTTCGACTTCCTTATCCTTGATCGGGGTTGGACGTTGTGCAGTGCCACCGATGAATGAAGTCACACGTGGTGTACTTCTCACCAAATGCCAACTTTCGTCAGTCATTTCCATTTGCACCAACACGTAACCAGGATACAAGCGACGCTCAGAAATGGTCTTCTGACCATTTTTCAGCTCAATCACCTCTTCTACCGGCACCAGAATGTCACCGAACTGATCCGGGATATTCGATCTTGCGACGCGCTCTTCCAAACCGGCCTTGACGGATTTCTCCATGCCGGAGAAGGCCTGAACTGCATACCAACGCATAGCCATTAAGCCCCCCTACCCATAATCCATTGCACCATGTAGGCAAAACTGATGTCTACCAACGCCAAGAAAGCAGCCATGATCACAACCAGCACCACAACAGCCAGTGTCGTTTGCATAGTTTCCTGACGCGTTGGCCACACCACACGCTTGGCTTCAGCAACAGACTCATTAAAGAAAACCAGCGCCTGCTTACCTTGTGGCGCAGTCCACGCGACCGCTACAGACGCGACAATACCTGCCAACACGGCAAGTATCCTGATAACCATTGCTTTATCTTCAAAAAGATAAAAACCGGCAATCCCCAAAGCTAATAACAACAGGGATAAAGCCAGTTTGATTTTATCGATCATATACTTAACTTTATGATTAACACCACAGACTATTCTGGGTGTTTGGCAGGCCAAGAGGGTCTCGAACCCCCAACCCTCGGTTTTGGAGACCGATACTCTACCAATTGAGCTATTGGCCTGTACTCTTTAAAGCGAAAGCTGCACGGGTTGTAGCGCAGCTTTCACCTACATCAACAATTACTCGATGATTTTGGCAACGACGCCAGCACCAACGGTACGACCACCTTCACGAATCGCGAAGCGCAGACCATCTTCCATCGCGATAGGCGCGATCAATGTCACAGTGATAGATACGTTATCACCTGGCATCACCATTTCGGTACCTGCTGGCAATTCAACTGCACCAGTCACGTCAGTGGTACGGAAGTAGAACTGTGGACGGTAGCCGTTGAAGAATGGTGTATGACGACCACCTTCATCTTTACCCAACACGTAGATCTCAGCGGTGAACTTGGTGTGTGGTTTGATAGAACCGGATTTAGCCAGCACTTGACCACGCTCAACTTCTTCACGCTTGGTACCGCGCAGCAGTACGCCTACGTTGTCACCCGCTTGCCCCTGGTCCAGCAGTTTACGGAACATTTCAACACCAGTACAGGTGGTTTTCAAGGTTGGCTTCAGACCAACGATTTCGATTTCGTCACCGACTTTAACGATACCACGCTCAACACGGCCTGTTACTACAGTACCACGACCAGAGATAGAGAATACGTCTTCTACTGGCATCAGGAAGGTACCGTCAATGGCACGCTCTGGGGTTGGGATGTAGCTGTCCAATGCGTCAGCCAATGCGAAGATCGCTGGTTCGCCGATTTCTGATTGGTCACCTTCAAGGGCTAATTTAGCAGAACCTTTGATGATTGGGGTGTCATCACCTGGGAAGTCATACTTGCTCAGCAAGTCACGCACTTCCATTTCAACCAGTTCCAACAACTCAGCGTCGTCAACCATGTCAGCTTTGTTCAGGAACACAACGATGTATGGTACGCCAACCTGACGGGCCAACAGGATGTGCTCACGTGTTTGTGGCATAGGGCCGTCAGCAGCGGAACATACCAGGATCGCGCCGTCCATCTGGGCAGCACCGGTAATCATGTTTTTAACGTAGTCGGCGTGGCCTGGGCAGTCAACGTGCGCGTAGTGACGGCTTGCAGTCTCGTACTCAACGTGTGCTGTGTTGATGGTAATACCACGTGCTTTTTCTTCTGGTGCCGCGTCAATTTGGTCGTAAGCTTTTGCTTCGCCACCAAATTTCTTGGTCAACACTGTGGTGATCGCCGCTGTCAATGTTGTCTTACCGTGGTCAACGTGACCAATCGTACCAACGTTCACGTGTGGCTTGGTACGTTCAAATTTGCCTTTTGCCATGATGTTTTTCCTTTATTAGTACTAAATAAAGCCAATAATATTGTTTTCACAAATTATGCGACGCGGATGACAGCACCCTTGCGCGACTACTTACCAAGCCCCATATCACTACAGAGCGCATCTGGTGCCCATGGCGGGAATCGGACCCGCGACCTCTCCCTTACCAAGGGAGTGCTCTACCACTGAGCCACATGGGCGTTTTGCCTTTTGTTATTGTTGGAGCGGGCGACGAGGTTCGAACTCGCGACATCTTGCTTGGAAGGCAAGTGCTCTACCAACTGAGCTACACCCGCACTATGCAGAACACCCAAGGAAGGCTCTCACCAACCCGCTTTACAGCAACACCTACAGGCAATCATTTTTTGGTGGAGGGGGCTGGATTCGAACCAGCGTACTCAGAGAGAACGGATTTACAGTCCGTCGCCTTTAACCACTCGGCCACCCCTCCAAAAAATCGACCGCGATTATCGCGGTTTATGTCATCAACGTCAATGTCAACTGACATAAATTTGGTGCCGGGTATCGGAATCGAACTGATGACCTTCGCATTACAAGTGCGCTGCTCTACCAACTGAGCTAACCCGGCATTTCAGGAAGGCGCAACTATATCACTTTTTTTGGGATGTGATCTAGTGCTTTTATGAATTTTTTTATTTTTTGTTGAAAAAATTGCATTCAAAATGAAGCATCGGCTAAACACCGAGCACAGCAGCCTTACTTCACTACTTTAAGGTGTGACTTTTTCGCTTGCGCATCCACCGCAGACGCTACCGGGGACACCATTTTTTCAGGCGCTGGCGGCACACCATCCACAACTTCAAAAAACATACCTTGCCCATTCTCCCTGGCAAATACGCCTCCGATCCGGTTTATCGGGACATAAATATGTTGCGCAACGCCATTAAAGCGTGCAGAGAATACAACCGCATCATTATCAATATGCAAATCTTTAACAGCGGTGTAGTTCACATTCAGCACAATCTCGCCATTTTTGACATAAGCCATCGGCACACGCGTCTGCGCATCCACTTTGACCAGCAAATGCGGCGTCAGATTATTATCCAGACACCATTCATGTATGGCGCGAATCAAATAAGCCGTGGTCGGAATCAATGTACTCATGTTGGACTTCCTTAAAAAAACAGCGCGAATATGGATTCGCGCTGTTTATGCATGACTGATGTTATTTACGCATCGCCTTTTCAGAGGGCGTCATAGCCTCTGCATACATTGGGCGCGAGAACAAACGCTCGGCATACTTGAGCAATGGCGAAGCCTGGTTTGGCAACTCAATGCCATAATGCCCTAAACGCCATAACAATGGCGTGATCGCCACATCCAGCATGGAGTACTCGTCGCCCATCAGGTAGTTTTGCTTGCCAAAAATCGGCACCAACTGCGTCAGGTTATCGCGAATGACCTTGCGTGCACGATCCGCGGTTTCCTGATTATCAGATTCAACATCCTTGATATGACTGAACAAGTCTTTTTCAAAGTTATACAAGAACAGTCTTGCACGTGCGCGCATGACCGGGTCAGCTGGCATAAGCTGAGGATGCGGAAAACGCTCATCGATATACTCATTGATGATATTGGCTTCTGACAAGACCAGGTCACGCTCGACCAACACCGGCACTTCACCATACGGATTCAAAATGGCCAGATCTTCAGTTTTATTGGTCAAGTCCACATCAATGACTTCAAAGTCCATGCCCTTCTCGAACAGCACGATACGGCAACGGTGACTGTAAGGATCAACGGTACCCGAATACAATCTCATCATAATTTATTTTCCCTATAAAAAAAGACACCAAGGCCTCACGCCTTGGTGTCAGACTTGGTTGGCAATTAGCGAATATCTTTCCAGTATTCGGCTTTGATTTTTTTCACCAAGAAGAACAATCCTGACAGGAACAGCAACACTGCCACCCCAATCCACAAACGGGATTGTTTGGCTGGCTCTGCCATAAATGCGAGGAAGTTAGTCAGATCACCGACAAACTGGTCATACTCTTGCGGATTGAGCTTACCGGCTTTGTCCAGTTTAAGGGCGTGTGTTTCGTGATCGAGCACTTGCACGCCTTGCAACTCATATAGCACATGCGGCATGGCTACCTTGTCAAACACCAGGTTATTCCAGCCAGTGGGACGTGACTCATCCTTGTAAAAGCTGCGCAGATAGGCATACACCCAATCCGCACCACGCGCACGCACTTCAACGCTCAAATCAGGCGGTGCAGCACCAAACCATTTTTTCGCATCTTTAGGATTCATGCTAATGCGCATGGTTTCGCCCACCTTCTCACCGGCAAACAACAGATTGTCTTTAATCTCTTTGTCGGTCAGGCCAATGTCCTGCAAGCGGTTGTAACGCATGTAGTTGGCGCTGTGGCAATTCAGACAGTAATTTACAAAGATCTTGGCACCACGCTGCAATGACGCTTTATCCGTCATCTTGATTGGCGCCTTGACATCAATATGCACCTCATTTGCAAACGCCATCACTGACGCCAAGAGGGCCAGACCTGCAAAGGCCTGCAAAAACAATTTTTTCATCATTAGTATGTCACCCTTTCTGGCACAGGCTTGGTTTGATCTTTTTTGGTATACCAAGGCATCAAGACAAAGAATGCAAAGTACACCACTGAACAAATACGAGCCAACACAGTCGCGCGGTCTGCACGACCCATCCATGGTCCAAATTGACCCCAGACATCACCTGGCACGGTTCCCAGATAACCCAGGATCACGAAGCTGATCACAAAAGCAGCCAACCAGCGTTTGTACAACTTGCCACGGTAACGAATAGACTTCACCGGACTCTTGTCCAACCACGGCAAGAACGCAAAGGCCACGACTGACAAGCCCATGGCTACCACACCAGGGAATTGCGAGATACCGATAGGCGGCACTGCACGCAAAATGGAGTAGTAAGGCGTGAAATACCAGACTGGCGCAATATGCGGCGGTGTTTTCAAAGGATCTGCCGGAATAAAGTTATTCGCTTCGAGGAAGTAACCACCCATTTCAGGCATAAAGAACACAATCGCAAAAAACACCATCAGGAAGACAACTACACCCACCAGATCTTTCACAGAGTAGTAAGGGTGAAATGGAATGCCATCCAATGGAATACCGGTTGCCTTGTCTTTATAGGCCTTGATTTCAACGCCATCAGGGTTGTTAGAGCCCACTTCATGCAAAGCCACGATATGCACAGCAACCAGCCCCAGCAACACCAGCGGTAAGGCGATCACGTGGAAAGCAAAGAAACGGTTCAGGGTAGCATCGGAAACCAGATAGTCACCACGCAACCACTCAGACAAGTCAGGACCAATAAACGGCACAGTTGAGAACAGGTTCACAATCACCTGCGCACCCCAGTAAGACATTTGACCCCATGGCAGCAGGTAGCCAAAGAACGCTTCGCCCATCAGCACCAGGAAAATGCCCACACCAAACAACCAGATCAACTCACGCGGCGTGCGATAAGATCCGTAAATCAGGCCACGGAACATATGCAAATAGACCACCACAAAGAACATGGAGGCGCCGGTCGAGTGCATGTAACGGATAATGTTGCCGCCAAATACGTCCCGCATGATGTATTCCACCGAAGCAAAGGCCAACTCGGCATCCGGCTTGTAGTTCATGGTCAGAAAAATACCGGTGACAATTTGCAGCACCAGCACCAACAAAGCCAATGACCCGAAGAAATACCAGAAGTTGAAATTTTTCGGTGCGTAATACTCGGTAAGGTGTCCCTTGATGGTACTGGTCAGCGGGAATCTGGCATCAAACCAACCCAGTAAACCAGTGGCAGTTGTTTTTTTAGTCGTTGCCATGATAGTTAAGCCTCCGCCTTTTTGTCATCGCCAATCAGCAAGGTCGTGTCAGTCAGATATTGATGCGGCGGCACCAGCAGATTTTTTGGTGCCGGAGAGCCTTTGAACACACGGCCAGCCAAGTCAAATTTAGAGCCGTGGCAAGGACAAACAAAACCACCATCCCAGTCTGCTGTCATTGCAAAGTTGTCGTTTGGTGAACAACCCAGATGCGTACAGGTCCCCAACATGACCCCGAACTCTGGCTTGATAGAACGATCCTTGTTTTTACAATACTCAGGCTGTTGCGGCACCTCCAGATTCGGATCCGACAACTGGTCATCATGCTTGACCAACTTATCCAGCATTTCTGGCGTACGACGCACGATCCACACCGGTTGACCACGCCATTCAGCCGTCATTTTCTCGCCCGGCTTCAACTTGCTGATATCCACCTCGACAGGTGCGCCCGCCGCTTTGGCACGTTCACTTGGCAGCATGCTACCAACAAACGGTACCGCTACCGCAGCAACCCCAACAGCCCCGGTGGCGGCAGTCGCTTTCACCAAAAAATCGCGTTTTTGCAAATCCACCTCAGATGGCTGGCAAAACGACAAACAGTTGTTGTCAATTTTGTTTTCTGACATTGGCTTCCTTAATCTACCCTTTTGAGGTAACAGTGAGTATAAAACTTGAGTCGCGATTATACATTTTTCGCAGAAACAAGCCAAATTTATTTCAATAAGTCATTGATATTAATCAATTAAACAGGGTTACCCAACTCAACATAAACATGCTCCAAGCCATGCGTTTGTGCAAGCCACTGCCCAAGCGCCTGGACGCCATAACGCTCAGTGGCATGATGCCCGGCACTGAGGTAAGCCGTGCCTGATTCGCAGACGGTATGCCAGGTTTGCTCGGAGACTTCACCACTGATAAACAGGTCCACGCCAGCAGTGACCGCCTGTTGAATATAAGATTGGGCAGCGCCAGTACACCAGGAGACAGTGTGTACTAACTTATCAGGGGCCCCAAGCACTTGTGGCTGCCGCCCCAATCGTTGGGCAACATGCTCTGCCACCTGCGCCAGCGACATCGGTTGCGGCAAGGTGGTCACAGGCAGCATATTCTTATCATCGAGATAGCGTGTCACCGGCCAGCCGAACACCTGTCCCAGTTGCACATTGTTTCCCACCTGCGGATGTGCATCTAGCGGCAGGTGATACGCCAGCAGGCTGATATCATGTGTGAGCAAGCGCTTGAGGCGCTGACGCTTGAGCCCAGTCACCTCTGCTGGCTCGCCACGCCAGAAATAGCCATGATGCACTAGAATCGCATCCGCATTGGCGGCAATGGCCGCCTCAATCAGCGCCTGACTGGCAGTCACGCCACTGATAATGCGCCGCACTTGGGGCCGCCCCTCCACCTGCAAGCCGTTGGGGCAATAGTCCTGGAATTTGCTTACTTGCAAAAAATTAGCCAATTCACTAACAAGAAGATTCAATTCCATCTCTGAGTCTCATATACTAGTCGTTGTTAAAGACATTCACTTATTGCACATTTCTCTTTTGGCATCTATGCGACATCTCTGGTCTATCTTCTCACAAGCAGTCACCGTTTGTCTGGGCATTTTGTTTGTCTTAAAACTTTTTTATCCCACCCTGCTCACGCAACCCGTGAACAAAACCCTGGTGATCAAGGAAACGGCCGCCACTAGCCAGGCCATGGTCGCGAAGTCCGGCTACCGCAATGCCGTGAGCAAGGCCATGCCCTCAGTGGTGAATATTTTCACCACTGCCCGCATGAGCCAGGATCCACACCGCGCATTGAAGAATGACCCATTGTTTCGTCATTTTTTCGGTGATGAAATTGAAGAAGAGGATGAACAACCTGAAAACAGCCTCGGTAGCGGCGTGATTGTCAGTGCCGATGGCCTGATCCTGACCAATAACCATGTGATTAGCTCAGCCGATCAAATTGAAGTTGCGCTTAGCGATGGCAGCAAGTCCTCAGCCACAGTGGTCGGGACCGATCCCGAGACCGATCTGGCCGTACTCAAAATAGACCGCAAACAACTTCCCGCCATTACATTCAGCAATAGTGACCAGATGAAGGTAGGGGATGTCGTCCTGGCAATTGGCAACCCGTTTGGCGTTGGACAAACCGTGACCCAAGGCATTATTAGCGCACTGGGACGCAACCATCTGGGCATCAATACATTTGAGAACTTTATTCAAACCGATGCCTCCATTAACCCTGGCAACTCCGGTGGCGCGCTGATCGATGTCAACGGCAACCTGATCGGCATCAATAGTGCCATTTATTCCCGCAATGGCGGCAGCATGGGGATAGGCTTTGCTATTCCGGTCAGCATCGCCAAACAGGTCATGGAACAAATTACCTTTAATGGGTCGGTGACGCGTGGCTGGATAGGCATAGAAGCGCAAGACATTACCCCAGAACTCGCGGAATCCTTTAACCTTAAGAATGTCAACGGCTCCTTGATTGCCGGTGTGTTGTTAGACAGTCCGGCTGATCGCGCCGGCTTGCGTCCTGGCGACATCCTGATTGCCATCGACAACAAACCTGTGTCTGACAGCCAGGCAATGCTAAATATAATCGCCATGCTCAAGCCACGTGACAAGGCAACATTGGCAATCTTGCGCGCAGGCAAGAAAATGGAGATCAGCCTGATCGTAGGTAAGCGCCCACTGCCAAGCAAAGTAGCGCAATAACTAGAAAGTGGAATTAAGTTGGTGTAGCACTGTCTGCTGGCGATTGCGGCAACCAGCGAACCACCAGCAGGCCCAGCTCATAGAGCAACCACAACGGGATGGCCAGCATGCATTGAGAGACAATGTCTGGTGGCGTAAAAATGGCGCCCAACACAAAAGCGCCTACGATTACATAAGAGCGCGCCTCCTTGAGTTGCGCCAAAGTCACCCACCCCATCAATGATAACAATATGACGGCGATGGGCACTTCAAACGCAAAGCCAAACGCCAGAAACATGCCGATGACAAAGTCGAGATACTCAGCAATATCCGTCATCACCGCGACACCCGCCGGCGCACTGCCCACCAGAAAGCCAAACACAACCGGGAACACGGCAAAATAGGCAAAGGCCATGCCCATAAAGAATAACCCGATGGCCGCCGCAAGCAGGGGCCGAATCAATCGTTTTTCATGTGCGTATAACCCCGGTGCGATAAATGCCCAGCACTGATAAATCATCCATGGCAACGCGATCAAAAAGGCTGCCATCATGGTCACTTTCATCGGCACAAAGAAGGGCGTGGTGACTGCTGTCGCTATCATTTGCGCCCCTTGCGGCAACTTTGCCAGCAAGGGTGCCGCCAGCAAATGATAAATGCGGTCAGCAAACGGAAATAAAGCCACAAAAATGACCAGCCAGCCCGCAACCGCACGCAACAAACGGTTACGCAGCTCAATCAGGTGGGAAATAAAACTTTCAGTAGGCGTCATAATTTATAAAGCGCGATCAAACTACAAACGCTTAGAGGATGGGTTCATTCGGTGGCGTATCGTTTGCCGTCTTCGCCGCCTGCCGTGCGCGGCGCTGTCTCGGCTTTGCCGCAGGGGCTTCTGCAAATAACTCGGCTTGTGGCGCTGGCGCAGATTCAGAAACCACCAATGCGCTAGGCACTGCTGCTTCAGCAGGCTGCTCATCGTTCACCGGTGATGACTTGCGTTGACGTGGTTTGCGTGACGGTTTAACCGGCTCAACAACCTTCTCTGGCTGGACACTGGTTTCGGCGATCGAATTCTCAGGCAAAATATGCTGTGCCGCATCGTCATATACCGACTGCAAGCCCGATTTTACTTCGTCTTGCAGTTGTTGCAACTCGGCAAACCTGGCTTCACGATTAACCTCATCTTTTACCTGGCTGACAAAGCGTTGCATGCGCCCAAAAAAAGCGCCCGCAGTGCGGGCGACTTTAGGCAGTTTTTCCGGCCCGATCACCACCAAGGCAACCAGCGCAATCACCAGTAATTCTGAAAACGAAATATCAAACACAATCGGTCAGTACTCACTTACTTTTGTCAGAAATCTCATCAGGCTTAGAACCTTCTTTGCCGTCATTCATTGCTTTTTTAAACTCATTGACCGCGCCACCTACATCACCGCCAATATTACGCAGCTTTTTGGTACCAAACACCAGCACCACGATCAGTAACACGATCAGCCAATGCCATAAACTGAATGAACCCATTGCAATCTCCTTAACGCGTCAACTTTTAAGCGGCAGGCCCGCCACCAAAGACATGCAGATGGATATGGAACACTTCCTGGCCACCCTCACGCCCGACATTCATCACTGTTTTATAGCCAACCAACCCTTGCTCAGCAGCCAGCTTGGCACCCAGCAACATCATTTTACCAAGGAGCGCCTGATGCTCAGCAGTACATTCTTTAAGCGTTTCAATATGTGCTTTGGGGACAATCAGAAAATGCACCCGCGCCAGTGGCCGAATATCATGAAATGCGATGACCTCGTCATCTTCATACAGCAATTTCGCCGGAATAGTGCCAGCAACAATTTTACAAAAAATGCAGTCTGCACTCATTCTTTTCTGCTCGCTTTCTCAACGATGCCCGACAGCCCTTCACGCCGCGCAAGCTCATTAAGCACATCCTGCGCCTGCAAGCCGGCATGACTTAACATCACCAGGGTATGAAACCATAAATCGGCGGTTTCATAAATCAGCTCTTCCTTGTTGCCGCCTTTGGCCGCAATCACTGTTTCCGTCGCTTCTTCACCCACTTTTTTGAGGATGCTGTCCATGCCTTTGGCATAGAGTTTGGCGACATAGGAGCTGGCCGGATCGGCACTTTTACGCGCTTCCAGCAACTCAGACAAGCGGCTTAATACGTCATCACTCATGGTAAATCGCTTTCGGATCTTTGAGCACAGGCTCTACAGTCACCCAGGTATCGCCCTGTAATTGCTGAAAGAAACAGTTATGCCTACCTGTGTGACAGGCGATGCCACCCAATTGTTCGACCGTGATCAGCACGACATCATTATCGCAATCGAGACGAATGTCGTGCACGATTTGCGTGTGCCCAGACTCTTCACCTTTATGCCACAGTTTGTTGCGCGAGCGCGAATAGTAAACCGCATGACCAGAGTCCCTAGTCAATTGCAAGGCTTCGCGGTTCATCCAGGCAAACATGAGAATTTTACCGGTGTCTTTTTCCTGGGCGATGACCGGCACCAAGCCTTCTGCCGTCCAGGCCACTTGCTCCAGCCAGCTCATCGCACTTCTATCCCATGTTCACGCATATAGTCTTTCGCTTGCTGCACAGTGAATTCACCATAGTGAAAAATACTGGCAGCCAGAACAGCGTCGGCGCCACCAACGGTGACACCCTCCACCAGATGTTGCAGATTCCCCACGCCGCCGGAAGCAATCAATGGCACATCCACTGCTTCGCTGATCGCTTTGTTGAGCGGGTTATTAAATCCGATTTTGGTCCCATCGCGGTCCATGCTGGTGACCAGCAACTCACCGGCCCCCAGACTCACCATCTTTTGCGCCCATTTGACGGCATCGAGACCGGTCGGATTACGCCCGCCATGGGTGAACACTTCCCACTCAAACGGCTGGTTATCCACTTTTTTGGCATCAATCGCAACCACTATACATTGCGAACCAAAACGACCGGCAGTATCTTCAACCACTTGCGGATTAACCACGGCAGTGGTGTTGATGCTTACTTTATCGGCCCCCGCATTCAGCAGCCGACGCACATCTTCAACCTTGCGCACGCCGCCACCGACGGTTAACGGGATAAAGATCTGCTCGGCCACACGCTCAATAATGTGCAGAATCAAGTCACGATTGTCTGAGCTGGCGGTAATATCCAGAAACGTCAGTTCGTCCGCGCCCTGGTCGTTGTAGCGCTGTGCGATTTCCACCGGATCGCCTGCATCGCGCAATTCCAGAAAGTTCACGCCTTTGACGACACGTCCGTCAGTCACATCCAGGCAAGGAATAATGCGTTTGGCGCAGCCCATTTTTATTGACCACTCAGCTGGTCAGCTAATGCTTGCGCAGCAGAAAAGTCCAGTGTACCTTCATAAATGGCGCGGCCGGTAATGGCACCCATGATGCCTTCATCCTGCACGGCGCACAAGTTGCGCACATCATCCAGATTGGTCACCCCGCCACTGGCGATCACCGGAATCGTTAATGCCTGCGCCAATGCTACAGTCGCTTCAATATTCACGCCGGTCAACATGCCATCCCGGCCGATATCCGTGTAGACAATACTTTCCACACCGTAATCTTCAAATTTCTTCGCCAGGTCAATCACGTCATGCCCCGTCAACTTGGACCAGCCATCCACGGCTACTTTGCCGTCTTTGGCATCCAGCCCCACCATGATCTGGCCTGGGAAAGCGTAGCAGGCCTCATGCAGAAAACCCGGATTCTTCACAGCGGCGGTCCCAATAATGACATAGCTGATACCATCATCCAGATAGCGCTCTATCGTATCCAGATCACGGATGCCACCGCCCAATTGAATAGGGATATCCCCACCTATTGCAGCCACAATAGACTTGATCGCACCTTCATTGACAGGCTTGCCCGCAAAGGCCCCATTCAAGTCCACCAGGTGTAAACGCTTACCGCCTTTATCTGCCCAATGTCTGGCCATCGCTGCAGGATCTTCGGAAAATACGGTGGACTCTTCCATCAGTCCCTGCTTCAAACGCACGCAGTGGCCATCTTTTAAATCAATTGCTGGAATGATTAACATGTTGTTTTCAGTAGATAAATAACGAGTAGTGACTAAAACGACTGTAGCCCGTCTTAGGGCTTCCAGTTTACAAAATTACGTAAAAGTTGCAAGCCTGCACTGGCGCTCTTTTCCGGGTGAAACTGCACGGCAAATACATTGTCACGTGCAATCGCGCCGGTAAAATCAAATGGATAGGCGGTGGTCGCAGCGGTCAATGCCGTCTCATCCGGGACCACATAGTAGCTATGCACGTAGTAAAAACGGGCCTGGTCAGGAATCTCCTGCCACAAGGCATGCGGCTGAGTCTGATGTACCTGGCTCCAGCCCATGTGCGGGACCTTGAGCTTTTCACCATGCACATCCACCATTTTTGCCTGAGGAAAGCGCTTGACCTCGCCGGCATACACGCCTAGCCCAGGCACATTGCCTTCTTCAGAATGCTCAAACAACATTTGCAAACCAATACAAATGCCGAGGAAAGGCTTTTGCTGTGTTGCATCAAGCACTGCCTGGCGCAAATTGCGCGCATCCAGTTCACGAATGCAATCCGGCATGGCGCCCTGCCCCGGAAACACTACCCGCTCCGCCTGGGCAATTTGCGCAGGATCGCTGGTGACTGCAACCGTGGTATCAGGCGCTACCGCTTTGAAAGCATTGGCAACTGAACGGAGGTTTCCCATGCCATAATCAACAATGGCGACTTGCAAACGATTCATCATAAACAATCGGGCTATAACGCACCTTTGGTTGATGGCATCAAGCCGGCCATGCGAGGATCCTGGGTGGCCGCCATACGCAAGGCACGGCCAAACGCTTTAAAAATCGTTTCCGCCTGGTGATGAGCGTTTTGGCCTTTGAGATTATCAATGTGCAGCGTGACCAGTGCATGATTGACAAAGCCCTGGAAAAATTCGTGAATCAGATCTACATCAAACTCACCGATCATGGCACGCGTAAAGGTGCAATCAAACGCCAAGCCCGGACGACCGGACAAATCCAGCGCCACACGGCTCAAGGCTTCATCCAGCGGGACATAGCTATGCCCGTAGCGCGTCAAGCCTTTTTTGTCGCCCAACGCTTTGCTGAATGCCTGACCCAAGGTAATCCCAATATCTTCAACCGTATGGTGGGCATCAATATGCAAATCCCCCTTGGCATGCACTTTCAGATCTATCATGCCATGACGGGCGATTTGATCCAGCATGTGATCCAAAAAGCCCAGCCCACTGTCCAGTTCAGACTGCCCTGTACCATCGAGATTAATCGACACAGTAATTTTGGTTTCTAGCGTATTACGCGTAACTTCGGCTTGACGTGACATATGAGAGAGGAAGGTGATCACTGAGAGTTTGCAAGTATTACACGCATTTTACAGCAAGTCTTGGCAGACAGGCAAAACCAGTTGTGAAAAACAAAAAAGCAGCCCAATGGACTGCTTTTTTGAATCGTGCATTTATCAGAAATAAAAGCGGATTATTTTGCTTCTTCAGTCGCTGGTGCAGCTTCTGCAGCAGGCGCTTCAGCGGCTGGAGCAGCTTCTTCAGCAGCAGGTGCTTCGGCAGCAGGCGCCTCAGCAGCTGGGGCAGCCTCTTCAGCAGCTGGTGCTTCTGCAGCAGGCGCAGCTTCTTCAGATTTTTTACCCAACAAAGAGAATACCAATACTGCAGCAACTGCAGCAATAATCCATGGCAGCAACTTGTTACCACCTTTAGCAGCACCAGCACCTGCACCGTGTGCAATTTTGGTGATTTCTGTTGCAGCAGCAGCAGGATCAGCAGCACCGTAGATCGCTGCACCAGCAACGACGATATCAGCACCAGCGTCAACCACTTGTTTAGTCGTTGCAGCTTTTACACCACCAGCCACAGACACTTTAGCGCCTGTTTTCAGACCGGACACCAAGCCCAAGTCAGCGAATGGAGTTTGACCAGCCGCTTGTTGGTCCAAGCCAGTGTGCACGCCGATGATGTGTGCACCCAACTTAACAACTTCCAGCGTACGGGCTTTTTTGTCTTTTACGTTGATCAGGTCGATTTGCGCTTCTTTGCCATATTTGTTGGCAGCATCAATCACGCCTTTGATGGTACCGATGTCAGCAGTGCCCAAAACGGTACAAATGTCAGCACCTGCTTTGTAGAATGGCTCAGCTTCGTAGAAGCCAGCATCCATGGTTTTCAGGTCAACCAAAATTTTGTTGTTAGGGAATTTTGCACGCAGTGCTTTCAACAGTTCGATACCGTTGTGCTTGATGCAAGGGGTACCGATTTCCAAGATATCAACGTGTGGCGCCACTTTAGCTGCTAAAGCGATCGTCGCGTCAAAATCCAATGAGTCCAATGCCATCTGGGTTTGTGCCATTTTTCTTCCTCCGAGTTTGCTCTATTTTCAATCCAATGAATCTATGCGCAGCAATCATGCAAACGCAACCGTCACTGCACATTATGTACAATAGGGTGCATCATAACCGGATTTGCCACACAATGACAATATTCGCTGGATATTTTTATGTGCGATTACAATCAATTAACCGCGATTAGCCCGTAATTTAGTACAAATCCCGCGCTTTTGACGACATCAGGCTTGCACAAGCGCACGTATTGCCTGCATCAAGGCCTGATTTTGCGACTCGTTGCCGATGGTAATCCGTAAAAAATCAGAAATTCTGGCTGGTTTTTTGAAATGGCGGACGATCACGGCGCGTTCACGCAGCCCTGCGGCCAACTGCTCACCCACATACGCCGGGTGACGGGTAAAAATAAAGTTTGCCCCGGAAGGCAACACTTCAAATCCCAACGCTTCTAGTGCACTGACCAGGCTGGTACGCGACGTGATGACCTGTTGACGCGTTTGCTGAAAGTAAGCTTCATCCTGCAATGCCGCAATGGCACCCGCCTCGGCAAAACGATCAATCGGATATGAGTTAAAGCTGTCCTTGACCCGGATTAATGCCTCAATCAACGCGGCATTGCCCAACGCATAGCCCACGCGCAAGCCTGCTAACGAACGTGATTTCGAATAGGTATGCGTCACCAGCAGATTTGGGTAACGATGAATCAGTGCGACCGCGGATTCGGTGCCAAAGTCAACATAGGCCTCATCGACCACCACCACAGATTGCGTATTGTGGGCCAGCAAGCGCTCAATTTCGCTTAATGGCAGCGGAATGCCGGTTGGCGCGTTGGGGTTAGGGAAAATAATCCCGCCATTGGGGCGCAAATAATCGTCTATCGCCACTTCAAACTGCGCATTGAGCGCAACCGTTTCAAAGTGGATGCCGTACAAGCCGCAGTAGACCGGATAGAAACTGTAACTAATATCAGGAAACAACAAAGGCAAGTCGTGCTTGAGCAAGGCCTGAAACACGTGCGCCAACACCTCATCGGAACCGTTGCCGACAAACACCTGATTGGCTTGCAGCCCATGATATTCAGCCAACGCCGCCTTGAGGCGACTGGAATCCGGATCGGGATACAGGCGCAAACTGTCTGCAGCTTCTGCCTGCAAGGCAGCAATCACCTTGGGGCTGGGACCATAAGGATTTTCATTGGTATTAAGCTTGACCAGATTTTGCAACTTGGGCTGTTCGCCCGGCACATAAGGGGTCAACTCATGAACAATCTTGCTCCAATATTGACTCATGGCTGCCTCTTATTTCAAGCGATACTCAGCACTACGCGCGTGCGCCTGCAGGCCTTCGCCATACGCCAACGTCGCAGCAATCTTGCCCAGTGTTTGCGCCCCCGCAGACGACACCATAATCAGGCTTGAACGCTTCTGGAAATCATAGACCCCCAACGGCGAACTGAATCGGGCGGTACGTGAAGTCGGCAGCACATGGTTTGGGCCGGCGCAATAATCGCCCAGCGCCTCACAGGTGTCACGCCCCATGAAGATCGCCCCGGCATGCTTGATCTGCTTGCTAAAGGCCAAGGCATCATCCATGGATAACTCCAGGTGTTCTGGCGCGATGTAGTTACAAATCTCGGCGGCCTCAGCCAGGTCCTTTACTTGTATCAGTGCACCCCGGTTTTGCAGCGAGGTACGAATAATCTCCTGGCGCGGCATGTCGACCACCTGACGGGCAATACTGGCCTCCACCTGATCCAGAAATTCTGCGCTTGGCGACAGCAATATCGCCTGAGCCAACTCGTCATGTTCCGCCTGACTGAACAGATCCATGGCTGTCCAATCTGGATTGCTCTTGCCATCGCTGATGACCAGAATCTCAGAAGGACCTGCCACCATATCAATACCGACGACCCCGAACACCCGACGCTTGGCCGCAGCCACATAGGCATTGCCTGGCCCGACAATTTTGTCTACCTGTGGCACGGTTTCAGTGCCATATGCCATCGCCCCCACGGCTTGTGCACCGCCAATACAGAACACGCGATCCACGCCACAGACCGCTGCCGCAGCCAGCACCAATGAATTTTTCTCGCCATTCGGTGTAGGCACAACCATCACCAAATCTTGCACACCCGCCACCTTGGCAGGGATCGCATTCATCAGCACAGAAGAAGGATAAGCCGCCTTACCGCCAGGCACATACAAACCCACGCGATCCAACGCCGTCACCTGTTGACCAAGCAAGGTGCCATCAGCCTCGGTATATTGCCAGGACTGCATGACCTGCTTTTCGTGATAGCTACGCACCCGGTCAGCTGCTGCCTGCAAAGCCTCGCGCTGTGCCGCCGGCAGGCTGGTTAAGGCCGCTTGCAACTCCGCTTGAGGAATTTCCAATGCAGCCAGACTGGAGGCATTGGTTTTATCAAAGCGGTTGGTATATTCAAGCACAGCTGCATCGCCGCGTGCCTTCACATCCTTGAGAATGTTGGCGACCACCAGGTCTATGCTGTCATCTTGCGCGGTCTCAAAAGCCAGCAATGCCTTCAATTCGGCATCAAAGCCCTGATCCTGTGTATTTAAGCGTTTAATCTTCATCATTTTCTAAACATTAATCTTTGCGGACAGCGCCCGCAAAGCTATCAATAATCGGCTGCAACAAAGGCCGATTCACTTTGTAAGAGGCCTGATTGACCACCAGCCGTGAGCTGATGGCGCCAATCTCTTCTACTGCTTTGAGCTTGTTGGCGCGTAAAGTTCCACCGGTGCTGACCAAATCCACAATCGCATCGGCCAAGCCGACCAACGGGCCCAATTCCATCGAGCCATAAAGCTTGATCAAATCCACATGCATGCCTTTGGCGGCAAAATGCTCGCGTGCAGTTTTCACATACTTGGTCACCACCTTGAGGCGCGCGCCCTGACGGATGCTGGCTTCATAATCGAAGTCATCACGCACCGCCACCATCATTTTGCAGCGCGCAATATTCAAGTCCAGCGGTTGATACAGGCCTTCTCCACCATGCTCATCCAGGACATCCTTACCGGCAATACCAATATCTGCTGCACCATATTGCACATAAGTGGGCACATCGGTCGCACGGACGATCACCAACCGGACATCCTCACGGTTGGTAGGCAAAATCAGTTTGCGTGAGGACTCAGGGTCTTCTAATGCCTGAATCCCTGCTGCGGCCAACAAGGGCGTGGTTTCCTCAAAAATACGCCCCTTGCTGAGTGCGATAGTAATCATGATTAATTCGATCTGCGCACTTTGGCGCCCAGTTGATTCAATTTTTCTTCGAGTTTTTCGTAGCCGCGGTCCAGATGGTAAATACGATCTATCACGGTTTCCCCCTCAGCGACCAGGCCAGCCAGAACCAAGCCGGCAGACGCACGCAAATCGGTGGCCATTACATTTGCGCCTTCCAGTACGGAGACACCTTTCACCAATGCAGTATTGCCCTGCACATCAATATTGGCCCCCATGCGCTGCAACTCTTGCACATGCATGAAGCGGTTTTCAAAAATGGTTTCAATCACCGTAGATACGCCCTCTGCCACCGTATTCATGGCCATGAACTGTGCCTGCATATCGGTAGGAAACGCAGGATGCGGCGCCGTACGCACATTGACGGCTTTGAGTTTGCCATCACTTTTGACCGTAATACTGTTCGCGTCATGACTGATTTGGGCACCGGCTTCACGCAGTTTTTCGATCACCGCCTCCAGCAAATCAGGACGTGCGTTTTTCAAGGTCACTTCACCACCGGTCATGGCAGCGGCCACCATATAGGTGCCGGCTTCAATACGATCACACACTATATGATGCTGTGCGCCAAGCAAACGCTCCACCCCTTCGATGGTAATCGTGTCTGTGCCAGCGCCTTTAATGTTGGCACCCATTTTATTCAGGCACTCGGCCAGATCAACCACCTCAGGTTCTTTGGCAGCGTTTTCCAGCACCGTCGTGCCCTGCGCCAGCGCAGCGGCCATCATGAGGTTTTCGGTACCGGTAACAGTGACCAGATCCATATAATACTTAGCGCCTTGCAGGCGGCGGTTAGGCAAGTGCAAGGTGCTGGCCTGGATGTAACCGTGCGTGATATGCATGGCAGCCCCCATGGCTTGCAGACCTTTGATATGCAAATCGACCGGACGCGAACCAATGGCGCATCCGCCAGGCAAAGACACGCGGGCAGTACCAAAACGCGCCAGCAATGGTCCTAACACCAGGATAGATGCACGCATGGTTTTCACCATGTCATAGGTGGCTTCAAACGAGGCCACATCGCTGGCATCCATTATGACCTGATCCGCCTGTTTGCTGACCTTGACGCCCATGGTGTCCAGCAGCTTCAGCGTAGACGCCACATCACGTAATTCAGGCACCCCCGTGAGCGTAAAAGGCGTTTCCGCCAGCAAGCCAGCGCACAAAATTGGCAACGCGGCATTCTTGGCGCCAGACACGACGACTTCGCCGTGCAAAGGCACGCCACCTTCAATAATCAGTTTATCCAAAATTACGCTTTCGCCAACAGTTCTTGCAATTCACCACTCTGGTACATACTGCGCATAATGTCGGCGCCGCCGATAAACTCCCCGCCTACATACAGTTGCGGGATAGTCGGCCAGTTAGCAAATTGTTTGATGCCTTCACGCACCTCCATGTCTTGCAACACGTCTACCGCAACAAACTCAGCACCACAGGCGTTGAGGATTTGCGCAGCCACGCTTGAAAAACCGCATTGCGGAAACTTGGGGCTACCTTTCATATACAGCACCACCTTGTTGCTGGTCACTGTCTCTTTGATTTTTGCTTGTACATCCATGATTCATCACTCCATCGTGTTAAGAACGCTTCAGGCCTGCAGTTGCTGCCATTGCGTCGGGGTATAGGTTTGCATAGACAGCGCATGGATTTCAGCGCGCATCCGGTCTCCCAGTGCGGCATAGACAAGCTGGTGCTGCTGCACCATGCGTTTACCTTCAAATGCCGGACTGACTATCACCGCATCAAAATGCGTGCCGTCATCGCCATTGACTTTCAGGTAATCGCACTCCAACCCGTTGCGGATATAAGCCTCTAATTGCGCTGCTGTTAACACAAAACCTCTCTTGTTCTACAAAATACAGTTGAATCTAGCCAGGGGTCTGGCCAGCTAACTGCGTAATTTATAACCGGATTTTAACATCTTTAGGCATAGCCACGCCAATCCGAGCAAGAAGCTAGCCACCACTGCCAGACTCAGCCATGGCGACACGTCTCCCTGCCCGAAGAAGCCATAACGAAAACCGTCTATCATGTAAAAAAATGGATTCAATTGCGAGACCGCCTGCCAGAAAGGGGGGAGCGAGTGAATCGAATAGAAAACACCGGATAAAAACGTCAGCGGCATGATGACAAAGTTTTGAAAAGCGGCCATCTGGTCGAACTTGTCCGCCCAGATACCGGCAATCACACCAAAAGTGCCCAGCAATGCGCTACCACAAAGGGCGAACGTGATAATCCACCCGGGATGCACTGTTGGTACCGACACAAAACACAACGCAACCAGATAAATACTCAACCCAACCACTAAACCACGGATCATGGATGCCGCCAGAAAAGCGATAAAAAACTCCATGGTCGTCAGCGGCGTGAGTAGCAGGAAGACAATGTTGCCCATCACTTTAGACTGGATCAGGCTCGATGAGCTATTGGCAAAGGCATTCTGCAACAAGGACATCATCATCAGGCCGGGCACCAGAAACGCGGTATAACTGACCTGATCGTAGACTTTGACGTGGGACTCCAGCACATGCGAAAAAATCAGCAGGTATAACAATGCCGTTAGAATGGGCGAGGCAATGGTTTGAAATGCCACGCGCCAAAAACGCAACAGCTCTTTTTTAAACAGCGTATAAACGCCGCGACGCTGCGGGCTGATTTTGTCATCCAGCCAAAAAAATGGATTCAGCCACTTCATGCCGGCACTCCTTGCTGATTCCCCACCAGGTTAAGAAAGACATCTTCCAGATCCGCCTCCTGCAGTTGCATGTCCAGCACATGCACGCCCGCCTGACGCAACGCAGTCAGCACCGTTTCCACCTGCGTTAACTCCGTGATCGCCAGGACGACCTCCTCCCCGTTTTGCTGCTTGAGTAGCGGCTGTAACACAGCAGGCAAGGCCGCCGACAAGCGTAACGACAACTGCTTTGCGGCATGGCTCTTGAGCAAAGCGCGCGTACTGTCTAGCGCCACAACGCGGCCTTGCTTCATCATTGCCACGCGCTGACACAAAGCCTCAGCCTCTTCGAGATAATGCGTGGTCAAAATAATCGTATGTCCTTGCTGATTCAGTGTTTGAATAAACGCCCACAGCATTTGCCGCAATTCGACATCCACCCCTGCGGTCGGCTCATCGAGCACGATGACGGGGGGCTTGTGCGCCAGCGCCTGCGCAATCAGGGCCCGACGCTTCATGCCGCCTGACAGTTTTCGCATATTGGTATAGGCTTTGTCAGTGAGCCCCAGCCCTTCGATAATCTCATCGACCCAGACATCATTCTCGGGGCCATGTCCAAAATAACCAGCCTGGAAACGCAGCATTTCACGCACATTGAAAAACGGATCAAATACCAGCTCTTGCGGCACCACGCCCAATGCCTGACGCGCACGCTGATAATCAGACTGCACATCGTGCCCCATGATGCGGATGCTGCCGCTCGTGGGTTGCAACAACCCCGCCATCAAATTGATCAGCGTGGATTTGCCTGCCCCGTTAGGGCCAAGTAAGGCAAAAAACTCGCCTTGCTCAATCTGCAAATCCACGCCCCTTAGGGCTTCAAACTGACCAAACCGTTTGGTAATTCCTGTGATTTCTATGGCAGCGGCCACGTCTATCCTTTCGCTATCCCAAAAAAACGAAACCCCACCTCGTCTGAGCTGGGGCTGTTCGATTTTGTGAGTGGTTAATTCAACAAGAATCCATCGACACCGTATAGCTGCATTAAACTTCGCAGATTGTCTGGCACCCCGACGACTGACATGTTACCCGGGTGCGTATAGTCATGATTAAGTCTGCGCTGTATCTCAAGAATCATACTGATCGCCACCGTATCTACCTCTTTCACCCCTGAAAAGTCCAGGGTCAGTGGCGAGGCCAACTGCAATTTTTGCAAGTCAGCTAAAGTTTCGCTGACATTGGCAATCAGCAAATCACCTTTAAAGTGCAAACTATTTTGTTGTTGCGTCAGTTGAGCCACCCATTTCTCCCGATTTTTTCAGACCACGCAGTTATTTACCTGTGGCTGCCTTGTTCTTGTCCGCCAGTTTTTTCGTCAGGCTATCCAGCCCATTTTGGCGAATTTCTTGTGCAAACTGGCTACGGTAGTTGGTGACCAGACTCACGCCTTCAATGACGATATCAAACACTTTCCAGTCATCGCCTTTTTTTCCCAACGTGTAATCAACGGCAATCGGATCACCACCAGGCTGCTGTATCGCCGTTTTGACGGTTGCTGTATCCGCCCCGGACTCCATGCGGAAAGGCTTGTATTCAATTACCTGATTTTTGTATTTAGACAATGCAGTGGCATAAGTGCGTAACAGCAGCGTCTTGAACTCAGCCTGGAAAGCTGTTTTCTGATCTGGGCTCGCATTGGTCCAGTTTTTACCTAACACCAGACGTGACACTTTCTCAAAATCAAAGTTTGGCAGTATCTTTTCTTCTGCCAGACTGAAAATCTTTTGCTGGTTGCCCGCTTGAATATCCTTATCGCTTTTGATGACTTCAATCACATCGTCGGCGGTCTTTTTCACCAGTTGATCGGGCGCCATTGCTGCCATTGCTACACCACTGACCAACCACATGGCTGCTGCCATCCACCACTTTTTCATCGCTATCCCTTTATATCGTTTGAGTTATTTGCCCACTTTATCAAGCGGGCTGGCATCTAACGCATCAACTGTACTTTCGGTTGATGCAGCTGCCGTTTTATTTCCATTCTCGTTACTTTCTGTCGCCTTGCTATACAAGAACTGACTAATCAGTTTTTCCAGCACAACCGCATCCTGGGTCTGTGTGATCTTGTCACCATTTTTGAGGTTGATTTCGTCACCACCGGCTTCGAGCCCAACGTATTGCTCACCCAGCAATCCTGCAGTGTAAATGTTGGCGAACGTATCTTTGGGGAATGCATAACGGGCATCAATGTTGAGACTCACGACGGCCTCATAAGTTTTAGGATCAAACACAATATCATTGACGCGACCGACCACCACCCCTGCACTTTTCACAGGGGCGCGAGGTTTGAGGCCGCCAATATTCTCAAAGTTCGCCGTCACGGTATAGGTCTGGCCAATATTACTGGTAGTGAGATTGCCCACTTTCATGGCCAAGCCCAATAAAGCGGCCAATCCTAATGCCACAAAGATCCCTACCCATAAATCAATTGTTGTTCTTTCCATTGCTGCTCCCGCAAATATCTCGTACGTTGTCCTGCTAAACCGCGATCATGAACGAGGTTAATATAAAATCCAGCCCCAATACCGCCAGTGACGAACTCACCACTGTGCGTGTTGTGGCCCGGCTGACCCCCTCAGCGGTCGGCGGTGCATCATAGCCCTCAAACAAGGCAATCATGGTACAAGCCACGCCAAACACCAGGCTCTTCAACACGCCATTCAGGATGTCATACTGCCAGTCCACATTGGCTTGCATCTGTGACCAGAATGCGCCAGCGTCAACGCCAATCAAAGGCACTGCCACCAAATAGCCGCCCAAAATACCCACCATCGAGAACAAGGCCGCCAATATCGGCATGGCAATCACCCCCGCCCAGAAACGCGGGGCAATGACGCGTGCGATGGGACTGACCGCCATCATTTCCATGGCAGAAAGCTGCTCTGTCGCCTTCATCAACCCGATTTCAGCAGTAATGGCG
Source organism: Methylophilus sp. VKM B-3414 (assembly GCF_032248435.1). NCBI lineage: Bacteria > Pseudomonadati > Pseudomonadota > Betaproteobacteria > Nitrosomonadales > Methylophilaceae > Methylophilus > Methylophilus sp. VKM B-3414. The sequence goes on along the minus strand of NZ_JAVTLI010000003.1, from coordinate 535,712 downwards.
GTACCGGCACGTCCGGCAAATAACAAGGCCGTAACCACCGGCCCCAACTCGCGCACCAGGGCCAACGAAACCAATACGCCAATCGCTTCCGACGAGCCGTATTTTTGCAACGTGTTATAGCCCTGTAAGGCCAGCACCATGCCGACGAAAAACGCGGAGACCAGAATAATGATCAGCGAGAGGACGCCAGTAAAATAAACTTCGCGGATCGTGAGCCGAAAGCGGCGAAAACTCTCGCCGGAGGAAATCAGCGTTAACCACAACAAGCGACCACCCGCTCCCAGACGCCAGATTTTATTGATAAAGCCCGCCCCCAGCTTGGTCAGCAGCCGTTTGATTTTATGCACAATCATTAACGCGCCCCTCTTAACAAACTGGCATGATATTCAGGCGCCGCATAATGGAAAGGAACCGGACCGTCTTTTTCACCATGCACAAATTGATGGATAAACGGCAACTCGGACTGACGCAGCTCATCGGGCGTGCCCTCAGCAGCGACAATGCCGTCGGCGACGAAATAGACGTAGTCTGCAAACTGGAACGTCTCTTCAACATCATGCGTGACAATGATAGAGGTTGCCCCCAGCACGTCATTCAGGCTGCGAATGAGGTCGCAAATAACGGCCATGGAAATCGGATCCAGTCCGGCAAATGGCTCGTCATACATGATAATGCTGGGATCCAGGGCAATCGCGCGCGCCAGTGCAACACGTCTGGCCATACCGCCTGACAGCTCTGTAGGCATCAGGGCATGCGCACCCCGCAAACCAACCGCATTCAACTTCATCAGCACCAGGTCACGAATCATGCTTTCGGGCAAGCTGGTATGCTCACGCATCGGAAACGCAACATTTTCATACACGGATAAATCGGTGAACAAGGCACCATGTTGAAACAACATGCCCATTTTCCGGCGCAGTCGATAAATGCCTTCACGATCTTGCTCATGAACGACCTCACCAACCACTTTGACTTGCCCCTTGGTCGGCTTTAACTGCCCACCGATCAAGCGCAACAAGGTGGTTTTACCGCTGCCACTGCCGCCCATGATGGCAACCACCTTACCTTTGGGAAACGTCATGTTGATGCCTTTATGCAACAATCGGCCTTTGTAACCGAAAGACAGGTCTTGAATTTCTACAATTGCGTTCGCCATAGGAAGTGGGAGTTGTAAATCGGCTCTTATTCTAAAACAGATTCAAATTGAAAAGATGTATGTAAACCTCATAATACAAAAAGCCTGAAAAACCAGGCTTTTTGTATCAGCAATCTGTTGTATTCTACACTAAAAACTCATGCACACTAAGTAGGACGTGCCGGGTAGCGGTGTGGCAACACCGGCACTAGGTGTGCCATTAACGACAACACGCATGGCGCCAGTATTGCCTACACCGTCATCCAGCATGGTATCCAATTGCGCCGCATAACGCCCTAAAATCGCATCGGAACACATGGCGTGCGCACTGCTAAACGCGCCTGCGGTGACCGCTGTCAAAGCGGTCACGTTGCTGACACCCAACTGCCCGCCTTCGCTATTACGTGGCACATACTGCGTACTGGTGGGGTCGGTTGATCCGGTAGCCAAGCCCGCCAATCGCAGGTGTTGCCAGATTAAAAATGATTCATCCGTATCCGTGTTTGAATTCCAAGCACCCTGAATCAAGCCATTTTGTGTTTGCCCGGTCGTAGTCGCATTGGTGCCGTTGACATGGATATCCGCCGCATGATCATCCCCAGGCAAGACGCGAAAACGGTCTTGATAGCCATAAAAATAAGTGGGGATATTTCTAAAGTCACTGGCGAGACTTTTCACCTTGGCGTTGGCAATCAATTCTTGCCCGCGCATCACCCCGGCCAATAGCAACCCGGCGATCACCAGCACAATCGCCAATTCAATCAAAGTAAACCCTTGTTGTGTTTTCATGTTAAATCCTCCTGATAGCTTAAACCTGTTGTTAAAAGCATGACCCAAGACGCATCTGCACCGACACTATGAATAGCCCGGCACAGCAACAACTTTAACATTAATTAAATGTATTTAACAAATAAAACACCAGGAATCTAGCAAAAAGACCAAAGAAAACGGGCAGATGTTTACACATCTGCCCGTTGAAATGGCTACTTAAAATTAAAGCGTACCGTAAGAATGCAGCCCGCTTAAAAACATATTTACGCCCAAAAATGCAAACGTTGTCACCAGCAAACCGACCAGCGCCCACCAGGCCAACATGCTACCGCGCAGGCCTTTCATGAGACGCAAATGCAGCCAGGCCGCATAGTTTAGCCAGACAATCAGTGCCCAGGTTTCTTTAGGGTCCCATGACCAGTAGCCTCCCCAAGCCTCTGCGGCCCACATTGCCCCTAAAATCGTTGCAATCGTGAAAAATGCAAAACCGACCGCAATCGCTTTATACATCAAATCATCCAGCACATGCGGCGCGGGCAAGCGACTCGCCAGAATGCCCCGCTTTGCCAGCAGGTAAGCCCCGGCAACCATCGCCGCCAGCGAGAAGGCGCCATAGCCAATAAAATTGGCGGGCACATGAATTTTCATCCAGTAACTTTGCAAGGCAGGCACCAATGGCTGAATCTCGTTGGCATGACGATCGAAGGTATACCAGAGAATAAAGCCCACCGCGGCATTGATCACCACCAGCACAAAACCACCCAATTGGCGCGTTTTAAACAATTGCTCATAGTGCAAATACAACAAAGCCGTGATCAGGCAAAACAGGATAAACACTTCGTATAAATTGCTGATCGGAATATGGCCGATATCGGGTGCAATCAGGTAGGACTCATACCAGCGCACCATCAGGCCGACAAACCCAAACAAGGTCGCCGTCCATGTCAGGGCCGAGGCCACTTTGGCGGTGAACTCTGATTTTTGGAACATGGCCAGCCAATAGGTCAGCATGGCCAGTACAAACAGCACATTCATCCACATGATGGCAGACTGGCTGGCCAACAGAAACTTGAGCAAGAAGCGTTGACCACCCTGACTCAAGTCGCCCTGATAAACGTAGACGCCAATCAGGCTCAGCACAGCCACACCCAAGACCAGGCGGGCAATGGCTGACCAGCGCCAGCCCAAATAACTAAATACCGCGACTGCCCCAAACAGAAAGCTGACCTCGTAAATATCCATGAAGCCTGCATAGCGCTGATACGAAAACACCGCACCCGCCAGCAATAGAATGGCATAGACCCAATCAAACTTGCTTAACGACTGCCAGAAGGATACTGGCTTGGATAACGTTGACGTATTCATCTTATTCCCCGATTCAATAACGCATTATGCTGAAGGTGCTTGCAACAGCGTTGAAAGTTGCTGGCGCGCACGCGCAAAATCCTGATCCAAGTCCATATTTTTACGGTTAGACGACATGGCCACCAGGACTTCGTGCTGTGCAGGTTTGATCAATAACCACAAGCGACGTTCCTTAATATAGAACATGGCAAAAATACCCATTACCAACATCACCGAACCCAGATATACCCAATTCTGCCCAGGCGAGCGCGTCAGCTGGAAACCACTGGCTTGTTTCAGCGTGTAATTCTTGAGCTGAAAATAATACGGTGTGCCATAAAAGAATAAGTCATTCATGGCATTCAGGCTATCCTGTATAAAGATGGCGCTGGTCTGATCCTCAGCGATAGGCTGCAAGTGACGTTGTGCACGGCTCATTTGATATGCCTGCATCGCTGCACGGTTCAACAATTTGAGATAAGTTTGTGCCGCTTGCTCGCGCTGGTCTTTGGGCACAGCGCTTTCAATAATGCGCGACAACTCACTGTAGCCGCCACGCTTGAAGGTCATCAGTAGCTGCTGCAAGCTTTGCTCAAACTGCGCTCGTAATGTGGGGTTATTACCTGGCATTTGCGCGGCCACCTGCTGCGCGATCGCCTGAATCGACTTGTCATCGCGCAAGGTTTGGCGCAATCGCATAAAACCGGTGATTTCCATGTCGTCATCTGCGGGAATGCGCAAGTACTTGAAGTCCTCCTGCACGGTCTCACGCATGCCAGAGACGAAATAAGCGCGGCCATCCAGCATCAGAGGCTGCATGTAATTGACATACTCACGTGCCTGGCCACTGGCATTGCGCAATTTGAACGTGGTGTTTGGACCCACATTGTGCGGCTTACCTTTACCATCCGCCGACAAATTCAGGATATTAAACTGGCGAAACTCATTGAATTCGACTGTCAGCTTTTGCGCGCCGTCACCGAGCGAGCCTTTTTGCAAGATCACGCCATCCACATCAAATCCATCCTGCTGGTTAGCGGCCAAATCCCAGAGTTTGAATTTGAGCTGTGAGCCACCATCCTGAAAGTCAGATTGGTAAATCGCAATCCCTTTGTAAATAAAAGGATGATTCACTCTGACCGTCGCCTCAATCGGTTGCTTCAGGTCTGAATCAGTGATGAGGATATCGCTTTCAAACGATTTCGGCATCCCGGTCGGGTAATGCTCGATACGGAAGTCCTTGAGCATGACCGTAAAAGGTAATTCTTGGACCAGATAGCCATCACGCACCCGCAAGAAAGACACGTTATCCCGTTCGCCTTCCGGCAAGGTCATATTGGCGCGGAATGAAAGGTTGCCCACCCCCAGCCGACTCTCAGGCGGCACCTGGCGTGAAGGAATATCGCGCGTCTCAACCTTTTTATAACCCAGCAATTCCTGAATCTTGAACGGCAAATTGCCATCGAGCAGGCCACCAAAACAAATCACCACAATCGCGGCATGCGTAAAGATATAGCCCAAGCGCTGATGCGTCCCCAATTTGGCCGCAATCAGCACATCGCCATTACTTTGTGGCGTCGCCTTAAAAGTGTAACGCTCTGCCGTCAACCAAGCGGACAACTGTGAATGTAAGGCGGTTGCTGCCGAAGCCGTCGTCAGACTGGCCTGATGCTCAAATAAACGTAAGGATTTTTCAGTCGCATGCTCTTTATAGGTTTTCCATTCCTTGAGCATGAGCGGTGTATTCCGCAGCACGCACAAGGTAGTTGAAATCACCAAAAACAGTAAAATCACCAAAAACCACGCCGCATGATAGACATCCAGCAACCCCAGCAATTCGAACAATTCAAACCAGAATTGACCGAACTTGACGATGTAATTGGTATAGGGCTCATTCTGCTTGAGTACGGTACCAATAATCGACGCAACGCCCAACAGCGTTAACAAGCTCACGGCAAAACGCATGGAACTCAGTAACTCATAAACACGCCGGGAAAATGAAGCTGGAGATTTCAAATCGTTCTCGTCAAAAAGATGGATAAGTTTGGTTGCTGGTCAGTCACGGTCTTAACGCAAGGCCCGCTGTTGTGGACGACACAAAACTGCAAAGGTTGCATACGGCTACAGTAAAAAAGGTGGCCAAAGCCACCTTTTTCGAGCAGTCAAAAATTAACGCAAACCTTGGATATAGTCTGCAACAGCCTGCATCTCGGCATCGCTCATTTTACCGGCGATGGTCATCATCATTGGTGCATTGGCGCGCTCACCCGTGCGGAAAGTACGTAGTTGCTGCAAGGTGTAATCTGCATGCTGCCCGGCCAAGCGCGGAAACTGCTTGGGCAACCCGGCACCCGTTGCGCCATGACAAGCTGCACAGGCAGGCACTTGCGTTGCAGCAATCCCGCCGCGATAGATCTTCTCGCCCAGTGAGCCTTTACCATTGCTTTTCGCCTTGTTCAGCTTGATGCTTTGGGAAGAAAAGTATTTTGCCAGGCCTTCCATGTCTTCCTGGCTTAAGGCACCGGCCATGCCGGACATGACTGCGTTGGCACGCGTACCTTCCTTAAAGTTAGTCAACTGCTTGACCAGATACTCAGGATGCTGACCCGCCAACTTGGGGTTGGTCGTAATCACACTGTTACCATCTGCGCCATGACAAGCCGCACAGACGTTCTGCACGATTTTCTCAGGGCCATTGACCACTGGTGCCGCCACCGCAGGGGCCGCTTCCTCAGCAAAAACAGGCTGCAAGCCAGTTGCCAGCAATAAAAACAATCCCGCTTTAAAACTCTTTAACATATCTGAATGCCCCAACGTTTTTATTCTGCAGCATTTTATCAAACAAAGCCTGTTCGTGATAGCATGCAAGCCTGAATAGTCCACAAATCTTGAGTCAGCTCAACGCCATCATGCCTGTTTTCCAAAATGCCAGCTTTCACCTCTCTGCACACCACCTGCGGGACCTGCCCCCAGCCAGTGGCATTGAAGTAGCGTTTGCCGGCCGGTCTAACGCCGGAAAATCGAGCGCGCTGAACACTTTGGCCAACCACAACCGGCTCGCGTTTGTGAGCAAGCAACCAGGCCGCACACAGCTGATTAACTTTTTCACCCTGGGCGATGACAAGCACCTGGTTGACCTGCCTGGCTACGGTTACGCCAAGGTGCCTGAAGCCATGCGCATGCATTGGCAAAACGTGCTGTCCCGCTACCTGAGCGAACGCAGCAGCCTGGCCGGCCTGGTACTGGTCATGGATAGCCGTCACCCACTCACACCACTAGACCGGCAAATGCTGGACTGGTTCTGCCCCAGCGGCAAACCGGTGCACGTACTGCTGACCAAAAGCGACAAATTGTCGCGCAGCGAATCTACCATCACCTTAGGTAAAGTCCGCAAAGAGCTCCAAGCCAACTGGGGAAATGCCATCACCGTGCAACTCTTTTCCAGCCTGAAAAAGCAAGGGGTTGATGAAGCAGAAAAAGTGCTGGGCGAATGGTTTTTCGGTGGTGACACCCAAACGGAAGCGGTGGCGCCAGCCAGCGAATAAAAAAGGCAGACGCACAGTCTGCCTTTTTAGTGGGCCTTAAACGCGCCTGAACACCAAATCCCACACCCCGTGTCCCAACTTGAGACCCCGGTTTTCAAACTTGGTGAGCGGGCGGTAGGCCGGTTTCTCGGCGTAATCTGCCGCAGTATTCTGCAACTGTGGCTCTGCGCGCAATACCTCAAGTACCCACTCGGCATACTCCTGCCAGTCAGTCGCCACATGAATGTAAGCGCCCGCTTTCAATTTTGAGCACAACAGTTTTACAAACTCAGCCTGGATCAATCGACGTTTGTGATGACGTTTTTTGTGCCAGGGATCGGGAAAGAAAATGTGTACGCCATCCAGCGAACCGTCTGCCAACATCTGCTGTAACACCTCAACCGCATCATGCTGAATAATACGGATATTCTGGATATCGCCCTCCTGCATCAACTTGAGCAGACTCCCCACGCCTGGGGTATGTACCTCGACTGCCAGAAAGTCATAGTCAGGCAAGGTTTGTGCAATCTTTGCCGTCGCATCCCCCATGCCAAAGCCGATCTCAAGGATTTTTTTGCTCTCGCTACGCCCGAATGCCTGATTCAGATCGAGCGGCTGCGCTGCATACTCGATCCCGAATTGCGGCCAGGCCGTTTGTAATGCGCGCTCCTGGCCCTTGGTCAAGCGGCCCTGACGCAGCACAAAACTGCGGATACGGCGTTGATAAGGCGCTTCGTCAATCGGGAGGGTTTGGTCTAATTCACTCATGGGGCGCATTATACTTGAGAGGCATGCTTTTGATTTTGTGATTTTTACGGCCTGCGCTTTCAGCTTCATTGCAACCACTCGCGAGTACAACAATGTGTCAATCAAGGTTGCATTCACTCAAGCGCAAACATGGCTGTTTCAAGCATACACGGCCTCCATCGACCAGCCCAAACTTAAAGCTGATGCCGCTTATCCCCTTGCAAAAAGCCCAGCAATGGCAACGAGATCCCTTTACTCAAAGCCAATACCTTGAATAGTTCGCCCATCTCCGCCGGTGACAACAGCTTTTGCACCGCAGCCACCTGCGGCAAATAATGGGCACTGTCTTCGGGATTGATCTGCTGTAGCAATTGCAGAATGCCGCAATTGATCAAAAATTGGGCTTGATTGGTGTATCCCGCGCAATCGAGTCCATGTGCCAATGCCGTTTCGGCCATGGCGGTAAAATCGACGTGGGCGGTGATGTCTTGCAAGCCGGGATACCGCAACGGATCATCATGCGCATAGTGCTGATAATGACACATCAGCGTGCCCTGGTTGCGCTGCGGGTGATAGTACTCGCGGGCACTGAAGCCGTAATCAGGCAGCAAGATCAATCCTTGCTGTAGCATCGCGGCTAGACTGGCGATCAATCCTTGTGCCGCAGGATTAACTTCGGTGAGATATCCTTCTGGCAACTGAGCGGCGTCGATGTGTGCGACGCCTGCCTCATTTTGCAAAGGGCGCGTTTGCCATACAAACCCATGTTCATAGCCAACCCCGCGCTCTAGCCAGCGGCCGCCATGCCACTCCACCAGCTGTACCGGGATCGCATCCAGCACTTCATTGCCAATCACCACGCCCGTGAATTGTTCAGGCAAACGATCCAGCCATTGCACCCGTGCATAAAGCTCGGCTGGCAAGCCTGCCTGCAAGCTTTCTTGCTGGCGCATCCGTAAGTTGGCACTTACCTCAAGGATAGAGTAGTGTGGGAGTAGCTGGTGCTGGGTATGCAGCGCTTGCAGCAAGCCTTGCGCCAATCTGCCGGTGCCTGCGCCTAGCTCCAAAATAGCCCCCCCGGTTTCTAACAGCACAGGGGCGAGCTGGTTGGCGATGGCCTGCGCAAAGAGAGGCGAAATTTGGGGAGCAGTCACAAAATCGCCGCCTATACCGAACTTATTGCCGCCGCCGCTGTAATATCCGAGGTGTGGCGTATACAAGGCTTGCTGCATGTAATCCGCAAAGGAAATCCAGCCGCCTTGTTGCTCAATATGCGCTTTGATCTGTTGGTGCAGGGCGTCGCTGTGCGCCTGCATCAGCGCATCCGGCACAGGCAAGCGGGAAGAAGTGGGTTGAACAGTCATTCAATCATTATAATGTGAGCCGTTTAGAAAAGAGTACAACGTGAAATTCAGCCCTAACAATAAAGTGGTATTGATTACTGGCGGTGCCAAGCGGGTAGGCGCCGCCATCACCCGCGCCTTGCACCAGCAAGGGGCCAATGTGATGTTGCACTACCACACCAGTCAGCAAGAAGCCGAAACATTGCAAGCAGAGCTCAACCAGACGCGTGCCGACAGTGTAGCGATCATGCAGGCCAACCTACTGCAAACGGCAGATTTACCCAAACTGATCCAAGCCACCTTGCACCAATTCGGCCGACTCGATGCACTGATTAACAACGCTTCCAGCTATTATGCGACACCCCTCGGTGGCATTAGCGAAGCACAATGGGACGAACTCACCGGCAGCAACCTTAAAGCACCCTTATTTTTAAGCCAGGCCGCCGCCGATGCCCTGTTCGCCAGCCAGGGATGCATCGTCAACATCACGGATATGCACATAGAGCGCCCCAAAAAGCATTACATCATTTACAGTGCCGCAAAAGCCGGCCTGGTCAACCTGACCAAATCGCTGGCGCAGGAGTTGGCGCCTAATGTACGCGTCAATGCGGTCGCACCTGGGCCAGTGTTGTGGCCAGAAGACAATCAGGAGTTTGATGAAACCTACCGGCAACAGGTCGTCAACCAGACCCTGCTTAAACGCACAGGCGAACCGGATGACATTGCCAAGGCGGTCAAGTTTCTGGTGTATGACGCGCCGTTTATCACTGGCCATGTGCTGGCCGTGGATGGCGGCCGCCATTTAAGTATTTAACTTAGCGATGCGGATTAAAGAGCAGACCATCACTATCCATGCTGCTGCGCCCCCCAAACCCGAATTGGGTGCAGCCTGCAATGGCTGTGGTGTCTGTTGTGCGGCCGAGCCCTGCCCGGTGAGTCTGACCCTGCTCTGGCCGCATCAAACCCCGTGCCGCGCCCTGATCTGGAGTAAAGTTGAAAAACGTTATTTTTGCGGCATGGTCAGTGCGCCGGCGCAATTTTTAAGCTGGCTACCGACCAGGCTCAACCGTGCGGCCAGCCGATTATTCAGACGCTGGATTGCTGCAGATACGCGATGCGATGCAGATGTTACGCTGGAATAAACAAAATCACCTCAAATAATCAAACACTTACCATTTTTACGCCCGGCTTTCCGCTATAATGCGCGCCTATGAAGATCAAACATTACCCTGACGATGTCAGCCAGAATTTTTTAAAGCTGCGCAACCAGTTGATTAGTGCCACCGGTAAAGCCATTGGTGACTACAACATGATTGAGGAAGGCGATACCGTGCTGGTGTGCATGAGTGGGGGCAAAGACAGCCATGCCATGCTCATGATTCTGCTGGCGCTGCAAGAACGCGCGCCGATCAACTTCAAACTGATTGCGATGAATCTGGACCAGAAGCAGCCGGGCTTTCCAGCCGACATTCTGCCGGCCTACTTTGAAAAACTGGGTGTGGAATATCGCATCGTCGAGGCCGACACCTATTCCATCGTCAAGGAAAAAATCCCTGAGGGTAAAACCACTTGCAGCCTGTGTTCACGCCTGCGTCGTGGCATTATTTACACCACGGCGCAGCAATTGGGTGCCAACAAGATTGCGCTGGGACACCATCGCGATGACATTGTGCAAACCTTGTTCTTAAACATGTTTTACGGGGCCAAGATGAAGGCGATGCCGCCCAAGCTGGCGACCAACCGTGGCGAATTCATGGTGATCCGCCCGCTGGCCTATTGTGCCGAAAAAGACATTGCCGCTTATGCACGCGGCATGCAGTTTCCGATTATTCCGTGTGATTTGTGCGGCAGCCAGGAAAACTTGCAGCGGCAAAAGGTAAAAGACATGCTTAACAACTGGGAGCGTGAACAACCCGGGCGCATCAATAATATTTTCCGTGCCATTGGTAATGTGGAGCCCTCACACTTGGCAGATTTTGACTTGTATGACTTCAAGCATTTGAGCCAGGCCAAAGAGGAGGATGAAGATCCCATGTTTGACCATGAGAAATTTTCGAGCAACGACATGGCACTGACCATTGCCACGCAAGACGAAAAACATATTGCCTTTGCACGCAAACCGTTTCCAGTTGCGGTGTCCACTGAAGAATAAAACAACTATTTGAGGATGGCAGGTGTATAAAACGGCACTTTCTTGTATGGAAGGTTGTCTAGCCGTTGCAACGCTTGCTATTATCTAGCCAACGCTTAAACAGACTACGCAATGTCCAAACTACTGATTGTAGAATCCCCTTCCAAAGCCAAAACCCTAAAAAAGTATTTGGGCGGCGACTTTGAAGTCTTGGCCTCTTACGGGCATGTACGAGACCTGATTCCGAAAAATGGCGCCGTCGATCCAACTCAGCAGTTTGCCATGAAGTACGGCATTATCGACCGCAACAGCAAGCATGTAGATGCGATTGCCAAAGCAGTCAAAAATGCAGACAGCATTTATCTGGCAACCGACCCGGATCGCGAAGGCGAGGCCATCTCCTGGCATATTGCCGAGATTCTGGCCGAGAAAAAGCTGATCAAGAACAAATTGCTCAAACGCGTTGAGTTTAACGAAATCACGCAAACCGCCGTCAAGTATGCGATTGATCATCCGCGCGACATTTCGATGGACCTGGTCAATGCGCAGCAGGCGCGCCGCGCGCTGGACTATCTGGTTGGCTTTAATTTATCGCCCCTACTATGGAAAAAGATCCGCCGCGGCCTCTCGGCTGGCCGCGTGCAGAGCCCGGCCTTGCGCCTGATTGTTGAACGCGAGCTCGAAATCGAAGCCTTTAGCAGTCAGGAATACTGGAGCATCCATATGGGTGCGCTCAAGCATGCGCATGGTTTTGAAGCCAAGCTGGTGCAGCTCAATGGGGTAAAAGTCGAACAGTTCACCGTCATCAATCATGACCAGCAAGCCGATATCGTCGGCAAACTGCTGCTGGCGTCTGCCGGCAAAACAACGGTCACCCGCGTTGAGAAAAAACAACGCAGCCGGAGTCCGGCCGCCCCATTCACCACTTCAACCTTGCAACAAGAGGCCGTGCGCAAGCTGGGCTTTACCACCAGCCGCGCCATGCGTGTTGCACAACAACTGTATGAAGGGGTAGACGTGGGTAGCGGCACCGTCGGTTTGATTACCTACATGCGTACCGACTCATTCAGCCTGGCCACTGAAGCAGTCATGCAAATCCGCGACTACGTGAAAAAGCATTTTGACGCAGACTACCTGCCCAAAGCGCCCATCATGTACAAAACCAAAGCCAAGAATGCCCAAGAGGCACACGAGGCGATCCGCCCAACCGATATTACACGGACGCCAGCCAGTGTGCGTCAATATCTGAATGACGAGCAGTTCAAACTGTATGAAATGATCTGGAAGCGCACGCTGGCTTGTCAGATGACACAGGCCAAATATGACGCGGTCAGTGTTGATCTGGCCGTCGGCTCCGAGGCTAATCTGTTCCGTGCCAGTGGGCAAACGCTGGTCTTCCCTGGCTTTATTGCCGTCTATATGGAAGGCAAGGACGACGACAAAGACGACGAAGATGCCGAGGCCAAACTACCGCACCTGGAAACAGGCGAAGTGCTGAACGTTGAGCGTATTTATGGCGAGCAACATTTTACCGAGCCGCCGCCGCGTTACTCTGAGGCCAGCCTGGTCAAAGCACTGGAAGAATACGGTATTGGCCGCCCCTCGACGTATGCGAGCATTATCTCCACCTTGCAAGACCGCGAGTATGTGCTACTGGATAAGAAACGCTTTACCCCTACGGACGTAGGTCGTGTCGTCAACAAGTTTTTGACCGAGCACTTTACCCAGTATGTGGATTATGACTTTACCGCCAAACTCGAAAACGAGCTCGATGAAATTGCAGAGGGGAATTTAGACTGGGTGCCCGTCATGGACAAGTTCTGGCAAGGGTTTAACCAGCAGATTCAGGTCAAGGCCGATGTCGAACGTCCGGGCAACGAGCTCATCGATGAACAATGCCCCAAATGTGGCCGCCAGTTGCAGAAACAACTGAGCCGCTATGGTAGCTTTATCGGTTGTACCGGCTACAACGCCACCCCCAAATGTGATTACAAACGCAGCCTGGATGGTGAAACCAATGCCGCCGCCGAACCGGTCGTCATCGGTCAGGACACGGAAACCCAAAAAGACATTTACCTGATGAACGGCCCTTATGGCCCCTATTTGCAGGTAGGTCAGCCCGTGGAAGGCGAAAAGAAAAAACCAAAACGCGTCAGCATCCCCAAAGAGATTCCCCTCAGCCAGATCAACATTGATACGGCGCACATGCTGCTCAGCCTGCCTCGGGACCTAGGAGCACACCCGGAAACCGGTAAAAAAATCGTCGCCAATATTGGCCGCTTTGGCCCCTACGTCAATCACGACGGCAAGTTCAAGTCCATCCCAAAAACTGAAAGCGTGTTCAGCATTACGCTGGAAGGCGCAGTCGCACTGTTGGCGGCTGCCGGGGGCCCGGCACCGCTGGCTGATTTGGGGGCGCACCCTTCAGGCGAGGGGCGTATTGAGGTATTCTCAGGACGTTATGGTCCTTATGTACAACATAGCGGGATCCGCGCCACACTGCCAAAGAGTGTGACGCCGGAAGAGTTAACCGTTGAGCAAGCGCTAGAGTTATTGGCCGAAAAAGCAGCGAAAGACGGCGGCACTAAAACTGGTAAAAAAACGACAGCTAAAAAAGCGCCTGCCAAAAAGACAACAACCAAGACAACCACCAGCAAACGCACAAAAAAAACCGAAGCAGAATAAATAAAGGGAGCTAAGCTCCCTTTATTTATTGTTGCTGCGATGGCGAGGACTAATGATTCGTCCATAAATGATCAATGTTGTCTACGCCCCAGGCTGCAGCGGACTCATTGCCTACAATCTCATCCATTCCCTTGGATAAATCTAATTCAACCACGGGAATACGCGTTTTGGATTTTGTGGAGAAAAACACCTTCACGACCGGCTTGAGTAAACTGTCAGGCGATTGCCTGACCACGACAGCCAAACGGCCAGACTTCAAAATTACCACAGTCCCCACAGGATAAATACCCAAGCTCTTGACGAAAGCCTTAAAGATGACCGGATCAAAATGCCCGGCCCAACTGGCCATACGTTTGAGTGCCATACCCGGCTCCCAAGCCGGTTTATATGAACGGGTCGACGTAACGGCGTCATACACGTCACAAATAGCGCCCATCTTGGCAAAAATACTAATGTGGTCTCCAGACAGTCGCTTGGGATAGCCGCTTCCGTCCACTTTCTCATGATGATGCAAACAAACATCGAGCGTGACTTCATCGGCAACATTCGCTTTAAGCAACATATCGTAGCCCAACTGCGGATGCTGGCGGACGATATCAAACTCCTGATCAGAGAGTGCGCCAGGTTTATTCAAAATATCCAGCGGAATCGCAGCTTTGCCCATATCATGCATTAATCCGGCCAATCCGGCTTTACGGATCTCTGCATCAGAAAGCTTGAGCTCTTTTGCCAGGGCCGCCATCAGTGCGCATACCGCCACCGAGTGCATATACGTGTAATCATCTACCGTTTTTAGCCGTACAAGACTAATCAGCGCATGCGAATTACGCGTAACAGAGGCAGAAATTTCTTCCACGATGGGCATCACTGCTTCCGCCTCTATTGCTTTACCCAGGCGCAAATCCTGAAACATTGAGTTAATGGCTTTGCGCGAAGAAGCAATGATCTTAACCGCTTGCTCTCGCTCAGCCTCAATCGTGGTCGGGGTGTGTCTATTCGGATCAGGTGAGGCGGGCGGTGGGGAAGGTGCCGGACCATCCAGCTCAAGCATGACCAGCTCCTTATCGGACAAGGCTGGCTGCGGAGGGGGCTCGGATAAGGTTTTTTTGGCCTTAGCAACATCCAGGCCCTGGCTGATATCAATCACTACCTCTTGGATGCGGCTGGCAAGGAGTTTTTGCAAGTCTTCAGGGTCTTTGAGCACAAACTTGCTGCGCCAAAATGGATGATCCATCCACTGCCCCTTGAGCTCATGAATGTACATGCCTAGGCGCACTTCCTTCACTTTAATTGTTTTAAGCATCCCGTTTACAACCCCCATACAACTGCTAACAATTTTACAATTGATCCAGGTCAAAAAGCCATAAAAAAAGAGGGCAAATGCCCTCTTCAAAATTACTTTTACGTGAATGTTGTTTACAATCCTGCCGCCGCGCGCAGTGCTGCCGCCTTGTCGGTATTTTCCCAGCTGAACTCAGGTTCATCGCGGCCAAAGTGACCATATGCTGCTGTTTTGCTGTAAATAGGTCGCAACAGGTCCAACATTTTGACAATGCCTTTTGGACGCAAGTCAAAATGCTCGCGTACCAATTGTGTCAGACGTTCATCAGACACCTTGCCGGTACCATAGGTCTCGACCATGATAGAGGTCGGTTGCGCCACGCCAATCGCATAGCTCACCTGTACCAGACACTTATCTGCCAAGCCTGCAGCCACAATGTTTTTGGCGACATAACGACCTGCATAAGCGGCTGAGCGGTCGACTTTGGAAGGATCTTTGCCTGAGAATGCGCCGCCACCATGGGGTGCAGCACCGCCATAGGTATCCACAATAATTTTTCGGCCAGTGAGGCCGCAATCACCTTGCGGGCCGCCTATGACAAAACGACCGGTCGGATTGACCAGATACTTGATCTCGCCTTTGATCAATTCTGCGGGCAAGGTCGGTTTGATAATTTCTTCAATGACAGCTTCACGAATAGCTTCTAAATTCATCTCGGGGGCATGCTGGGTAGACACCAGCACGGTGTCAATTTTATGCGGTTTGCCATCGACATACTGGATAGTGACTTGTGATTTGGCATCCGGACGCAGCCAAGGCAAGCGGCCATCTTTACGCAATTGCGATTGACGCTCCATGACACGGTGACTCAACCAGATGGGCAAAGGCATCAGTTGAGGCGTTTCGTTCACGGCATAACCAAACATCAGACCCTGATCACCCGCGCCCTGATCCAGAGGATCATCATTGGCGTTATCGACGCCTTGCGCAATGTCCGGGGACTGTTTGTCATAAGCCACCAGTACCGCACAACCTTTGTAGTCAATGCCGTAATCGGTATTGTCGTAGCCGATACGTTTGACCGCATCCCGGGCCACTTTGATGTAATCCACATTCGCTGTGGTTGTAATCTCACCAGCCAACACAATCAAACCAGTATTTGCCAGAGTTTCCGCCGCCACACGTGCTGTCGGATCTTGGGCGAGAATGGCATCGAGAATGCTGTCAGAAACTTGATCGGCCAGTTTGTCAGGATGACCTTCGGAAACGGATTCCGAAGTAAAAAGATATTCACTCATGTTTGACGCCTTGAAAAGTATAAAGTTAATAAAAGCAGCGGACTAAAGGCTAAAGCCCGCCACAAATCGTGGGATGGCTGATTCTACCCGAGTTTAAAAACAACTAGGAATAAATATAATGTCCATAGATGCCTTCAACGGCGCGATAAGGTATTATCTTGAGCTATGAAATTAAGATTCACCAAAATGCAGGGCGCCGGCAATGACTTTGTCGTCATTGATGCGACTCGCGCACCCGTCAACCTCTCCCATGCCCAAATCCAGCACATCGCCAACCGCTATTTTGGCGTGGGTTGCGACCAGTTATTGATGGTCGAGTCGACGACCACGCCTGACGTGGACTTTCGTTACCGCATTTTTAATGCGGATGGTGGCGAAGTTGAGCAATGCGGCAATGGGGCCAGGTGTTTTGTGCGATTTGTCGTGGATAAAGGGCTCACAGACAAACACGAAATCAAGGTCGAAACCGCCAGTGGCGTGATTACGCTCAAATTACAAGAAGACGGACAAGTCACCGTGAATATGGGCGCGCCTCGTTTTACACCCGCGCAGATCCCATTTGAGGCTGAGCAACAAGCAACCACTTATGAATTGCCATTGGCGAGCGAAACCATCACAGTCAGCGCAGTATCCATGGGCAACCCGCATGCAGTCATGCTGGTAGACAATGTGCATACGGCCGAAGTCGCCAGCCTTGGTCCGCAAATAGAATCGCATCCTCAATTTCCGCAACGCGTGAATGCGGGTTTTATGCAGGTCCTGAACGAGCATGAGATCAATTTGCGTGTCTATGAACGCGGCAGTGGTGAAACGCTGGCTTGCGGCACTGGCGCCTGCGCGGCAGCCGTCAGTGGCATCCAACTGGGTACACTACAAAGCCCGATCAAAGTCCATACCCGTGGCGGCATCCTCACCATCCAATGGGCAGGCGGAGAGTCGCCCGTCTTGATGACCGGGCCGGCAGAGATTGTATTTGACGGCGAAATTGAAATTTAAAACAAAGAACTTTAAGATAAAGAACAGCAGTATCATGGAAGAAAGCATCAACGAAAATGACATCAAGCATTACCTCAAAGCACATCCTGATTTCTTTGAGCGTCATGCCCACTTACTGGCAGAGCTGTTCCTGCCCAGCCCACATGGCAAAGGCACCATTTCACTGGCAGAACGTCAGCAAATTGCACAACGTGACAAAATCCGAGTCCTGGAGTCTAGATTTACCGAGCTGATCCTGACTGCTGAAGAAAACGAAACCACGGCCAACAAGGTGCACGAGCTGACTTTAGGCTTACTGTATGCCAAAGACGTGCCGGCCTTGCATGCGCATCTGGTCGAGTTTTTGTCCAGCCAGTTTCAGTTGCCAAATACGCAACTCAAACTATGGGCCAATGACGCCCATGCGCCAGACAGCCTGTTTATTGCGGCAGAAGACTCGCTCAAAAACTGGGCCAAAGACTTGAGCCAACCTTACTGTGGCACGCTGCCGACCATGGATATTGCTGGCTGGTTTAGTGAAACTCCGGCTTCGCTGGCCGTGATTCCGATGCGCTACCAGGAAGTGACGTTTGGTTTGATGGCCATCCCCAGCGAGCAACGCAGCCGCTTTTATGCGGGCATGGGCACCCTGTTCCTTAACCGCATTGGTGAACTGGTCAGCGCCTCGCTGGCACGCTATATCGTATGAAAGCCCCCGCTGAGGTTTCCGCCAAGAGGGATCTTCTTGCGGCAATTGTCAGCGTAAATCAACCATGGCAACGCGGCCAGATTGCAGCGTTAGCTGTGACCCAGAGTCCGCATGAACAAGCATGGTCACTCCAACTGCTGCGGGCACTGGCTGCCGCCCACTCATCTTTAAAGTACTGCGGATACTCGCATGCATGAATTGCTAGATGACTATCTCGATTTTCTGCATTTCGAGCGCGGTCTCAGTGAACACACCCGCAACAACTACCAGCGTGACCTCGAACAACTGCTCGCGCAACACGGGCAAACGCTACAATCGATCACCCCGCAACACATCCGTCGGAGCATCGCCACCCTGCACAGCCAAGGCCTGAGTGGCCGCAGCATCGCACGTATGCTCTCCAGCTGGCGTGGCTTCTTCCGTTATCTGGTCCTGCATCACCAATTCCCCTCCAATCCGGTCATCGGCTTGCGCGCACCCAAAGCCGCCAAAACGCTGCCACACGCGTTATCTATCGAGCAAACCATCAAACTGGTCGAACTGGAGGGCGATACCGCCATCGTTGTGCGCGACCGCGCCATGCTGGAACTGTTCTACTCCTCAGGCTTGCGACTGAGCGAACTGGTCGGCCTCAATCTGGACCGGCTGGATTTAAACGAAGGCATGGTCACCGTCATCGGCAAAGGCAATAAAACACGGATGGTCCCGCTGGGGAGCAAAGCCGTTGCTGCACTGAAGGCCTGGTTGGCCCAGCGGCCACTGTGGCTGCTCAAACAGCCACAGCAACCCGCGGTCTTCATTAGCCAGCAAGGCCGCCGCCTCAACGGTCGCAGCATCCAAAAGCGCATCAGTGACTGGGCCATCAAGCAGGGCCTACATAGCCATGTGCATCCCCATATGCTGCGTCACAGCTTTGCCAGTCATGTGCTGCAAAGTAGTGGCGATTTACGGGCCGTTCAAGAAATGCTCGGGCACGCCAATATCAGCACTACCCAGGTGTATACCCATCTGGATTTTCAGCACTTGAGCAAAGTGTATGACGCTGCACACCCGCGTGCCAAAAAAAAATAAATGGCTGAATCAATGGCCTAGCTTTTACCCTAGTCCTCACATGGTTTTGCAAGTGCATAAATTGTGGCAAAATAACCCTACTAAATTGGTAAACTTTCTACCAGTCTCGTGACTCTAAAGTCACATCGCCTGCGTTTAGTCATGACAGGCAGTTATTTCAATCAAACCTAAAAAAGGAAATTCCATGGAACACGTCTTACCAGCATTGCCTTTTGCAAAAAATGCATTAGCCCCACACATGTCTGAAGAAACTTTTGACTATCACTATGGCAAACACCACCAAGCCTACGTCACCAACCTCAACAACCTGATCAAAGGCACCGAGTTTGAAAATGCCAGCCTGGAAGAGATTGTGAAAAAATCTTCTGCTGGCATCTACAACAACTCTGCACAAATCTGGAACCATACCTTCTTCTGGAACTGCCTGTCACCCAACGGTGGCGGCGAGCCAACCGGTGCATTGGCTGCAGCCATCAATGCCAAATGGGGCTCTTATGAAGAGTTCAAAAAAGCCTTCCAAGCTTCAGCAGTCGGCAACTTTGGTTCAGGCTGGACCTGGTTGGTGAAAAAAGCCGACGGTTCTGTAGACATCGTTAACATGGGCGCCGCGGGCACCCCATTGACCACAGGCGACACTGCATTGTTGACCATCGACGTTTGGGAACACGCCTACTACATCGACCACCGCAATGCCCGTCCTAAGTTTGTGGAAACATTCCTCAATCACCTGGTGAACTGGGAATTTGCCGCGAAGAACTTTGCGTAAGCGATACGCCTAAAAGACAAAAAACCTCAAGCCTGTCGCTTGAGGTTTTTTTATCTTACTTAATCAAACGATACTATCCGCACATTTGAATAGACAGGCCCTCTCGTGCCTGCACCGCCAAAATGACTACTGGTGCCTATGTGCAGATAATTGAATTTATCTACAGGCTCATACTGCAAACCTTCAAAGTGTAATACCTTGTCGTCGATCCAGGTCGTCACTTTGCCATCATGCCATTCCACCCGGAAACGATAGGTATGCTGCGGGTCAAACGGTCCATCAAAGGGCACCCATTCTTTGGCTTTCCCAAACCCTCGGGCGTGATATTCGATCTTGAACTGCGCATGCGCTTTGCCTACCCTGAGTTCCCAATTGTCTGTTTCCGGCAGATTCATCCGCTCGTGATTGTTAAAAAGGTTGCCCCATAACCCAAGGAAAATATTTTTATTAGCCGTCAATTGTGTTCGAGGATCAAAGTTACGGATATCGACTTCAAGCAATCCATGAGAAGACATCGGCGGGATTTTCCAGACGATCCGGTCATTATCATTGAGCAGTGTCCATCCCCCGCCATCAACAAACTGACCGCCTTGTACCTGCCCTTGGCTGTTGCCATGTAAGCTGTCAGAGAGTACCACCTTGCCAACTTGATCTCTTAAGTGGGCTTTATAAATTGCGCTAGAACCATCCTCAAATGCCACCTGAAATGCCAGACCATCGGATGTTGCAGACTCCAGACTGAGATTAAAGCTTTTTGGGGTTTTACCGGAAAGCTTGATTTCAGGATGCACGATGGGAAAGCGGCTTCCCTTCTTCCAGGCATAGATACTCGCATGTCCCTGGGTATTTTTTCCAATAAAAAATACCCGATCCTTAAAGATATTGGGTTTGCTAAAGCTGCTGAAGTTGACCGAGCCACCGGCCATTTCTGCCTTGTTATCCGCTAACGTGTAGAGTTTACTGTCTATCCATGCATACATGCCGTTTAAGGTATTGTCTTTGGATGCCGTTTTGAACGCATAGTTTTGCGTCGCATAAGAGCGGTCTACAGTCCCGTCATTCAGGCCCTGAAAGGTTGCGTTAGGTGCATCGGGGATAGGGGTTGAAGCGTCGATTAGAGGAAGAATCGCACCACTTTGTTTGACGTAGATCCCGGTTTTCCCAAGCTGGTCTGAAGCAGTCAACAACACGCGATCATGGCTGACTGTCACATCATCCATTGCGCCAAAATAGCGCAACTGATGCGGGATTTTTGTTGTCCAGTCTGCAACAACACTGAGCTGCCCTGTTTGAATATCGTATTGATAAGCACCCTGATATTGGTGCGTTTCTTTCTTCTCCTTGACGTCGCCCCGGCCTACAAATACGACTGTCCTGCCATCGAAGACCGGGCGCTTGAAAGCGGTAAACCTGATTTCGCTATGGGGCATCAGGGTGTTGAGGTCAACAATCTTGCTAATCTTGCCTGCTGCATAGTGGTAAATGCCTTGTTGATGATCTGTTCCTACTCCACGAAAAACCAGTTGATCACCCACGCCCATCGGTGCGCCTTCAAAACTAATGAATTTGCCCACGCCTCCGGGGATATCATCCAGAGAACTGACCAGCATATCGATATTGCCCAGCCTGCTTTTAAAAATACCGGTTAATCCGTTGTCACGTGTGGCAGAAAAGAATATGGCGTCACCATCAACCACGGGCGCGGTTGCAAACTCTTTAAACTTGCCCCCTTCCCCCGAGAATATCGTGCTGGCATCGGCAATCAGCTCAAAGTTAATCACGGGAACAGGGCCTTCTGCTGCGAAGGCTGGATGCCAGGCCAGCATCAAAACCAAAAATAGTGTTTTACCAAACATCAAAACAGCACCTCCAGGCTCACCCTGGCATTGGCTGGCATGCCAGGGAAGATGGATTGCGCACCATTGCCGAAGTAATAGACTTTATCGGTGATATTTTCTGCATTAAAACGCCAAATTGCTTTATGGTTACCCAGATTGTGTTTGTAACTGGCGCCTATATCGTAACGGGTATAACCACTTAATTTGAAGGTATTGGCCGGGTCACCAAACACCTCACTTTGGCTGAATGCGCCGCCGTAGATGGATAAATTCCTGAATGGTCCGCTGGTGAAATCATAGGAAGTCCACACCTTGAACGCATTGGAAGGTGCTTGGTTCAGCGCGTTGCCCTTGTTGGTGCCCTCTTTGATTTCGGAATCAAGATAGGCATAAGAGGCCATGATATTCCAGCCATCCGCCACTTCGCCAATCGCTTCCAGTTCAAAGCCTTTACTTTGTACCTCGCCTACCAGCGTCACGGTGTTGGTAGAGACATCGGTAAACGTTAAATTGCCACGGGTTAACTCATACACGGCGGCATTGATGGCCAGTTTGTTATCCAGCCACATTGTTTTAATACCAGCCTCATATTGCTTACCGGTTTGGGGATCAAGCACCTGTCCGGCATTGGCAAAGGTTGGGCCCACACGACCATTTGGATTGAATGCACGGCTATAGCTGGCATACAAGGTGACTGGCTCGAAAGGTGTGTAAAGGAGGCCTGCACGGGGAGTAAAGTCACTGTTCCTGACGGTGTCACTTGCCGCTCCTGTTGCTGGGAATTTTGAACCTTGACTGAACCGGTCATAACGCCCGCCAATCATCAGGTTAAGCTTGGAGGTCAGCCCTATAAAATCCTCAGCATATACCCCCTGAAATAAATTGTTATTTTCTTGGGTAGGTAAGGCAACCATTGGAAGAGGTCTGCGTACAAAAGTGGCCGGGTTAAAAATATTGGATGCATAGACATTGCCAGTCCCGCTTTGCGAGTGGATAGTACGCTCCAGATCGACGCGCTGATAGCCAAAAACCGTTCTGTGCCGCATGCCCCAAATTGTATTATCCCCGATCAAATCAAAGATATAAGAGCGGGCATCCACATCCTGGGTCGAGCGTTGCTCGGTCACATTGAAATTACCCGTCACAACATTGGGCGCGGATTTGTTAGATTGATGTCGATCAATAAAATAATCCTGATAGGTATACTGATGTTTGAGCTTCCATTGATCGTTCAATTTCCAGTCTACCTCATACCCCAATGTGGTATTGACGGAAGATTGACTGCCCCATGGCAGCTCAAAGTAACGGCTTCTCGGCACATCATTCACGGCACCACGATAATAAAACTGGCCATTATCCCAAGGCGTGTCACGATTGACATAGTCGGCAAGCAAAGTGACTTTTAAATTATCAGTCACTTGCGCATCCAAGACCAAGCCAAGCACATCTCGATCTAAATAAACATTATCTCTAAAGCTGTCACTGCGCTCCCTCGCGACGTTAATCCTGTAGCCAATATGCTCATAATCCGGGACACGTCCCCCTGCGTCCAATTGCATGTGATTGTAGTCATAACTGCCCTTGCTCACCTTAAACGATGTAAACCTCTCTTGTGTTGGTCTTTTACGGATCAAGTTAACCACACCACCAGGTTGTGCGCGTCCATACTGAATGGATGCGGGGCCCCGCAAAAACTCCACCCGGTCCAACAGTTCAACTGGCTGATCAAGCAAACCATACAACGGCTGCCCATCGACAAAATAACCTGTTTCGTCGTCCAGCAGAAAACCTCGCGACCGAAGTGCAGCTTGTCGTCCTGCATTAAAACTTTCCTGATTAATTGAGGCAATATTTTTAGCCACATCAGCAAGCACTCTCACCGCTTGCTGATCCATGATTTTCTTTGGTATGACAGTGACTGAAACTGGAGACTCCTTAATTTCGAGCGGAATTCTGGATGCAGTTGAAGACTCCTTCTGCAAAAACTGCTGACCAGGCTCATCAATGATGAATTTATCAGTCACCTGGACTTCGGGTAAAACAGATACATTTTCTTCCGACTGTCTAACCGTTTTTTTGAGTAAAAAACTATTGGTTTCAATTTGCATGACCGACAGGCCGCTGCCTTGAAGCAAAACATCGAACCCCTGATGCAGACTGTAAGCGCCATTGAGTCCCATCGTCTGCTTGTTTTGAGTTAACTGAGGATCAAATGACAGCAGTACACCGGCCTGCGCGGCATACGCAGATAGCGCCGCCCCTAACGGACCAGCACTGATGTTGTAAGATTTTTTTGTAGTTTCTGCGACGGTGTTTTCAGCGGCGATCAATGACGTATGCCAGGACTGAGTCAACACCAAGGAAGCGGCAACCATCAAATGCAAGCGGCGCTTTTTGCTTGGTTTTAATGGAAGAAGATTTGAATGGGTAAATAACATATTGCACTCCTGAAAATATTGTTCTCATTAGCTATGCCAATCGAAAACTCAAAAGTGACAATACATTTATAAAAATTTACTGATTAAGAGGCAGGATCATTATCAAAAAACGTGTGTAGCGCTGAATTCTGACTGGAAATGTGTGGGCCAGACTGCGTAATGAAGCGTCGACATCATCTACCGAAAATGACCCTGAAATCATCAACTGCTCAATATCTCTGTGGCATTTTATAATTCCGTAACGGTATCTTTCCATTTCTTCGGCAAAATACTTGAGCGGCATATTATCCAACTCCAGATAACCGCTCTGCCAAGAGGGGGATAAGACACTTAACCGGCGCCTGAAAACAACACTACTGGAATACATGTCAATTTCTTGCTGAGGATGGATGAAAACGTGTTCACCACTTTGTTGGGGGGCTAGCTTGAGCACGCCCTCAAAAAGGGATACACGTGAGAATTGATCAAATCGCCGAACATTAAATGCAGTACCCAATGGAAGAATCCGACCATGACCGGTTTCAATCATCAATACTTGCGTTTTTTGATCTGACTTGGAAGTCGACACCAACACCTCACCATGATGCAATTGAACCATCATTGTGTGACGAGAAGAATGAATCGTGACCGCTGTTTTAGTGTTCAAGACAAGGTTGGTGCCATCCTTGAGGGTAATATTTTTTCGCTCTCCAACGTCAGTAGAATAGCCATCATTAATCTGTCCAAACAAAGCCTCTTTGAACACATATCCGGTTGGCAATAACACAGCGGCAAGTAATCCCAGCGCTTTGATAGCCTCTCTACGCTGAGGATTCACTTTAATTGGTGGTCGGCTAAGTACCTCAACGCCAAGATTGGATGGAATCCCCTCGAAGATGGAGAGCTTGCGTTTAATGTCTTCCCAAGCTTGCCGATGCATATCGGATTCATACATCCACCGATCCCATGCCTGCCGCTCTGCGTCAGTCACATGCTCGGATGAAAGCAGTACATACCAATTCACTGCTTCCGCAACGACATCTTCATGGGAGCGCATATTTAATTTTTATGCTGCATCAGATGTAGTAATGCTGTTGAAATATATTTCCGCACACTACTCACTGACACTTGCATTTCATTCGCAATGGCACCGTGAGCCATGCCTTCCAGTTGTGACAGCAGAAAAGCCTTCTTCACTTTTTGTTCCAGTCCATCCAGGATTAAATCAATTTGGTATAAGGTTTCTAAAATAATCGTCCGGGTTTCCACCGAATCATGAAATTCTTCAGAATGTTGGCTTAAGAATTCCAGATACTTAGACTCAATCTCTTTCCGCCTGAAATGATTAACCATTAAGCCATGGGCAAGATTGGTTAAAAAAGCGCGTGGCTCGATAATCTTATTTATGTCGCCCTTCAAAATTAACTTCAAGAAGGTATCGTTGGTTAAATCATAAGCATCTTCTACATTTCTGAGACGCTTTTTTAGATAAGACAAAATCCAGTGATGGTGGTCGGTATACAGTTTTGACACTAAAGTAGTTGACGAATGACTCATTTTCTAAACGCCCTATGATTATGAAAAATAATGAATCATGACTAGGAGCATAATCATTTAAAGGCACAAATCATTCCAATAAGCTAATCTATTGATTTGGCAAGATAAAAATTTGATTGCGATTAAAAATCGGCTGAAAGCATAAAATAAACTTCTGGAAGGTGGCTGCTATCAACCTTTTTAAGGCAGATTATCGTTACACTTAGGATTCAAAAGGCGGGTTAAATTACGTATTAATTTTTTGAACTGATAGTGTCTTGTGAGGCACACTGACAAAAATTACGCATTTATCAAAGCTTGTCTATTTTTCTAAATCTCTAAACCCAATAAAACTGGACTGGTGAGTTACGTATTAATTAACGTTAAATAGTCGTTGGCGACAATAAACTAAAAGTCGCAAACATTAACCTGTATATTAAAAGCGTTGTTTGGTGATACCAAACACCTGCGCTAAAGCCCCGGACCTTCTGGGGCTTTATTTTTTCCTGGTTGATCAGTTTGAATAGAGACGCTTAGTAATCATGCCTTTGTGAGGTGAGGCTGACTCTCTCTGAAAGTATTTTCTCTGTCATTTACAAGTGAATGATTGCATTTTTATCGTATTGCACGATTTTAATCACGCCCAAACTTGGACTTAACGCACTATCAAAGTGCATAAATATTGATCAATTTTATATAAAATCCATTTAAAACAAGGATTTACTGACTGGCATGTTAGTTGCTAGTTTAGTCATGTGGGGCAGCAGGTATGAACGCTGCATTACCTAATGGTTGGCTAGGGTTCCGACTTACGTGAGTGAGTGCTGGTCCGAGAGCTGACGACCTCCAAGAGGTTACACGGCGGGATAAAAGCCCGGGAGATAGCAACATTTTGAATGTTAGCTGCTCCCTTGCCGAATAATTTACTTGGAGTTCTCCTATGCTAGTTCGACGCTTTACAATCGCACTGACACTGCTTTGCTTTTCTCTGTTCAATACCACAGCATTCGCTGCTGACTCAAAAAAACAATTCAATATTTGCTGGACCATTTATGCTGGATGGATGCCATGGGATTATGCGCAAGCAAAAGGCATCGTCGCCAAATGGGCAAAGAAATACGGCATCACGATTAAAGTCACTCAGTTGAACGATTATGCTGAGTCCATTAATCAATACACTGCGGGGCAATTTGATGGTTGCAGTATGGCCAATCTGGATGCATTGGTTGTGCCAGCGGCGGGTGGCGTTGACTCCACCGCATTAATTGTCGGCGACTATTCAAATGGTAACGACGGTATTGTCATTAAGGGTGCGAATAAACAGATCAAGGACCTCAAGGGGCAAAGCGTACATTTAGTTCAATATTCTGTATCGCATTACTTACTGGCGAGAGCCCTGGAACAGGCCGGACTCGCCCAGAAGGACTTGAAGTTAGTCAATGTCTCAGATGCAGATGTTGTCGCCGCCTTTAGCACGCCGTCAGTCAAAGCCATGGCAACCTGGAACCCTCAACTCTCTGAGTTGGCCGCGCTGCCAAATACCTCAAAGGCATTCACCTCCAGCCAGATTCCTGGCGAAATCATCGACTTGATGGTCGTCAATACAGACACTTTACGAAAAAACCCCTCGCTAGGGAAAGCTTTAACGGGCGCATGGTTTGAAGTGATGGCACTCATGAAAGCAAAAGATAAAGAGGCGTTGCAATACATGGCAAAGCACTCTGGCACAACCCTGGATTCATACATGCAGCAAATTTCCACCACAGCCCTGTTTTATGAACCTGCTGCCTCACTGGCCTTTGTCAGGGACGCGAAACTGCCAACGGTGATGCAAAAGGTCTCTAGTTTTTCTTTCGAGAATGGATTGCTAGGGCCTGCAGCAAAATCCGCAACCGCCATTGGCATTGAATATCCCAACGGCGTCGTCACCGGTAATAGCAAAAATATCAAGCTCAGATTCACTGACACGTATCTGCAAATGGCGGTTGATGGCAAGCTCTAAACAGGTCAATCATGAGATTAATTAATCAACACCCCAGCCGGGGGACGAGATGGATGCTTGCCGCAATACCAATGATCTTGATCATTGTTGTGTATTTGGTGAACTCACATCTTCGCCTGGTTGAAAATCCAGAGGACAAGCTCCTGCCTAGTGTTTCTCAGATGTGGGAAGCCCTGAAGCTGATGGCCTTTACAGAAGATCCCTCCACTGGGACCTTTCTGATGCTGGATGACACTTTGTCCAGTTTGAAGCGACTAGGGATGAGCTTAGCCATTGTTGCATCGCTTGGGTTAACGCTCGGTATTTTATTAGGGTCGATCCCGTTGTTACGGGCATCACTCTCCCCCTTGGTCGCGATCATCTCCATGGTGCCGCCGCTGGCGATTCTTCCCATCCTGTTTATCGTGTTTGGCCTGGATGAGCTCTCTAAAGTCATGCTGATTGTGATCGGACTCACGCCCATGCTGGCGCGCGACCTGGAACAACGGGCACGAGAATTGCCCAAGGAAATCATCATTAAAGCGCAGACCTTAGGCGCTAACTCATGGACGTTAATGATACGGGTGGTACTACCGCAATTACTGGCAAGATTGATGACTTCCCTGCGCTTACTGATGGGTTCAGCCTGGTTGTTTCTGATTTCTGCGGAAGCCATCTCATCCACAGAAGGCTTGGGATATCGCATCTTTCTAGTGCGTAGATATCTCGCGATGGATGTGATCTTGCCCTATGTTTTGTGGATCACCTTGCTGGCTTGGCTGACAGATTACGCCCTCAAAAAACTGCACCAAGTCTGCTTTCCTTGGGCTGAAGGAGCGGACGCATGAGTTTTATAGAGTTTAAGAATGTGTGGCGAAGCTACGGAGACCATGTCGTTTTAGAAGGCCTGAATCTGAAGGTTGAAGAAGGCGAGTTTTGCACGCTGGTAGGCGCTTCCGGATGCGGAAAATCTACATTCCTGCGCATGCTACTGGGGCAGGAGACCCCCACCAAAGGTGAGATTCTTTTGGATGGGCAAAAACTTCCGGCAGAGCCAGACCCATCCCGCGGGGTGGTATTCCAAAAATACTCGGTGTTCCCGCACCTGACGGTTCTGGAAAATGTAGTCATAGGTATGGAGTTTTCGGCATCGCCTTTTTGGGGGCGCCTGTGGGGAGCTAAAAAGAAAGAAGCAAGACTGAGGGCCACGCAAATACTCACCCGTGTCGGGCTAGATCACCATTTACATCAATACCCTTCTGCGCTATCGGGCGGCATGCAGCAACGCCTCGCCATCGCGCAGGCATTGATTGCTCAACCTCGCATCCTGTTGCTGGACGAACCCTTTGGCGCGCTGGATCCTGGCATTCGCAAAGATATGCATGCACTCATGTTAGAGCTATGCAAAGAGACAAAATTGACGGTCTTCATGGTCACCCATGACTTGTCTGAGGGCTTTCATTTGGGCACCCGATTGATGGTATTTGATAAGGTGAGAGTCGATCCACATGCGCCCAAAGCCTACGGTGCGCGTATCACCTACGACATCAAGCTCAATCAAGACAGACGCCAGCAACAAGCACAGGTGGCGACATTGCCCACCCATGTGCTTAATCAAACGAATTAAAAGGTTTACCCATGAAAAACGATACAAATACATCCAACATCCTCTATGAAGAGTTTGTTCCAGGGGGCGGTCACACCTCCTTCATCCTGAAAAAAGATCAGGTTTTGCGCATGACCGACGTCGAAGGTCACGCCAATGTCAGCCTCATGATGTTGAATGCACATCAACACAGCGAGCGACTGAACTTACCAGACACCTTAAAAGCGCAACACACTGCCAAGCTCACAAAAGGACATTGCTTTTACTCGGACATGGGGAGAGTACTCGCCGCCATCACAGAGGACACATGCGGTTGGCATGACAGTTTGGGCGGGGTATTAAACGCTCAAGAAGTTAAAACGAAATATGGCGTTGGCCGCTATCAGGAACTCAGAAATAATTTCTATCGAAATGGTACCGACAATCTTTTGGTGGAGATGGGTAAATGGAACCTTGATCTTCAAGACTTGCTCATGGTCGTCAACTTTTTTAGCAAAGTGACCGTGGATGAGGAGGGATCCCTGTTCTTTGAGCCCAACCATTCTTGTGCAGGCAATTACGTGGAGTTGTATGCCCCGATGGATACCTTGGTGATTCTGACCGCCATTCAACATCCATTGGATCCCAATCCTGAATACCACCCACGCCCAGTACAACTGTCATGGCGCAAAGCAGAGACTGAAAGTATCAGTGAAGTGTGTCGACAGTCTCGACCGGAAAACGGTAGAGCTTTTCATAACACTGAACGCTTCTACCTGTGAGGAAAGAATGAATATGAACATCATCTCAAGCCAATTAGTTGCTGAAAACGCCTTTTTCCACCATGTCATTCCGGCAGGCGAACCTTACTTGTTTGAAGTCAAAGCAGGACAGACATTCAGGCTGTTAGACAGTGAAGGTAACCAGGCCGTGGATACCCTTTTTTATAGCGCGAGCAATCCAAGAGAGCGTTATGACGCGCAACGGACCATGCGCAATCAGAACAAGGTTTACCTGACGACGGGTACAACGCTGTACTCAAATCTGGGCAATCCATTAGCCACGATTGTGGCAGATACCTGCGGTCGCCACGACACGCTGGGAGGCGCATGCGCTCAGGAAAGCAACACCGTGCGTTATTCACTCGACAAGCGCTATATGCATAGTTGCAGAGACAATTTCATGTGCGCATGTTTACATGATGGCAGATTGAACAAGCGGGATATTGGCGCAAACATTAACTTCTTTATGAATGTTCCGGTCACTCAAGAAGGCGGCTTGACCTTTGCAGATGGCATTTCAGCGCCAGGCAAATATGTGGAATTAAAAGCGCACCAGGATCTAATTGTGTTGATCTCGAATTGCCCACAACTTAACAACCCATGTAATGGATGGAACCCAACCCAAGCGGAGGTGTTTGTATGGAATTAAGGCTTAAAAAAAGTATGCCCAGTGTCTTTAGAAAAATGCTCACGACGCTCTATCAAGGAATGGTTGCAAGAGCAGACTTTTCCAAATAGCGCGCTTTTAGCAAGTCACGCCGGCTACCCAAACGATCACCTAGCCAGTGGATCCCGCTGTGGACGACCTCAGCGTGGTTTCGTATATGCGGGACGACCCGCCCTCAGAAGATCATTTGTATGTTCAATAAACTACTGATTGCAAATCGAGGGGCAATTGCTTGCCGCATCCTCCGCACCCTAAAAGCCCTGAACGTGAAAGGGGTGGCGGTTTATTCAGAATCGGATATTGCCAGCTTACATATTCAGCAGGCCGACGAGGCGATTAGCCTAGGTGAAGGCCCGGCTGCAAATACTTATCTCAATGTAGCGCGAATACTTGAAGTCGCAAAAACCACAGGGGCGACTGCCATTCATCCTGGGTATGGTTTTTTATCTGAGAATGCAGCGTTCGCAGAAGCCTGCGAACAAGCAGGCATCGCCTTTATTGGCCCAACCCCGGAACAATTACGCGTTTTCGGGCTTAAGCACACGGCAAGGGCCATTGCAAAAGCCCATCAGGTGCCCATGCTGGAGGGCACTGAGTTGTTGGAGAGCGTGCACGAGGCGACCGCTGCAGCCAAGCAGGTAGGTTACCCGGTCATGCTGAAAAGTACCGCAGGTGGTGGTGGCATAGGCATGCGCGTATGCTGGAACGAACGCGACCTTGCCGAAGCGTTTGAAGCCGTGAGGCGCCTGGGACAGAACAACTTTAGTGACTCTGGTGTATTTATTGAAAAATACATTGAACGCGCCAGACACTTAGAGGTTCAGGTGTTTGGGGATGGCAAAGGCGAGGTCATTGCCTTGGGGGTGCGTGATTGCTCTGTGCAGCGCAGAAACCAAAAAGTATTAGAAGAAACCCCGGCGCCCAATTTGCCGGACGGCATGGCGCAGGCGCTATGTGAAGCGGCGATTAAATTAGCAAAAGCGGTTAATTACCGCAGTGCTGGCACCGTAGAATTTGTGTATGACAGCCTTGCCGAGCAATTTTATTTCCTCGAAGTGAATACCCGCTTACAGGTAGAGCATGGTGTTACCGAGCAAGTATGGGGCGTTGACCTGGTGCGTTGGATGATTGAATTGGCGGCTGGCGATTTACCGCCTTTGTCAGACATTCGCCAAACACTGCAACCCCATGGCCACGCAATACAAGCCCGCCTGTATGCCGAAGATCCGGGAAAAGACTTTCAACCCAGCCCTGGTTTGTTGACCAATGTTGCGTTTCCTCACGCGGATGGAAAAGCATTGCGTGTAGACACATGGGTTGAGGCAGGGTGTGAAGTGCCGCCCTATTTTGACCCCATGATTGCAAAAGTGATTAGCTGGTCAGCCACCAGGGAGGAGGCCAGAAAGCGTCTGGATGACGCGCTCGCAGAGACCGTGCTATACGGCGTAGAGACCAACCGTGACTACCTCAGACAAATATTATCCGACCAGCCATTTTCAGAAGGCCATCCCTGGACGCGCTGCCTTGAGTGTTTAGCCTATCAATCTCACACATTTGAAGTCCTTGTTCCGGGCACGCAAACCACCATTCAGGATTATCCTGGTCGCCAGGGATATTGGGCCGTCGGTGTTCCACCCTCAGGCCCAATGGATAGCCTTGCTTTCCGTTTGGGGAATCGTTTGCTGGGGAACGAAGAACGTGCCGCCGGATTGGAAATCACCATGAGTGGTCCCACCTTGCGCTTCAATACGGATGCCGTTGTCGCTATCACGGGTGCAAACATCCCGGTAAAAGTGGATGGCGAGCAGGCGCCACAACATGTCTCTCTCCACATCAAGCGAGGGTCAACGTTAACCTTAGGCAAAATTGCCGAAACAGGCGCCCGCAGCTATTTGCTTTTCAGGGGCGGCCTGGAGATTCCTGAATATTTGGGCAGTAAAAGTACGTTTACGCTGGGCCAATTCGGCGGGCATGCGGGGCGCGCTTTAAGGGCCGGGGATGTCATCCACCTGCCAGCATTAGAGGATGCTGCTGCGGGCATCGCGCTACCGCCAGACCTCTACCCCCCCCTTGCTGAGACCAGGCAGATCCGAGTCATTTATGGCCCGCATGGCGCCCCGGAATATTTCACCCAGCGCTACATCGAACAGTTTTTAAGCACAGATTGGGAAGTACATTTCAACTCCAGCAGGACCGGCGTTCGCCTGATTGGACCGAAACCTGAATGGGTCCGAGAAAGCGGGGGTGAAGCGGGTTTACACCCTTCCAATATTCACGATAATCCCTATGCGATAGGTGCGGTTGATTTCACCGGTGACATGCCGGTGATTCTCGGGCCTGATGGGCCCAGCCTGGGCGGCTTTGTCTGCCCGGTGACGATGATTGAAGCAGATTTATGGCACCTGGGACAACTGAAGGCAGGAGACAAAGTTCGCTTTATCCCGGTGACCATCGCCACCGCCAGACAGGCTTTTAAAGAACAACAGCAACAAATCGCAGGCCTGAGTCCAATCACTGCATCTTGGCAGGCGGCAGAACTGCAGTCGCCTATCGTGCTGGAAATTGGGGAAAAGGATGCCAAGCTCGTCGCAAGACTATCCGGCGATACGCACTTGTTGATTGAGATCGGCGCGCCTGAGCTAGACCTTGTCTTACGATTCAAAGCACATGCATTGATGCAAGCCATCGAACAAAGCAACCCTGCCGGCATTATTGACCTCACCCCTGGCATACGCTCCTTGCAAGTGCATTACCAGCCTGAACAGCTGCCATTAAAAACATTATTGGCGTTGATCCAAGAAATTTGGGGCAAACTCAGTTCAACGCAAGACATTACCGTGCCATCCAGGGTAGTGCATTTGCCATTGTCCTGGGACGATCCCGCTTGCCAATTGGCGATCGAAAAATATATGACCACCGTGCGTAAAAATGCGCCTTGGTGCCCGAGCAACCTGGAGTTTATCCGCCGCATTAATGAATTGCCGGATATTCAAAAAGTGCAGGAAATCGTTTTTGACGCCAGTTACCTGGTCATGGGGCTGGGTGATGTTTACCTTGGCGCACCAGTCGCGACCCCTTTGGATCCAAGGCACAGATTAGTCACTACCAAATACAACCCGGCCAGAACCTGGACGGCCGAGAACTCCGTCGGCATTGGCGGCGCTTACATGTGCGTTTACGGTATGGAGGGCCCAGGGGGTTACCAGTTTGTGGGTCGCACCCTGCAAATGTGGAGTCGCTATAAAAAGGTAGCTGCGTTTGAAGGAAAGCCATGGTTATTGAATTTCTTTGACCAGATTCGCTTTTACCCCGTGTCGGCCGAAGAATTACTTGTCATCCGGCGTGATTTTCCACTCGGTCGCTATCCATTAAAGATTGAAGAGACCAGCCTCAATCTTTCGCAATATCAGTCCTTCTTGGCGCGGGAAGCATCATCGATTCAAGCGTTCAGAACCCATCAAAAAAAGGCATTCGATGCGGAGCGTCAGCGCTGGATTGACACTGGGCAGGCAAATTTTGAAATAGATGAACAGTTAGCCAGTGACACTGAAGAATCCGCATTGGCCGAGGGTCAGGTCGGCGTGGAAAGTCACATTGCCGGCAATTTGTGGCAAGTCGTTGTGCAGATTGGGCAACAGGTGACCGCTGGTGAATC
This sequence comes from Methylophilus sp. VKM B-3414, assembly GCF_032248435.1. Taxonomy (NCBI): domain Bacteria; kingdom Pseudomonadati; phylum Pseudomonadota; class Betaproteobacteria; order Nitrosomonadales; family Methylophilaceae; genus Methylophilus; species Methylophilus sp. VKM B-3414. The sequence goes on along the minus strand of NZ_JAVTLI010000003.1, from coordinate 501,470 downwards.
TTTAATCATTCTTGAATCCATGAAAATGGAAATTGAAATCCAAGCACCTGTCGATGGTGTCGTGGCAGAGATACGGGTCTCCCCTGGCTCACCAGTCAAAGCCGGGCAGTGTGTGGTCGTGATTAACGAAGCTTAAAGGACATTGAAATGAAACACCCATATAACCTGCAATTGGATGCCCTTAAAAGTGCGTATGCCAACCATGCATTCTCACCCCGTGAACTCATTCAAGCATTGCGCGAAAGAGCCCTCCAGTTAAATCCAGAATACAAGCTCTTCATCCACATTCTGACCGAAGAAGAATTAGCGCCTTATCTGGCAAATCTAGAGGCAACCGGGCCGGAAAGCTTACCGCTGTATGGCGTCCCATTTGCGGTCAAGGATAACATCGACCTGGCCGGTGTCCCGACCACGGCGGCATGTCCTGAGTTTAGTTACATCCCGGCAAAAAATGCCACCATTGTTGCGCAGTTGATCGCACTAGGCGCGATCCCCATCGGTAAAACGAATCTTGATCAGTTTGCAACTGGCCTGAACGGCACCCGCTCCCCCTATGGACTCTGCCGCAATAGCGTCCTTGCTGAATATCCCAGTGGCGGCTCCAGTGCAGGCTCCGCGCTGGCAGTGGCATTGGGACTGGCATCGTTTGCACTCGGGACGGATACCGCAGGCAGCGGGCGTGTTCCGGCAGCGCTCAACAACCTGATTGGATTGAAAGCCACCAAGGGCTTAATTTCAACAGCTGGCGTGGTGCCAGCTTGTCGCACACTGGATTGCACGACCTTTTTTACCGCGACTGCATTGGAAGCAAGCAAACTGCTCGCACTCACTGCGCATAAGGATCCAGAAGACGAATACAGTCGTGCCAATGTTGGCTGGAACACGGGCAGATCGTTTGGCATCCCCACCACTGGATTTAAGTTTGGCGTCCCTAAACAGTTAGAGTTTCTAGGCTGCGCTGAAAGTCAGGCCCTGTTTGAGCGTTCAGTCTCCACACTTGAGAACATGGGAGGCATCGCCATTGAAATAGACTTCAGTGCCTTTCTGGAGGCTGCGAAGCTTCTTTACGAAGGCCCTTGGGTCGCTGAGAGATACAGCGTCGTTGGCGAGTTGATTGAGAACAATCCAGAAGCGGTACTGCCTGTGATTAGAGATGTGCTGCAGAAAGCACCAACTGCCACAGCGGTGCAAGCGTTTAGAGCGCAATACAAATTACAAGCCCTGAAAGTCAAGACGGATGCCATCCTTGCTGAGCTGGACTTCATGATCACGCCAGCCTATCCGCGCCCAGTCACCTTGGCCGAGCTAGCGGCAGAGCCTGTGAAACGTAACTCTGATTTGGGGACTTACACCAACTTCATGAATCTGCTGGACTATGCGGCGGTAGCAGTTCCGGCTGGATTCATGCGGAATGGCCTGCCTTCAGGGGTGACTTTGTTTGGGCGGGCATTCTGTGACCAATATCTTTTAAGTATTGCTGACAGTTTTCAGCGCACCTCAAAACTACCGCTGATTGGTCAATTCGAACACATGGCCGCGCCCCCGACAACATTGGCAAAAAATGATCGCTCACAGCTTCTGGTGTGTGGCGCACATTTAGACGGTTTGCCCTTGAATTGGCAATTAAAAGATAAAGGCGGGCAATTACTCAAGAAAACACAGACCTCCCCTGCTTACCAGTTTTATGCCTTGGCGGGCTCACCGCCCAAACGACCAGGTTTAAGAAGAGTTGCAACCGGTGGCCGGTCATTTGAGGTGGAAATCTGGGAAATCCCCACCCAAGAGCTAGGCGCCTTTCTAAATGATATTCCGGCGCCATTAGGACTGGGCAAGGTTGAACTGATAGATGGCTCATGGGTCACCGGATTTATTTGTGAGGATTACGCCCTGGAAACTGCAGATGAAATTTCTCAGTTTTCTGGATGGCGAGATTACTTGCAACACCAATAGCTTTGCTGGGTCTGTCAGCGGACCGCTGACGTTTCCCTGATCCATTCAAAAATCTTTTTTGCTTTTAATAGGGATGTTGCACAAAAAGATGACTATCTTTAGCGCAGTGGGGAGGCCCTCCAGCCATTGCGTTTGCACAGGACAGCTTGGCTTCACTTTAGGACAATTTATGGCTTGGTTACAACTTTTCGCCGCTGGCATTCTGGAAATCATCTTCGCTTACGCGATCAAAGAGTCTGATGGTTTTTCAAAACTGCTACCGTCACTCATGACGCTGCTTACAGTGATAGGAAGCTTTTGGTTGCTGTCTTCAGCGATGCGCACGATCCCCATGGGCACTGCTTACACTGTTTGGACGGGGATTGGTGGCGTTGGTGCATTTATCGTTGGCATCACGGTGCTCTCTGAACCCATCACAATGTTGCGATTACTTGCGGCAACCTTAATCATTTCTGGGCTGATACTCATGAAAGTTGGCGGATCATAAACCATGAAATGGCAACAGCACTCGCCCTAAAGGGTCGCTCACTTAACGCTCACCTTGCGTGAGACGACGTATTTATTCTTTTAACAGCACGTCTGTGATCAAGCAGACTCTGCTGATGTAGCTTACTTTGTTGCAATTACCCAAGCTTGTACGATTCAAGCCCAACCTTAGGCAATCTATAGCGCGCAACCCATCATTGCGAAAATGGGATAGTTGAATTCACACGAAACTCGCATGATACGACCATGATTTTTAATTGCAAGGGGAAGCTGTCATGAGCGTATCGTTAAAGCCAACGCTGAATGGTTGGCATTTATGGGGACTGGCCGTCGGGCTGGTGATTTCCGGCGAATATTTTGGCTGGAGTTATGGCTGGGATAAAGCGGGAACCTTGGGTTTTTTGGTGACCACGCTCTTTATCGCGCTGATGTACACCACCTTTATTTTCAGTTTTACCGAACTGACTACTTCTATTCCACATGCCGGTGGGCCGTTTGCTTACGCCAGACGGGCTTTTGGTCCTAAGATGGCGTATGTTGCCGGTTATGCCACCTTGATTGAGTTTTTATTCGCACCGCCGGCCATTGCGATGGCGATTGGCGCCTATCTGAATGTGCAATATCCGGGCATAGACCCCAAGCTTTTTGCCGTGGGTGCTTATATTGTATTTGTCAGTTTGAATATTGTTGGGGTGCATATCGCTGCCACCTTTGAACTGCTGGTCACCTTGCTCGCGATTATTGAGTTATTGGTGTTTATGGGCGTGGTTGCCCCCGGTTTCTCGATGACAAACTTTGTCGCACATGGCTGGGCAGGTAATGACGTTTTTAGCAGCGCAGCGATTCCAGGCATGGTGGCGGCGATTCCATTTGCCATTTGGTTTTTTCTCGCCATTGAAGGCGTGGCCATGGCGGCAGAAGAAGCCAAAGATCCGAGAAGAACGATCCCCAAAGCCTATATTGCCGGGATTCTGACGCTGGTGTTTCTGGCCATAGGCGTGATGTTATATGCAGGTGGCGTAGGTGACTGGAGAACCCTGGCCAATGTCAACGATCCTATTCCACAGGCAATGAAAGTGGTGGTGGGTGAGAACAGTGGCTGGTTACATATGCTGGTTTGGATTGGCTTGTTAGGATTGATTGCCTCTTTTCACGGAATTTTGCTTGGTTGCTCACGGCAGATTTTTGCCCTGGCACGCGCCGGATTTATGCCGAAATACTTTGAGGCCACGCATGCGCGCTTTAAAACGCCTCATCGCGCATTGGTTGCAGGGGCAGTGGTCGGCCTGGCTGCTATTTTGAGTGATGACTTACAGTTTAATGGCATGACACTCACGGCAAACCTGATCACGATGGCGGTATTCGGGGCCATCGTCATGTATATCGTTTCGATGCTGAGCTTTTTTGCGCTGAGAAAAAACGAGCCTGCGCTGGAGCGCCCGTTCCGTACCATGGGTTATCCGTTGTTTCCGGCGGTTGCCTTAAGCCTTGCCGTGATCAGTTTGCTAACCATGATCTACTACAATCAGGCATTGGCGCTGGTGTTTGCCGTGCTGATGGCAGTGGGCTATATTTATTTCAGCCTGACAAAAGGGCAACGCGACACCGCGACTGACCGTTAAACGCGGGCAATCCATGCAGGGTACGTAAAGGAGTCCCCTGTTGATTCCTTGGAGAGTGAGAAAAAGATGGCTTACAGTTACAGCGTCGGAGTACATCAGTATCAGTTTAAAGACTTGAAAGAAGTGATGGCAAAAGCCTCACCGCCGCGCTCTGGCGACTTTCTCGCAGGCGTGGCTGCAGAGACTTATGTCGAACGGATGGCCGCCAGAATGTGTCTCGCCAGTGTGCCGCTCAAACGCTTTTTAGAGGAGTTGCTGCTGCCTTATGAACAAGACGAAGTGACTCGCTTGATCATTGATACGCATGATGCGCAGGCATTTAGTGAAATCAGCCATCTCACTGTAGGCGACTTTCGAGACTGGTTGTTGCTGGATACCACGGATACCGCCACGCTGACGCGCGTGGCCAAAGGTATCACACCGGAAATGGCGGCTGCAGTCAGCAAGCTGATGCGCAACCAGGACTTGATCCTGGTCGCCAAAAAATGCCAAGTGACGACCGCATTTCGAAATACCATCGGCCTGCCAGGTCGTTTGTCTGTGCGCCTGCAACCCAACCACCCGACTGACGATGCCCGCGGCATTGCCGCCTCTCTACTCGACGGATTATTGTATGGCTCGGGGGATGCCGTGATCGGCATCAACCCGGCCACCGATAGCATTCCTGGCTTGATGAACTTATATTACCTGGTTGATGAAATCATTAACCAATATGAGATTCCCACCCAGTCGTGCATCCTGACCCATGTCACCAACCAGATTCAACTGATCGAAAAAGGTGCGCCGATTGATTTGGTGTTTCAGTCGATTGCCGGCACCGAACAAGCCAATAAAACCTTTGGGATTAATCTTTCCATCCTGGATGAAGCTTATTCTGCAGCCTTGTCATTGCAACGCGGCACCGTTGGCCAAAACGTCATGTATTTTGAAACCGGCCAGGGCTCGGCACTCTCAGCCAACGCCAATTTTGGCATGGACCAGCAAACCTGCGAGGCACGTGCCTATGCCGTCGCCCGCCACTTTTCTCCCTTACTCACCAATACGGTGGTGGGCTTTATCGGGCCTGAATACCTGTACGATGGCAAACAGATCATCCGCGCCGGTCTGGAAGATCATTTCTGCGGTAAGTTGCTGGGCCTGCCGTTGGGGTGTGATGTCTGCTATACCAACCATGCCGAGGCAGATCAAGACGACATGGACACCTTGATGACCTTGCTGTCTGTGGCAGGCATCACCTTCATCATGGGCATTCCAGGGGCGGATGACATCATGCTCAATTATCAGACCACCTCCTTTCACGATGCGCTCTATTTGCGTAAAACGCTCAATCTGAAGCCAGCACCGGAGTTTGAGCAGTGGCTACAACGCATGAACCTGATGGATCACACCGGCATGATCCGCCCGGTAGACAATAGCCATGCCTTGTTACAAAATAAACCCAAGCAATTAATGAATACCCCTTAATATGCATCAGCCACCGGCAGACCCTAGTACAGGCATCGTCAGTGAAGATCCCTGGTCACAGCTCAAAAGCTTCACGCAAGCGAGGATTGCCCTCGGCCGGGTAGGCAGCAGCCTGCCTACACAAGAAGTCCTGGATTTCAGCTTGAGCCATGCATTGGCCAGGGATGCGGTTCATCTTGGCCTGGATACTCAGGCGTTGATGGCACAAATTCAAGCGACATTGTCAGTCGAGGTCCATCAGGTTCATAGCAAGGCGCCAGACCGGGCCTCTTATTTATTAAGGCCCGATTGGGGCCGTCAACTGAGTGAAGACAGCGGGCTACACCTCAAAGCAGCCAAACCAAAACAAACCATTGATTTATTACTGGTGGTGGCGGATGGCTTGTCTTCACTGGCGATCAAAAATCACGCGCTGCCGTTATTGCAGGAAATTCATGCGCAAGCCCCTGCGGAATGGCAACTGGGGCCGGTAGTGATCGCCTCTCAGGCAAGGGTTGCACTGGCCGATGAAGTGGGCGAAATGCTAGGCGCAAACATGGTGGCCATGCTGATTGGCGAGCGGCCTGGACTCAGCTCGCCGGATAGTCTGGGGATTTATTTGACACATCAGCCACGACTTGGGCGTAGTGATGCGGACAGAAACTGTATTTCCAATGTCAGGCCAGATGGCCTGGGTTATGCCGCCGCCGCAAAAAAATTGTTATGGCTGGCAAAAGAAGCCAACCGTTTAAAATTGTCCGGCGTTGCACTCAAAGATGAAAGCGATGTCGTCATGGTTCAAGACGCGTCTTCCTGCCAATGACGCTAAACTGCCACCTCATCCATGAAAGCGCTTGAAGGTGGTAGAGGGCGCTTCACCAAACATCTTTTTATACTCCTGCGAAAAATGTCCAAAATGCCAGAAACCCCATGACGTGGCTGCCTCCGTCACAGAATTGGCATGCCTCAGCATTTGACGGACGCCGTTCAACCGCTCGGTGCGCAGGTAGACGATCGGACTTTTCTCCAGGGTTCTTTGAAAGTGATATTGCAAGGTGCGGTGGCTCATGGCCAAAGACTCGCACAACTCGACGACACTGATAGGATCATCCTGGCGTTCACGCACGATTTTTCGGGTTTTGGTGACCACTTGCCAGGATTGATGCTGATAATAAACCGTCCTTGGCGCCGAATCGTCACAGAGCAATGTATCGGCCACCATTTGCAAAGCCATCATTTGTGTTTCTTGCACCAGCGTAGGGTATTGAATAAAGCCGGGCAATGCCTTTAGCGTCGCAAATACTGAACGTAAAAAGCGCACCAGGTTCAGATACTTCGTTTGGTTCAAATATAAAATCTTGGCACTCTTGCACTGCTGGTCCAGTCGCTCCTGATCGTCATCTGACAAGTACTGCATCAGAAATTTTCTCGAAATCACAATCAGGCCGATGGTGAGGTTTGCGGGCGAGACAAACTCAAAACCGTTTCTGCCAGAAAAAATATGCACCGCCTGCTGTTCGCAGAGGCTGCCACAAAACATGCCCTTTTGAATGCTATTCATCGGCACCCCGATGGAGATTTTTTCCTCATCCAGATAGCCTTGTTGATGGAGTTGCTGATTAGTAAACTCAAGGAATAATGACACCTCAGGCAAGTGTACATGGGTCAAAAAGCCATTAAAGTGCCCGGCCGAGAGCTGTGAGTAATCCTGATGCCAGCCTTGCAGGAACTGAGACTGCTCATCAAAATCCTGACTTTCCCTATGCAAATAGTTTGACTGTGGCAGCGTCAATAATGCCGCAGTGCGCGCGCAGTGTTCTAACATTATGGTATCCCTGAGTCTGCTTTATTATTGTGTGAGCTAACTGTAGTGCTGTGTTAGCAAATAACATTCCAACTCTCCTGTTTTAGCACACCGCCCAGCATTCAGCTTGCCATGCAGGTTTACAAAGCATTTCCTGCGCGCTTTTATTTCGTAGCATTGGTTACCCTCATCACAAAGTTATCAATCCAGGTGCAATTAGGCATGCTGCGCCTATTTTTAGTGCATTGCATGGGCGCAAAAAGCACTGTCTGCGCAGCAGGTTGCTCACCTAATCCTCAAACCTCCCATCGCCATTTTTATCTGCATCTTTGCCGATTTGGGATAGCCGCAGGGCACTGCAATCCGCAGAATGAGCTCACATTATTCATTAACAGGGACCCTCTTTATGCGTAAATCTATCCTTTTTTCTCTTGCACTCGTCTCCGCAAGTTTCGTCTCCACGCTTAGCCAGGCAGAAGAAAAGTCTGCCTGGACATTGTCCAGAAATGTGGCCTTTGTGTCGGACTACTACTCCCGCGGCATCTCTCAGTCATGGCACAAGCCTGCCGTGCAGGCCGGGATGGATCTTGCCCATGAGAGCGGCTTTTATGCAGGCGTTTGGGGGTCTAGTATCACGCCACAAACCTATGTCGACAGTACCACCGAGATTGATATTTACACGGGCTACAATGGTAGTTTCGCTGCAGTTGAAAAGCTCGCCTGGTCAGCTGGGCTGATTGGCTACCTCTATCCAGGCGGCAATTGGAACAAATGTAACTGTAAACGCAGCGACGGGGTTACCAGAGTGGGTAGCCAGCGCTTTGACACTTATGAAGCAAATGTTGCCCTCAGTTATGACTGGATTAGTGCAAAAGCCTCTGTCACGCTCACGGACTGGTTTGGCGCCAATAAGAGTACCGGTTTTGACAGTGATAGCCGTGGCTCCACTTACATCGAGTTAAATGCCAACTATCCGCTGCCGTTTTATGACCTGATTCTGGTGGGACACGTTGGGATGCTTGATGTAGCGGCCAAGGTAACACCACTCTCTTATGGTGACTACTCTGCTGGTAAAGGGAATCCAGACAACACTGACTACAAAATTGGATTGAGTAAAACGCTGGCAGTAGCGAATACGACTGGGCTGAACCTTGGCGTGTACTATGTGGGGGCGAATGACACTGGCTACTGGAGTCCCCAAGGTTACGGTGGCTCCAGTTTTAATGGCGGAAGCCGGTCCAAAGACCTGACAGATAATCGCTGGATAATCACGCTGAGTTCTACCTTCTGATCAACACCGCGTTTGATCCGTGGTCGCGCGTCAGTCTGATGCGACTGGCGCAGCCTGGAGCGCCACTCCAGGCCGTTAGCGACCACACACAGTCCTCTCTCATACTCCCGGTTGACCGGGAGTTTTTTTATGTAAGGCGCGTTAGATGCTGGCGCTGCCAAGCATCAGCCTGTCATGACAGACTGTCCGGTTGCGACTAAACGTTCAAAATCCTGCGTACGCTGCGGAACGGAGAAGTAATAGCCCTGGAACGTATTACATCCCAAACGGGTGAGAAGGTCGAGCTGCGCTTCGGTCTCCACCCCTTCGGCCAATACGTCGAGTTGCAGGCTGATCCCTAGTGAAATAATGGCATTGACGATACTTTGGTGATCCTGCCCCTGTAACATGTCGCGTACAAACGACTGGTCGATCTTGAGCTGATCAAACGGGAAGCGCTTGAGATAGGACAGTGAAGAATAGCCCGTGCCAAAATCATCCAGCGAAAAACTGACACCCGCCGCTTTGAGCGCGGTCATTTTGGCGATGATATCTTCCACATTGTCGATCAACATGCTTTCCGTCAACTCAAGTTGCAGTCGACCCGGGGCAATGTTGGCCTCGGTCAGCAACAGCTGCACCTCCGTGACAAATGCTGATTGCAGGTACTGCTTGGGACTGACATTCACGGCCAGCACCATTTGACTGAGTTGCGGATGAAATGCCCACTGCTGCAATAAGGCACAGGCCTGCTGTAAGACCCAGCGTCCCAGGGCGACAATTTGTCCGCTAGCCTCGGCGAGGGCAATAAACTCACCGGGCATGATCAGGCCACGTTCAGGATGTTGCCAGCGCAACAGTGCTTCTGCACCGACCATCTGATGCTGCTGGTTATATTGTGGCTGCAAATGCAAGACAAACTCCTGCTTTTGTATGGCCTCATGTACCTCCGCCTCCAGCGCCACGCGCTGACGGAGCTCGATTTCCATCTGCGCATCAAAAAACCGGTAGCCATTTCTGCCGGCCTCTTTGGCTTTATACATGGCCATATCGGCGCGTCTGAGCAGCTCATCTGTCTGACTCATGTCAGGATCAAACAAGACGACGCCGATGCTGGGGGTCGTGTAATGCTGGTAGTGATTGAGTTTGAACGGCTTTTTAAAGGCGCCTACGATTTTTTCACAAATTTTGCGCGCCTGCTTTTCCGCTTGGTCCGCCGCGGATGCCAAACTATCGAGCACGACCACAAACTCGTCGCCGCCCAGGCGGCTAACCGTATCCTGCCGCCGCACAGAGTGTTTAATGCGTTTGGCGACCTCAATCAGCAAGGCATCACCTACCGCATGGCCATGCGTATCGTTGAGTGTTTTGAAGTTATCAATATCGATAAACATCAAGGCACCACCGGTTTTTTTAAGTTGGGATTTACGGATATGGGCCGCCAGCCTGTCTTGCAGCAACAGCCGGTTGGGGAGGCCGGTCATGGTGTCGTAGTAGGCCAATTGGCGAATTTGCGCATCGGTGCGCTTGCGTTCGCTGATGTCTCTGAGTACAGCCACCCAATGCGTCACACGGCCACGCTTGTCATGCAGCGGCAAGGCATCCATTTCCAATGAAATGCCGTTACCTTGATGATCGACAGTCACCACTTCCGTTTTAATCGGTAATTGCTGCTGCCAGGCTTCCTTAATGCGTTGCAAATCGTTGGCAGGCGTACTGTTTTTAAACAGCTCAAACGGCGAAAGATGATTGTACTGGTCCACGGCCAAGCCGGTGATACGTGTAAACGCATCATTTAAAAAGACAATTTTTTGCTGTAACGGGGTGTGTACCGGCGCCTCAGTGATCATCACCATATCATTCAGCCGTGACACTCCGCTTTGTAACAGCTTCAATTGTTCATCGGCCTGCTCGCGCTCAATCGCCAACCCGAGAATATGGGCATAACTCTCGACCATGTCCAGCTCGGCTGTCTCTGGCAGGTGGCGTGACTGACGATACATCGCCAGCATGCCAAGCACCCGTTGGCTGCGTGAGAAGATGGGCAAGCTCCAGCAGGCACGCAAGCCATGTTTCAGCGCAAGGTCTGCATAGTCGGCCCATAGCGGATGCGTGCTGATGTCTTCGGCTATCACCCGGTTCTGGGTCAAACTGAGCATGCCATAACCTGCAACAGGCAGCTGACTCATCGCTTGTACGTAGCTGGCTGGCAAGCGGTGCGAGGCGGCATGATGCAGATGCCGCCCATCCTGATCCATTTGTAAAATCACACAATAGACCTCGGAAAAATGCGCCTCGATGAGCTGCACGGCCGCATGCAAAATCTCAGGTAACGGGATATCCGCCAGTAGCATCGCCTGTATTTTGTCTTGTCCCTGCTTGATCGCTTCAAGTTGTTTTTGTACCGTAATATCCTGTAACGAGCCTTGCACCTGAACAATCCGGCCGTGCTCATCGCGCAACGCCTGCCCCATTGCGCGCACCCAGAACCGGCGGCCATGCACGGTGACCTTTTCCAGCTCCAGATCATAGGGGGCTCCCTCCGACATGCATTTCTCAAGCGCGCTGGACATGATCGCCCGATAGGCTGGCACAAAAAGGCCCATGCCTTCCTCAAGGCTGGGAGAGTATCCAGGTGGCAATTCATGTAAGGCCGCCACTTCGTCAGACCAGCGCATGCGCTTTGTAGGCAGGTCTATGACCCAGCCACCGATTTTTGCCACATTGCCCGCCACTTTGAGCAAATACTCAGTCTGGCGCCGCTGATCTATTTCCTCTTGCAAGGCCCGCGTTCGCTCAGAGACCTGCCTGCGCATTTGCAGGTTCCACAACACGGTGACAGCCACCACCAGCACGAGTGTAAACACCCCGCGTATCAGCCAGTTCACATAGGGGCGTTCTATAGAAACATCATGGTGGTAGATAAAGCCTTGTAGTTGCGCATTGGCAGGAACCAGTCCCAGCGCGGCATAGGTCTGGGCAATCGACTGCCAGCGCTCTTCATTCATATGTCCCCAGGGCACCACCTCAGACAACACATAAGGCGCCATTAAACGCGCCTCCTGCAACAGAGACTGTTGATTGATATCGCGTTGCGCAACGCCAGGCATGCTGGCTATCGCATTGGCCATGGCCTCTTGATGATTGAACGCGTATTTCCAGCCTTTTTTGGTGGCGCGCAAAAAAGCCTCAACCCGTGCGGGATGTTGCAACAGCTCCTGTTCAGTCGTGAACAGTACATCGCCATAAAAATCTGCGCCATAGGCCTGGTTGCTAAGAATAGCGGGTGCATGGCCTCTTTGCTGTAATTGCATGGGCTCATCCATCGCATAGGCCATCATGGCGTCAACGCGCCCCTCAATCAAATCATCCAGATTTGAGCGATAAGGCAGAAGCGTCATTTGGTGAATATCCAGATGCTGCTTGAATAGCATGGCTTGAAATTGCAGACGGCCATGTTCACCCGAAAGCATAATGCGTTTGCCGATCAGATCTTGAGGCCGCTTGATTCCGCTGTTTTGCAAACTCAGTAACACATACGGGGAGTGCTGAAAAATGGCGGCCAGAGCGATTAGCGGCTGGCCAGACAAGCGTGAAATCAGAATTTCGGAATCGCCGATGGCGTAATCTGCTTGATCAGACAAGACCTGCTTTAAGGGATCGATGGACTGGTTACCCTCGATAATCTCGACCGCCAAGCCTTCATCACGGTAGTAACCCTGTTGCAAGGCAGCGTAATAACCGGCGAATTGAAACTGGTGATGCCATTTGAGTTGTAAGCGGATAGGCTCAGTCGGGGGTGCCGCATAGGCGAATACTGACCAAACCATGGCCAGCAGCGAGGTGCAGACTAAAACAATCCATCGGCGTGTCATGCGGATCCAGACAACATGAAAGATATCCTGACTGGATGCAAGGTGTTCTGTCAGGCCCAACTGTATTTATACGGCAGTGATATGCAAACAGATTGCAGAAATAAACACAGAATCCATGAGGTATCCGGAGAATTGATCTCATTAATGCTCCGGGTGTGAGTTAACAAGCCGGTTTAGCCCGACATGCAGGCATTGCCTGTGATCTCAGTTGCTCGTGTAAAATAGCGGCAAATCAACGCCAGCACGGCTTGTTGCACTGAATTTAAGGGGAAGATGGTTGAAACTCGCTACTTGGAATGTTAACTCGCTGACCGTGCGTTTGCCGCATGTGCTGGACTGGCTCAGTGCGAATCAACCGGATGTACTGTGCTTGCAGGAAACCAAACAGGAAGATAGCAAGTTTCCGTATGCGGCGCTCAAAGAGGCTGGCTACAATGCCGTGCATAACGGCCAGAAAACCTATAATGGCGTGGCGATCCTAAGCCCGCATGCAATAGAGGCTGTTCACCTGGACTTGCCAGACTATGCTGACACGCAAAAACGCATAATTGCGGCCACCATACAAGGCATTCGGGTGATTTGTGCCTATGTCGTCAATGGCCAGGCAGTAGACTCAGAAAAATACCATTACAAGCTGGCATGGCTTAATGGACTGCAAAGCTGGCTTCAAGCAGAACTGAGTCAACATGAAAAACTGGTAGTTCTTGGCGATTACAATATTGCACCAGATGACCGTGACTGCCACGACCCGCAGGCCTGGCTGGGCCAGGTGCTGGTAAGTCCGGCTGAGCGGGCCGCCTTTCAGCAATTGCTGGCCTTAGGCTTGCATGATAGCTTCAGGTTGTTTAATGATCAGGCAGGCGAGTTTAGCTGGTGGGATTACCGCATGGCCGCCTTCCGCCGTAATATGGGCATGCGAATTGATCACATTCTCGTCAGCAACGCCCTCAAACCACACTGCGAAAGCTGCGTGATAGATAAAACACCACGCAAGCTGGAACGCCCCAGCGACCATACGCCTGTGGTGCTGACCCTGGCCAACGCAATCCCTTAAACCTTTGGCATCACAAACTTGATGCCCTGCAACACCTCCAGAATGCGTGACTTAAGCCGTTTGTTCATGTCGTCTTCCATCGCCTGCAGTTGCATCGCCACCAAGGCAGCGACCTTTTCTTGCATGCTGGCAGCATTGACCGACAAGTCGTCCTGCATGCCCTGCTTGAAGGCCTCCAGTTGTTGTGCAGACAGTTCGTTAAACACTTGCTGCAACGATTGCTTATAGTCTGCAGCCAGGGTCGCCGCAGCCAGCTCATGGCTGGCGGACAAACGAGACTTGGCTTGTTCCTGTAATTGCTGCAAATGCGTCTCCAACGTTGATTCCAGTTGGCTACGCAATGCCAATACTCTGCTTTCGAGTTCGGTTTGCTGTTGCGCCAACAAACTGGCGAGCCGTTCATCCAGCCATTGCTGGCTATTGGCCTCCAACCGCTCAAGCAGTGTTTGTTGGGTAGCGGCAAATGTGGCCTGCTGCGACGCATTCAGCTGGACCAGCTTATCTTCGACCGCCTGCAACTGTTGCTCGGACTGACTTTCCAGCGCCTCGGTAAACGCTTGTTCACGTTGTTGCATCTGAGCGAGCTGCCCCTCTGTCAGCGCGCTCAGGCGCGCCTCCAGACCCTCCACCTGTTGCTTGCTGACATTGCCCATCGCTTCACGAAAAGCTTGCTCAATCGACTGTATGCTTTCGCCGATTTGGGTTTGCGCCTGTGATAACACGGTCTGTTGCAACGCGTTGGCATACTGGGTCAGCCCTTGCTGGTGCTGCGCGAGCGACTCACTGGACTGCTCGGCCAACTGCGTCGTGATGAGTTGCGTGATCTCAGGCAATAAAGCCTGTTTGAGCTGTGCCACCAGTTCGTTCATGTCTGGCATCACCACCTCGGCCACTGGCGCCGCAGATTTTTGAACAACTTTGGTTAACACCGGAATTTCTGAAGTTTCCACACACCCTCCCCGTTATGCTTGTGACTGCATGGACTTGATATGCTGAATCTCATAGCCCCGATCACGGTAAAACGCCCAGCGCTGGCGACCAGCCGCTTTTTCAGTTTCGTCTTGCCCAATGATTTCGAACACATGCCGAAAACGGCTAAAAAACTTGGGCAATGCTGTTTGGCAGTTAAACAATAAATCATCCTGCCGGATCTGCTCAGGCGCCCAGGCAATCTGCACAGGCGTCAGCGCTGCATGGTCGGCATCGGCGAGCACATGCGGTAAAAAGCCTTCAACCGGCTGCTGCCAAAGCTGAGTACTCAACTGCTCAGCCTGCTGACGATCTGACAAATAGACGGTGACACTGCGCTGCCTGGAAAACGCCTGCGATATTAAATGTTGCATCAATGCAGGCGTATCAGGCACATCCGTATAAAAACGAATTTTGGTCATGCCTTTTATTGTGCGGCTTGCGCCAACAGATAACTCATGAGCAAAGGCACTGGCCGGCCAGTGCCGCCTTTTTCCTTGCCTGATTTCCAGGCAGTGCCTGCGATATCCAGATGTGCCCAGTCATACTTTTTGGTATAGCGCGACAGGAAGCAGGCGGCTGTAATACTGCCCGCGGCGCGCCCGCCAATATTTGCCATGTCGGCAAAATTGCTGTCCAGTTGCGCTTGATAGTCATCCCACAAGGGCATTTGCCAGGCACGGTCACCGGCTTGCTCACCCGCCTCCAGCAACGCTTTGGCCAGCTGGTCATTATTGGCAAACAAGCCACTGACATGATGGCCGAGTGCAATCACGCAGGCACCGGTCAAGGTTGCAATATCAATCACCGCGGCAGGCTCAAAGCGCTCGGCATAGGTCAAGGCATCACACAGAATCAAACGGCCTTCGGCGTCGGTATTCAATACTTCTATTGTTTGGCCAGACATACTGGTCAAAATATCGCCAGGTTTGGTCGCGCGGCCGCTTGGCATATTCTCACAGGTCGGGATCAAGCCAACCACGTTGAGTGGCAGCTTCAACTCACCCAAGGCCTTGAACACGCCAAACACGGATGCCGCGCCGCACATGTCATACTTCATCTCATCCATCTCAGCGCCTGGCTTGAGTGAAATACCGCCAGTATCAAACGTAATGCCCTTACCCACCAGCACCACCGGTTTTTGCGATTTTTTACCGTGCAAATGCTGCATGACAATAAAGCGCGGCGGCTCTTCGCTGCCACGGGTCACGCCTAAAAATGAGCCCATATTCAGTTTTTCAATCGCAGCCTGATCCAGCACTTCGACCTTGAAGCCATATTCCTTGGCTAACTTTTCAGCCTGCTTGCCCAAATAGCTGGGCGTACAGATATTTGGTGGCAAATTGCCCAGATCCTTGGCCAACGCCACGCCCTGGCCAACGCTCTGCCCTTGTTTCAGCCCCAGCTCGGCCTCGGCTTGTGCGGATTTTTCAAGCAACACGCTGACGGATTGCAGCGGATGCGGCTCCACCGATTTCTCTTTGACCGCATTCACTTTGTAAGTGGCATCGAGCGCCACCTCGGCCAAAGCTGCCGTTTTTTGCTGCACACTGACTTTTTTCAACGCAAGCGCGGCAAAGTCGGTGGCGAGGTGATCTACGCCTGCTGGCAACGCTTTAATCGCGGCGCGGAAACTGGCACGCAATCCTTTGAGATTCAGCTCATCGGCTTTACCCAAGCCGACCAGCAGCACTCTGGGCGCCGCGACGCCTGCCAACTGGCGCAACATCAGAGTGGTACCAGCCTTACCTTCCATATCGCCAGACTTGACGGCCGCCGAGATGGCTTTCTCAGTGGCGCCATCCAGCAGCTTGGCTAAATCGCTGAGTTTACGGCCTTCAAAAATGCCCACCAGCAAGCAATCTGTACGCAATTTTTCCGGGGAAGTGCTTTTTATGCTAAATTCCATCTTTATCCTTTTTGGTTCCATGCAACTAGCTTAAGTGATGGTTGTATTATCTAGTGTTTTATGCTGATTTCAAAGCGGTGCATTTAAATTGAAAATTTTCAAACGTGCATTGTCTGCAGAGCTGATGTCTTCTGCCTCTGCCATCTTCCTGATTATCCTCGGCATCGTTGTCGCTCAGCGCGCGGGCAATATCGTACGCCAGGTCTCCAGAGGCATTTTACCTAACGATGCCATTGGCACCATCCTGACCTTTAGCCTGGTGCAATTCATGCCCATGATGATGTCGCTAGCCGTTTTTCTGGCCGTGCTATTGACGCTGACACGCTGGCACCGCGACTCGGAAATGGTGATCTGGATGTCCGCAGGGCTGAGTTTAAGACAATGGGTCTTGCCTATCATGCGGTTTCTGGCGCCGATTGTGCTCATCATCAGTCTGTTCAGCCTGATAATTATGCCTTGGGCCAGTGGCAAGGCTGACAGCTACCGCGAGCAGCTCAAAAAACGGGATGAACTGTCATCGATCAGCCCCGGGACCTTTAAGGAGTCGAGCGCGGGCGATCGCATTTACTTTATTGAGAGCTTTGACAAGCTTGGCTACGAAGTCAAAAACGTGTTCGTCCAATCCAAACAAAACGGCAAAATTGGCATTATTACTGCGAATCGTGGCAGCCGCTACAAAGCCAGTAACGGTGATAATTTTTTACGGCTGGAACATGGCCGGCGTTATGAAACCACGCCCAACAGTCTGGAGGTCATGACCACCGAGTTTGAGCGCTATGATATCCGGGTCGAAGCCAAAGAAACTGCGCCCGCCACCACCACCGCGCAGATTAAGTCCACGCAATCGCTGCTGAGCGATGCCAGCGCCGCAGACCATGCCGAGCTGCACTGGCGCATGGCGATTCCGATCTCAACCATCGTCATGGTCCTGCTTGCCATCCCGCTCAGTTTTGTCGATCCACGCGCAGGCCGCTCGCTCAACATCATGTTTGCGATCCTGATCTTTATCATCTACAACAACCTGCTCAGCATTTTTCAGGCCTGGATTACGCAAGGCAAAATCTCGGTACTGGTGGGATTGTGGCCCGTGCATCTGAGTTTTATCCTGCTCGGCTGGTATCTTTACCACCGACGCAAACATCTGAAACCGTTGATGCCGGGCTGGCTCAAACGCACTCCAAAAATCGCTAAGCCATGACCCTGACCCGTTTAAACCGTTATTTCTGGCAAGAGATCAGCTTCAGCATCATGCTGGTGCTGTTGGGCCTGCTTGCCATGTTTTCCTTCTTTGACCTGCTACAGGAGCTGGACAGCCTGGGGCGAGGTCACTATGGCATCAACAGCATGCTCACCTATGTCGCCCTGAGTATCCCTGGCCATATATACGAGGTGGCACCAGTCGCCGTATTGCTGGGCATCGTCTATACCTTGGGCGCGATGGCTGGGAACTCGGAGCTGATTGTCATGCGCACCAGCGGCATTTCATTGCAATCCATTGCCATGATTCTGCTTAAAATCGGCCTAGTGTTTGCATTAGTGACCTTTCTGATTGGCGAGATCATTGCACCCATCAGTGAAAAACTGGCGCAACGCATCCGTATTCAAGCCACTGATTCCGTCGTCGCGCAGGACTTTCAATCCGGCCTCTGGATTAAAGACGGCAGCAGTTTTGTCAATGTCAGCTCGGTCATGCCAGACACCAGCCTGGTCGATATCCGCATTTATGATTTTGATCCCCAGTTCAAGTTAAAGCACATCAGCCATGCCGAGAAAGGCTACTTTCAGGATGACCACTGGGTGCTGTCTAACGTCACCCAGACCAATATCAATCACAGCAAACAGATTCAGGATAACTCGATCACTTCACAGTTTTTCAAGCAGACGCGCTGGGAGTCACTGATCCGGCCAGAACTGTTGAATGTGCTGCTGGTATTGCCAGAAAAAATGTCGGCCTGGAACCTGTATAGCTTCATTCAATACTTGCATCAAAATGGACAACGCAGTACCCGCTATCAGGTCGCACTGTGGGCTAAGCTGGTCTATCCACTGGCCTGTTTGGTGATGGTGGTACTGGCCTTACCGTTTGGCTTTTTGCAACAGCGTGCCGGTGGTATCAGCGCCAAAATCTTTGCCGGTATTTTTCTGGGCGTGGTCTACCAGATCATGAACCGCGTGTTCGTGCATTTGGGTGTGCTCAATGACTGGCCACCGCTGGTGAGTGCCATCAGCCCGACGCTACTGTTTTTGCTGGTCGGCCTGGGCATGCTTTACTACGTAGAGCGGCGTTAAAACCAGCCTGACTCGTGCTTATGTGATGCTGATTATCCGCGTGCCAAGCAGCCGGTCATGCAAAAACTGCTGCTCGCGATCCAGTACTGCCCACCACAATGTCAGCCCAGCCGGGAGCAACAACAGTGTTGCCACCCCATAGCGCAGCAAAGCCAGGCGCCAGTCCAGCAAACGGCCCTCGGCATCTACCACTTTCAGCTTCCAGGTCTGGCTGGCCAGCGTTTGGCCGGTCACCACCCAACAGCGCACAAAGTAAGCGCCTATCGACAGCCACAACAGCATCTGCAAACCTAAACGCCGCCAGCCATGACTGGCATCCCCCACCACCAGCACATAAGCGGCGGTCAGTGCCAAGGCCAAGGCTAGCATCAACAAGGCTTCATAAATCACGGTCAGATATCGTTTAATTAAATATTTCATTGCGCGTCTGCCCACTTTCGCCGGATAACAAAAACCCCGCACATGCGGGGCCTATCTCACACAGGATAAACGGGGGATCCTGACTTATTTCTGATCCCAGCTATCTTCCCACATGCAGTGCTTGATTTTGTGACGGTTAGCAATCAGCTCATCAATGCTAGGCTCGTCGTTCAACGCGCGTTTCAAGGCCAGCTTGATCGCTTCGTAGTTGTTTTTGTACAGATCGGCTTTGTCCAGATTGGCTTCTTTGGCACAGCCCGGATCAATCCACAGCAAGGCAATAATGCACAGATCATTGACCAGCTCTTTAGGAACAATGCCTTCGATCACTGCATCGGTAATGCCATCAGCCACACCAGCTTGCACCACACCACCGAACAATTCGATATTCAAGGAATCTTTCAAGGTGACTTTTGGCACCATCATGGTCGCTGGACGCACCATCTGGTTGATGTCACGCACGGCAAACATGGCTGTGTGGCCTTTGGTTTGCGCCATCATGTTCGCGAAAGCCGTACCCACTGGGCCGTCCACGGCACCGATCACGATTTCTGGCATCGCGGCGGTCACGTCCTTGCCTTCGGAAAACACGGTAGCTTCACCCGCTTTAAATACGATTTTTGACATGAGAATTCCTTTGTATGTCTGGATGTTGGAGAAAATTCAAACCGTGATTATATCAGTTCAAGCTGCATATCGACATGCAGGATATTGGCATCCAGATACGGCTCGCTGCAAACCACAAACCCGGCTTGCTCATAAAAGCCAATTGCATGCCTCTGCGCCGACAAGCGCACATCGCTGAGCTCCCATTGCCGACAGATCTGTATTGCCTGCAACAGCATGGCCTCGCCAATTCCTCGCCGCCGCCATGCGGGCAATACCGCCATGCGGCCTATATAGCCCCCGGGCAGAACGCGGGCGCACGCCACGGCATCATGCGCGTGATGCGCTAACAGATGCACTGCAGTGTCATCGGCAGCATCCCACTCCAGCGCTTCGGGCACCTGTTGTTCATGTATGAAGACCTGTTGCCGTATCCGGCTACAGTCTGCCCATAAAGGATCTTGCTTGCTCAGTGTGCTGATTCGGAGCTCAATGCGCTTTACAGACATGACAGCCTCCAGAGCAAATATTGCAATTGTCACAGCCCGCAGGCATCATACATCCTTTATTAAAACAGGATTTGAGGAAAAGTTATGTGTCGTTTTCAAACCGCAGCGGCCAGGATTTTACTGGGGCTGGTGTTTTTTGGGGTGGTGATTTTAAAGCTGATGGCCATTTTAAATACGCCTGATGGTTATCTGCAATACCAAATGATGTTAGGGCAATTTGGCCTGCCAGCCGTCTTTGCACCATTGCTGATTTTCATTCAGTTTGTGTTTGGTCTGTTGCTGATCGTGGGGTACAAAACCCAACTCTCTGCGCGCGTTTTAGGCGTGTTGGCGGTATTTATGGCACTGGTGCTGGGCCAGGCTTCGCTGGACGCGTTTTTTGCCTACCTGGGCATCGCCGGTGGCATGTGGTTGTTGAGTATTTATCCGCAAACTGCTTGCAGTCTGGATAACCGCAACAAATAAACGATTCAGTCGTAAAAAGCCGGGTTAGCCCGGCTTTTTTTATCCCTTGATTTTGATCCCCAGCTGTTTGAGCTTGCGATAGAGGTGTGTCCGCTCCAGCCCCGAAATTTCTGACAACCGGCTCATATTATTTTTGACCAGCCGCATGTGGTACTGGAAGTAAAAACGCTCAAAGTCATCGCGCGCTTCACGCAAAGGCTGATCCAGATTAAGCGGCATATGCTGCTCGGACGACTCGCCGCGCTGCCCTTGAAAATTGGCCAGAACACGCTGCACATCGGTCTGGGTAATGCTTTCACCCAAACTGGTCATGAGCAGGTTCTGTACCACGGACTCCAGCTCGTCCAAATCACCAGGCCAGTCAGCATTGCGCAGCGCATTCAGCGCCGCCACATCAAACGCCTTGTAGTCAATCTTGCTGGCTTCAACCATCAAGGTCGCCATCGCATTGACCAGATCGGGAATATCCTCTTTGTGCTCATCCAGGCAAGGCACCTTGACCGCTGACCCGGCCAGCGTTTGCAGCAAGGCCTGCTCCAGCATGGCTTTTTCAATCAGTTGCGGCAAGCCATGCTCACTGGCACAAATCACGCGTACCCCGTATTTTTCGGATTTATTGATGAGCAGGTGCAGGCCTTTTTGTTCGGTCTTGCCCAGCCTGGTGACTTCATCCACAAACACCACACCTTCGCGGGCCTGCTCGAGAATTTCCATCGGTGCGGTGACCAGCTTCTCATACTCGGTCAAGGCCACCCACGGCGTATTCTGCGGACGCAAAAACTTGGCGCACAATGGCACACTGCCGCCTTTTTTACCAATCAGGAACAAGGTGTTTTTATGGCGCGCCAGCTGCTCCAAGCGCTGCTTGAGCTCCTGAATGACGGCACTTTTGCCAAAGCTGGACAGGTTAATTTCGGTATGCGCCAGATGCTCGGTATGTTTGATCGCTGCGCCTACGGTTTTGAGCAGCTTTTGCAAGGCAATCGGTTTTTCGAGGAAGTCGAACGCCCCGAGGCGAGTGGCCTCGACCGCGGTATCTATGGTGCCATGCCCAGACATCATGATCACCGGCATGGTCAGCAAGCCGGCATTGGCCCATTCTTTAAGCAGGCTGATGCCATCACAATCGGGCATCCAGATATCAAGCAACACCAGATCCGGTCGCTGCTTGAGCCGCTCGTCCCTGGCAATTTGTGCATTTTCTGCCAGGCGCACGACGTGCCCCTCATCCCGCAAGATATCGCTTAATAACTCCCTGATGCCGATTTCATCATCGACGACCAAAATATTACGTGAAGCCATGGTACTTCCTTACACGATGCGCTCAACGCGCCGACGTTGTTGTTGTTTATCGACCGGCAAGCTGATGGTGACGCTGGCGCCCCCTTGTGGCAGATTATCAATGCGTATCTGTCCACGCTGCTCTTCTATCATTTTTTTGACAATGGCTAATCCCAACCCGGTACCGTGTGACTTGGTTGTGACGTAAGGTTCAAACACCCTCGCCATCACCTCGGTGGGAAAACCACTGCCGTTATCCGTCACTGACAATTTTATACGCTCGCCATCATAATCGGTCAAGATCACAATTTGCGGTTGTTCAGTTTGCACCAATGCATCTTGGGCATTTTGCAGCAGGTTATGCAGGATTTGGCGCATCATGGTGGCATCGGCATAAATCTCGGGCAGCTGCTCATGCAGGGACAGCACCAGCTTGACCACAGAGGCGTTATAAAGGCGGCTCACATCGCGGATCAAGGCATTCAAATCCAGCCTTACCAGTTGGGCGGCAGGCGTTCTGGCATACTCACTAAATTCATTGACCATATTCTTCATCGCCTGCACCTGGTTGACGATGGTATCGGTAGACTTAAACAGCATCTCCGCATCCTTTTCTTCCAGTTTGTCGCGCAGCTTCAGCTGCAAGCGCTCGGCAGACAGCTGTATCGGTGTCAGCGGATTCTTGATTTCGTGCGCCAGCCGTCTGGCTACCTCGGCCCAGGCGGCATCGCGCTGAGCTTGCGCCATGGCGGTCACATCATCAAACACCACTACCAGGCCGTGCCCCGCCCCTTCCGGCAACCGCGTCACCCGCAGCATCAGCATCTGCTTGCCATGCACGCCTTCAATTTCGATCTGGCTGCTTAAATGCCGTTCATGATGGTCAAATTGCAACGTGTCTTCATAGTGCTGCATCACCAACGCTGTAAAAGGCGTGAGGTAATCATTTTCGGCCGCAATGTCGGTAAAGACTTTGTTTTTAAAGCCCACCAGCGAAATCCCCAAAATATTGGTGGCAGCCAGATTGTAAACACGCAGTTCCGCCTGTTCATTAATGGTCATCACGCCTGAGCTCAGGTGCGACAAAATGGCTTCCAGGTAAGCACGTGCAGACTCCACATGCTGACGGCTCTGCTCGGAAGCATTTTTCGCTTCCTGCAACTGGCGCGTCATGCTGTTGAACGACTTCACCAGCACACTGAGTTCATCCTTGCCAAACGATGGCAATTGCTGCGAATAATCGCCACTGGCAATCAGCCGCGTCCCTTCCGCCAGCACCGTCAATGGTTGCGCCATGCGCCGACTCAGCGCAAATGCGATGGTCAATGCGCCCAGCATGGACAGCAGCAAAATCATGGTCAGCGTCAGCATGAAAATGTCTTTGAGTGACTGCCGGCTGTACGACAAGGTCTGGTACTCGCGGTAGACCTCCTGCACCGATTCGGCAGTATTC
Organism: Methylophilus sp. VKM B-3414; assembly: GCF_032248435.1. NCBI lineage: Bacteria > Pseudomonadati > Pseudomonadota > Betaproteobacteria > Nitrosomonadales > Methylophilaceae > Methylophilus > Methylophilus sp. VKM B-3414. The sequence goes on along the minus strand of NZ_JAVTLI010000003.1, from coordinate 478,065 downwards.
GAAAGCGCCTTGGGCACCGGTTGCATCAATTGCAGAATCCGCATCTCGCCCGTGATCCCCAAGGACTCCACTGGAATAAGCACACGCATGTACAGGCCTTTGCCGGGGATAGGCTCGATTTTGCCGTAGATACGGCTACGTGCCTGGCGCAACTGCGGCACAGAAGGCAGTTCGGGTAAAAAGCTGCTGGGGTCAGAGCTGCTGACAGCCAGAATCGCACCTTGCGGGGTCAGCAATGCCGCATCCTGAACGCCAGCCTTTTCACGCAGATCGTTCAGTTGTCCATAATGTGAGCGGGCCGTTTGCAGTGATAGCGAGACCGCCATGCTTTGCGCTTTTTCCTTGACGTCCTCCAGCATGATATCCAGCGCCCGTTGCCCCAGATTCAGACCTCCATCCAGTGCGGATTCGACTTTGACGTTAAACCAAGACTCAATCGAGCGTGACAGGAAGTTCACAGAAACCAGATAAACGATCATGCCTGGAATCAATGCCATCAGGGCAAAAGACACCAGCAATCTGAAATTCAGCTTGCTGCCTACCTGTTTGGCTTTGGTGGTCTGGTAAAGATGGCGTAACTGGTAGGCAATCACCCCCAGCAACAACACGGCGAGGCCAGCATTGATATACAGCAGGATCAGGTAATAATCCCCACTGATGGCGGTGTTGGCACTGGCGAGAGACAGCAGGTACAGCAGGGCTGCCGCCAGTAGAATGGACAAAATCAGGACATACCGCATAGGGCTAACGCTGGGTGTCCTTTACCCACCAGCTAAACGTCGGCGTGACCAGCTCCCAGTCACTTTCGCCCAGGGCATCCAGCTGCAAGGCTTTAGGCAGCTTGCTGGTATCCAGATGCATTTTCAGCGCCGCCTGATAGGGCTGATTTTTTTCTAGTGTGGCATGCGGCGTCAAGCGCCAGTCGCGGATCAGGCCCAACTCACGTCTGGCTTCAGCCAGGCTGTCGAATCCTTTTTGCTGTTGCGGATAATTAAGCAGATATTGCTTGGTCAACGCGTGATAGTTGAGCGTGACGGCGCGACGCTCAGTCACCACCTCATCATCAAACCAGTACTTCATGGGTTTGATGATCTGGCATTCATACAAAAATGTCAGGGCGATGCCCTTACTCAAAGCTTCCTCAAGCGCGCGGCCAAAATGGATGTCCAGATCCGCATCCAGCGCCCAGGTATCTTCACGCAATACCAGCTCGGCACTTTTGACATGGGCATGATTGTTATTGGCAGCCAGTGCCAATGCTGTCATGGTCAGCAGAAAAAAAAGCGCCGAATAATATTTAATGTTTTTGTAAAAGCGCATAAAACAATCCGTCATGCGCGGCAGTGGGCAGCAATTGCCCGCCAATGGACTGCTGGCAAGGGAGGCCCGAGGCATCAAACTGCACTGGCAACCTGACCGCATCTGCATGCATGGTTAAAAACTGTTGAATCTGCATTTCATTTTCTTGTTGAAAAATCGAACAGGTGACGTACAGCAATTTACCGCCTTTTGCCAGCATATGCCACAAATTCAATAATATTTGCTGTTGCATCTGGGCAAATACCGTCAAATCCTGTGGCCGACGCAACCATTTCATATCGACATGCCTGCGCACGATGCCTGAGGCGCTGCAGGGCACATCAGCCAGAATGCGGTCAAATAACTGACCATCAAACCAGTCGGCTTTTGCCGCATCGCCTGTCCTGACCTTGGCTTGCAAGCCCAGACGCTGCAGGTTGTCGTGGACGCGGCGCAGGCGCTCTGCCTCCACATCCAGGGCAAGCAAGTCAATATCACTGGCTTCAAGCAAGTGACAAGTTTTACCGCCCGGCGCGCTACAGGCATCCAGCACGCGCATGCCTGCTTGCACATCCAGCAAAGGAACCGCCCACTGTGCGCCAGCATCCTGCACACTGAGCCAGCCTTGATCAAAATGCGGCAGCTTGTGCACCGGCAACGGCTGCTGCAACTGAATCGCCGTACCGCCCAACGCTTGCGCCGCAATCCCCGCATCATCCAGCGCCTGCATGTAGCTGGCGACATCCGTTTTGCGCTGATTAATGCGTAATGTCATGGGTGGGTGGCTGTTGCCTACGGTCAGAATCGACTGCCAATGCTGAGGATATTGTTGTTTGAGGGTATCAATCCACCATTGCGGATAGTTAAATTGCACCGTTTCCGACTGGCTCACTTGCGCCTGCAAGGTTGACCGTTGGCGCAAAAAATTACGCAATACCGCATTGACCAGCCCTTTTGCCCAGCGCAGCCCGGTTTTGCCCGCAGCCTCCACAGCCTGATTGACCACCGTAAAATCATCTTCGGCCCCATGCAACAGCTGCGACAGGGCAACCAGCAACAGCGCGTGTACACGTGTATCCGTCACTGGCTTGGCCGTCAGCGCCTGCAAATAAGCCGCTGCTTCGGCATACAAGCGCAATGTGAGGTAGCTGTAATCCTGTGCAGCCGCCTGCTGTTGCGGCGTCGCCGACTTGACCCTGCGCAATGCCTTGGGCATGGAAACAGTCAGGTTATGTCCGGCCAACACTTCGGCCACCGCAGATGCGGCTATGAGCTGGGCAACTTGCAAAAGGATACTCTGGTGAAAAAAAGACTATTCTACTTGATGCGCCCCAAATACACAGACAAAAACACACACAATAAAAAAGGCTTTCTTGCGAAAGCCTTTTTTGTCTGTTGAAATCGCGTTTAATACTGGTTAGCCAGCGCCAATAACCGGCGGATCCGCTCTTCGGTCTGCGGGTGGGTGCTGAACAGCCCCGCCAGATCTGCGCCTGATAAGGGGTTGATAATCATCATCTGCCCGGTTTCCGGGTGTTGCTCGGCAGTCATATTGGGAATCTGATGCGCATAATTGTGAATTTTCTCCAGCGCGGCCGCCAAGGCTTTCGGGTCGCGACTGATCTCAGCCCCCATGCGGTCTGCTTCATATTCACGCGACCGTGAAATCGCCATCTGGATCAGCGAAGCGGCCAAGGGTGCCAGAATCATAATCAAAATACCAATAATGGGATTGGGTCGGTCTTCGCCCTCCCGATGCCCGCCAAACATCAGACCAAATTGCGCAATCGATGAAATGGCCCCGGCCACGGTGGCGGAAATAGTAGAGATCAAGGTATCGCGGTGTTTCACGTGCGCCAGCTCATGTGCCATCACACCGCGCAATTCGCGCTCACTCAAAATCTGCATGATGCCGGTAGTAGCTGCCACGGCAGCGTTCTCGGGGTTGCGGCCGGTAGCAAACGCATTCGGCTGGCTTTCATTGATCACGAACACACGCGGCATGGGTAGTTGGGCCCGCTCGGCCAGCTCTTTGACCATGTTGTAATAGTTGCGGAACTGCCCATTACCAAAATTATTTTCAGCATTGATCTCAACTGCGCCATACATTTTCAGCACCGCCTGGTCGCTAAACCAGTAGGCATAAAAGTTCATGCCGCCTGCCAGCAACAGCGCCAGCAACATGCCGCCCTGGCCACCCAGCGCGCCGCCCACCGCAACAAACAGGGCAGTAATCGCGGCCATCAACACAAAGGTTTTGGTCCAGTTACCTAACATAGTGACTCCTTCACAATTCGGTGAGTAATATCGACTTTAATATGCGGGGATGGCAGGCATTTTTCAATGCCTGCACCAGATTGACTAGAAAAAGCGGTCGCCGACTTGCACATGCTGGCCCTGCACAAACTGTTGTGCCGTTTGGCGCTTGCCACCTGGCATCTGCAACTCGTGCAGTTCTAATGCGCCTTCGCCACAAGCCACCTGCAGCGGATGTGTCTGCAACACAGTGCCTGGCTCGCCTTGACCAGCCACAGCTTGAGCAAACCACAGTTTGCAGACTTGATCATTAAATTTGGCTGTAGCGACCGGAAAGGGATTAAATGCACGAACCTGACGTGACAGTTGCTGGGCAGATTGCGTCCAGTCAATGGCTGACTCGGCTTTTTCGAGCTTGTGCGCATAGGTCACCAGCGCCTCGTCCTGTACTTCAGAGGCCAGGCAACCGGTATCTTGCAAGGTCTGCATCGCCTCGACCATCAAGCGCGCGCCTTCACGACTGATCGCATCATGCAAGGTCAGCGTGGTATCCGCTGCAGTAATCGCCACCGACCATTTACTGATCATATTGCCGGCATCCAGCTTGGGCACCACCTCCATGATGGTGACGCCCGTCTCGGTGTCCCCGGCCAGAATGGCCCGGTGGATGGGCGCAGCCCCGCGCCAGCGTGGCAGCAAGGAGCCATGGATGTTGTAACAGCCTCGCGTCGGGATGTTCAGCACCGCGGTCGGAATAATCAGGCCATAGGCCGCAACGATCAGCACCTCGGCGTTGACCGCTGCAATCTCGGACTGCACCTCGGCGGGCTTAAGGCTTTCTGGCTGAAAAACACGTAAGCCGTGTTGCAAGGCGAGCTGTTTGACCGGACTCGCTTTTAACTGCATGCCACGGCCCGCGGGGCGGTCTGGTTGCGTCAACACCATGACAATGTCATGGCCCGCGTCTATGAGTCCTTGCAAAGCCGGTACTGCAAACTCCGGGGTCCCGGCATAAATAATACGCATGCAACCTTCCTGACTTAATAACTGTTGCGCTCGATTTCACGCGCGTGCTTGACCATTCTGGTCCGGATACGGTTACGTTTGAGCGTGGAGAGATACTCCACAAACACCTTGCCCAGCAAATGATCCATTTCATGCTGGATACAGACGCTCAGCAATCCATCCGCATCCAACCTGAAAGTGTTGCCATGCACATCTTTCGCTTCGACGGTAATAAATTCAGCGCGCGTGACACTTTCATAGATACCAGGCACTGACAGGCAACCCTCTTCATAATCCTGGCTACCCGACTGGGCAATGATTTTAGGATTGATCAGCACCAGCAAATCGTCTTTTTCCTTGCTCAAGTCAATCACGATCAACTGGATGTGCTGGTCGACCTGCGTAGCAGCCAAGCCTATGCCTGGCGCATCATACATGGTCTCAGCCATATCGCTGACCAGTTGCTGTAATGCCTCATCAAATACTTGCACCGGTTTGGCCACCGTATGCAGGCGTGGATCCGGATATTGCAAAATTGGAAGTAGTGCCATGCTCTACAAATCTTTCCATTCAAATAGTTTGTGCAAAAACAGGGCAAAACGCCTGCTTTTTCACCTTGATCAGAACTTTAAAGCCATGCTAGATTGGTTGATATTGCGCAGTGGCTGTGCGCAGGTACAGCCCATCCATTTGTGTCGCATAAAACAGAGACGCCACATGACGAAAATTGTTCAAATTATAACCTCGCTTGCGCTGGCTTGTAGCAGCTTATTGTTACAGGCAGAAGAAATTCCGTTGCGGCCGCAGCACCCCGACCGGCATGTCGTCGTCAAAGGCGATACCTTGTGGGATATTTCGGCCAAGTTTCTGAAAAATCCATGGCAATGGCCACAGATTTGGCAATTAAACCGGTCTAGCATTAAAGATCCGCACTGGATTTATCCGGGGGATGTCATCGTGCTCGACACCAGCAGCGGCCAACCCGTACTCAAACTGGTGCGCGAATCTGTCACCCTGGAGCCTGGCATGATAGTCACGCCAATCAAAGGCGATGCCATCCCCGCCATACAGCCCAATATCATCCAGCCCTTTTTGACCAAGCCCATGCTAATTGCACCAGAGGCGCTCAAGTCGGCGCCCAGAATTGTGGCGGCGCAGGAAGAACGTGAGATTCTGAGTCCTGGCACACGCATTTATGTGCAGGGCCTGCCAGACGGTCCACGCAACGCCTGGGCAATCTACCGAGAGGGGGAGGCGATCAAAAACCCTGAAAATGGTGAGCTGCTAGGCACAGAAGCCCATTATCTGGGGGAGGCTAAGCTGCTGCACGCAGGCCAACCTGCCACCTTGACCGTGACCCAGGCCAAAGAGGAAATTGCGGTTAAAGACAAACTGATTGCGATGGAAGATTCTCTCAGCCCGCCTTATGTGCCGCATGCGCCCGAACGCCAGATTGAAGGCCAGATTGCACGCGTGAGCGAAGGCATCAACGAAACTGGATATGGCCGTGTGGTGGTGCTCAATCGCGGCGAAGCGCAAGGCCTGGAGCACGGTCATGTGCTTTCGGTGCTGCGCAAAGGCGACAGCATGGTAGACCCCGAATCCCCAGACCCTAAACATCCGGTCACGATCCAGTTGCCGGATGAGCCTGTCGGCTTGGTGATGGTCTTCAAAACCTTTCCCAAGCTGTCATACGCGCTCGTCATGCAGGCCTCGCAACCTATCCATGTGGAAGACGTGGTGCGTACCCCCTGATCTCCGCACTGATGGTCACAGATCCTGAAGAGAGCGCAGCCTGGATTGCCTTAAGCCTGGTCGAAGGGCTGGGTAGTGTCACCTATTGCCAGCTGTTGCTGCACTTTAAAACCCCGCAGGCGATTCTGGCCGCCTCCTACAGCAGCTTGTGCGAACTGGTCAGCAAAGACGTCGCCGAAGGGATACAAAAAGCGCCAGAAGACCCGCATATTGCCAAGACACTGGATTGGCTCTCACAACCAGATAACCACCTGATCACATTGGCGGATGCCTACTATCCGCAACGCCTGCTCAGCATAGACCAGCCGCCGCCCGTGCTCTATGCCAAAGGCAACCTGCAAATGCTCAAGCGGCCTGGCCTGGCCATTGTCGGTAGCCGCCATGCCACACCGCAAGGCGAGTCAACCGCCGAACAGTTTGCCGAAAGCTTGTGCCGGGCCGGATTTGCCGTAGTCAGCGGGCTGGCATTAGGCATAGACGGCGCCGCACACAGAGGCGCGCTCAAAGCAGATGGTGCCACGATTGCCGTGGTCGGCACCGGGCTGGATATTGTCTATCCGGCACGGCATAAAGCCTTGGCCCATCAGATTGTGCAGTATGGCTTGTTGCTCTCCGAGTATCCACTAGGGACGCCATCTTTGACACACAATTTTCCCAGACGCAACCGTATTATCAGTGGCCTGTCTGAAGGCTGCCTGGTGGTAGAGGCCAATATTGATAGCGGCTCACTGATCACGGCAAGACTAGCGATCGAACAGGGCCGTGAAGTCTTCGCCATTCCGGGCTCTATTCACTCGCCGGTGTCCAAAGGGTGCCATGCGCTGATCAAACAAGGGGCAAAGCTCGTCGAGTCCACCGAGGACATTGTCAGCGAATTGAAGCATGTCCGCCTGCCCAACCCCGCACTTTCGATTAGCCCGAATGGGTCACTACCCGATTGGACTAATCTACCCGCCGAAGCCAGTCCTGTCCTGGCTTGCATGGGGTTTGACCCCATCTTTGCAGAGCTCATTGCGGCCCGCGCCGGGTTGACGCCCGAACAAGTTTCCACCATGCTAACACTACTTGAATTAGAAGGTGTGGTCAGCCATCTCGCCAACGGCCAATTCCAGCGATTGGTTTAAAGCTCGGTTCAGACCCACCCCAGTATCGCTGCTATTCACTACTAATAGCGGAGCAGCGTGTTTGAGGAGAATTTAGACATGTTGGAAGTACTGATATTTATCTATCAAAATTATTGGGATAAGCATGATGCGTTTGAGCTGAAAGAAACAGACGAAACCATCATGGCCTATGAGCTCTCCCAGGCCGGGTTTAACCACCAGGATATTTTACATGCCGTGGGCTGGGTGAAAGACCTGCGTCGCTCGGTGCAACAGCCGCAATACCAGCACGACCCGTTTGCGATTCGCGTCTATTGCGAGATGGAACGCAACAAGATCAGTGACGACAGTCTGAACTTTCTGGGCTTGCTACAAAGAAGCGACATCATCACGGCTTATGAGCGCGACCTGATTATTGATCGTGCCATGGTCTTGCCGCAAGAAACCTTGAGCATGGAAGATATCCGCTGGATCACCATGATGGTGCTGTGGGACGAAACGCGCAAGCAGGATTACCTGTTTGTTGAAGATGCCTTGTTTAACCCGCAAGGTTTGTCATTGCAATAACCCAACAGAGCGACACAAAAAAAAGCGCGGCTGATTCAGTCCGCGCTTTTTTGTTTACCAGTATTTTTACGACTACAGTTGCCTGATAATCTGGCCAATAATGCCGGCCTGGTTCAGGGTGTAGAAGTGCATTTTATCTACGCCTGCCTCAATCAGTTTGGTACAGATATCAGTGACCACCTCCGCGCCAAAAGCGCGCAATGAAGCCATATCATCGCCATAGGCTTCCAGCCGCATACGCAGCCAGCGTGGAATCTCGGCACCACACACACTGGAGAAGCGCGCCAGTTGCGTATAGTTATAAATCGGCATGATGCCGGGAATAATCGGTGCAGTGACACCCAGCTTCTGCGCCGCTTCTACAAAACGGAAATAGGCATCCACATTGTAAAAATACTGTGTAATGGCCGAATCTGCGCCAGCATCGATTTTACGCTTGAAGTTTTCAAGGTCTTTTTGTGCCGAGCCGGCTTCCGGGTGAAACTCGGGGTAAGCCGCCACCTCCAGGTGAAACCAGTCGCCGGTCTCGGCGCGGATAAAACTCACCAACTCATTGGCATATTTAAAATCCCCCGCACTCACTTCGCCTGAGGGAATATCGCCACGCAAGGTCACCAGTCTATTGATGCCTTTCGCCTGATAGGCTTGCAGCAATTCGCGGATTTCTTCTTTGCTGGAAGAAATACAGGAGATATGTGGGGCTGCACCATGGCCTTCAGCCTGGATTTCGAGCACACTGTCCATGGTACGGTCGCGGGTTGAGCCCCCCGCACCAAACGTGACGGAAAAAAACTCGGGAGAGAATACGGCCAGCTCTTTGCGTACTTGACGCAGGTTCGCCATGCCTTCCGCCGTTTTGGGCGGAAAAAACTCAAAACTGTAAGCGATTTTTTGATTCACTGTTTTCTCTTTTATTTCTAAACGCGTGATTTCAGGCAGATGCGGGGATGGTCAGGGGTCAGTCTTTTTCGTTGAACACAATCGCACTCAGGATCCAGGCAATCACGCTATACACCAGGGCGCCTATGACGCCAGTCATCACACTATTGACGACAAAGCCTTGCAACAGGTGGCCGACAAACCAGAAGAGCAGACCATTGATGACTAACAGAAACAGTCCCAACGTCAGCAAGGTAATCGGCAAGGTCAACAGCACCAGAATCGGCTTCACCAGCATATTGGCCAGACCAATCACGACAGCAGCCACCAGCGCAGCGCTGAAATTGGCCACTTGAATGCCTGGGACCAGATAAGCCACGGCCATCAGTGCCAATGCATTGAGTACCCAAACAACCAGTAGTTTAAACATGCCGCCTCCTTGGATGAAAGATGAGGCAAAGTGTACACCAAATCTGCGCCAGAACATCTGGCGCAGGGGCGGCATGGTTTAGCGCACGCTGAAAAGCGCGTGATTAATAGCGATAATGCTCAGGCTTGAATGGGCCGGTTTTGCTCACGCCAATGTAGGCTGCTTGTGCATCGGTCAAGGTGGTCAATTGCGCATTGAGTTTCTTCAACTGCAAGATCGCCACTTTTTCATCCAGATGTTTAGGCAGGGTGTAAACGCCAACCGGATACTTGTCGGTCTGGGTAAACAACTCAATCTGCGCAATGGTCTGGTTGGCAAAGCTGGAGCTCATCACATAGCTTGGATGACCTGTGCCGCAGCCCAAATTGACCAGACGGCCCTTGGCCAGCAAGATGATGCGCTTACCGTCCGGGAAAATCACGTGATCGACTTGTGGCTTGATCTCTTCCCACTGGTATTTTTCGATGCTGGCAACATCGATTTCATTGTCGAAGTGACCAATGTTACACACAATCGCCTGATCCTTCATTTTGGCCATGTGCTCATGCGTGATAACGTGGTAGTTACCCGTCGCTGTGACAAAAATGTCCGCATGTTCAGCGGCATAATCCATGGTCACAACGCGATAGCCTTCCATCGCGGCTTGCAGGGCACAAATCGGGTCAATCTCGGTCACCCAAACCTGGGCAGACAAGGCACGCAATGCTTGTGCAGACCCTTTACCCACGTCACCGTAACCCGCAACAACGGCAATCTTGCCTGCGATCATGACATCGGTCGCACGCTTGATGCCATCCACCAGAGACTCACGGCAACCATACAAGTTATCAAACTTGGACTTGGTCACAGAGTCATTCACGTTAATCGCAGGGAAAGCCAGCTTGCCTTCTTTATGCATTTGATACAAACGGTGCACGCCCGTGGTGGTTTCTTCGGTCACGCCTTTAATCGCAGCCAAACGCACGGAGTACCAGGTAGGGTCTGTTTTCAGCTTGGCCTTGATGGCGTTAAACAAACAGATTTCTTCTTCTGAAGTGGGGTTCGCCACCACAGACAAATCTTTTTCGGCACGGCTACCCAAATGCAGCAACAGGGTCGCATCGCCACCATCATCCAAAATCATGTTGGAGTAACCACCATCCGTCCACTCAAAAATACGGTGGGTGTAATCCCAATACTCTTCCAGCGTTTCGCCTTTCACGGCAAACACGGCAGTACCCGTCGCGGCAATCGCAGCGGCGGCATGGTCCTGGGTTGAGAAAATATTGCAAGAAGCCCAGCGCACTTCAGCACCCAAATCCTTCAGTGTTTCAATCAGCACAGCGGTCTGGATAGTCATATGCAGAGAGCCAGTAATGCGCGCGCCTTTCAGTGGCTGTTGCGCCGCGTACTCTTCGCGGATTGCCATCAGGCCAGGCATTTCAGTCTCGGCAATCGCAATTTCCTTGCGACCCCAGGCGGCCAGGCCCATGTCTGCGACTACATAATCTTTGATATCAGCTACAGTATTCATGTTTCAAATCCTTAAAAAAATGAAAACTGAGCAGGAAAAGTTCGATAAGAACCGGTGGCAACGTTGTTCACCTTTTTTCCGTGCTCGCACAGTGAAAAGTGAACGCCGTTGAGATGCTTTACAGCAAATGCTCTGAGCCTGGGAGTCGAGTGACTCTCGCAGCGTTCCTCAGAAGTTGCGAATTATACGCGAACCCAAGGATTTTACAAAAAACAAATCCTGAGCAATCAAAGAACAACCACTGAAAACCTGCTCAAATAGCTGCCTAGAAATACCCTCTTTACCGATTCATTAAATTGACCGAATTACCTGCTGCTACTCTGTCAAATCAGTTTCACCCGCCTGTGCCATGATGACATCACGTTCTCAAATATCCTCATTTAGTATAGAAAGGTGATTACTATGACCATGTATCAAGTAATGGATGAAGAAAATCATTGCATCGCAACCTTTCATCATTTTCAGGAAGCCATGTATACCGCACAAGACTTCACCCTGTGGGATGATGAACATTACTATCATGTCGAAGAGCTGGATCTGGCCGTCGCCTAAGCAAACCGTCCCGACATCAAAAGAAAAAAGCGCCAGTTAAGGCGCTTTTGTATTGGGGCTGACACAACACCGCCAGCCTCGCATCAAGGCAAGGTTTTCATCGCCACTTTGAGCTCTTCAGCCTTTTCGGCATCCAGCTGTGTCAGCGTATCCACATTGGCCAAGGCTTCGATATGTTTACCGTTGGACTCCGCAATCAGTCCCAGGTAATAAAAAGCCTGACTATGCTGATCGTTCATGCTGACGACACGGTGCAAGTGTTGCTCAGCCATGGTGAGATCCTTGGTTTCATATTCAGCGGCGGCCAGATAAAACCATGCTTCTGTATTATGAGGTTCCTGAGTCGTCCATTGCTGGGCAATTGTTTTCAGACCAGCCCAGTCCTTGTGCAGGTAAGGAAACACCACTTTCATGAAATAAGGCCATTCAGCTGCCGGCTTGCCCCAGAAAGGCAGCTCGCTTTTGACTACAATCGGGCCCGCTGGCTGCGCGATCAAAGCCTGAACCCAATCAATCGACATGTAATAGTAGTAGGCATCTTTACCAGGGCTCTTGAGTGTAATCAGGCCGACCAACGCACCCGTCTCATCAAACAGACCACCACCACTGGCGCCTTGTCTAAAACTGCTGGTTGCCCGCACAATCACGGAGTCATCCATGGCAAACAGCCCCTTGACCACCCCTTGGCTGCTCACAGGCGCGGCGACAAAACTCGGATAGCCGATATTAAACACTGCCTGTTCGTATTTGAGATCGCGGCTGGACTTCATGGTGACTGGGCTAATCGGCAGGTCATCCATTTGCAGCATGCAAACATCATGCTTCCAATCCGGTTTGACACCCACGGCATGGTAAGCCGCCCCGCCACTGACCACGCTGATACTAGTGGCATTGGCAACCACATGGCAGTTGGTCACGACCTGATTTTCAGCCACCACGACGCCTGAACCCAGCCCGTATTGCCCGTTTTTCAGGCCGACTTGCACACGCAGCACGCGGCTGTTCAACGCCTGCATGAGCTCGGCAGAAGGCTCTGCCATCAATGGGATTGCCAGGCAACCTAACAAACATCCGATCAACCATTTTGCCATGTCTTGCTCCAATCTGCGAAGGTAGGCAACAAGGAATGCACTACCTGTAATACGTTTTGGAAAGCTTCTTAAACTGTTTATAGCAAAACGTATTCCAAGCTGGAGAATGCGGGCTCACTTACCGCCAGACTATGGGGAGACCATGAGAAAGAAAGGAGAGATTTTATATTTATATATACAAATCAATGAGATACGGAAAAATAACTGTCGTATCACTGTAGTCTCTCAGTCGACTGCTTGAGCGAGCGGCCAGAAGTGCCGCAGCAGACCGCTCAGCACACGCACAAAATCAGTGCGCAAAATCAGTGCATGCACTACCGAGTCGCACACCTTATCGGTTTTGCAAACACCAGCAACGGGTGAACGGCTAAAACTGCAGTGAAAGCTGGGATGCTGCCAAGCTTTGTGCACTCACGGAAGCCGCACTCCGATTTGATTTTTTGCGGAGACTGCCACGGTCTACCTTGGGAAAATGGCGCGACTTGCGCGAAGCATGCCGCTGCAAAATATCTGCGACAGCATGCGCTGGCATGGTCTGCCTGATTGCAAACCAATCCTGCTTGGCTGTCTGGATGGCCTCGCCAATATCAACCATGGGCATAGGATAGTCGCGGCCAATCAGGCAGCCATACCGCCGCTGTAAACTCGGAGGCATGCGCCAGGGTTCAAAAATCCAGCTGTCTGGCACCTGTCTCAAAACAGGCAGCCACTGGCGGACAAACACCCCCTGAGGGTCCTGAGTCAAGGCTTGTTTAACCGGATGGTAAATGCGCAATGTATTGATGCCGGTCGTGCCAGACTGCATTTGCACTTGCGGCCAATGAATCCCCGGCTCGTAATCAACAAAAGCACTGGCCAGATGCAACCCGCTTGGCCGCCAGGGCAGTTGCAACAAATAGCTGGCGGTACTCATGAGCATGGCGCGCATGCGAAAATTCAGCCAACCGCTTTGATTGAGCATCTGCATGCAGGCATCTACCAGTGGCCAGCCGGTCTGGGCAGCCTGCCAGGCTTGTAAACGTAAGGCGACCCCAGCATCGGGTAACCGGGACTGTAGTGCCTCGAAGCCCCGGTAAAAACTCTGGTGTTCAATCCGCGGTTCGCTTTCAAGCTTTTGCATAAAATGGCAATGCCAGTGCAAGCGGCTTTCAAAACTGTGCAGCTGACGGCGCTGTTGCACGTTTTCAGTCTGCTGCGCACGGGCCCGGGTAGCCTGTACCACGGTACGCAGGCTCACAGCGCCCCATGCCAGATAAGGTGACAGGCGGCTACAGGCCTGGACAGCACTGAGCGGGCTGGAAATCCCCCGCTGATAACCATGTACGCGGCGCGTCAAAAAATCCGCCATCACCGCCTCAGCCATCCCTATACCGCCAACCTGACGTTCCGCTTGCGCGTGGCCAGCCACTGCTGGCAACCGCTCCAAGCCATGATCCGGTAACCGAACAGCAAGTCCGGATGCAGGCACCGCAATGACAGGGGCCTGCATGCGTAACGCCCACTGCGCTTGCCACTGTTGCCGGTCTGACAGGCGTCTCACCACCCCATTCTGCGGCCATTCCTGCCAGACGATTCCTTGCATCCTGCACCACGCTTGTACCTGCCGGTCGATGGTATAGGTGTGATGATTGCCGGTTTCTTCGTGGCTATACAGTCCGGCGATCCCAAATTTTGCATGCAGCCTCTGTAACAGCGTCAAGGGGTCGTGATGATAGACATGCAAATGCAATCCCAGCTGTTGCAAGGCATCTGCCAGCCCCTGCAAACACTCGCGCACGAACATGGCCTGACTGAGGCTGGCATCCTCTGCCGACCACACTTGTGGGGCCCAGATAAAGAGCGGCAAAACCGGCCCAGCCTCACAGGCGGCAGACAGCGCGGCATGATCCGCGACACGTAAATCGCGCTTAAACCAGACCACATGCACATCACGCAGAGGCATGCTGGCCAATCCAGTCGCAAATATCTTGCAGCAATGGACTGTTGCCGCGCAGGGGTCTGGCCAGCTTGGCGACCATATCCACATGGTTGTAGTTGGCATAAGTCAGCAACTTGACCTCGCTGCCTTGCGCCTCAAGCGCACGCGCCAGATTGATCGAGTTTCTGGGCCAAACGGTTTGGTCTTTCAGGCCGGCCAGCAGCAGTAAAGGCGGATGTTGGCCGCTGACAAAACGGATAGGCTGTGATTGCCACTCCTGCTCAGCAGGTGCAAAAATCGCGCGCAACGTATCCGAAGTGAGCGGCAAAAAGTCATAAGGCCCGGCCAGGCCTATGGTGCCTTTAATCGCCGTGGGTGATAATCCGACAGCCGCCAGATAGGCAGCATTCAGGGTCAGCATGACGGCCAGATGTGCGCCTGCAGAATGCCCCATCAAGAAGACACGCGACGCATCGCCTTGATACTCGGCCACGTGTTGCTTGACCCATTGCAATGCCAGAGCGGGGTCTTGCATCAATTGCGGAAACTTAAGTTCGGGATAGAGCCTGTAATCGGCAATCACAACCAGCATGCCTTGTGACGTCAACGCCTCCGCCACAAACAGGTAATCTTGCTTGCTGCCAGACTCCCAGCTACCGCCATAAAAAAACAACACCACAGGGCGTGGTGTTGCAGCATGGTCACGTGGCTGATAAATATCCAGGCGCTGCCTGCTGTACGGCCCAAAAGCGATATCGCGATGGATGCGCATACCTTTATCGGGAATCACCGCGTTTAACAAAGTGACTGGCCGACAGGCCGAAAGCAGCAGACCGGCCAAGCCAGTCAACCAGCTACGCCGCGTCAATTGAGGATTTTGCAGATTCATAGGCATTGATGACCATGCCCAAGATAGAAAATTCCCGTCGCAATAATGATTGCTATCGTTAATGATTGGCAATATAGACGCGGTTACGGCCCTGCTGCTTGGCCGTGTACAAAGCAAAATCTGCCATTTTCATCAGCTGCGTCAAGCCATCCTGCGTCCCCAATTGCGCGGTAGACACCAGCCCAAAAGAGGCCGTGTAGTGAATTTGCTCTCCTTGCTCGCTCATCACACTGTGATCAATTTCCGAGCGCAAGCGCTCAATCACATGTGCCGCTTCATGCAGATCCGTCATCGGCATCAGAATGCCAAACTCTTCGCCCCCCAGACGCCCAACCATGTCGCTGGTACGCAAGGCACTCACGCAGCGCAGGCAGAAGTTCTGCAAAACCAGGTCGCCAGCATGATGTCCATATTGGTCATTAATCTTTTTAAAAAAATCGATGTCCACCATGGCGAATGAAAACGAGGAGCCATAACGCTGATAGCGCCTGATTTCTGACTCCAACTCATGAATGAAGTGCCGCCGGTTGGCGATCCCGGTTAAAAAGTCAGTAAAGGCAAATTTGTCTGCTTCAAGATGCAAATGGTATATGCGGCCCCCAACAAAGAGGCCTACCAGCAAAAACAGGGTCACCAGCAGCGCTGCGTAAGTGATGCCTTGATGGGTGTGCCGCTCCATGCGCTTTTCACTCTCGGCCACATACTCGTTGGCGCGCAAGTCCGCATGCGCGAGTATGGCTTCGTTGAGCTTTGCCACCTTGGCAAAGCGCGCATTCCAGGCCGTCTCAATCAGGGTGCTTGCTTCGGTATACTGTCCCTCAGCCAATTGCTTGATTACCGAGGCTGTCATTTCGTCCAGCGCTTGAATATTCTGTTTGAGCAGCGGTAATGGCGCACGATCTCCCGAATAATTACGTTCTATGCTGGCGATTTTTTGTTGGGCAGCGGCCTCATGCCCCTTAATCGCAGCCACGGTATTGATCAAATGCACGCTGTCCGCCTGAATCAGCGTGGCATAGAGCAAATCGCTTCGGATCTGATGCAGCTGAGACTCCAGCGCCTGCGCAGCGTTGGAAACCGTAAAAGACTGCTCATAGAAATTGCGAGTGGTCTGGTGCATCTCCCGCATACTGGAAAAATAAATCCAGAGGAATAGCAGCACACCGATCAGAACGATCATAAAACCGGCGACAAGGATATACAAGACTGCTTTTCTACGCCTGATACTCATATCATGTACGCCACCAAAGTCGCCAAAGAGAAGGTTAAGTGCTGAGCAGGGCCGTGATAAACGCCCACTCTTTGGGATCGACCGGGGTAATCGACAAGCGGTTCCCTTTTTGCAAGACACGCATGGTGGCCAGGGCAGGCGTTTCCCGCATCTCTTTCAAACTCAGCAATCGCGTTTTGCGCACGAGCTTGACATCTACGTTCACCCAGCGTGGACTTTCCGGTGTAGACTTGGGATCAAAATACTTGTGCCCTTGCACAAACTGAAAACGGTCGGGATAGGCCAAGGTGCTGACCTCGCAAATGCCGACGATGCCAGGCTCAGCACAATTGGAGTGATAAAACAACACGCCATCGCCCACCTTCATCTGGTCACGCATGAAGTTGCGCGCCTGATAATTGCGTATCCCATACCAGTCTACAGTTTGATTGGGGAATCCCGCCAAATCATCAATGGAGACATCCGAGGGTTCGGATTTCATTAACCAGTAACGCGCCATGCCTGAAAACCTTCTTTACACATCTAAATGCCAGTATCATAAACCAAGTTAGAGCACAGTTGAAAATCATGACAAAAAACGTTTTAGGCACCCTTCTGATCCCTTGCAGTATGCAACCAGTCACAGGCTTTATGCGTGATGGTTGTTGCAGTCACCACCCGGAAGATTTAGGTAAACATACCGTCTGCGCAGAAATGACAGATGAGTTTCTGGCGTTTTCGCAAGCGCAAGGCAATGACTTGTCCACCCCCAGACCAGACTATGCATTTCCCGGGCTCAAGGCTGGTGATCGGTGGTGCCTGTGTGCGAGAAGATGGCTGGAAGCCAGTGAAGCCGGTTACGCGCCGCCAGTGATTCTGGAGTCTTGCCACGAAAACTGCCTGGAAATCATTAGCCTGGCGGACCTGAAATACCACGCCTTGAGATAACAAGACAAAGGTGCGAGAGGGGATGTGCTAAGGGGTTACCTGAGCCGCTAATCCTGAACCAAAAAAGTTCAGGTGGTAACAGCCTAAGGTACATTAGGTTCGCACGCCAAGGGCGTCTTAAAAGACCGCCCAACTTAGTGCGATCGCACCGCACCTGATGAGCCGAAACCTATAACAAAGACTAGTTCAAGGAATTTTGGACTCAGGCAACGCCTTAGCACACCACATTTATGATACGTCATTTAATACTAATGACGGTTAAAATTTTGTGAAATGAAGCGGATTACAATAATTTGTGCTGGCCGGACAAAACATCATCGATCTGCTGCTGCATGGTAGAAATGCGCTTTTTCACATCGCCCACATCAACCCCGCCGCTACGCGTATTCAACAACTCATGGGTAATGTTCAGCGCGGCCATGATCGCAATCCGCTCCACACTCACCATCTTGCCCACATCACGAATTTCGCGCATTTTACCATCAAGGTAACCCACCGCCTGCAATAAACTGTCGCGCTCTTCGTCGGTACAGGTCACGCTAAACGCGCGACCCATGATCTCGATATCAATCGGCTGCTTGGCCATGACTAACGACCTTCCTCAGGCAATGCCGACAACAACCGCTCCAGCTGTACACTGGCTTGCGTCATGTTCAGCTTTAGAGATTGTGACTCCTGATGCAAACGCGTGACCTCCTGACGTAACTCCACGTTTTCGTCACGCAGCTGGCTGCACAAAGCAATCAGCTTCGTCACACGCTCTTCAAGACTTTTCAAATCGGCATCCATCAGCCCATTATCTTTTAAAAAAACGAGTGTGGTCAATAGCTAAGCGCATTTTTTCAAAGTAAATTAAGAATTTGAAGCCCCTCGCAAGACACCATGCAACTGGTCAAAGTCAGTGCTTTAGACTAGAATGCCGAACAGTTGTCAGGTGCCTGCGTCTGCGTTCTTGCAGACAAGGGTGAAACTGGGAAACAGGTGCGCGAACCTCGTTCGCAATGCCTGTGCTGCCCCCGCAACGGTAAGCAAGTGCGGGTCTATCCATACGCCACTGAGTAAAAACTTGGGAAGGCGATAGACCAAAACTTGCCAGCCCGGAGACCGGCCTTATAACTTAAATAAGCATGGAAATACCGCGGGGTGACGGTTTCAAAACGAATGACATTCTCAAGCTATTAAATGTCTCCATCAATGTCTTTGATGTTGAGCCTGTCTACCTTGCGTTTCCTTTTTACTTTTTGCATGCGGGGTCGCATGCATTATCGGAAACAATCATGAATAAAAAAATCATTTTGGGACTCATCGCCCTTTCTCCTACGCTTACTCAAGCGCAAGAAGTCTTTTCAAATAGTAGTAGTGAAATTGCTTCACTGTCTTTGGATGAAGTTACTGTAACGGCAGCCAGGGTTCCCGTTTCGACTAAAACAGCTACTGGAGATGTTACTGTCATTACTCACGATGAAATTGATCGTTTAAAAGGCAGTTCACTTCCTGACTTGCTCAGACTGCAACCGGGTTTACAAATTTCCACCAATGGAGGCATGGGAACCGCAAGCAATGTATTTTTACGTGGCACCAATGCGGAACAGGTTGTGATTTTAGTGGATGGCTTGCGCATTAATTCGGCAACATTGGGTACGACTGCGATTGAAAACCTGCCGCTTGCGTTGATAGATAGAATAGAAATTCTTCGTGGCCCAGCTTCCAGCCTGTATGGCGCAGATGCCATTGGCGGAGTTATTCAGATATTTACTCGGCGGGGGAAAACCGATCAAACAAGATTTTTTGGTAGCGTAGGCGCAGGTAGCTATGATACCTACACAGGTAGCGCAGGGTTTGGCAGCCGCTATCGTGCCTTGCAATTTGGGGGGCAAATAAACAGCTATGACACACGCGGCATATCTGCCAAGAAACACCCACCTCAAGCCATTGATCGCGATCGGGACGGCTATCGTAACTTGAGTGGAAGTGCCTATGCCGACTTAGAGTTCAGAGAGGGACACAGCCTGGGCGTCAACTTCATGGAATCTGATGGACGGAATGATTTTGACAATGCATATAACAACTACTCTACAACCAATCAGCAGGCCTATGGCGCAACGCTCAAAAATCAACTTACTGAACATTGGAACAGTACCTTAAAATATGGAATCGGTCGCGAGCGCTCGTTTAGCCTGAATAGCGCTACCAGTAATAGTAAATTCGACTCAAAGCAGACTCAGATCACATGGCAACACGATTACTCCCTAGCTGTTGGGACCTTAACATTTGCCTACGATAGACTCGAACAAGATGTAGATACTTTGTCAAATGGCATTCCAAGCATTAGCAGAACAAGAAATGATGACGGCTTTCTTGTGAGCTTTGTGGGAAACCGTGCTGCACACAGCACCCAGATGTCAGTGCGTGAAGACCATAACAGTCAATATGGCAACTACGTTACGGGCGGTTTTGGTTATGGTTATACATTTTCGCCAGAATGGAAAGTCACTGCTCAATATGGTTCTGCGTTTAGAGCACCTACATTTAACCAATTGTATTTCCCTAGCTTTGGTGATCCAACGCTCAAACCAGAAAAGTCTGATAACTTTGAAACGAGCCTGCGGTACCAAAACACCGCCATACAGGCCAAAATGACTGTATTTGAGAATCACATTCGCGACCTGATTCAGAACGTTGGGCCTGCAACCTCAGGATGTTCCTTTACAGGATTCTGCCCCGTCAATGCCGGTAAAGTTGTTATTCAAGGACTAACCATCGAGGGAGGTGCCATGCTGGACGATGAATGGCAACTCGCTGGAAACCTCACTATTCAGTCCCCAAGAAGCGATGATACAAATAAACTGCTGCCAAGAAGAAGTCAGCGCTATGGCAATTTGCAGTTGCTATATAAATCAGGCAATTGGAATGCTAGCACCGAACTCTCAGCATCATCAGCTCGTTACAACGACGCGGAAAATAATTTCAGATTAGGGGGCTACACTTTATTAAACGCTTCGCTTGGCTATCAGTTAGCTTCCCACTGGAAACTTCTCGCGCGGGCAAACAACCTTTTGAATAAAGATTATGTATTGGCAACCACCAAGAGCTCGTTTTCCCCCAACGCGCCTGATTACAACACCATGGGTACCAACGTCTTTATCAGCCTGAATTACGATATGAAGTAAACCGGGAACGGGGGATTTTGCCCAAGCCCGTGCGAATTGGGCTAAAATCCACGTCTTATAATTAACCTTAATTTTGGAGTCGTTGGCATGCCACGTAACCTTTCAACTCAGTCTCTGGCAATTGGCTTTCTCATTGCCTTGATGGTCATTATCACGCGTGGTCATCATTTTGCTTCGATTGATTTTTTACCGAGCGCTTCTTATGCAGCGTTTTTTATCGCGGGTTATTACCTGCGCTCAACGCTGGTGTTTGTGGCCTTGCTGGGATTGTGTGCTGCGCTGGATATGGCAGCCATCACCTGGGGCGGTGTGAGTAATTTCTGCGTGACCCCTGCTTATGGCTTTTTGTTGCCGGCTTATGGCAGCATGTGGCTGGCTGGCCGTTGGACTGCGTCGAACACCACCTGGCAATTAAGCAGCCTGTTCAAGCTGACAGGGGCGGTATTGGTGGGATCTGTGCTTGCTGAGCTGTTTTCCAGCGGTGGGTTTTACTTCTTTGGTGGCCGCTACGCCGAACCGACCCTGGTTGAGTTTGGCGCGCGTCTGGTCAAATACTTCCCGAAACAAATTGAAGCGATTGCATTTTGGGTTGTGGTTGCAGTGATTGCACATGTGGCATTTGGCCTGGCCAAGCGCTCCGTGCGCGAAAACGCTTAAGTATTCCGCACCATGGAAACCAATGATCGCGACAGTCGCCACAAGGCGCGCATGATCCGCAAAAAAGCGGTCATTGACGAAAAAATCGAGCAGGCCAACCAAGAAAAGGGCCTGCTACTCATCCTCACAGGCAACGGCAAAGGCAAAAGCTCTTCTGCCTTTGGCATGGTGGCCCGCTCGCTGGGCCACGGCATGCGTGTTGGTGTCGCCCAATTCATCAAAGGCCGTTCAGATACGGGCGAAGAAGCCTTTTTTCGCCAGCATCCTGCTGTCACCTGGCATGTGCTGGGCGAAGGCTTTACCTGGAACACACAAGACCGCCAACGCGACACCGAAACCGCCATGCGTGGCTGGCAGATTGTGGCCGGGATGCTGCAAGACCCGGCCATTCAGCTGGTGGTGCTGGATGAGCTCACCTACACCTTCAAATATGGCTACCTCGATGAACAAATGGTGTTGGATGCCATCGCCAAACGCCCACCCATGCAACATGTGGTCATCACTGGCCGCGGCGCTTCCGAGGCATTGAGAAACGCTGCCGATACGGTGTCTGAACTGATGGATGTCAAGCATGCCTGGCGTGCAGGCATCAAGGCCCAGGCCGGGATAGATCTGTAATGCAAGCAACGGCGGCAAGCTGCCGAGCCATGTTAATGGCGGCCCCGGCGTCTGGGCAAGGCAAAACCATGGCTACCGCGGCATTGGCGCGCGTGTACCGCAACCGCGGCTTACGCGTGCAGGCGTTCAAATGCGGGCCGGACTTTATCGACGGCATGATTCTGCAAGTGGCAACTGGCAAGCCAGTGTATAACCTGGACCTTGGCATGTGTGGTGAAGCCGATGCACAACGGCTGCTGCACAAGGCCGCCCAAGACAATGACGTGATTCTGCTCGAAGGGGTGATGGGGCTATATGATGGCAAGCCTTCATGCGCCGATATTGCCGAGCGCTTTGGCATCCCTGTCGCACTGGTGCTTAATGCCAAAGCCATGGCACAGACCTGTGCCGCGGTTGCCTATGGTTTGTATGGCTTTCGGCCCGCCCTGCAGCGCGCCGGAGTGATTGCCAACCAGGTCGGCAGCGAGGGTCATGCCAATATGATTAAAGAAGCACTCCCCACGGACATCCCCTGGCTGGGTGCCATGAAATATGACACGCAACTGAGCTTGCCAGAGCGCCATCTGGGCTTGCATCTTGCTCAGGAAATCACGGACATAGACCAGCGCATAGAAGCCGCTGCGCAACTGCTGGGGCAAGACATGCCATTGCCGCCGAGCGTGCAGTTTGCCGCACCCGAACAGCAGGCGATAACACCATTATTGCAAGGCAAAACCATTGCCGTGGCTAAAGATGCTGCTTTCTGTTTTACCTATCAGGCCAATCTGGATCTGCTACAGACACTGGGCGCACAGATTGCATTTTTTTCACCCTTGCACGATACGCAATTACCGGCTGCGGATGCTTACTGGCTGCCGGGTGGCTACCCGGAATTGCATCTGGAGCGACTGCACCACAACCACAGCATGCGTGAAGGCTTACGCGCAGCCGCCGAATCAGGCAAACCCATATTGGCTGAATGTGGCGGCATGCTCGCACTGGGTGAAACACTAAATGGACAACCCGCCTTCGGTCTGTTGCCCGGCAGCGCCGCGCTTCAGCCCAAATTGCAAGGCCTGGGGACGCAGCATGCAACCTTTTCAGCGGCTGACAACAGCGCAACTGGCGATGACGCGGCGACGATTGGCGCGCACACTTTTCACTATGCCCGCTTTGAGACCAACTTGGCGGTCATTGCGCAAGGCAAAGGTAAATATGGCGCTGGCGAGCCAGTCTATCGGCACCAATCCATCACTGCCAGCTTTCTGCACTTTTACTTCCCATCCAATCCGGCCTTGGCCGCCCAATTTTTTCTGTCATGAGTTTCGCCTACCCTGATACCGACAAAGCGGCGATTTACAAAGTGATTGCCGAACGACGCGATATGCGGCATTTTTTACCCACGCCTATCGCCCCCGAGTTATTGCAGAAATTACTGCAAGCTGCCCATCACGCGCCCAGTGTCGGCCTGATGCAGCCATGGCGGTTTATTCGCATCAGCGATGTCGCACTGCGAAAAGCCATCCACACGCTGGTCGATGAAGAACGCAAACTCACGGCCCAGGCCATCGGCGAAGTTGAAGACACGGCGCGCATGGCCGAGTTTATGCGCCTCAAGGTGGAAGGCATTTTGGACTGTGGCGAAGTGCTGGTAGCCACCTTGTGCGACCAGCGTGAAAAACACATTTTTGGCCGCCGCACATTGCCAGAAATGGACCTGGCCTCGGTCAGCTGTGCGATTCAAAACTTGTGGCTGGCGGCGCGTGCCGAAGGCATAGGCTTGGGTTGGGTCAGCCTGTTTGACCCGCACCAACTGGCGCAATTATTGAATCTGCCCGAGGGCGCCAAACCAGTCGCCATTTTATGCTTGGGCTATGTGAATACGTTTTACAAATCGCCCATGCTGGTGGAAGAAGGCTGGACGACAGAAAAACCGCTCGCTGACATGCTGATGGAAAATGGCTGGCAACCTCACGAAAGCACACACACATGAAACGCTGGCCACAACGCATCGTCTGCCTGACCACCGAAACGGTGGAGGTACTCTACTTGCTGGGTGAGCAGGACCGTATTGTCGGTATTTCCGGCTTTACCACGCGCCCGGCCATCGCCCGCAAAGAAAAACCCAAGATCAGTGCCTTTACCAGCGCCAATATTGAAAAAATCCTGGCGCTGCAGCCTGATCTGGTGCTGTGCTTCTCTAACTTGCAGGCCGATATCGCGGCCTCACTGATCAAAGCCGGTTGCCAGGTGCATGTGTTTAACCAGCGCAGCCTGAATGAAACACTGCAGATGATACTCACCGTCGGTAATCTGGTCGGGGCCAGCGAAAAAGCAGAAGATTTAGTAGCTCGCTACCAGGCACAATTGGGGGCAGCCCGCCAGCAGGCAGCCAATTGGCCGCGCAAACCCAAGGTCTATTTTGAAGAGTGGGATGAACCCATGATGTGCAGCATCCGCTGGGCGGCTGAATTGATTGAAGCCGCCGGGGGCGAAGATTGCTTCCCAGAACTCAGCGCCTTTCATAGCGCACGTGACCGCACAGTCACGGCAGAACAAGTGCTGGCCAGACAACCGGATATCATCATCGGCTCGTGGTGTGGCAAGAAATTTCAGCCAGAAAAAGTCAAAGCACGCGAAGGCTGGCAAGCCATGCCTGCGATTCGTGACGGGCATGTTTACGAAATCAAATCTGTTGATATTTTGCAGCCTGGGCCTGCCCTGTTTAGCGAAGGCCTCCCGCAACTGCAGGCGATTATTCAACGCTGGCAACAGCAAAGGAGCGACACATGAGCACCCATTTGATTTTAGGCGGCGCCCGCAGTGGCAAAAGTGCCTACGCCGAGCGCCTGGCCTCTGTGCTTGAGCTGCCGGTCACTTATATTGCCACCGCGCAGGTCTACGACGATGAGTTCGCCAAACGCGTGGAGCATCACAAAACCCGCCGCCCGCCTTACTGGGGCTTAGTAGAAGCGCCATTTAACCTAGGCCAGACCTTGCTGGAAAATGATGCACCCGACACCTGCCTGATTGTGGATTGCCTGACTTTATGGCTTGCGCAATGTATCTGCCCGGACTGCGACAAACCTGAACGGCTGGACTGGCAGGCGGAAAAACAGGCACTGCTGGCGGCCTTGCCGCAATTGCAAGCACACGTATTTTTAGTGAGCAACGAGGTCGGCATGGGCATTGTGCCCTTGGGTGAAATCAACCGCCAGTTTCAGGATGAACAAGGTCGCCTCAACCAGCACGTGGCAGCGGTTGCAAACCACGTTAGTTTTATTGCCGCAGGCTTGCCATTAACGCTTAAATAACAAGAAAGACCTGTATGAAAAGATTGTCCCTCGCCCTGCTCGCTTTAGTCACCGCTTTGGCTGCCGAGGCGCATGTGCCCTTTTTAAAACCTAACCAGTTCAATGTGACGCATCATCGGCTAACCATTGAATCTGCGTTTACCGAGTTTCCATTCCAGGCCGACTTCGCCATGGACTCGCCTAACTTCACCATCACGTCCCCTGCCGGCGAAGTGACTGCCATCAAACCGATCGCCAAAACCAAGGCGGCGGTGTATCTGGAGCCCGAATTAAAAGAAGAAGGCACTTACCGCATCAGCACCGGCCAGCGTGTAGGGCCTGTTTATAAAGCAGTAGAGACGCCGGATAAAAAACTGTATTTTGCGGCCGACATGAAACGGGTTAGCGGCAAGCCGACCACCATGAACTATTACAGTTATGCCGACACTTATATTTTCAAAGGACAACAGAAATACAAACCTGTGCCTTTAAACAAAGGCCTGGAAATTATCCCCTTGGCCTCGCCCAATGGGGTGCAATTAGGGGGTGAACTCAGCTTGCAAGTCCTCGAACATGGCAAGCCGGTGCCTAATGCCCGCATTATCGTGGTTACCGATAACGAGCACTTTAGCAAGCGCCGCATAGAGGACCTTTACGATGTTGAAAACGTCAGGCCATCCAACCTCCATGCCAATCAGCAAGGCGAGTTTACCTTCAAACCACAAAAAGCCGGCTTGAACTTCCTGTTTGTGACGGTGCATCACCAGCTCAATGAACACCTGTGGGAAAGCCTGAACGCTTCGCTGACGCTGGAAGTGAATTTACCGCCAGAGACGGCAAACAAGCCTTAAAATGACTGCTTTGAGGTATTGAAGGGAAACACCATGCAAACGACGACTTTTGAACTGAGAGGCGAATACATCGCGCTCTGTGACTTGCTCAAACTCGAAGGGGTAGCCGACAGTGGCGGTCAGGGTAAGTCTATGGTGGCGGAAGGATTGATCAAGGTTGATGGCGAAATTGAACGCCGAAAAACCGCCAAAATCCGCGCCGGACAAGTGGTGCAGGCGTTTGAACAGACTATCCAGGTCGTGGCTGCTTAATCTGGCTTAAAGTCTTGCGGCAGATAAGCCGCCAGCGCAGACCAGTTGAAGTGCTGCTGCACACTGTCTGCCAATTTTTCCAGGCTCTGCTCGCGCAATTGCGTGTAATCGTAAGCCACTTGCTCAGACAAACCAGCCCATTGTAACCAGGCAGCGCAAGCTTGAGGATGGTCAAACAGGCCATGGATATAACTGCCTGCCACCTGCCCATCTTCGGATAACGCACCCTCTGCCTGGCCACTCAGCAGATGCACCGGGCGTGCTAATGCCCGTCCGGTACTGACGCCCATATGAATTTCATAGCCTTGCAATTGGGCATTGGCAAACGCCAACTGACCTGACACCTGCTTGAGCTGTTTGTGCGCCTCTAGGGTGGTTTCCATTTCCAGCCAGCCCAAGCCGGCACTACGGCCTATCTCGCCCTCCAGCCCTAGTGGATCATGCAATTGCTGGCCCAGCATCTGAAAGCCACCGCAAATGCCCAGCACTTTGCCACCGTAACGCAAATGGCGCGCGATCCGGGGCTCCCAGCCATGTTCACGCAAGGCCGCCAGGTCACCGCGTACATTTTTGCTACCAGGCAGGATGATAAGATCAGCCGCCGGCATCTCTTCACTCAACCGCACAAATCTGAGATCGACCTGCGGGTGCAAACGCAAGGCATCAAAATCAGTATGGTTGGCGATATGCGGCAATACGGGCACGACGATGGTCAACTGTATGTCTGATTTGCGTGCGCTTGTGGTGGCTACCGCATCTTCGGCTTCCAGATGCAAGTCATGCAGATACGGCAACACGCCAATCACGGGCTTGCCTGTGCGTTGCTCCAGCCAATCCAGCCCCGGTTGCAGCAAAGCAAGATCGCCGCGGAATTTATTAATCACAAACCCGACCACTCTGGCCTGTTCGCTTTCAGATAACAACGCCAGCGTGCCAACCAGGTGGGCAAATACACCACCCTTATCAATATCAGCCACCAGAATGACCGGACAATTCACTGCTTCGGCAAAGCCCATATTGGCAATATCGTTAGCGCGCAGATTGATTTCAGCCGGGCTGCCCGCCCCTTCTACCACGATGCAGCCATATTGCTGCTGCAAGCGCTGGTAGGATTGCAGCACGGCTTGCATGGCGGTCTTTTTGTAGTCATGGTAAGTACTCGCTTCCTGGTTACCCACCACCCGGCCATGAATGATCACCTGGCAGCCGGTATCCGAGTTAGGCTTGAGCAAGACCGGGTTCATATCGGTATGTGGCGGCAATCCGCAGGCCATGGCCTGCACCGCTTGCGCACGGCCAATCTCGCCGCCGTCTTCAGTCACCGCCGCATTGAGCGCCATGTTTTGCGGCTTGAATGGCGCCACCGCCACCCCGCTGCGGTACAATACGCGGCACAATCCTGCCACCAGCGTACTTTTACCGGCATCCGACGTGGTGCCTTGAACCATTAATGTTTTCACTGCCTGCTTATCCATCCCCTGATTATCTCACACTCGCCGGGCTTGCCTGTGGCGCGGTGCTGCTGGATGCCTGGCTGGGAGAGCCTCGGCGCTGGCATCCATTGGTCGGTTTTGGCTGGTTAGCGTCCACCCTTGAAAAACGGTTGAATCCCTTATCCATGCAACCGTTAGGCAGACAATATATCAGTGGTATCGTTGGTGTGCTCCTGCTGGCGTTACCAGTGCTGATTGCGTTGGTATTACTGATGCAAGTCTCCGTCTGGCTCGCGCTCGCATTGCATGTGTATTGCCTGTACTTTGCCATTGGTCAGCGCAGCTTGCGCCAGCATGGGCTGGCTGTTTATCAGGCCTTGCTGGCCGGGCAATTTAAGCAGGCACAGCTTGCCACCTCGTATATGGTCAGCCGCGATGTGGAGGCGATAGAGCCGGTCAGCGCAACCATAGAATCCGTGTTGGAAAATGGCAACGATAGTGTATTCGGCGCCCTGTTCTGGTTTTTTGTCGCGGGTGGCCCTGGGGCGCTGGCTTACCGCCTTGTGAATACGCTGGACGCCATGTGGGGCTATAAAACGCCACGTTATTTTTATTTTGGCTGGGCCGCCGCACGGCTGGATGATGTATTGAATTACATTCCGGCCCGCCTCACAGCCATCACCTATGCACTGCTCGGACACACCCGCCTTGCCTGGCAATCCTGGCGATCACAGGCATCGTTATGGGATAGCCCGAACGCAGGCCCGGTCATGTCCGCTGGGGCAGGCGCACTCAATGTACAGCTCGGCGGGCGCGCCCGCTATCATGGCGAATGGCATGAGCGCCCGCGTCTGGGCACCCACACGACCCCTACTGCAGAGGATATCCCACGCGCCTTGCAACTGGTGCGCAATGGCATGCTGAGCTGGCTGATGGTGGCGCTATTGATTGGAGGGTTAGCCTATGCTTGAGCACGGCGGCAACCTGCAGCAAGCGGCGCAGCAATACGGCAGACCACTGGCCGACTGGCTGGATCTCTCGACCGGCATCAACCCGCAACATTACCCGATCGCCGCACTGCCTGCCGCCTTGTTTCATCGGCTGCCTGCTGCGGCATACAGTTTGCACGCCATGGCAAAAGCCTATTACGGCGCACCGCATGTGCTCGCCTGTGCGGGCTCACAAGCGGCCCTGCAAGTGTTGCCGCGTTTGCGCGCGCCTTGCCACGTCGCCATGCCGCGCACCATGTATCAGGAACACGCACATGCCTGGCAACAAGCCGGTCACCAACTGCACTTTTTTGAACAGTCCCCAGACGACGTCCTGTTGCAACAATGCGAGGTGTTACTGGTCTGCAACCCCAACAACCCGACCGGCCAGAAGTACGCCGCTGAGACGCTGCTTGCCTGGCATGCCGCATTAGCGCGGCGGGGCGGCTGGCTGGTGGTGGATGAAGCGTTTATGGACAGCACGCCACAACACAGCCTCGCCAGCCAGAGCGGTCAGGCAGGGTTATGGGTGTTGCGTTCTCTAGGCAAGTTTTTTGGACTGGCCGGGCTCAGGGTCGGCTTTTTACTGGGGGAGCCTACGGCCCTGGCGCAAGTGGCCGCTCTGCTTGGCCCCTGGACCCTTGCCGGCCCCAGCCAATACCTGGCCGAGTTGGCCCTGGCGGATCGGTCATGGCAGCAACAGATGCGTGCACAGTTGCCTGTGCAATCGGCGAACTTAGCGCAACTGCTGACGCAATATGGACTGCCCCCTTACGGCGGCACGGATTTATTTCAATATGTACAACATCCTGGCGCGCACCAGTTTCACCAGTCTTTGGCCCAACATGGTGTGTGGACGCGTTATTTTTCTGCGCCACAAGCGCTGCGGTTTGGATTGCCCTCTGAGGTCGACTGGCCGCGGTTGGCGCAGGCGCTGGGATCACTTACCGTTTAACCCATTCACCGCCTGCACAATGGCAGCCAGGTCCCTGGCATGCGACGCCTCACTTGCCTGCAAGCCCTGCCATACGCCTTGCTGATTCTCCAGCGGCTGATTCTGGCTCACCTTCCATTTGCCAGTCAGTTGCGTGATTTCTATCGAGATGCCCACAGTCGCCTGCATCATCCGCTCAATATCGTCAGCCGGTGCATCTTCAAGCTGCCACGGCTGTTCAAACTCGGCCTCATGCTGCGCAGTCAGCACCCGCAAATGCTCGCGCAACCAATCCGCCTCTTCAATCAACCGTAATTGACCTTGCACGTGGACCACCACGTAATTCCAGGTGGGCACCCCTTTTCCGCGCTGCGCTTTGCTGTGGTACCAGGAGGGCGAAACATACGCATGCGGACCATGAAAAACCGCCATCACGGCTTGCGCTGACGCATTCTGTCGCCAGTGTTGCCAAAGCGGATTGGCACGCGCCAAATGCCCGCATAAGCGACCAGCCTGCAAAGACAGTGGCAGGTGGTTCACCTCCAGCCCGGTCGGCAACGAGGTAATCAATGTCGCAAAAGGATAGCGATGGATCAATGACAGCAGGGCTTCGTCACTCGGTGCAGAAAAATGTTTAGGGAGATACATTTGATTCATCCTGCGACTGAGCCTTAGCCTGTGACTGACTTGTGACCTGCGATTGATTGGTGACAGGCGATACCCACAACACCTGCCCCCTGACCATCACAGCCGCCTGTCGCGTTTGGTTACCAGGGTCGCATCCCAAAGGACGAGTCAGGTTTTGCAGGCATACCGGCGGCTGGCTGGGGGATAGCGCTTGTTGGTGAAAGGGATGTGCAGGGATCACACATGCAGCCAGTAGTGTCAGCACCAGCACACTGCTCAGAACCAAAGACATGATGACGCTCCTTCATGAAAGATAGCGTGATCGTAATCGCCAAAACCAGTACACTACATATACACTTTATGCATCAATCTACAAAACTGTACAGGCCCATCTACCATGCCAGTCACACAGCCGCTAATCACCATTAACCCGCTTGAACCGATACCACTGGTTGAGCAAATTGTCAGCGGGATCCAACAACAGATCGCTCAGCGGGTGCTACGCACCGGTGCGCGCCTGCCGTCTATCCGTGATTTTGCCGCGCAACATGGGGTCAGCCGCTTTACCGTGGTCGATGCTTACGACCGCCTGGTCGCGCTGGGCTACCTGCTGTCGCGGCGCGGCTCTGGCTTTTATGTGGCTCCCGTCACCCCTTTGCAAACGGCGGTAACAGATACGTCTTATCTGGAGCGGGCAGATGATGTATTGTGGCTGTTGCATAATACTTTCAGGGATGTGCCAGAGGCGATCCGGCCGGGCTGCGGCTGGCTACCCAAGGATTGGCTGGATCAAAAAGTCATTCAAAAAAGTCTGAATGAATTATCCAGAAAGTCTGGCGGCTTTTTAACGAGTTATGGCGACGTCAGCGGCTATTTACCGCTCAGGCAGTTGCTCGCCCAAAAAATCCTGGGCGAGATCGGTATCCACGCTGAGGCCTCGCAACTGCTCATCACCAACGGCGCTTCGCATGGGCTGGACCTGATCGCCAGACTCATGATCAAAGCGGGCGATGTGGTGCTGGTGGATGATCCCGGCTATTACACCTTATTTGGCCTGCTCAAATCCATGGGCGCCCAGATTGTTGGCGTGCCGCGCGGGCTCCATGGCCCAGATATCGCACAACTGGAGCAGCTGTTGCACATACACAAGCCCAAGCTGTTTTTCACCAACACCGTGCTGCATAACCCGACCGGCACCAGCACCAGCCTGGCGGTGGCACACCAGTTGTTACAGCTGGCAGAAAAATATGGTTTTTATCTGGTGGAAGATGATATTTATGGTGACTTTCACCCACAGACGGCGGTCAGGCTCGCCGCCCTGGACCAGCTCAACCGCGTCATCTATGTCAGTAGTTACTCCAAAACCATTTCTGCCAGCCTGCGTGTGGGCTTTATCGCCTGCCAGGCAGAATTGGCGCGCAGGCTGCTAGACCTCAAGCTCCTGACAGGGCTGACCAGCTCTGAAATCAACCAGCGCGTGATGTACCAGATCCTGGTGGAGGGCAGGTATCGCAAGCATATGGAGAAAGTACGCAACCGCCTGGCAGTCAAAAGAGGGCAAGTCATTCAGGCGCTGGAGCAATGCGGGCTGACGCTTTACACCGAACCGGCCGGAGGCATGTTCGTCTGGGCCAGCCTGGGCCATGGCAGGCAGGCGGCCGAAATCGCCAGTCTGGCGACCAGACAGAACGTCATGCTGGCCCCTGGCAACTTGTTCAGACCCTATCAAGAGCCTTCATCGTGGTTGCGCTTTAACGTGGCGCATTGCGAGGGCGACAAGGTATTTGAGCTATTAAGCACCGCCTAGCGTCTTAACGGGTTTACAAAACCGATCTTGGGAATCGCGCCTGACACATCCAGGTGGCGATGCTGGCAACGTGACGCTGCTGCCGCTCAGGGGTATAACAAGCGACCCAAGAGTAGGCGTCGACGTTAAGAGCACCCGGGCCGATCAGGCAACTGGTGCTGTGCCTGATCTTCGATGACCACGCGCCGATTGGGTTGCAAACATAGAATCAGTGGCTCTCCATGTATGCCCTGACAGCTGACTTTGGGATCGGCCTCGCCTTTGCCTACACTTTTCAGTCGGCCGGACGCTACGCCTGCCTGCACCAGATAGTCTTTGACCTGATTGGCTCTTTGTTCAGAAAGCCGCTGATTGTATTGTTGCTTGCCGATGCGGTCGCTGTAGCCGGTCACCATCACCAGCTCAAATTCAGGATGCGCGTTTAACTTGCTCACCACGTCATCCAGCAATGGTTTTGCGCCTTCACGCATCTGGGCTTTATCAAAATCAAACAGCTTTTCTGCCGACAGCGTAATTGTTTCAAACTGGGCTTTGCAATCAGGAGGCGGCGCGGCGACCGGGAGAGTCGCAGTTGTTCTGGGCTCAGATTGTGTGGCTGGTGGCATGGGGCGTGTGACCGGGGCATTGGGTGGCGGCATGTCGTTTACAGCCATAATGGCCGGCGGCGGTGCGCCAAAACGCCACATACCACCGACATTGAACAGATCGTTAGCAATGGTGCCTGAGGTATCCACGCTGGTACCCGGTGCATGGGCATCAGACTTTGACCATTGCCGTCGCCAATCCACCTGTACGCCAAAGCGATCGCTGATGATCCATTGCGCGCCCAGACCGGCATTGCCCATCCAGGAGGTGCGCATTTCATGATGCAGCCCAGGCAGATTGCTGTAATCCACATTATTACGTGCGACGCCACCGCCTATCAGTAGAAATGGCCGTAGCGCCTGACGGCTGAACAGATATAACACGTCAGCACCCAGGGTGATTTGTTTGTAATGCCCGCCGACGCCGGCGATGCCGGTATCTTCAGCCACGCGATTGTAAGTAAAACCGCCTTGCACATCCCAGTCAGGCGAGAGCTCCTTGCCCAGCTTGATAAAAAAGCCGCCGCCATGCTGTTTGGCATCCAGTTGGTCATCGGTGCGCAGGCTGCTGGCCCCCGGTAACACATACCAGTCGCCCTGATACATCTGCCCGGCATGTACCATGCCGATGTTCAGGGATAGCAAGGTGGCTATAGTTATAGTTTTAAGCGGAACATTCATGACAGCAGGATGCATACGATGCCTTAAGTAAGTAAAAATGGGGTGCATGAACCAGTGCGCAAGCCTGGCCAGGCGACATGTTGTCAGTCAATTAAATCCGTCCGGTCAACAGCAAGATGAGCAACACCAGCAATATCACCCCCAGCCCGCCGCTGGGCAGATAGCCCCAGTTCTGGCTATGCGGCCAGCGCGGCAAAGCACCAATCAGCATCAATATAAAAACAAGGATCAAAATCTGTATCATGGTCATGGTCTTCTCCGTAGGCAGCGTCAGCAAGTGCGCTTATTGGTGCGTGATGTTGTCACGCAAGGCATCAATCTGGTCATGCGTGAGCGTGCACTCTGCCGCTGTATGGTTTCGAGTGATCTTCAATATGAACCCGGCGCATCTCCGCGCCTGAGTTTTGTCTCTGTTAAAAAACTACTGTATCTTCAATTGATTATCGACTTTGCTCACCTCGGGCATCGCTTGCACAATCTCCACGGCCTTATCGCGGCTGGCCAGCGAAGTGACCACCCCATTCAGAGTGACGACCCCGTTGAGGGTGCTGACCGCAATATCCATGCTGGCAAGACTGGACTCGGCCAGAAACGCAGCTTTAACCTTAGTGGTAATAGCCGTATCAGAGAGCGCTTCCTTTGCGGCATCCGTCTTGTTTTCCAGTGGGTCTTGGGCCTGGCCCAGACGCTGCTCGGCACTTTCGACGGCCTGGTCTATCTCCTTACCCACATCCTGTGCGTTCTTGGGGTCATTGCAGGCGGTCACGGCCAGACCACACAGCCCGGCGATAAAAATATGCCTGATTGCTAAACGATTCATTCCCTGCTCCTCAATTTGTTAATCGCAGCCAGGTGACGATTGCATCACGCCTGCCCGGCCATGCTGAAAACACAAGCTGCATGTTGATTGCTGCCATTATTGGAATGAATGCACCCGGGGTCTGTGCGTTAGCGCGCTTAGCGGGCAGCCACCGGAATCATGGTCAGCCATTGCATCTACAGCTAGCGCACAGACTAAGTGTTGATGCGGAGATAAGCTCTTTGTCTACGCTTACTCAACCCTGACTCAAGAGGTCTCAACATGAATACGATGAATCACAAAAGCAACAAGCTGCTGGCTGCCATACTGTTTATATTGCTGACAGGATGCAGTGGCATGACCACACGAGATAAAAGTACAGCGATTGGCGCTGGCGTGGGCGGTGTAGCGGGTGCAGTGCTGACGGGTGGAGGTGCACTGGGTACGGTGGGTGGGGCAGCCGTTGGCGGCATCATTGGCAACCAGATTGGCAAAGACAAAAAATAAGCGGCTAGCTATGCCGCAGCGTCCTCGGACGCTGTCGCCCCACACAAAAAAACATCCCCCGCGGCGGATGCCAACAAGAGATGCAAGACGATGCGCTACACTACTTTAGTTGGCCGATGCCGAGCTTTTCCAATCCTTCATGGCTTGCTCACCAGAGCGATCTACCTGAATCTGATTGTTTTCTGTTGAAACGACCCAGCTCAGCGGGATAAAGTGGTGCTGGCCGCTTTTATCCTTCATTAATTTAATCGTTTGCTCACCTTCCATATGGTCGACCTTGGCAAACTCATTGTTTTGCGAACAGACCACCGACATATCCGGCTTGATGTCACTTGCTTTGACTGTATTCATTGTTCTCCATTCCACTTGTACCAAGTGTTTGCGTTTAGGGCCTTAGAGTGTCGCAGCCTTTTTAAGCCCCGACTGTACGCTAGCCCACGCTTGGTCAGACAGCGACGAAGCGGAATTCCCCTCCTGCCAATGGCAGAACAGACTGGTTTTTAGAGACGCATGCGTGGTGACCCACATGGAGAGCGTGCCTGCAGGTGATACAAGCCTGATACTAACGATTCACAAACGTAATTTTGGGAATGTCCCCGAAAAATTCCATGCGGGTCAAACTGGCGTAATCGATATGCAACCGGAACAAGCCTTTGAGTTGCATATTCAGCACATGCGCAATCAGCGCGCGTATCATGCCGCCATGGGTGACTACCAGCACATGTTCACCGGCATGGCGGGCTTGTATCTCTTGCAAAAAGTCCACACCGCGCGCCTGTAACTGGGCAAAGGTTTCGCCTTGTGGCGGCGAAAGTTCGGCATAGTTTTTGGCCCAGACATCAAATCGCTCACGCGGAATATCGTTCCAAGCCTGCATCTCCCATTCGCCAAAGTGCAGCTCCTTGAGGCGCACATCGGCCTGAATGTCTCCAGCATGCCCCAGGCCGTGGGCCAGACCCAGTGCGAGTTTGTGGCAGCGCTGCAAAGGGCTGGTATAGAGGGCGTGGAAAGCATCGGCTTGCAGCTTTTGCTGCACGCTGGCCAACTCGTGATGAAAGTTGGCCGAGACATCGACATCGCTTTGTCCGTAACAGATGCCTTCAGCGATTTGTAAACTGGTGTGTCTCACCAACGTCAATTTCATGCCAAGCGCTCCCAGGCCAGCAGGCCCAAATAAAAAGCGACTTCAGTCAGTTGCTGTGTCGCACCCAGCGTATCGCCGGTATACCCTTGAATCTGTCGTAACATCGTTTGCCGCCACATCTGCCAGACCACGAGCACAGGCAAGCTGGTGATCAGTAAAAAATGTCCGGCAGCCATCAATGACTGATTGATGCCCAGCATCAGGGCAAAGCCCAGCCAGCACAGCAGGCCGAAGACGCTGGCGTATACAATATCCTGCCGGGTCAGCGTAGTGGCTAGCGGTTTGGCCTTGCCCGCAGTGCGCACATAGTTGGCCGTCGCCATCACATACACCGCCGCCAGTCTGCTCAGGGCATGGCTGGCAATCAGGGCAAACGGCAAGATAGCGGGCGCCAGCGCAGACAAAGCCTCAAACTTGAACAGCAAGATGCCCACCAGCGCAATGGCGCCGTAGCTGCCAAGGCGAGAGTCATGCATGATCTCCAGCTTGCGCTCGCGCGTCATGCCTCCGCCCAAGCCGTCCGCACTGTCGGCCAGGCCATCTTCATGAAAGGCGCCTGTGGCAAGGATGGTGGCAGCCATGCTGCACAACACGGCCAATGCCGGGTTGAAGAGCCCATGCGCCAGCCACCAGACCATGGCGGCCAGTAAGCCCACCAACAGGCCGACCAACGGGAAATAGCGGGCCGCCTGATTCAGATCACTTTCTTTAAAGTCAGGCAGTGCAGGCACCGGGATACGCGTAAAGAACCCCACGGCCAGCAAAAAGGAACGCCATTGCGATTTCACTGCACTTGCTCGCTGACGCCAGCACTCTCAAAGCTGGCCATTTCGGTGAGAAAGGCAACCGCAGACTGCAACAGGGGATAAGCCAGTACGGCGCCGGTGCCTTCGCCCAGACGCAAGGACAAATGCAGCAAGGGCTGCGCCTTGAGGTGCGCCAGCATGATGCCATGGCCACTTTCGTCGGAACAATGCGCAAATACGCAATAGTCGACCACCTGCGGATACAGCTTGGCGGCCACCAGCAAGGCCGAGGTGGCAATAAAACCATCAATGAGCAAGGTGACACGGGCTTCGGCAGCGGCAAGCAATGCCCCAACCATCATGGCGACTTCAAAGCCGCCAAATACGGCCAATGCATGCAGAGGATCGCTGGCAGGCACATGATGCGCTTGCAAGGCAGAAGTGAGCACCGCCAGTTTGTGCTGCAACCCCTTGTCGCTGACACCGGTGCCACGCCCCACACATTGATGCATGGGTAAGCCACACAGCACACTCATGAGGCAACTGGCGCTGGAGGTATTGCCGATGCCCATCTCGCCCAGTGCCAGCACATTACAGCCCTGGGTAATGGCATCCCTGGCAATTTGCGAGCCGCGGTAAATCGCCTGTGCGCATTGCTCGGCCGTCATCGCCGGCTGATGCAGAAAACTGGCGGTGCCCATGCCCACCTTGGCATCAATCAACTTGGGGTGCGGGGCGAATACGGCATTGACGCCGCTATCCACCACATGCAGCTCAAATCCATGCTGGCGCGCAAACACATTAATGGCGGCACCGCCATTTAAAAAGTTGAATACCATTTGCGCCGTCACCGCTTGCGGATAAGGGCTGACGCCTTCGGCGACGATGCCATGATCACCTGCAAACACCAGCATGGTGGGCTGTTGCAACACCGGATGTACGGTTTGCTGGATCAGCCCCAGTTGCATAGCCAGGGCTTCCAGCCGCCCAAGGGCGCCTAAGGGTTTGGTTTTTTGGTTGATCTGCTGGGCCAGCGCGGCTTGCAGGGTCTGGTCTTCGATGGGGGTGATTTGAAATGTTTGCATATTGTTATTTTACCGGGCAAAAAGGTCAGTCTGGCAGAATTGTTAAACGCTTTGGCGTCTACACCGCTGCCTGAATAAAAAAGCCCCGCAACTGCGGGGCAAATGGCTAAGGAAGCAACACGTGAATCAACCTATTTTAACGGGAACATAGAGTTTGCTGTCCCCACGCATGACCAATAGGGCCACATTCTTGCTGTTTTGCGTTAACTTGTCCTGCAACTGGCTGACGCTTTTCACCTGATCGCCATTGACGGCCAGAATGACGTCACCTGGCTGGATGCCGGCATTGGCGGCAGGACCTTTGCCCACCTCTTCCACCAGCAAGCCCTGCTTAAGTTGCGTCTGCGCCAGCTCTTGCGAAGTGAGCGGGCGCACACTCACCCCTAATCTGGCTTGCTTGCTATCCATGCTGGCAGCAGGGTCTGCCTGCGCAGTTTGCATTTCATCAATACGCACAGTCAGTTTTTTGAGCTGTTTGTTGCGCCAGACTTCAACGCTGACCGTACTGCCCGGCTTGATACTGCCCACCATGGGCGGCAAGTCGCTGGAGCGGTCTATGCTCTGACCATTAAACTTCAAGATCACATCGCCAGGTTCTAGGCCGGCTTTATCCGCAGGGCCATTTTTCTCGACATTGCTGACCAGGGCGCCATTGGGGGCCTGCAAGCCAAATGAAGAAGCCAAATCCTGGTTAATGGCTTGCACACCAATGCCCAGACGGCCACGGCTGACTTTGCCTTTTTCGAGCAACTGCTGCTCAATGCCCATGGCCACATCAATCGGGATCGCAAATGACAGGCCCTGATAGCCACCGCTACGGCTGTAAATTTGCGAGTTAATGCCAATGACCTCACCATTCAGGTTGAAGAGCGGCCCGCCAGAGTTACCTGGGTTAATGGCCACGTCAGTCTGCAGGAAAGGTACATAGCCTTCGTCTGGCAAGGCGCGGGATTTGGCCGAGATAATGCCTGCCGTCACCGTGTTGTCAAAGCCGAAGGGCGAGCCTATTGCCACGACCCAGTCCCCCACATTGCTGCTCTTGGTACTGCCAATACGGACAGTCGGCAAATCTTTGGCATCAATTTTCAGCACCGCCACATCGGTCAGCTTGTCCACGCCGACCACCTTGGCTTGGAACTCACGCTTGTCAGACAGTTTGACGGTC
This sequence comes from Methylophilus sp. VKM B-3414, assembly GCF_032248435.1. Lineage (NCBI taxonomy): Bacteria > Pseudomonadati > Pseudomonadota > Betaproteobacteria > Nitrosomonadales > Methylophilaceae > Methylophilus > Methylophilus sp. VKM B-3414. Next base: position 439,329 of record NZ_JAVTLI010000003.1, on the reverse strand, counting down.
ACCACATCGGCTTTATCCACCACGTGGGCATTGGTCAGGATCACGCCATCAGACTTGACGATAAAGCCTGAACCCAGGCCATTCATCGGCGTTTCGGTTTGTGGCATATTGGGCTGAAAACGGCGGAATAACTCAAACATGGGGTCACTAGGATCCATGCCCGGAATCCCGGCGGTTTTCACGGTGCCACTGACGCTGATATTGACCACGGCAGCGCCCTGGGTAGAAGCGATACTGGCAAAATTAGGCAGCGTGATATAAGCACTTGGTGCGGTCATGGTTTTGGCCGACACCGGCGCAGTCGCCTGCGCATGATTCACCAGCGTGTAGCCTTTCATCCAGTAGCCAGCACCAAACAGTGCTGCCACGGCCAACGGCACAGACACCCAATGCGTCAATTTTGATTGTAAGAACGATTGCATCACAGTTTCCTTTCTTCTGCATCAATCAAGTTGTGTCCTTTCTTGCAGGACCATTCAGCGCTTATGAGCTTTAAAACAGGGCCTAAGTTTCCGAATTTTTGTAACCGAATTGTATCGGGAGAAATTCCCACTCATCGTCACACCAACATCCCCCCTAAAAAGGGTCCGTGTTACACTGCGGTCTTTGCTTTTTTGAGTTGGAATGGCAAAGCTCGCCCGTTTTTTAAAGCCTTATTGGCCGCGGCGCATGACCGGGTCGTTGCGCGATTACGCACGGGCGGCGCTGGGCGCGGGCCTGGGAATTTTGCTCACTGGCGGGATGGCCGGCCTAGTCATCGCAGAAGCGCCAGCGGCAGACTGGCATACTGCTGTGTTCCTGATTGCACCCATGGGGGCCTCGGCCGTCATTTTGTTTTGTTTGCCATCCAGCCCGCTGGCACAACCGTGGGCCTTGCTGGCAGGCAATACGCTGGCCGCCTTAAGCGGGGTATTGTTTGCACAATGGTTGCCAGATTTTCCGGTCGCCGCCGCAGCACTTGCTATGCTGTCGGCGATTGCGTTAATGTTTGCCTTTCGTTGCCTGCATCCGCCTAGCGGCGCGGTGGCCCTGACTGCCGTGTTGGGCGGCGAATCAATCTGGCAACTCGGCTTTGGCTTTATCTGGTGGCCGGTGCTGGCAAACAGCCTGTTACTGGTACTCACAGCCTGGATTTACCATCGTATGACCGGCTATCGATACCCGGTGGCGGATCATGACCATGCCGCAGCGACGCCCACGCACATGCGCTACCAGTTTGGATTCACGCCTGAAGATTTGCAGCAGGCACTGGGGCAGTCTCACGAAGTGCTGGACATTCACCCCTCGCAATTACAACACCTGCTTGAGCAAACCGAATTGATTGCCTACCACCGTAAACTGGAGGCGATTACCTGCGAACAGATCATGCGGCCAGTGGAGACCACCTTTGAATATGGCGACCCTCTGGAAGCCGCCTGGCACACCATGCTGGCGCAGACCGAGCCTGCGGTGCCTGTAGTCAACAAGGCAAAGCTGGTGATAGGGATATTGAGCCTGTCAGACTTTGTGCGGCATGCCCAGGCGAGCAGTTATCGCGAAGTGGGGCCTGCCCTGCAGCGACTGATCCGCTGGTCACCCACCACGCATAGCGACAAAGCGGAAGTTGTCGGCCAAATCATGACCACGCCAGCCATCACCATCCAGGCCCAGATGCATCTCATGCATACCATTCCGCTCATGACCAGCCATCACTTGCAACTGTTGCCCGTGGTGGATGCCTCCAACAAACTGGTCGGCCTGCTGACACAAACCGACGTGATCCGCGCACTTTACCGCTAGGACTTGCCCGCCTGCTTGCGCGCCGGTTTTTCCAATTGCTGATACGGCACGATCACTTCGCGTGAGGCAAGCACAATCTCGCGCAAGAAACACAGCAGTCCCAATATCAGTGACGCCATCGAGATAATAAACGACACCATCACCAGGTGCGGCAAGCGCAAGCCGGTTTCCACCGAAATAAACATGCTGGCGATAGAGACACAAATACACAAGGCGGCAAACGTGGCCAGGCCAATCGCCCGGCGTAGCCATTTGGTGCGCCTGACAATAATCTTGAGCTCATCCTTGAACCGCTCACGCTTCTCCTCCGGCGTATCGGTTAAAAACCTGGCACGGTCAATTGAGCGGCCCAGGCGGCCAATTAACACGCCGAGAATCGACCCGATGCCAGTGAGTAAAAACACGGGCGCCACCGCATCACGGATCGCTTCCGACACACTGTGGATTTCTATCATGGTATTAATCATGCGCTGGCGAACTCAGGAAAAAGGAAGGCCTATTTTGACATGAAAAACACCAGACACGCGTGCACCATTTTAGCCAACTGCGCACCAACAAAAGGCATGCGCACAAAGCAGGTAGCGTTTATTTGACCAATCACCAGCGAAATCATGTCCCTCAGGTTTTAATATTTAAATAAAAGCATTTTTCTTGCCATTGTTTTGCAATTCGACCCCGCTAAATGGGAACCATTCTTGCTATAAATAGGCGGAATTAATTGCAATCATGGAAGAACACTAGAAATATATGCACCCACAACCTTTGACTGAAGAGCTCGCCAGCCATTTTAAAAAGGTCAACGATTTCCGTTCACACATCTACCAGCTACAAAATGCCTGGGACAGTCTTGCGCTGATGGCGCAACTGTCCGGCACCGGCTCCGAAATGGAAGAAACACGCACGGCATTCAACAAAATCTCGAATGCCGTGTTACGCCACCTGTCAGAAGAAACCTTGCACAAAACGGCGGCACAGCTGACATCCAAGGCATTTGAGGTCATTAACCTGCTGATCCGCAACCTGTTTGAACGCACGGCGGATATCGGCTTTTTTGCCACCGACGATGATGTCAGGGGCTACCTTGAAAAACATGCGGCAGGCGCAGTCACGGCACATGAGCAATTGCGTATCACGCACCGCTTTCAGGAATATCAAAAGAAATATACCGTCTACGAAAATATTGCCCTTTTTGATATGGCGGGCAACTTGCTGCATCAGCTGGATGCCTCCCAGCAGACGCTGGTAGACCAACACGCAATTTTCAAGCTGGCAGTACAATCCAGTGCGCCTTATGTCGAGTATTTTTATGAAACGGAAATCAACGGCAAACCTTACCAATCCCTGATGTATGCGCATGAAGTACGCAGCAGTGATGGCCTGCGGCCTTTAGGCGTCCTGTGCTTGTGCTTCAAGTTTGTGAACGAACTGCAAACCATTTTTCAAAACCTGATTTCTGGCTCGGACTGGACCATAGGCATCCTGCTGGATGAGCATCGTCACGTGATTGCCTCTAGCGATCCACACCAAATCCCCATTGGCATCACCCTCTGTGCAGACACGGACAAGGACTGGTTTGTGGCACGGTTTGCGGGCCGTGAATACCTGTGTGTCACCAAGCAGGCCGAGAATTATCAAGGCTACTCAGGGCCAGGCTGGCTGGGACAAGCCATGATTCCGCTTGAGTATGCATTCAACCAGAGCATGCAGGGCATGATCAGCAATATTGATGCGGAAATCTTGCGCAAGGTGATGCGCAGCCCGCTGATTTTTTCTGAAAGCCTGCTGAATATTCCAAAACAGGCGGCCAACATTCAGAGCAAGCTGAACCAGTCGGTGTGGAACGGCAATATCTGGCAGAGCAACTACGTCAACACCCAGCAAAAGAACTTCTCCAAAAGCCTGCTCTCGGAGATCAGCAATACCGGACATAAAACCCAGCAAATTATTGAGGGCATGGTCTCTGAGCTGTATCAAACAGTGGTCTCGGTGATGCTCGAAAACTCCAGTTTTTATGCGCAGCTGGCGGTAGAGATCATGGACCGCAACCTGTACGAGCGGGCGAATGACGTCCGTTGGTGGGCACTCACCCACGTCTTCAGAGAATGCCTAGGTAACGCCCAGCTCTCTGCGCAGGATAAAAACCAGATCAGCTCAATTCTGCGCTACATCAATGGCTTGTATACCGTTTACGACAACCTGATCGTCTTTGACCGGCAAGGCACGGTGATTGCCGTGTCCAACCCACGTTACAATGAGTTGATCGACAGCCAGCTCACCGAAGAATGGGTAGGCCGCACGCGCAGCTGCACTTCCAGTCAGGACTATGTAGTGTCGCAGTTTGAACCGACGCCCTTGTACAACCATCAGGCAACCTATATTTATGCAGCGCCGATCCGGCATTTGGATGGCAACAGTATTGTCGGTGGCATAGGCATTGTGTTTGACAGCAAGCCGCAATTCCAGGCCATGCTCCGTGATGTGATTCCACGCGACAAAACCGATACACCGGTCAGCGGCAGCTTTACGCTGTTTGTCAACGAACAGCTCAAGGTGATCTCCAGCACGCATGCAGACTTTGCCACCGGCGATGACTTTGCGTTGATGCCGGAAATCAGCAATCTCAATGAAGGCCAGCGACTGTTTGATATTGCCATTTACCATCACACCTACTATGCGGTAGGGGTGCACGCGGCGTATGGTTATCGTGAATTCAAGGGGGCAGAAGACAACTACCGGAATAAAGTCTTTGCCTTGATCTTTACCCCGCTTGGCAATGTCAACGAAATCAACCAGCGCATCACGGCAGAGTCGCAGGTCATCCACAACAAATTTAACCCCAACCTGTTCCTGCAAAATGCTGAAGACAGCCAGGAGTACGCAACCTTTTATGTCGGCAACAGCTGGCTAGGGATAGAGGCCCGCTTTGTCCGCGAAGCGATTGACGAAGTGCAGTTACGCACGCTGCCAGAGTCGGCGCCGTTTATTGCGGGCATGCACCCCTATGGCGATCAGGTCATCCCTATTATTGACCTGGCGCGCATGCTGGGTCACGCGCACTACTTTACCGATTACCGGCAGATTGTGGTGATTGAAGACAAGGCAGCCGCCCTCAAATTCGGGGTCTTTGTCTCGGCGCTGGGCGAGATTCCTTACCTTGCCCCCAGCCAGATTCAGCCCATGAATACTTTTTTCAAGGGGATTAGCAACAACCCCGGCATTGCCATTGCCAATCTCGCCCAGCAAAGCATGCTGACCCTGATGAATGCCCAAAGCCTGTGGGAAAAAGTCACTATCGGCCAGCAAAGGCAAACTGAACAGGCGATGCTGTAATGCGTGGCCAGATCAACTGGGACATGATGCAAACACAAATCGTCGATGCCTTAATGACCTCACAGCAACAACGGCTGTTGGATACGCTACTGGATAATCTGGATGGCATGATATACCGCTGCCTGTATGATGATCAGTGGACCATGATTTATGTCAGCAAAGGCTGTGAGTCACTGACCGGCTATGCTCCGCAAGACTTGATCCTGAACAAGGTCAAGTCCTACGAACGGATCACGCACACTGAAGACCGTGCACAGGCGCGCAAAATCATTCATGAAGCGGTCAGTCGCAAACAACGGTTTGCACTTGAATACCGCATTGTGCGTGCCGATGGCGAAATCAGCTGGGTGGCCGAACGCGGCAGCGGCGTCTTTGATCCCGAGGGCAAACCCGTCGCCCTTGAAGGCATTATTCAGGACATCACGGAACGCAAACGCATTGAGCAGGCGCTCTACAGCACCGAGCAAAAATACCGCTCCATGTTCGAGAACTCGACGCTTGGCATGTTCCAGACCACAGAATCTGGCACCTACCTGAATGCCAACCTGGCGCTGGCCAAGCTCTATGGCTATGCCTCGCCGGCGGAGCTGATCAGCGACCTCAACAATATCAGCACGCAACTGTATGTAGAAGACAGCCGCCGTCACGACTTTACCGAAGCCATCCGCCTGCAGGGGCGTGTGCAGAATTTTGAGTCGCAAGTCTACCGGCTGAATGGCGAAACCATCTGGATCTCGGAAAACGCGCATGCCGTCTATGATGCACAAGGCAGTATTCTTTACTACGAGGGCACGGTCGAAGACATCACCGACCGTAAAAACTATGAGTTGCAAATCCGCCAACTGGCGGTGACAGACAACCTGACCGGGTTGTTAAACCGCCATGCCTTCAGTGGCAAACTGGCCAGCCTGATTGCGGAAGCCGACAAGTTTCACTACAAAATCGCGATTGCCTTTATTGACCTCGACCATTTCAAACTCATTAACGACACGCTGGGCCACCGCGCCGGTGACAAGCTGCTGGAGAACGTCGCGCAAAGGTTGATTCAGAGTACACGCCCGACGGATGCCATTGTGCGGTTTGGCGGCGATGAGTTTGTCATGCTCTACCCCGGCCTGCGCTCGGCAGAAGATGCCCAACCCTTGCTGTCACGGGTCATGGAAGCCATTTCGCAACCGATTGCCATTGGCGACTATGTGTTTAACATGACTTGTAGCGTTGGCGTCAGCATCTACCCGGACCATGCCCAAGACATTGATACCTTGCTGACGTGCGCCGACTCTGCACTGTATAGCGCTAAAAATGCCGGTAAAAATAAAGTGCAAATGTTTAGTGGCTCCCTGGCACAGCAACTGGGCGAACGTAACGAAATTGAATATGGCCTCGGACACGCCCTGCAACGGCAAGAACTCATGCTGTATTACCAGCCGCAAATCAATATGCAACACGGCAATATCAGCGCGCTGGAAGCCCTGATCCGCTGGCAGCACCCGGAGCGCGGCCTGATTCCGCCTGACCAGTTTATTCCGGTGGCTGAAGAAACCGGCCATATTTTTGCCATCGGTGAATGGGTCTTGCAGACTGCCTGCAAGAAAATCAAAGCCATGCAAACCGAATGGGGCTATCTGGTGCCGATTGCGGTCAACGTCTCGCCTATCCAGTTTTTGCGCGGCAACTTGGTGGAGACGGTGCAGCGGGTCTTACGGCAGGAACGCGTCCCGCCACATTTGATTACGCTGGAAGTGACCGAGAATGCGCGCTTTAAGGATGAAGCCATGTTTACGCGGACACTGGAGCAACTCAAACGCCTGGGCGTATGTATTGCCATTGATGACTTCGGCATCGGCTACTCCAATATGGCCTATCTGAAAAACTATCCGATTGACGAACTCAAGATTGACAAAGCGTTTGTGCAGGACCTGGAACAAAGCGTGACCAATGGCAATATCCTGCTGGCATTGATCAATCTGGGTAAAAGCTTGCATAAATCAGTGACCGCAGAAGGCATAGAAAACGAGTACCAGCACCGCTTTTTATTGCACAGCGGCTGCGATGTTGGCCAGGGCTATTATTACAGCAAGCCCTTGTCGGATGAAGCACTGGCACAGTTCATGCGCGAGCAACGGCCCAAGTTTGACCATTTGCAGGTGAGCCGCTAGGCGGTCACCTGCGATGTCCAGCTTGCAACCGACTAAGCGTTGCTGCGCTCGATTTCAGGCAGCGCTTCGTGTTTAATGGCTGCTTCAAATGCAGTCAACCGTTTGTAAACCGACAGCAGCTCGACAATGGTGGTCCAGGAGTTGACCAGATATTGAAACGAGTTACTCACTTGTGAGAACGCCGTCAGAATCTGCTGCAAAATACCAAACGTGATTTTACCCGCCGCAATGGTAGGCACCAGAATCAAGTAGGCAAAGATATTATCCGCCTGCAAATACAGGCTGCGCGCCACATTGAAATACATGTAGTGAAAATACAAGCGGAAGTAGTTTTTACGCACATCCAGAAACAAGGCTTTTAGCGTCTCAGGTTGCGCGCGTGCCGGGTCATCTTCGCCATACACCAGCTCTTTACGATACGCCGCTTCTACCCGCTGGTTTCTGAATTCCAGGCCTGGCAACTTAATCCCGACCGCAGCCAACAAAAAGGTACCGAACACAGACCAGGCAATTGCCGCCGTGAACAGCGGCGCAGGCACCGCCCCAAACACGGGCAGCTCACTTACATACGCAGACAAGCTCCACAACACCGGCAAAAACGCAAACAAGGTCATCACCGCCTCCACCATAGACACGCCCAGGCCCTCCATGATGGTCGCAAAGCGCATGGTGTCTTCCTGTACCCGTTGCGATGCCCCTTCAATGTTGCGCACCTGCGGCCACTGGTGGGTATAAAAATCGTTCATCGCCGTACGCCAGCGGAAGATATAGTGGCTGACAAAAAAGCGAGTCAGGACATAAATAAAAATGGCCACGAACGCGATTTCGGCAAACTGCAACATGAGGATATACAACTGCGCGGTCGTGACCTTGGAGTTGGGCGAAAGCGCCGCTTGCACCGCATCAAAGAAAGGCCGGCGCCAGTTATTGAGCGCTACCGATACCTGCACAGAGTAATAGGTCGAGAACAAAATAAAGGCGCTACCGACAATCGACCACCACTGCCAGCGGCTAGGTTTAAGCTTGAACCACATCAGCGCAAAAATCGCGACGCTCACCAGGTAATACAGATAAAACAGCTTGAACGGGTCAGTGACAAAATGCCCGAGTCCGATCACCGGCTCCTTCTCTACCATGGATAAACCCAATGCCGTGCCAATGGCAGAAGAATACTCGAACCATACGCCGCAACAGACCATTGCCCACAGAATGACAGAAGGCCAGAACCAGCGGGAGTCGGGAAAAAAGGATTTGAACATAGGCGATTGATATTCTTATTAACAAGTGTTCAGTGTATTGGCTCTTGCCCTGGCCTGCAACAAGGTCATGCAATCAGATTCATCAAGTTTTGCAGATCAAATAACGTCCGGCAACAAAAAAGCCCCCATGTGGGAGCTTGAGTATTGTGCGGGGAAAATGTTCAAAATCTTTTACATAGCCGACTTTAAAGCGGTCGTGTTAACTGTAATTGCCTCTAAAGCAGCACCCTAAAGGGGAGTTGCTTTGATAGCTGGCGCGTTGAAGCATAACTTTAGCCTTGGGTGAAGATTTGTGGCTGACCAGCCGGCGTTTTACCGGCGCTTTTCTTGCAGGCTCCTCCTTAACGGGTGTGGCTTGAACTGGCGTGGCTTGTGCGGCATCAACCATGGCGTCACTAGCCTCAGCCAATTGCACGTGCTGCTCAGGCTCAGGCTTAGCCCCTTCACCTGCATTCACAGCTTTAAGAAAATACCGGTTATCGGCAGGCGCTTCATGTTCAAAGGTAATCATCATCAAGGCCAACATGTTGAGGAAAATCAGTTTGGGAAGCATATACGATTTGTGGGAATGCATTTTATGCTCAATATTTGAAGGTTGAGTCAGGCACCATCTTAATGGTAAGCGCCGCACTTAGACGTAGGCTGCCGCTGATTTGCCTGTCAGAAAATGCTTACTCGCACCGTCCCGAAAACGTTTTTGATCCTGACAGGTCTTACCGCTTAAGAATTTGTTACTTAAACATCCGACAGACCTGAATAAAGAATAGAGGGGTTATGAAGTCAATCTTGCTCACCAGCTTGCTTTTGCTGACCAATGTTTTAAATGCTCAGCCCAGTATTGTTGATACGCTGGAACTCGGACACTCGATTGTCATGGTCACCACCGACTTGCCGGATGGCTCAAACGGCAGGGGCTCTGGTGTAGTGGTCAGCCCCGAATACGTGGCGACCAACTGTCATGTGATTGCCAATAGCAAAGGTGTGAATATCGCCAAATTTAGAGATGGTTATCAGCCGATAGGTCTGAAAGCCAACTGGAAACGCGATGTCTGCCTGCTCAAGTTTGACCCGCTGCCATTCAAACCCATCCCCATGCGAGACAGTCAAAGCCTGCAATATGAAGAAGAAGTCTTTAGCATGAGTTTTCCAGCCGGTGCGCCGGTGCCCCAGCTGTCTTATGGCGCGATCAAGGGCATTTATCCGTTTGATGGCAGCCTGATTGTGCGCTCGAACGCCTCTTTTTACATGGGCTCTAGCGGCGGCGCCTTGTTTGACCAGCACTACAACCTGATCGGCCTGACCACGTTCAAAAGCCCGGGCCAGCCAGCGTTTTATTACAGCCTGCCGGTCGAGTGGATCAAGGAGTTGATGGCGGCGCCTGAAACCACGTCACTCAAAACCAATGATGTCCCTTTCTGGGCGTTGCCGCTGGAACAACGGCCTTATTTCATGCAGGTGGTAATTCCTTATCAAAATGCAGACTGGCGTGATTTGAAAACCATTGCCGGACAATGGACGGGCCAAGAACCGGCTTCTGCCGATGCCTGGTATTTTTTAGGGCTGGCGGAAGAAGGCTTGCAGCATTATGTGCAGGCAGAGCAGGACCTGAAAAAAGCCTATGACCTTAACCAGCGCGATGTTGATGCCATGCTTGCGCTGTCCAGAGTCGCTTTTGTGCAAAAAGATCTGGCGACGCTTGAGTCTATACAGCCAGCGATTCAGGCGATAGACCCGGAACAAGGCGAAAAAGTCACGCAACAAATCCAGGCCTTGAAGCAAGCCAGTCCCTGAGCTGGTCTAATCTGACGCTGGCCTGGCTTTTAAAACTGCAACACCAGCATCGCGCACAAACACACTGTCACCAGCAGCGTGATTTGTGTGCGCAACTGGTAAAACCAGCGTTCAATCAGCCCCTCAGCCACCAGCTTGCGGTCTATCAGCCATAAAACGATAAAGGCGGCGATCTGCACCAGATATTGGGTGACCGGCACCACAAAAAACAGGGTAGCCCAGGCAAGTAGGGCCAGCAAATTGCTGGTGACCAGCAAATTCAGGCGGGTGTCTTGGGCATGGTTCAAAAACAAGCCCCAGTGTATCCCACATAAAAATGAGATAATAACGGCGCCATAGGTCAGCGCCAGATAGCCGGTATGATAATGCGCCATCCCCTGCATCTGCGCTACCACGGCGCCGGCAAAAGGCAGCGCGCCCATAAAGGTCAATGTTTTAGCCAGCTGAATATGTATAGGTCGCATGTGTTTTCTCCTCTTTGCAGCGATGTGACCATGGTCAATCATTTTGGTTTTGGGGCTGCAGACGAAAAAGCCTGCATGGCATGCGGGAACTAAATCAGCCGTTAAGCGCTCATGCCATCAACATAAAATAATACACGGATACACACCATGAACTTTCATCACGCATTGCCCGTGATTGGCACTTGTATGGCCATCACCTTCTTCAGTCCGCTTACATCTGCCGAATCCCGCATAGACCGGCAAACAGAAACTGCCGTACCCAGAGCACAAAACCTGTATGGGATTGGCGTTGGCGTCCTGCCAAAGACCTCTGGCTCTGATGAATACCGCGCGCTGGTGTTGCCGATTATTAACGCGAACTATGGCGACCGTTTTTTTATCAATGCCCTGCAAGCGGGCGCCTGGTTAGTGGATAGCGAGGATAAACGCTTACGCTTTGGCCTGTCTGCCGAGGCCAAGTTTGGCTGGGATGCCAGCAAGGGAGACCGTACGCGCGGCATGGATAACCGCGACTTTTCGATTTTTGTTGGGCCGCTGCTCCGCTGGCAAACCGACTATGGCACATTGAATGCGCAATGGACTACGGATGCCAGTGGCAACAGTAATGGCCAGCAGTTTCAGGTGCAATACATCAAGAGCCTGTTAAGGTCGCCAAACTTGCGTCTGAACGGCCTGGTGGGGGCGACCTGGAACAGCCAGAAATTCAACAACTATTACTTTGGGGTGCGCAACAATGAAGTCAACGCCAGTCGGCCGTTTTACCGCGCGGGATCCGGCGTTGAATGGCAGGCAGGCATCAATGGCATGATGCCTGTGATGACGAATCACTCACTGCTGTTTGGAGCATTCATCACCCGACTCAGTGATGAACAATACGACAGCCCGATCACAGAAACACGCATACAACCCATGGCTTACGTCGGCTATAGCATCCCGTTTTAACATAAACCGCCCATCGCGGCGGACATGCCGACGGAGGCTTAATGGCGGCCATTGGCATTGAAAAAGGCCCAGATCACATCGTTGGCGTCAATCGCCGTTGATCCAGCCTCCCCACCACGGGGTTTGCTGCCCCCCGGCCAGGAATGTCCGCCGCTGTCGGTGACACAGAGCTGTGCAGGCGCCAACCCGCCACGATGCACCTCACAATAGGCACCGCTGACTTCAAGGATACGCTCCGCCTGTGGATTGGCCTGGTTGAGCTTTACCCATTTCTGGATAGTGGCAGGCACCGAATTAAAACTGACATCTGTCATGGATTTCTCGCCCGGACCACCATTGAATGGGACATGGTCATCGTCTTTGGCGTGAATATGCAAAATCGCCACCGGTTTGCTGGGCAGACATTGCCTGGTATTGTCTGTCCCGGCGACAGCCGCGATCGCGCTGATGGTGCCTGACAACTCGCAGGCCAGCCGATAAGCCATCATGCCGCCATTGGACATGCCATCGACAAAAATGCGGTTGGCATCAATGGCTGTCTTTTGCTGCATGGCTTGAATCATGGCCCGGATCACACCCACATCATCACTTTGTTTTTTGAGCGCTGGACCACAACAGTTACCGGCATTCCAGGTGGCGAACTTGCCGCCCGGCAACCGGCTGTAACCATTAGGAAACACGGCAATATAGCCATGTTTTTCGGCCGCAGAAATCTGGTGATAAAACCGTTCGGTGGCCTGCACCTGCATATTGCCCATCCCGCCATGCAGCACCAGCACCATGGGCAAGGCCTGGCCTGCGCCGACCTGCTTGGGCACATGCACGAGATACTCGCGCGTCTCACCACCAACATTGACCTCAAAGGCATAATCGCCAGAGGCGAGATTTGCCCGGCACAGGGCGGGCAAACAGGTTACACTGCACAGCAAATACACCATCAAGCGCCGAAACCAGGACATGGGGACCCCCTCAACCAGAACAGAATATTGTCATGAACGCTCAAGTATACGATGATGTTGACGCAGCGCTGTAGCTGAACCCACCGCCTTATGTTAGAAAAGCATTTTTTAGACGATCAGGCCCAGATGCATACGCACCTTCCCTCTGACGCCCCCCCTGTAGGCCTGCTGTTAGCCGCTGGCTTCTCCCGCCGGTTTGGTGCGCAAAACAAACTCTTACAGCCCTTGCCTAATGGTGAGTGCATGGCAGTAGTGGCCGCCCGCAGCCTGATCACCGCCTTGCCTCACAGTGTCGCCGTGATACGCGCCAATGTGCCTGAGTTGAGTGCCGCACTCAAGGCCTTGGGATTGATAGTGGTCGAATGTGGCGAGCAGGAGCAGGTCATGGCCGATAGTCTCAAGCTGGGGTTGAACACCGTGTTAACGGCCTTTCCGCAGTACGCCGGCGTGGTGATCGCCTTGGCAGACATGCCCTTTATCCAGCCGCAGACCATACAGCATGTCGCGAATGCCTTGGCTCAGCATCCATTGGCACAACCGGTCATGGCAGGCAAAGCCGGTCATCCGGTGGGTTTCAGCCGTGCGCTGATTCCTGAATTAATCCGGGTGGAAGGCGACCAGGGCGCGCGGGAGGTGGTGCGCGCCCATCAGGGACAGAGCATACACATTGCGTGCGAGGACCCGGGCATCTTCAGGGATATTGATACCCCCGCCGACCTGAAATGATCAGGCCATCGCCAGCCTGTGCGCCCGTGAGACCAGGCCCGTTTGCTGCAACTGTGCGCGTTCCTGAATCAACTCAGCCAGGATAGACACGGCAATTTCGGCCGGCGTGCGGCTGCCGATACGCAGACCGACCGGGCCATGCAGGCGGTTCACCTCTTGCTCGGTGAGGTCAAAACTGCGCAAGCGCTGTTTGCGTTTTTCCTGATTTTTGACGGAGCCCAAGGCGCCAATATAAAACGCGTCTGACTTGAGCGCTTCAAGCAACGCCATGTCGTCCAGTTTGGGATCATGGGTGACGGCCACAATCGCCGTGTGTGGATCAGGCGCCATCTCCAACACCACATCGTCAGGCATGCCAGGCAACCAGTCTGCGCCTTCCACATGCCATTCAGCACGCATTTCCTCACGCGGATCGCAGATCATGACGTGAAAATCCAGCGCTTGTGCCATGGCCGCCAACACGGAGCCCAGTTGGTTGGCGCCAATAATCAGCAAGCGCCATTGCGGGCCAAAATAACTGTGAAACCAGTCACTTTCCAGATAAGGCTGTCCTTCAGGCAGCACGTATTGATGCCGCACCTCACCACTGTGTAAATGGACGGAGCGCTTAAGCAACCGCCGTTGTGACAAGCTCTCCAGCATAGGCGCTAATTGCGCCGTTTGCGTGAGCGGCTCGGCAAAAATCTTGAGCTGGCCACCACAAGGGATGCCAAAACGCTGTGCTTCTGCCTGATTGACGCCATACTCCATGATCGCTGGCCGCGCGGGCAGTTGTTGATGGCGGGCTTTGTCTGCCAGATCATCTTCAATACAGCCGCCAGAGACAGAGCCGACCAGATGGCCATCTTCACGCACCACCAGTATGGCACCTGGCAACCGGGGTGCTGAGCCCCAGGTCTGGATCACGGTAAACAGATGCGCGCCATAGCCCTGGTCCAGCCAGTCACGGGCACGTTGTAACACTTCCCAATCAGAGGACTGCATAGGGCTTAAGCCAGCTGATCACCAATCGGCAACCGGCGGATACGCTTGCCAGTCGCAGCAAAAATGGCGTTGGTCACGGCAGGTGCCAGCGGCGGCACGCCAGGCTCACCCACCCCACCCATTTTTTCGGTGCTGGGCACAATATGCACCTCCACTTTGGGCATATCTTTCATGCGTAACACCTGGTAGTTGTGGAAGTTGGATTGTTCTACCTGGCCGTCTTTGAAGCTCACCTCGCTACTGAGCGCGGCACCCAGCGCAAAGGCGACACAAGACTCCATCTGCGCTTTGACACCATCCGGGTTCACGGCCAGCCCGCAATCAATCGCCATCACCACGCGGTGCACTTTGACCTCGCCGTCTTTGACGGAGACTTCGGCCACCTGCGCCACATAACTGCCAAACGATTCGTGGACGGCAATGCCACGGAACACGCCAGTAGGCAACGGTTTGCCCCAGCCCGCTTTATCGGCCGCCAGATTGAGTGCCGCCAGATGACGGGGATGGTCTTTCAGCAACTGGCGGCGATACGCCAGCGGATCCTGTTTGCTGGCATGCGCCAGTTCATCAATCAGGCTTTCCATGACAAAGGCGGAATGGCTATGCCCGACCGATCGCCACCACAACACCGGCACATCACTTTGCACCGAGTGCAACTGCACCTCATGATGCGGAGTGCCTTTCACATAGGGCGAATCAGCCACGCCTTCCACCGAGGTGGCATCAATGCCGTCCTTGATCATGACGCCTTCAAAGGGCGTGCCTTTGATGATGGACTGTCCGACCAGCGTCTGCTGCCAGGCCAGCGGTTTGCCCTGTTTGTCGAGCGCGATACTGGCTTTGTGAACAAACATCGGCCGGTAGAACCCCCCCTTGATATCGTCTTCGCGGCTCCAAACCGTTTTCACCGGCATGCCTGCCGCTTTGGCCACTTCAACCGCTTCAGACACAAAGTCTGCACGGGGATTGGCGCGACGGCCAAAACCGCCCCCTAAAAACAGCGTGTGAATTTTCACTTGTTCTGGTTTCAGGCCCAGAATCTTGGCAGCTGACGCCTGGTCCGTGGTTTGCATTTGCGTCCCGGTCCAGATTTCACAACCCTGATCAGAGATTTTGACGGCACAGTTCAAAGGTTCCATCGGTGCATGCGCCAGATAAGGCAACACATATTCCGCCTGTATGGTTTGCTTGGCCTGCTTGCTGGCCGTGGCGACATCGCCCGCTTTCGCAGCCTGCAAGCCTGGCTTTTGCGCCAGCGCCTGATATTGCTTGAGCAAGGCAGGGGTATCCGGTTTGTCATGCCCGGCCAGCGCCCACTCCAGCTTGAGGGCCTCGCGCCCCTGCTTGGCGGCCCAGTAATGCTCGGCAATCACGGCAACCCCCGTGGGCACTTTGACCACCTTGATCACGCCCGGCACTTTGCGTGCAGCGGCATCATCCAGGCTTTTGAGTGTGGAGCCAAACACCGGCGCACGTGCCACCATGGCGACTTTGAGTCCTTCAAACTGCACATCCTGACCAAACTTGGCCGTGCCATTGATTTTTTCTGCGCTGTCCAGACGCTTGGTGGCCTTGCCGATCAATTTCCACTGCTCCGGTTTTTTAAGCGTGACGCTGGTCGGTGTCGGCAATTGACTGGCGGTCTCCACCAGCTTGCCATAACTGAGCTTTTGCGTGCCGTTGATGACAAAACCATTTTCGGTGCGCAAGCCAGCTACTGGTACCTTCCATTGCTTGGCCGCCGCCTCCAGCAACAGAACACGTGTCAATGCGCCCGCCTGGCGATAGCGGTCAAATTCTGACCAGGTGGTGGAAGAGCCGCCGGTAATCTGGATACCATATGCGGTATGCACATAAGCAGGCGCCGCAGGCGCATGCTCGACCTTGATCTTGCTCCAGTCGGCATCCAGCTCATCTGCAATCAGCATGGGCAAGGTGGTCCAAACACCCTGCCCCATTTCGCTATGCGCCAACATCACGGTAATACTGTCATCGGCGCCGATGCGCAAAAAGGCATTGGGCGCAGGCAGCGGCAGCGCCTCTGCCGCATTGGCTACACCCATAAAGCGTTTGGCTTGCGGAATACTGAATGCCACCACAAGGCCGCCAGCGACCAGGGCCGTGCTTTTGATAAAACTGCGGCGTGAGAGGTTAATGAGATCATTCATGGGGTCTCTCCTTAAGCCAGTTTGGCAGCGGCTTCGTGGATTGCTGCCCGGATACGTTGATAAGTCCCGCAACGGCAAATATTGCCACTCATGGCCGCATCAATATCGGCGTCGCTGGGTTTGGGGTTTTGCTTGAGCAGTGAGGTCGCAGACATGATCTGGCCGGATTGGCAGTAGCCACACTGCACCACATCAATCTGTTGCCAGGCGGCTTGTACGGCCTGGCCCACCTTGTCGTCATGCATGGCTTCTATGGTGGTGATTTTTTTACCCGCGGCCGCACTGACCGGGGTCACACAAGAGCGAATGGCCTGACCATCCAGATGCACAGTACAGGCCCCACATTGCGCCATGCCACAGCCAAACTTGGTGCCGGTCATGCCAGCCACATCGCGGATTGCCCATAAAAGAGGCATGTCATCGCTCACGTTGAGCTCGGTCTCTTTGCCATTGATATTGAGTTTCATCGTGTTTGTTCCTTTTTAAAATCTGATGCTGCAGTCGCAAAACCAATCTAAGGTTGGCTATCGTGAAAAATACTAACATACATGATTGTATGTATGGGCGTCCCGGAGCTGCATAAGTTTAAATTTAATCGTGTTAAGTCTACAGTATGCAGCCCGCGATGCAGCTAGTCGCGCAGCCGCTTTACATCTGTCGATCCAATCAGGACGAGATCCTGAAACAGTCTTTACATTACCTTCACTCCCGTCCGCCTGCTGGTGCCAGGCGATTTACTTTGTCTGCAAGTCAGGGCAGAATCAAACGCTTACCGTGAACACTCATCCCTATGAATACAATCCCCATGTCACGCTTGATTAGGAGAACGCCATGACGAAAGCCATTATTCTGCAACCGGGCGGCGGTTATCAAAATGTCACCGTCGGCACACGCGAAGCCCCTGCGCCAACTGCCGGGCAAATCACCGTCAGGCTGCATGCAAACTCGCTCAATTACCATGATTTTGCCGTGGTCAGCGGCATGTGGGGGCCCAGCGAGCCGCGTATCCCGATGGCGGATGGCGCGGGTGAAGTAGTCGCGGTCGGCGCAGGCGTCACCGAATTCAAAGTAGGCGATGCCGTAGTCAGTACTTTTTTCCCCACCTGGCAAGCGGGTGAACCGCTGGTTGAAGGCTTTGCCACCGTGCCAGGCGATGGTGTGGATGGCTACGCGCGTGAAATCGTCACCGCCAGCGTGGAATCTTTTACGCTGGCCCCCAAAGGCTGGAGCCATATCGAATCCTCCACCTTGACTACCGCTGCCCTGACGGCCTGGCGTGCGCTGATGTCTGATGATCAGCTCACGCCTGGCGATACTGTGCTGGTGCAAGGCACGGGTGGCGTTTCCCTCTTTGCCTTGCAATTTGCCAAGCTGGCAGGCGCAACCGTGATTGCCACCTCGTCCAGCGAAGCCAAGCTGGAAAAACTCAAGGCCATGGGTGCAGATCACCTGATCAATTACAAAACCACCCCGGCCTGGGGAACGCTGGCGCGCGAACTGACGGGCGGCCGTGGCGTCGATCACGTCGTCGAGGTGGGCGGTCCGGCCACCCTCGAACAGTCCATGCTGGCGGCGCGCGTCGGTGGCCACGTCTCTGTCATTGGTATCTTGACCGGCTTGGCGGGCGACTTTCCCTTGGTCACGGCCCTGATCAAGCAACTGCGCCTGCAAGGTGTGCTGGTGGGTAGCCGCAGCATGCAGCAAGCCATGATCAAGGCCATAGACGCGAATGGCCTGAAACCGGTGGTAGATAAGGTGTTTGCACTGGAGGAAATGGTGCAGGCCTTCCAGTATCAGGAGACCAATCAGCACTTTGGCAAAATTTGCCTGCAGATTTAACGGAGTAAAGCCCCCTGCTGCCGAAAAGCGCGGGGGGGGTCACCAAACTGCTGCTTAAAGGCCCGGCTGAAATGTGCAAAATCGTTAAAGCCGCAAGCCAGCGCGATCTCGGAAATGCTCCGGTGCTGCCAGGCCGGTTGCTTAAGGTATTGCGCACTCAGCGCCAGCCGCTGTTGCCAGACATAGCGCATCAAAGACGTCTGTTCATCGGCAAACAATTGATTGATATACCGGCTGGAAAATCCGGTGGCAGCGGCAATGGCGTCACTATCCAGGTCTGCATCCTGTAGATGCTTACTGAGCCACTGCTTGATTTGCAACAACGATAAACTGCGGCCAGGCGAACGCGGCAGCGCATGGTCTTGCAGGGTTTCAAGCGCATTGCCCAGCATGTCCAGCATAGGCACCGCGCTGGCTTCAAATGCCTGCATGGAGAGTTGATTCAGCTGACGCGTGAGCTGTTGCAAAAACGGCGACAACATGGCGGTCATGCCGTGCTGCAATCGCATGGGCATCGCCGTCAGATGCCCGGCCTGCGGCAAACGCTGATGCAACAAGGTTCTTGGGATAGAAACAATCAGCTTGGAAAACGCCTCTGGACAATGGATATAGTGCGGCACCGTGGCATCATAAATAGTCATGTCGCCAGGGCGCAAAAACACTTCCCGCCCTTGCTGTTGCAGACAATACCGGCCTTGCAGCAACAGGACGGCAAAATAATTATCCAACTGCGGACGACAGATTTCTCGCGTCCCGCGCTGGATGGTCAGGCTGTTGGAATGGATCACGGATAGTTGCAACGCCTGCCAAGGATAGAGCGTCATCTCGTTGTAAAGCGGGGCAGCCGTGGGCGGGACGATGTCCACCTCTGCATATTCACGTCCAATCACCTCACACAACCATGCCTTGCGCTGACTGGGTGCGACCAGATCGGAGCTATATTTGCGACCTGTCGCTGCGACTACTGTCCTTGCTTGCTGCGCCATGACCCTCTCCTTTGCTGAGCGAAATTAAGTCACAAACAGCTAGATTTCGCAAGCGAGTCATCTCCGTTTCAGTCAAGCGTGAGCTCCGTCCAGGTCAAGCAGGGCATGACAGATCGGCTATGCTGGGGACACGATATCCCCCAGGAGACTTTGATGCAATCGACCCCACAAGCCCACCAGATGTTATTGAAAGGGGCCGCATGCTGGCTGCTGATGGCGTTGTTACTGGCATGGTGTATGGTGGGCCTGAACTTTGGTGTGGCCCCACTCAAGGCGATTTTCGCGGGAAAATTCACGCGGCTGTTGCAAGCACATATCGATTTTCTGCTGATGACCGCCCTCATTTTTGGCATTGCGGCCAGCCGGGTCTCTTTGCCATGGCATGTACGCTGGGCGATGGTGATAGGCGCATTTACCAACTCTAGCCTGTTTTTGCTGATGGCCATTTTCCCGGCGCTGGACAATCCTGAGCTCCCGCCGCCCTTGCTGTTCCAGGTTTACCTGTTTGCCAGCCTGATCACAACCTCTTATGGGTTTGGCAAGGCTTCGGTATTGATTCTAAAATCTTCGCTCCGGCCTTAGGTCATCATTTTGCAGCACATGGGCGTGGCCGAGTCCGGCGCCCATGCAAAAAACCATGGTCGCGTTCAACCTATCATTGCTCTGGGTGACGACACTGATCGCAGCCACCCGACTCCAGCCACATGGCATTAAGGATGGCAAGCAGTACAGCAAAACCGACGCCTAACAACCAGGTAAAGTACCACATGTGTATTCTCCTTTAGTAGGCCTGATGACTGTTGGCTTGTATATCAGCCACGGTGACTTTGCCGCGCATGACGTGATAGGCCCAGCCGGTATAAAAAATAATCAGTGGCATGAAAATCAACGTGGCAAAAAACATCAGTTGCAGTGTCAGGTGACTGGAGACACTGTCCCACACGGTCAGGCTGGCGTTGGGCTGTGTCGAAGATGGCATGACAAACGGGAACATGGCGGCGCCTGCTGTCCCAATCACGCCGAATATACTCAGCGATGAAGCCACAAATGCACGCAGGGTCCGGCCTGACTGCACCAGCCAGGCGGCCAGTAAGGCGCCACAGATTGCCAGACAAGGCAACAACCATAACATGGGCTGCGCCCGATAATTCTGCCACCAGCCTTCCGCTGAACGTACCACGGTTTTGGCCAGTGGATCTGGTAAAGCTGCCGCATCCACACTGGAGGTGATGACATAGCCATCGATATGACCAAAACGCAGCCACACCCCAGCCAGCACAAAAGCCGCCACCATGACCCAGGCGCAGTATGCAGCCAGCGAAATGCTGCGAATCTGTATGCGGCCTTCGGTACGATGCGCCAGATACATTCCTCCCTGCATGGTGATCATGGCACTCGAAACCACGCCGCACAGCAGGGCAAATGGGTTGAGTAACGCCCAGAAGCTGCCGCTGTAATGCGACACCAGATTGTTATCCAGACTGAATGGAACGCCTTGCAGCAGATTGCCAAAGGCCACGCCGAAAATGAGCGGCGGTACGGCGCCGCCGACAAACAGGCCCCAATCCCAGGTGCTGCGCCAGCGGGCATTGTGAATTTTGCTGCGGTAATCAAAGCCCACCGGACGGAAAAACAGTGCCCACAAGACCGCCAGCATGGCCCAGTAAAAGCCGCTAAAGGCAGTGGCATAGACCAGCGGCCAGGCGGCAAAAATGGCCCCGCCACCGGTAATAAACCAGACCTGGTTACCATCCCAGTGCGGACCGACCGTGTTGATGACGACGCGTCGTTCATCATCGTTTTTACCGACAAACGGTAGCAGTGTGCCTACCCCCATGTCGTGGCCGTCCATGATGGCAAACCCGACCAGCAAAACGCCTACCAGCAGCCACCAGATGATTTTCAGGGTTGTGTAATCCAGCATGGTGTTCTCCTAAGCATGTACTTCCTGATCATAACGGCCGGTGCCCAGCGAGCCTGGTCCTTGCCGGGCAAACTTGACCATCAGATATAACTCGACCACCAGCAACACCGTGTAAAAGCCAACAAAGCCGATCAATGAACCATACAAGCTGGCCGAGCTCAGCGTGGATACCGATAAATGGGTAGGCAGCACACCATAAATGGTCCAGGGCTGGCGGCCATATTCGGCCACAAACCAGCCAAGTTCGGCGGCAATCCATGGCATAGGGAGCATCAACACCGCCCACTTCAGCAACCATGGTTTTTCGGTAAAACAGCCTTTGAGACTGCTCCACATGGCCAGCGCAAACAGCGCCAGCATAGCAAAGCCCAGACCCACCATGATGCGGAACGACCAGAACATCGACGCCACACGCGGCACGGTGTCATCCACCGCCTGTGCAATCATGGCTGGCGTGGCCTCAGCGACCTTATCGGTATAGCGCTTGAGCAACAGGCCAAACCCCAAGTCATGGATATGGGCCTTGAGCGTCACCTCGGCTTCGCTGTTATTGCGATCGGCCCGCAATTGCTCCAGCGCCACCACGGCGGGGATGCCATTCAGAATACGTTCGCGGTTTTTGGCCTTGATTTCGTCTATGCCGGGGATGGTTTTACTCAGCGAGCGGGTGCCAATCACTCCCATCACATAAGGCAGCTCAATTTCCCAGTTGTTTTTGTGCTCGGCCTCGTTGATGCCAGCCAGCAAGGTCAGCCCGGCCGGGGCCGGTTTGGTCTGCCACATGGCTTCAATCGCCGCCATTTTGGTTTGCTGTGCTTCACCCACGGTGTAACCGGACTCATCCCCGAGCACAATCACGCTGGCCGAAGCAGCCAGCCCAAAAGCGGCGGCGACGCTAAAGCTGCGTTTGGCAAATTCTACATTGCGTTTTTTGAGCAGATACCAGCTTGAAATAGAGAGCACAAACATGGCGCCGGTGACATAACCTGCCGAGACGGTGTGTACAAATTTCACCTGTGCATCCGGGTTCATCAG
Source organism: Methylophilus sp. VKM B-3414 (assembly GCF_032248435.1). Lineage (NCBI taxonomy): Bacteria > Pseudomonadati > Pseudomonadota > Betaproteobacteria > Nitrosomonadales > Methylophilaceae > Methylophilus > Methylophilus sp. VKM B-3414. The sequence goes on along the minus strand of NZ_JAVTLI010000003.1, from coordinate 416,984 downwards.
AATATCCCAGAAATTGGTCATTTCCATGCGCATGGTGTGCCAGTTAAACTCGGCGCCGACCGGATTTTGCATCCAGCCGTTGGCGATTAATATCCACAACGCCGACAGGTTGGTGCCTATGGCCATGAGCAGGGTCACCATCAGGTGCTTTGGTTTGGACAGCTTGTCCCAACCAAAGAAAAACAGGCCGATAAAGGTGGATTCCAGAAAAAATGCCATCAGGCCTTCTATGGCCAGCGGTGCGCCAAAAATATCGCCCACATAATGCGAGTAATAAGCCCAGTTGGTGCCAAACTGAAACTCCATGGTAATGCCGGTGGTGACGCCCAGCGCAAAGTTGATGCCAAACAGCTTGCCCCAGAAGCGTGTCATGTCTTTCCAGATCACCTTGCCGGTCATGACGTAAACGCTTTCCATGATCACCAGTAGCCAGACCATGCCCAGCGTCAGCGGCACAAACAGAAAGTGGTACATGGCGGTGGCGGCAAATTGTAGGCGGGACAAGTCCACCAGTTCGTGAGAAATCATTTTGAACCTCCAGTCTCTGCAGGGGATTTCGCCGACACACTGACCAAATGCCTGAACACACTTTCAATATCCGGGTGTTGCTTCTGCGGCTTGACGATACAGAACCAAAGCATCCACAGCAGAATCACTTTGATCAGCAACACCCACGTCAAATGACGAAACAGGACGCTGCTGCGATAATGCGTCACCAGTTTTTTCATGTTCACGACCAGGCCTGGTTAGGGAAAAAGATTGACGGATGCGCTACTTGCGAAACAGGGAGTACACTGGGCACCAGCCAATCAGCCCGGTTGCTAAAGGCACCACCCCCAGCCAGCCCCAGACCGCCCCCTCAAAAAACAGCGTCCATAGCAACAAGCCTCCCCCAACGATCACTCTTAAATATCGCTCGAACTGATTGATGTTATCTGCCATCACGGCCTCCTTGCTGTTGATCAAAATATTCTTGTTAATGACAGGACAGCGCTGCATAAGCCTGATGTTGGGTCAGATAAATCTTGCCATTGAGCTGCTGCCTGAGTGGAGCATGTTGCAACATGTCCATCACAGGGCCTTTGACCTCGGACAAATGAAAGCCAATTCCCAATGCAGATAAATGGTGATTGATCGCCTCAAGCACCTCCAGGGCACTGCCATCTACCTCGTTGACGGCGGAGCACATCAGGATCACATGTTTCAATGCCGGGTTGTCGGCGACCACTTCGAGCACTTTTTGCTCGAGATAGCGCGCATTGGCAAAATACAAACTCTCATCCACACGTAAAGTAATCACATCCGGGCACACACTGACCGCATGCCGCGCCACGTTTCTAAAATGCTCGGTACCCGGCACCTGCCCGACAATGGCAATGTGCGGCCGACTGCTGCGGTATAGATGCATGGCCATGGACAGCAACACGCCTGCACTGATGCCATGTTCAATATCGACCAGCAAGGTGATCATAAAAGTCACCAGCAAGGCGGCAAAGTCACTGCGGTTACGCCGCCAGGTCTCGATAAACACGCGTCCGTCCACCAGGCTCATCACCGCAACGATAATCGTGCTGGCCAAAATAAATCTGGGTAACGCACTGAGCCACGAGGCCAGAAAAACCGTGGCCAGCCACATGCCCAATGCGGTAAACAAACCCGCTGCCGGCGTTTGCGCACCCGCATCCATATTCACCACTGAGCGCGACACGCCGCCGGTGACCGGCTGTCCCCCACTCATGCTGGCCGCCAGATTGGCGCCGCCCAAGGCAATCAGCTCCTGGTCAGGATCTATGCGTTCGCGCCGCTTCATGGCCAGACTCTGCGCGACAGAAATCGACTCCACCGTGCCGATGATGGAAATCAGCAAGGCAGGGGCCAATAAAGACTGCCACATTGCCAGACTCCCATGCGGCAAGGCCAGCGCAGGCAGCCCGGCGGGAATCTGCCCCACGGTCCGCACCCCGGTGAGCAGGGCCCAACCGGCATGCATGACAATCGTCCCGATCAACACCAGCAGCGCAGGCACTGCCCGCACCAACGCCTGCGCCCAAAACGGCGAGCAGCCCAGACTTAGCAACAGCGATTGCCCTTGCCGCCTGGCCAGCACCAGCAATAGCAGGGTGAGCACCGACAGCATGGCCGTCGCGAGATGAATCTGCGGCCATTGCCCCAGCATACTCTGCCAGAGCGCCAGTACATGACTGCCCTCGGCCCGGATACCGAGCAAGGTGGGTAGCTGGCTACTGGCAATCACCAGGCTGGCGCCAGCAATAAAGCCGCTCATGACGGGGTGCGATAGAAAATTCGCCAGAAAGCCTAATTTGAACATCCCGGCCAGCATCAGAAACAGGCCAGACAAACACGCCAGGATCAGCGCCGCTTGCAGCCCCAGCGCGGGACTCTGTGCTGAATAAGGCGCCACTGCGGTCGCAGTCATCAGCGCCGCCACCGCCACCGGGCCTACAGCCAGCGTCGCACTGGTGCCTAACAAAGCATAGACGATTAACGGCAACAGGCTGGCATACAGGCCGACTTGTGGCGGCAAGCCCGCCAGGATGGCATAGGCCAGCGCCTGCGGAACCAGCATCAGGGTCACCGTCAGCGCCGCCATCAGGTCATGCATGGCCTGCTCGCGCCGATAATGCCGCCCCCAGCGGAGGGCGGGCACGTAATGGGCCAGCCGAGTCAACATCGCTGTGCTCATGCCGACTGCTTGATCACCACTTGCCCGCAAGCCTGGTTGGCAGGCAAGGCTACATCAATTTGTTTGGGATAGGCCAGCTTGAGATTGGCCATGATATTGATAAATTCAGCGCGGGAAGTTTGCCCGCCCAAGCGCTTGTTTTCACGCTTCTCGTGGCCGACCGTGGAGACGGTCCTACCGTGATAATCGTGGCCGGGATAAATCAGCGTATCCTCAGGCAAGCTGAAAATTTTGGCATGTATGCTGTCATACAACTGCCCGGCATTGCCCTGCTGAAAGTCGGTGCGGCCACAGCCATCAATGAGCAAGGCATCGCCGGTAAAGATGCGGTCACCGACCAGATAACTGACACAGCCGTTGGTGTGCCCGGGGGTGTAACGGACCTCGATATCCAGCGTGCCAACTTGCAAGTGCACGCCATCGGTCACCAGCACATCGCCGCATTGCGCGCCTGCATCACGATGCACCACACTTTTACTGCCCAGACGCTCGCGCAAGGTGGCGGCAGCGGTGACATGATCGGCGTGCACATGCGTTTCCAGGGTAAACACCAGCGTCAACCCATGCTGTTGCAAAGCCGCCACATACTTGTCTACCTCGCTGCCTACTGTATCAATCATCACCGCCTGCCGGGTTTCTTTACAGCCTAGCAGATAGGTATAAGTGCTACTTTCAGGCTCAAAAAATTGCTTGAAAATCATCCGCGTGCTCCTTATCAAGATGGCGTTGATTCAGCAAAACCAGTGCCAATGTTTCAATAAAAATTTAAAAACAGTAAAATCAATGACTTATATAAAAATATCACTTGCCCACCCCCGCCAAAAATGTTTCAATGAAACACAAAACCACAATCATGAAACGTTTCAAATAAAAAATGGAACAAACCACCCCCGATTTTTTCAGCCAGCAGGCCGGCCTGAGCCGCGCACAGGGCGAATCGCTGGCCCGCATGATTTCATTGATCATGCCAGATGCAGCCGTGTTTACCGTCGATGCTCAAAAGCGGATCAGTTACTGGAGCCCGGGTGCCGAAAAACTGCTAGGCTTCACCCAGGCTGCGCTCTTGGGTGAAAACTGCCTGACCGCCAACCGCTGCGAACAGTGTATGCGCGGCTGTGGGCTCACCGAGTCTGGCAAGGTCGAGGGCGCCCCCCTGCTGCTGCACCGGTCTGATGGTGAACGACAGGCAGTGTTGAAATATGCCATGGCCTACTTGCCTGAAGATGGCGCGTTTGCGGGCGGCCTCGAAATCCTGCTGCCCCAGCAGGCGGACGCAGGCAAGACCGCCGCACAATCCTCGCTGGGTGAAAAATATGGCTTGATCAGCCATGCGCCCGAAATGCAAAAAGTGTTTGAAATGATACGCCGCGTGGCAGTGACAGATATACCGGTGTTGATCCGCGGCGACTCCGGCACAGGCAAAGAGCTGGTGGCCCGCGCCATTCATGGCGAGAGTCTGCGTCACCGCGGCGCCTTTGTCGCCATCAACTGTGCCACGCTCAATGCGGGCATGCTGGAGAGTGAGCTGTTCGGCCACGTCAAGGGTGCCTTCACCGGTGCCATTCGTGATCACCAGGGCCTGTTTGGCCGGGCCGAGGGCGGCACGCTGTTTCTGGATGAAATCGCCGAACTGCCTTACGAATTACAGGCCAAACTGTTGCGCGTACTAGAAACCGGTGAATACCTGCCCGTCGGGGCCAGTCAGGCCATGCAAGCCAATGTCCGCATTGTTGCCGCCACACACAAAGCCTTGCGCGAAGAGGTTAAAGCCGGGCGTTTCCGGCAGGACTTGTTGTTCCGCTTGCGCGTGGTGCCCATCTTCTTACCCAGCTTGCAGGCGCGCAAACAGGATATTCCGCTCATCGTGCGTCACCTGCTTAAACAGCAATTTACCGGGGAACAGCTGCCCGTAGTGAAGGCCGCCGTCATGCAGCAACTGATGGCCTATGACTGGCCAGGCAATGTGCGCGAACTGCGCAATGTGTTGAATTACGCACTGGTGATGTCAGATGGCAAGCAGATCGATACCGCAGACTTGCCGCCCGAACTGCAAACGATACCCGCGTCAACACAGACAATGGCAGCGCCAGTCGCCAAACCAGGCCGCCAGGCGCTTTCAGAAGCCGCCATCGTGCAAGCCGTCACTGACTGCCAGGGCAACCTGACCCAGGCGGCCAAGCAACTTGGGATTGGCCGCACCACACTGTGGCGTTACCGCAAACTTTGGCAAAAAGACTGATACGGTCACAACCAGCCGCGACGCACCGCCAGCGTATGCACGGCCATGCCTGCCAGCATGCTGGCGACAAACAGCCAGACCGCCGGGCCACCCGTCAAGAGTGAGGCGATGGCTGGGCCGGGACAAAATCCGGCAATGCCCCAGCCGGTGCCAAAGATCACCGCCCCCAGCACCAGTTTGCGGTCAATCAGACGCGTGCCTGGTAACTGCACAGGCAGGCCCAAGACACTGGCGGAGTGCCTGGCCGCAGACTTGAAGGCAAAAAAGCCTACCGCAATCGCACCCATCATCACAAATGCCAGTGACGGATCCCAGTCACCGGTCACATCCAGAAAGGCCAACACCTTGGCTGGATTGGTCATCCCGCCTACAATCAACCCCACACCGAAGATCAGCCCGGCGATCAATGCCATCAGATTTGCCATCTTGCTTCTACCCTATCATCCACACATGGCGCCATAGCCAGACCACCAGCATCGCCACCAGCATAAACGTAAATGTCGCCACCAGCGAACGTGGCGACAGCCGTGACAAGCCGCAAACCCCATGACCACTGGTGCACCCCGACCCCAGGCGACTACCAAAGCCCACCAGCAATCCCGCCACGATCAACCAGGGCGTGGACGCCTGAATCTCCACCATAGGCAACGGCCGTGCCAGGACATAAACCAATGGCGACAGCACCAGACCCGCGACAAAAGCCAGGCGCCAGGCACGGTCACCGGCGGCGGCCGACCAGACCTGACCCACAATGCCACTGATGCCAGTGACCTTGCCCAGCCAGCGGATCATCAGCAAGGTGGAAAAACCTATGAGCAATCCACCCATCAGTGATTGCCAGGGGGTAAAAGAAATCATGCTTTTTTCTACATCCTCAACAGCGTTTATGAACAGGCCTAGCCAGCGTGATCACTCCTCAATCGACTTCGTCGGCCATGTCCTCATGGGCGGGTTCCGCAAGCTGGTTACATTCAAAACCGGCTTTTTCCAGCGCAACCCGATACTCGCAGCCGGGCAAATGCCCTTCCAGCTTGCCGTTGATATGGGTGGTTTCCTGCTTGCAGTAGGCGCAACGGTAACGGTGGGCCTGTCCTTCAAAGTGCTCTTGCGGATAGTCGATATAAAACAGTCGTTTCATGTTAATTGCTCCTCATCACAGCACTAGACAAGACCTATGCTACGCTGTCGACAGGAGGCTGGCAATACACAAAAAATCGCCTTGAGCAAGTTTTTTCATCAAATAATTTTAACGTGCATATTTTAATCAGGCCTAATTTCACACATAAAATCAATCAGTTAAGACACTCACCCACAGCTCACCATAAAAGTTATCCACAAAAAATGTGGACAGGCGCCCTTAACCACGGCTATGTAAGGCAGCGATTTCCTGAATGTCCAGATCACGTTCCATCAAATGCAGCAACTCGTCATGAATCTGCCCCGAGCGATGCAGTCTAAGCAGCTCTTCGCGACCGGCCGCCACGGCGGCCAGTACCACATTAAAATGCGCTTTGCGGAGGTCATCGGGCAGACTGTCTTCATGTTTATGTTTGTCTGACAGACTTTGCCGGTAGCTGTACTGCTCCAGCAACCGCGGGTGCATTAATGCGCCATGTTCGTTATAGGCCAGTTTGTTAACCACTGAAAACTGTGCCTGCTCAATCCGGGCCCACACCTGTGGCTCATTAAGGTAAATGTGCTCATGCTTGCTCGCCTTCAGTTTAAATGCCCGGATCACCTGGCCAATTGTCGTCCCCTGCACCACCACCGTCACCAGGATCACAGCAAATGCGCACATCAGCATCAAATCGCGTCCCGGCACCTGCGCGGGGACCGCCAGTGCCGCCGCCAGCGTGACCACGCCACGCATGCCTGCCCAGCTTTTGACAAAAGACTCGCCCCAGGTGCTGTGTCCATGCGCCGCATGCGGCTTGCGGATGAGTCTGGCCAGCCCATCAACCATGAAAATCCAGACAAAGCGTGACAAGATCACCACAGCCAGCACCAGCAACACTTCCAGTCCATAAGCCTCCAGGGACTTGTCGGCATGGGCGACACGCTCCCAGACGCCGCGCAAAGAGAGGCCGATAAAGATAAATACCAGCGATTCAAAGATAAAAATCATGATTTCCCAAAACGCGGCACCGCGCCGGCGCGCCGTGGCCGACATGATTTCATGCTGGTGCCAGCCCAGCATCATGCCGTAGGTGACCGTGGCGATCACGCCTGAGACACCGATGTGCTCGCCCACGACATAACAAATCCACCCCGGCAAGGCCGAGGCCAGCACCATGAGCTCAGTGCCATGCAGATAGCGCAGGGTTTTAAACACCACATAGCCCATGGCCGCGCCAAACAATACGCCCCCAACACTGAGCCAGGCAAAAGTTTCGAGCGCACCGCTCAGTGAAAACACGCCGGTCAGCAAGGCGACAATCGAAAACTTGTACAGCACCAGCCCGGTGGCGTCATTGAGCAAGCTCTCGCCTTCGAGCAACACCAGCAGCTTGCGTGGCAAGGCCACGCGTTGCAGCACGGCTTTGGCGGCAATCGCATCCGGCGGTGACACAATTGCGCCCAAGGCAAAACAGGCCGCCCACGGCAAGCTAGGGTTGAAGCTATGCAAGGCCAGCCCGACCGCCAGCGTGGTGAACAGCACCGCACCAATCGCCAGCAGTAAAATGCCGCCCAGGTGCCGCCTGAACTCATGCCAGACCGTGAAATAGGCTCCCGCCATCAGCAACGGCGGTAAAAACACCTCCATGACCAGGGCAGGATCAATCTCAAACGCCGGTAATTCTGGCACCAGCGCAATCAGGGCGCCACCCGCCAGCTGTGCTACCGCAGGCGGCCAGCGCAGCCGGTTGGCCAGGACCTCGAGTGCAATAATCGCCACCAGAAAAAACAGGATTAAATTGAAATAAAACGAATTACTCATGATAGACCGAGAGGGTCAGGCCCTCATGTAAACAGATGAAACCGCACCACTGAGGCGCGCCAGTGCCGCTAATCTAACACAGGCAGCTTGCGCCAGGCTTGCGTTAACAGGATTTGTCTGTTGTGAGTGTGCGGGGAAGCGCCTGTTTGACGCGGGCTTGAACTTGCATGCCCGCAATGGCTCAAACACAAAGAGTGTCCTTTTCAAAGATGAAGTGGCCGCACTGAATGCCATCAAGTTGGAGTAAGATGACGGCAGTCCGACACAGGATAAGGAGTAAACATGTTTAGCTTGAAAAAATGGATATGGCGGCAATGGCAGGCCTGGCGCGGTGCAGATCGGGCGTATGCCAAATATCTGGCGCATTTTCAGCATTACCAGTCGCAAGTGGTGGATCCCGCCTTGCAACAAAGTTTGCAACTGCAACCCATGAGCAAAGAAGCGTTTTTGCAAGCCTGGCAACAAAAAGGCCTCAAGCCTGCGGGTAAATCCTGCGGCTGCAAACCCGGCTGCTGCGGCTAGACCCTGATGGACATGATCAACACCCATGCCGGCAAGTTGCGTGCGATTGGCTATGATGCAGGCAAGCGGGCGTTGCGCGTGAGGCTGGAAGACGGCAGCACCCTCGAATATGCCAATGTCAGCGAAAGCGTCTGGCGTAGCTTCAAAAGCGCCAGTGCCCAATGGAGTTACTACCGCGACAACATTGAAGAAGCCTATCGTTGCCAACGGGTGAGCCCCTCAGTTACCTCGGCCCCGACCTTGGTCCGCAACCCGCTGGATGATTTGTTCCAGTAACCGCGGGGACAGAGACGCATTCAAGCCCCGCTTGCCGCAGATTGAGCAGCCGTTTGCCTGGCCTGTTGCCACCATAACAAAATCGCCAGCACCGCCACCCCTGTTAGCAAGGTAAAACTCATGGCGTAGCCATAACGCTGCGCGACCCAGCCTGCCATGGCCGGACTCAAGGCTGCCCCCAGGCCCTGGATGGTCAACACAAATCCCAGCCCGACATTGAAATGCCCACTGCCTTGCAACATCTTGGCCACCAGTCCTGGCAAAGCCACCCCTAACAGCCCCGCGCCGACGCCATCCAGTAGCTGCACGGGCACCACCGCCCAGGGCGAGTTCCAGGTCGACGCAATCACGCCGCGCACCGGCAAGGCAAGCAAGGCCAGCGTGACCAGCCGTTCGTAACTAAACTGCTCGGCATAACGCCCGGCTAGCAATGCCATGGGGATCATCACCAGTTGCGCAATCATTACCGTCAAAGCCGCAAACAGGCTGGCGTTGACCAGACCTTGCGACACCATGGTTTGCCCCAGCAAAGGCAGCATGGCGGCATTGGCAAGATGAAACAGCATCATGATGCAAGCCAGCATCAATAAGGGGCGTGACTGCAGCAAGGCCTTCCATACGGCACGGCCAGAATCACTGACCGCAGCATGTGACTCCAGACCGCGCGCCGCATGGTAATCAATCTCCTGCGGGCGAATGCGGCGGATGCACAGCAGCGCCAGCACCGCCATCACCGCCAATAGCATAAAGACGGCAGACAAGCCCCAGAAATAACCAAGCACGCCTGCCACGGAGACCGACACCAGGCTACCGGCATGACTCCAGGCCTCGTTCTGACCAAGCTGCCTGGACAAATATTTAGACCCGACCAGGCCCAGGCTGATACTGGCAATCGCGGGCCCAATCATGGCACGGACCACACCGGTAGCCGCTTGCGACAAGGCAATCGCCGCAAACGAGTGCCACAGCAACAACACCAGGCAACCGACCACCATCAGGATGGCGCACACAGACAGCCACAAGCGCTTGGCATGTGTGCGGTCCATCAGGGCACCCGCCGGAATTCCCGCCACCATGGTTGCCAACCCGCCTATGGTCATCACATAGCCGATCTCATCCGCCTGCCAGGACTGTGCCAACAAATACACGCCGAGAAAGGCGCCCAGCCCGTCGCGGACATCGGCCATGAAAAAATTCATTACCGCCAGCCATTGGCGGGAATCTGCAGGCCGTTTGAATAGACGCATGCTGTGCTCCTTAGACCACGGGGGCTTTAAAGATAAAAAAGGCACCCAAAGCAATCAGGGCAAAGCCGACGAAATGGCTGGAAGTGAAATGCTCGCCGAGGGAATACACCGAAAACACTACAAACACGCTGAGTGAAATGACTTCCTGCATGGTTTTGAGCGCTGCCACCGAATACACGGTATGGCCGATCCGGTTGGCCGGCACCGCAAAACAATACTCAAACAGGGCAATCAACCAGCTCACCACAATCACCACATACAGCGGCTTTTCGGTGAACTTGAGATGGCCATACCAGGCCACCGTCATAAACACATTGGAGATCAGTAACAATAGAATCGGGGCTAATTTTGCAATCATGATGCATCCTGTCAAAAGAGGGCGTCCAGCGTGGGCGGCGGCCTTTGGGCAGCACCGCTGTTGCCCAAAGCGCTTTAAGCAACACCTAACTTGCTTAAATCGCAGGCGACGCCGGATGAAGCGTTGGCTTGGGCTAAATCAGGGTCTAGCACTGGCCGGCTACCGCAGCCGCTGGCTGACAAGCTGGGGCCGCGGGCGCATAGAGTGGCTGCATCGTAGCGGCGGAGCTTCCCATGCGGATCGCCTCCAGCGACACACCATTGGCCGTCTTGGTCCCTAGACCCGCCACCGCAATACGCACCCCTGGGCGCAATGGCACACTCAGGCTTTCAGGCGGAAAGTGAACAATGCTCTGGTTATCCAGGATGACACCATCGACTTCGCCGCGCGGACCATTCAGGATCAGATCGACCTTGCCTTCCACCTGCAACGGCTGCAATGACTGCGCCCGCAAATGTGGAGGTAACAAGGGCAGGTTATTGGCGGGTGGCTGGTCCACCACAATATTGCCGGTGGTCACGTTGATAATGGCATCGGCTTTAACCATGGCTGGCGTTTCAGCATGCCCGAGAATACGCACATGCTGACCGGGTTGCACTGCGCCTAGCAAGGCCTGCGAACGGTGCGGGGGGAATTTGACAATCACGTCATTCGCCAAGCGCAAGCCATCCGCTTCCCCATACGGATTAAACAGGATGGCCTTGACAGTCGCCTCAGCTACCGCGGGCAGCGCCGCCGTCGCCTGTAAATCCAGCGCGCCTGCAGGCGCAAGCGGAGCGGGGACCATAGGCGAAGGCGCCAGTGGTGTCGATGCGCCTGGCCCCAGATTAAGTGGTGCAGGCGTCAGCGGAGAAGGATTCGCAGCTAAGGGCGGCAAGGCAAATGCTTGCAGGGGCAAACTTAGGGTGGTGATGAGCAGCGCGGCGCGCAGAGGACGGCTACCACGTGCAAGATGGCTGCTACGTATACATACAGAAGAAGTTAACATGAAATGCTCCTTGTCATCGATAGAGGTTATCTCCTCAATTGCAAGGGGCATGCCAGATAAAAAGTTATTTAAAATCAATTGCTTGAAAATAAACCTTGGCGCACTTGTCCGCTTTGGTGACACAACACTGTCCGCTGGGCGGACAGCTGTCAGCGCTTATGTCAGGCCATGTTCTTCGAGCTTGCGGTAAAGTTGCTGACGGGACAACCCCAGTTTACGCGCCGCTTCACTGCGGTTGTCACCGCTCTCGCGCAATGCGCGTTCTATCATCTCGCGTTCGACTTGCTGCAGGGTCTCGGCCAGCGTGCCGGTGGGAGCGCCACGACCAGAAGCGTCTGCCGCTTGAGGACGTGGCGTAAAAGAAATATGTTCAGCCTCGATCCAGGCATGATGACTCAAAATCTGCGCGCGCGCGATGGTGTTGCGGAGTTCGCGGATATTCCCCGGCCAGTCATGTTGTACCAGCTGTTGTGCGGCTTCAGCGGTCAGACGCTTGGGGGTACCCGCAGCTTCACTGGCCAAAAAATGCTGCGCCAGCAGTAACAGATCTTCACCGCGCGCGCGTAGTGGCGGCAAGGCAATCGGCATCACCTGCAGCCGGTACCATAAATCTTCACGAAACTGCCCGGCGCGGACGGCGGCAGGTAAATCTCTATGGGTGGCTGCAATGATGCGCGCATCCAGCGCAAGCACCGTTTGCGCGCCGACCGGGCTAAACTCGCGCGCCTCCAGCACCCGCAAAATCTTGGCTTGCAGCGCCAGCGGCATATCGCCAATCTCGTCGAGGAACAGGGTGCCGCCAGTCGCTTGCCGCAAATAACCTTTACGGTCAGCCACCGCCCCTGTGAACGCACCTTTGACATGCCCAAACAGCTCGCTTTCCATCAGTTCTGCCGGGATGGCGGCACAGTTGACAGCCACAAAAGGGCCATGAGCGCGCAAGCTGTTACGGTGCAATGCACGCGCCACCTCTTCCTTGCCGGTACCGGTCTCGCCCAAAATCAGCACGGTTGCCTCGGTCGCCGCAGCCAGGCCGATGTGTTTGAACACCTCGCGCATGCATTCACTGTTGCCAATCAAGCGTTCCGCCGTTGGGTTGTCTGCGGTTAGCGTGGCGTCGGCCTCCAGGCGAGACTCGCGGTCAGCGCTGCGCTCGGGCAGTGCGCGTTGCAAGGTTTCCATTAGCTTCTGCCGTGACACTGGCTTGGTCAAATGGTCAAACGCACCCAGCCGCATGGCCTCAATCGTGTTGTTGCCACTGGCATAGGCGGTAAGCATGATGCAGGGCACCGCCTTGATCGCCTGCGCCTGACGCAAGAAGGACAAGCCGTCTTCCCCGGTGAGTTTGAGATCGGTGATCACCAGCTCTACCGGCGCCGTCCGCAAGCAGTGCAGGCCCGCCTGCACATGGCCGGCTTCCAGCACATGGTGCCCCAGGTCAGACAGCATTTCAGACAGGCTGCTTCTAAAGGCGGGATCATCGTCAATAATCAGGAGGTGTGCCATGGTAATTCAATCTCAAAACGGGCGCCCGCGGCAGTATCGGCCAAGCGTAGCTCGCCGCCATGCGCCTGGACAATCTCGCGCGCCAGGGCCAGGCCCAGGCCGGTACCACCACTGCGCGCCGTACTAAAAGGTTCAAACACCTGGGGGCGCAAATGCGCGGGCACGCCACTGCCATTGTCGGCCACCCACAATCGCAGGTGCCCCGAAGTGACGCTGTCCAGCCCCAACTCAATCTCGCCTCCCACGGGGATATGCGCCAGCGCATTCAGGATCAGATTGTCCATCACTTGCGCCATTTTATCTGGGTCGAGCACGGCCTGCGCTTGAGCACGTGTCACTACGGCATCACTCAGGGTTAACTTCCAGCGTGCCTGCTGCGCAGTCAAGGCCTCTTGATGCAAGCTGGTCAGGCTGGTCAGCCAGGCGCGCAAATCCACTGCCTGCTTATGTAGTTGCAAGGGATGGGTCAGTGCCAGCAAACTGGAGATCAGGCTTTCGAGGCGCGAGGTTTGCGCCAGCACCGCCTCAAAGGCACTCTGGCTGCGTTGCTGATAGCGCTCAGGGGCCGCGGCCATGGCATTTTCAACCTTCATGCGCATGGTGGCCAGCGGATTACGGATTTCATGTGCCAACCCGGCAGAGACCCGGCCCAGCGTCGCCATGCGCTCAGACTGTGCCAGCTGTTGCATCAGTGTAGCCATCTGGCGCTGCCAGCGCAGCAGCATCCAGGCCAGCCAGGCGCCAGACATCACGACCAGGCCTATCAGCAGCGCCAACGCCAGGCTCAAATGATTGAGCACCTCAGCCTGAATCAGCAACACGCGTTTCATCACCCAGGCAACAGACGTGCCGGGGGCTTGGGTCAGTGGGCAGGCAGCAAACACAATGGCTTCACGCAAGCCGGGGCGCACCTCCAGAATCAACTGATGGCTGCGGCTGGCCAGTTCGGCCGTGGCAGTGATTTTTTCAAGTTCGGCCACCGGTGGATCACGCTTGACGCCGGTGCCATCATACGTAGGAAAGGCATACGCAAACACACCTTGGTCTGGCCGCCAAAAGCCGCCTTCACTGCCGGGCTCTTCGCGCAAGGCAAGATCTATCACCGCCTGCCAGCCTGCCTGCGCAGAAGCACTCTCCAGCCTCGCAAGGTGTACCCCATGTTGCATGGCCTGGCAGCTGGCAGCCGCATGCAGCCTGGCCTCGGCAATCTGCGAGGCCGCGCCCTGGCGGCTCAGTTCGATCAACAGCCAGACCAGCAAGGCCGAGACGGCCGCAATCACAGCCCAGAGCAGGAGCAGGTCTCGGCGCACCTTGTGGGTATGGGTCTGCATAAAAAGCCTGTGTAGAGTCGATGGTGTGAGTAAGAAGGTTAACGCGGCAACCACACGGTAGCACATCACTCACAGCGCTTCAATCAGGCTGGCGCTGACAAGCCTTGGCAGCTGACCAAGCGCACCGCAGGACTGGTCCCCGTGCGATTGTAAGCCCGCTGTAATCCAGCTTTGTTAGTCTGGTCATGGCTGTTAGTATTTCTGTTCCCACTCACGTCTGGAGTCGATGATGACGGATGACGCATTGATCATTGATCAACGTTTTGGCCTGGGCGCACGCGCCGCGGCCACTACGCCCTCAAATAGTGTCTCGCGGGCATTGCTGGACGAATTTAGCCGTTACCAGGCCTTGCCGCCATTGTGGCAGCAATACCAGCAAGCGCTACCGACCATTGCGCAAGAGATGCAGGAAATGCGCATGATCAATCAGGCCGGATCACCTGAGGACAAACTGCAGTTACGCCGCCAGATGCGTAACGAAGCGCGGGACAGCTATACCGAGGCAGTCCAGGTGCGGGCACAAGTGGCGCAGCAGACCGATACCCCGTTTGTGGAAAGACTGGTGCATTTCTGGTCCAACCATTTTGCAATCTCGGCACAAAAATCGCAGGTCACACAACTGGCCGGATTGTTTGAACTGCAAGCCATCCGTCCGTTTGTACTGGGCACGTTTAAAGACATGTTGTTTGCGGTCGAGAAGCATCCGGCCATGTTGATCTACCTAGACCAGCAGCAATCACGCGGGCCACAAAGCGAAGCCGTACAACGGCAAATGCGCCGCCAGCCGGACAAGAAAAGTGGCCTCAACGAGAACCTTGCCCGCGAAATTCTGGAACTGCACACGCTGGGCGTACGCAGCGGTTATAGCCAACAGGATGTGACCGAATTTGCACGCGCACTGACCGGCTGGACCGTGCCCGGTCCCAAGCTCACAGGCGAGACCGATGCGCGCTATCCTGGCTTTGTCTTTAATGAGCGCGTACACGAGCCTGATGTCCGTCAGTTACTCGGCAAAACCTATGCGCAACCGGGCGTGCAACAAGCCGAAGCCATCCTCACTGACTTGGCCGCCGCCCCGGCCACGGCCACGCATGTGGCGACCAAACTGGCCTGCCATTTTGCTGGCGACCAGCCACCGCCCGCTCTGATTAACCGGCTACGCGACACCTATCTGCAAACCGGGGGCCAACTTCCGGCACTGTATCGCGTGCTGATAGAAGCGCCGGAGTGCCGCGTGCCCACGCCGGTCAAGTTCAAAACCCCATGGGAGTGGCTGATTAGCAGTGTACGGGCGCTGGACATTGACCTTTCGCATGTCCGCGTCTCGCAAGTCATGACCCAGCTGGGACAACCGATCTGGAAACCAGGCTCCCCCGCCGGTTATGACGATGTGGCCGAAAGCTGGCTCGCCTCCAACGCCTTGTTGCGCCGGGTGGAGTATGCGCAGCGGCTGGCTTCGCTGACCAAGCTGAGCATGCCACCCGCGGTGCTGGCCAATACCGTCCTGCGCGGCAGGCTCAGCCAGGAGACCTTGCAGCAAGTGAGTCGCGCCGAATCTGCGCACACCGGTTTTGCCCTCCTGCTGGTCAGCCCTGAATTTTTAAGGAGATAGCCATGCAGCGCAGACAATTTGTGAAATTATGCGGCGCCGGGCTGGCCGCCTTTTGGCTCCCCAGCTTGAGTTTTGCGGCAGCAGCGACCGAACAACGTTTTATTTTCATCATCCAGCGCGGCGCGGCCGATGGTTTGAACACCGTGATTCCGTATGCAGATCCCGATTACCAGCGCTTGCGTGGCGCCTTGGCCGTGCAAGACATCAATGACACCAAGTTGGACAGCCTGTTTGCGCTACACCCTTCTCTGGTTACGGCCAAGGCGCTTTACCAGCAGCAACATGCACTGTTTGTACATGCGGTGGCCTCGGCCTACCGCGAGCGTTCCCATTTTGACGGGCAGAATGTGCTGGAAAGTGGGGGTACGCGTGCTTATCAGCTCAAAGATGGCTGGTTGAACCGCTTGCTCGGCCTGCTGCCGCCCGCCCAAAACGAGGCGATTGCATTTTCCCCCACCATTCCGCTGGCCTTGCGTGGCAACTATCAGGTCGATGCCTATGCCAGTGCCAAGCTGCCACAACCCTCCGATGATTTACTGTTAAGAGTCAGCCAGCTTTACCAGCAGGATGCCCAATTACATGCCGCCTGGGAAAGTGCGATGCAAGTCGAGAATATGGCGGACAAAGGCATGCAAGGACAAAACAGCCAGCAACCAGCAGCGCTGGGCAACATGGTCGGTGATTTTTTAAGCCGGCCAGACGGCCCGCGCATTGCCATGCTGGAAACCGGCGGCTGGGATACCCATAGCGCCCAAAACAGCCGTCTAAGCAAACAGTTGTCCGACCTGGATACCCTGCTCGCCAGCCTGCAAACCAATCTGGGGAGTCACTGGCAGCAAACGCTGATCATCGTCGCCACCGAATTTGGCCGCACCGCCGCCGCCAATGGGACAGGCGGCACTGACCACGGCACAGGCGCCGCCATGCTGGCATTTGGGGGCGCCCTGCCCGCCATCACGGCAAGCAATCGAAGCTGGACAGCCGGCAAAGTCATCGCCGACTGGCCCAGCCTCAAAGACAGCCAGCTGTATCAGGGGCGCGACTTGCAACCCACACTGGCGCTGGATAAGGCAATCACGGCATTGGTGAGCGCACACTATGGCTTGGAGCCAGGCAAGGTCGCCCGCACACTGTTTCCGGCATCCAGCTGATGTTTTTGCAGGGCGCCCCATAACAAATACACCCGGCAATCAAACTCATATTGCATGTAGTCGGGTTCCATATGCAGACAGAGCTGGTAAAACGCCTTGTCATGCTCGCGCTCTTTGAGATGTGCCAGTTCGTGTACCACGATCATGTTGAGAAATGCCAGCGGCGCCGTTTTAAAAAAAGCCGAAATCCGGATTTCTTTTTTGGCTTTGAGCTTGCCGCCCTGCACCCGCGAAATGGCGGCATTGAGCCCCAGTGTCTGCTTTTCTATGGTGAGCCGGTTGTCGAAATAGACCTTGTCGAGCAAGGGCGCGTTTTTCAAATAGCGCTGCTTGAGCGCATTACAAAAATCATACAGCGCCTTGTCACTTTGAATCGTGTGCGTCTCGGGATAACGCTGCTGCAGATAATGGCCCAGTTGGCCCTGGGCATGCAACTGGGCAATTTGCGCACGTAAATGCGCGGGATACCCCGGCAGAAATTGTTGAATCAAGGTCGCAGACATGCCGCCATTTTAAACGGCAACGGCCACAACATTCAAAAATCAGTTACATTGAAAAATCGGAAGACAAATCCATGGTGTTGGGACCAGTGTCCTCCTGATAGGTAGATGTCGTCACCGGCGGTGCTGACGCCCGTTTCCAGGCATCATATGCCTGTTGATCGACAGGACTCAGCTGCGCGATGGCCTCCGCATTCAGGCTCGCAAAAGGGCGGCCATCTTGCGTCGTCATGCCCGCATCTGCCGCGCAGGCCACCCCGACCACTGCAGACAAGATCGTCGCCAATATCCATACATTAGTGAAAGGTCTCATTGTTGGCCCGCTTGCATACCTATGACCGCATACACTAAGCCAGCTGCCGCCAGGCCACAACAGGAAAGCTTCCTGTTAACAGCTGTTTAAACCAGTTCATCCTGCGTCAGGCCCATCAAACCATCACAGGCCGGCCAATTTTCTGCCTCATCTACCGTCGCGCATGCGCGGTATCCATCAAAAATGCCATGAACACTGCGCGCGTGCAAAGACCATATAGATATCGCGTAAATATTGCAGTATGCTAATTACTCTGCTATGGACAATCGCACTTCGCCCTGGTCAACATTGGTAGCGCAAAAAACATCGCATGATCACGCATAAAAAGTTATTAACTCGCTTGACCGTTGTGCTCTGGATAGAACTTGTGCTCGCACTGTCTGTGCTTGGCGGCTTGATTGCGCTCAATATTTACCATGAGCGTGCGCAAATTGAAGCGAATGAACGCGACCGCCTGATTACCCAAGCCAATGTCATTTCAAAAAACCTGGCCTTCCAGTTTCAAGGTGCCAATCAAGCCTTACTGGCCATTATTCAAGAAATCCCGGAGTGGAAACATCAACAGCAAGTCGCGACCAAACGCTTGACAACCATGGCGAGCACCATGCCAGGAATACGAGGATTTGACGTGTTTGATGCCGATGGAACACTGATATACACTAGTTTTCCAGAATATCTCGGCATGAACTTCAGTTACCGTGATTATTACCAGACCGCCCGGCGGGTTCGAGATCCCGATAGGCTTTACGTTTCGCCCCCTTTCACCGGCATGAGCGGTAACTATATACTCAACCTGACCCGGATCATTCCTGGCAAGCAGGGTGAATTTTCCGGGATTGTCACTGCCATTCTGGATCCCGAATATTTTAAACCGCTGCTAGCCTCTGTGTTATACACGCAGGATAGCCGCAGTTCCCTGATACATAGCAAAGGCGTGCTGTTCATGAGCGTGCCCGACAACGGGCTCAAGCCGGGCACAAATCTGGCAACTCCTGGTTCATTTTTTACCCGGCATATCCAAAGCGGCAAAGCGGTGACCGTATTTAGTGGTCAGTTATATTCAACCCGGCAGCAGCGTATGGTGGCTCAAACCACACTGGCCCCCGGCGACCTCAAACTGCATAGCACACTCATGGTGGCGGTCAGCCGCGACCTTGAACGCATTTTTAGATACTGGTACGAAAATGCCATGATTCAGATCATCTGCTTCAGTATTTTTGCACTCTTTACATTCACTATGTTGTTTGTATTCCAACGCCGTGAAAGCAAACACGCGCGAATGGCGGCTGAACATTCACACGCCCTGTTTCAATCCGAAAAACTGTTTCGCTCAACCTATGACTCCGCAGCCATCGGCATGGCTTTGCTAGGCCTCGATGGCAGGTTTATGCAGGCAAATCGGGCCTTATGCCATATGCTGGGGGAAGATGAAGCGGCGTTATGCCAGAAAACCATCCAGCAGATCACCCACCCTGACGACCACCAACTTGACCATCTGCTGCTGGACTCGCTGCTCACTAGCCAGCGAGATAACTATCAGGTAGAAAAGCGCTTTTTTCATAGCCAAGGTCATACGCTTTGGGTCTTGTTGACCTACTCCTCCATTAAAGATGAAGCCGGCCAGCTCCAGCACTTTGTCGTACAAATACAAGATATTACTGAGTACAAGGCGCTACAGGAAAAATTGCAGAAGCAAGCCAATCAAGACTTTTTAACCGGATTGCCCAATCGACGACACTTTATCCAAGAGGCCAATATCGCGCTGGCAAGACTCAAGCGCCGTGGCGGCGCCATCGCTTTATTAATGATAGACATCGATCATTTCAAGAAAATCAATGACAACTATGGCCACCAGGCTGGCGATGTTGTATTGCAAGCGTTTGCCCGGCAATGTCAGACGCAGTTGCGCGATATTGATTTGATCAGCCGCTATGGTGGTGAGGAGTTTGCGATCTTGTTGCCAGATACGCAGAAAGAACAAGCGATAGAAGTCGCGGAGCGCTTGCGAACGACTGCAGCCAACACCGAAATGCACCTTGGAAACCACCGCGCTCTTCACCTGACTATTTCGATTGGCTTAGCTGCCACCTCGGAGACCAGCACCAGCTTGGAAAAACTGCTGATCAAGGCAGATGCGGCTCTCTATCAGGCCAAACAGTCTGGACGGAACGCCGTCAGTATTGCGCAAGCAGACTGACCAGAACGTATGCTGGACTGTCCGACAGCAAGATTATCCACGCTGATGTACTATACAAGAGTCAGCATGATGGGTGTAGACTGTGACTCATTATAAAAACCACAGTTCAGCGAGCGGCAAGAGTACTTTTGCAGCATCAGCTCTCTCGGCAGCATAGTGGTCGCATGTGCTTCTTTTCAACAGTGCAACATTAACTATTAAAATAAAATATTAAGTGCAGTCACCATGGGAGATTGGGTATGCATGATGAAAGTGGAGACGTTGCGCGTGCCAATCTGCGCTTCCGGCAAGTAGTAGAAGCCGCCCCGACCGCCATGGTGATGGTGAACAGTCGTGGCCTAATCGAACTCGTCAATACACAGACAGAGCTCATTTTTGGCTACCCCAGAGAGGAGTTGCTGGGACAAACCATAGACATTTTGCTACCTGAGCGCTTCCGACATCAGCACCCGCATCATCGCGCCGCCTTTTTCTCAGACCTCAGACCACGCGCCATGGGCAGCGGACGGGACTTGTATGGCCGCCGCAAGGATGGCACCGAGTTTCCTGTCGAGGTCGGGCTCAATCCCATCGAAACCGATGATGGCGTCAAAGTCTTGTCTGCCATTACCGACATTTCGGCACGCAAGCGCATGGAAGCGCGCTTTCGCCAGGTCGTCGAAGCTGCCCCCAATGCCATGGTGATGGTGAATAAAAATGGCTTGATCGAAATGGTCAATCCGCAAACAGAACGTATTTTCGGCTACCCGCGCGAGGAGCTGCTGGGGCAAACCATAGATATGTTGCTGCCCGAGCGCTTGCGCCATCAACATGCCCATCACCGGGCCTTCTTTTTTTCTGAGCTGAGTCCGCGAGCCATGGGCACCGGGCGGGACTTGTATGGCCGCCGAAAGGACGGCAGTGAGTTTCCTGTCGAGGTCGGGCTCAATCCGATAGAAACCGATGACGGCGTCAAGGTCCTGTCGGCCATTACGGACATTTCTGCCCGTGTCAAAGCCAGTGAAAAGCTGGCGCAACACCGCGATGAACTGGAGCGCAGCAATAAAGAATTGGCCACTTTTGCCTATGTGGCCTCCCATGACCTCAAATCGCCATTGCGCGGCATTTTCCAAATTTCGCACTGGATCGAAGAAGACCTTAACCAGGGCAAAGTGGAGGCCATTAGTGGACACATGACCCTCTTGCGCGGACGGTTGCGCAGAATGGAACGCCTGCTGGATGATTTACTCGCCTATTCGCGCGCCGGACGTTTGGAGGGCAGCGTCAGCCAGGTCGACCTGGGCAAAGTAGCGCAGTCCATTTTTGAGATGCAAGCCCCGCCTGCAGGCTTTAGCCTGAAGATAGCAGACGATTTGCCCACGTTTTATACGCTGGCCACCCCACTGGAACAGGTGCTGCGCAATCTGTTTAGCAATGCCATCAAACACCACGATCAAACGCGCGGCAGCATTCAGTTGCAATGGCAGCAGGCCAACCCGCATTACTATGAGTTCAGCGTCATTGATGATGGGCCGGGCATCTCTCCAGAATACCAGGAACGGGTTTATATCATGTTCCAGACCTTGAGGCCGCGCGATGAGGTGGAAGGTAGCGGCATGGGATTGGCACTGGTTAAAAAAATCGTCGAAGCCTATGGTGGCAGTACCAGCATCCGCTCCGATGGTCAGCGCGGCTGTGCGATCACGTTCACCTGGCCGATCAATATAGAAGAAAGGTTGATGCGTGCAAATCCTGCCCAAACATCGTTATAAGGAAGTATCGTTGCTGATTGTTGACGATGACGACATTGATGCCATCTCGCTGGAGCGCGCATTACGCAAATTAAGACTGTTGAACACCCTGTTTCGTGCCCGCGATGGCCGTGAAGCGCTGGAGTTGCTGCGTTCGGGCCAGATTCCTGCACCCTATATTATCCTGCTTGACCTGAATATGCCGCGCATGAATGGCCTGGAGTTTCTGGAAGCGTTACGCACGGATCCATTATTAACCCATGCTGTGGTGTTTGTGCTGACGACGTCAAAATCAGACGAGGACCTGGTCGCAGCCTACCGCAAACATGTCGCGGGCTATGTGTTCAAGCAGCACATGGACCGCGACTTTATGGAAGTCATGGGGCTAATTGAGCATTATTGGCGCATTGTTGAGCTGCCAGCCACGAAGGAGTAACCATGCGCCTGCTACTGGTAGATGATGATGAATTGGACCGCATGGCTGTGGTACGGGTGTTGCAAAACCCATCACTGGTGAAGGATATTGTGCATGCAAATACCGCCGTCAAAGCCTTGAAACTGTATGAAGAAAACGATTTTGATATCGTACTGCTCGACTACCGCCTGCCCGATATGGAATGCCTGGATGTGTTAAGCCAACTCACACAACACACAGAAAAGCAGGCCGCCGTGGTGATCCTGACCGGCATGGAAGATAACGAGACCATAGAAAGAAATTGCATCTTCGCCGGGGCCCAGGATTTTTTACTTAAAAAAGAGCTGTCTGAGCGACACCTGACCAAAGCGCTGGTACACGCGCAAGCCCGCCATGCCCTGAACAACAAGTTGATTGAAACGCACAAGCGATTGAAGTATCTGGCAGAGAATGACCCGATGACCGGATTATCAAACAGATATTATTTTGAAGAGCATTTGCGCAATGCCATGCAACGTGCGCATCGCCTCAACGTTCAACTCGGCTTAATTTATCTGGACATTGATAATTTCAAGTTGGTCAATGACAGCCTGGGACATGACTCTGGCGATCACCTGCTGAAGCAGGTCGCACAGCGACTGCAGGAAGTGGTCAGAGAAGGCGACATGGTCTGCCGCCTGGGAGGGGACGAGTTTGCCATTATCGTGCACGATCTGGAAAATGAAACCGCCGTCGGCGCCTTATCGCAGCGCATCCTCGAACAGGTGCGTGAGCCTTTTGCGCTGAATCAAACCGAACAATTTATTACCTGCAGCATAGGCATTGCCACCTTTCCCCGCTGCGCAAGCACGGCAGAAGACATGTTAAAGCGTGCCGACCTGGCGATGTATCATGCCAAGCGTGCAGGGCGAAATGGCTTTCACTTTTTCAGCGAAGTACTGCAAGAGCAGATTATCCATCGCATGATGGTAGAGAACGAACTGCGTTCGCAACGCCTGCAAAACCAGTTGGTGCAGTACTACCAACCGGTATTGAATGCACAAGACTTTACCGTGTGCGGTGCAGAAATGCTCATGCGCTGGCAGCATCCCACGCAAGGTCTGCTGCCACCGGCGGCCTTTATCGATGTGGTGGAAGAGCTTGGCTTTTTTGCCGAGATCGACAGCAGAAACCGGCAACTGGCCTGCTTACAGTTTGCACGCTGGCGCCAGAGCGGTCTGATTGACGCGGACTGCGTACTCGCAGTGAATGCCAGCGCACAATGGTTACAACATGAACACATGCTGACTGAAATTGAGCGTGATTTAAGGCAGATTGACCTGCCTGGCAGCTGTTTGTTACTGGAAGTTACCGAAAGTGTACTGGTGTCTGACTTTGACAAAACCTCGGCAAGACTCCGTCACCTCAAGCAGTTTGGGCTCAAAGTGGCACTGGATGATTTTGGCATAGGCTACTCGTCCATGACCTATTTGAAACACCTGCCTGCCTCTATCCTGAAAATAGACCGCAGCTTTGTGCAAAATGTGCCAGAGAATGAGGCGGATTGTCGCCTGCTCAAAGCCATGATCGTCATGGCCAAAAGTCTGGATCTTGAAGTCATTGTCGAAGGCATAGAAACCCTGCCACAAGCCACCCTGTGCCGAGCACTGGGTGCAGACAAGCTGCAAGGATTCCTGTTTGCAAAACCCTTGTCGCCTGACGACTTTGAACATTTTTTAAGCTCGCATCAGCCCGCCCGTTACCTGTCACTGTATGGCGAGCCAGACCAGGCAGGATGAGTCAGGCGTGATCAGGCAAGCAGTCTCAGCGCGGCATGTTGGAAAATTACCGGGGCTTGGGCAAGCGCCCAGCCATCAACACATCATTTTCAGCAGGCGCCACAAAACTTAGTCATCCGATTGATACTCGAACCAGACATACATAGATTGCAGCAGGCGCTCAAGCCTGTTCACCGCCCCCGACGATGATGGAGAATCCACCATGACCCAAGACCTCAAAACATCCAAGCTCGAAGCGCACTTGCAAGCCATCGAGGCCCATAAAAGCCTGCTGGAGAAACTGCATTTACATGATAACCAACCGCTGGATGAGGTGAATGCCTCACTGCAAAGATTGACGCTGACGCTGGAGGAATATCTCAAGCTGGTCGGCCTGCCTTAAACCGTTGCGTGCTGAAAGCCCGGAGTATCCCTTTCAGAACCAGCCTCGCGCAGACAACGCTTTGTACCCTTTTCCGGAACCGCCATGCCTATTTTAGACAGAATCCAACACTACAACGCCGGCCGCGACCCTGAGCGTCTGCACATGAAACTGGCCGCCATGTGCAAAGACCCGTTCGTGTTTTTGCGCGGCACCTGCCATTTGTTTTATGAAGACTGGCATCCAGCCCTCGCAAAGCTAAAAAGCCCTGCCGCCTGGATTTGCGGCGACCTGCATCTGGAAAACTTTGGCAGCTACAAAGCCGAAAACGGCCTGGCCTATTTTGACCTCAACGACTTTGATGAAGCCGCCCTGGCGCCTTGCCTGTGGGAGCTGACGCGCTTGCTGACCAGCCTGCTGGTCGCCCAGGACACACTCAAGCTCAAACCCAAACAAACCACTGCACTGCTTGACATCATGGTGCAGAACTACGCGCAGGCACTGGCGGAAGGCAAACCCAAATGGGTAGAGCGCAAAACGGCCCGTGGCTCGATCAGGCATCTGTTGTCAGACTTGAGCAAGCGCAGCAACCAGGCCTTTATCGCAAGCCGGACCAATGCCAAAGCACCGGACACACTCCTGATAGACGGCAAACGTGCGCTGGCCTTGGACAAAGCGCAAAAACAAGCCGCTTTGGAAAAATACATGAAGGCCATGCAAGTGCAGTCTAAAAAAGACTTCTTTTATCCGCTGGATATTGCGCGCCGCATTGCTGGCACCGGTAGCCTGGGCCTGGAACGCTATGTCGTGCTCGTGAACGGCAAAGGGTCAGAGCGCCGCGCACTCATAGACATGAAAGCCAGCAACCAGAGTGCACTAAGCCCTTACCTGAACACCGCAGCAATCAAACTCACGCAACCTGACTGGACGCTGGAATCTCAACGCGTCGCGACCATACAGGCAGGCGCCCAAGTCCTGCCGCCCGCCCTTCTCAAAGCCGTGTGCGTAGACAAACAGTCTTATTTGATCAAAGCGCTGCAACCCTCACAAGACCGGGTAGACCTCACGCAGTGGGATGGCAAACTCAGCGTGCTGGATAATATTTTTGCCAGCATGGCCGCCCTCACCGCCTGGGCCCATTTGCGCAATGCCGGTTATCTGGGCGCCGCCAACCGCGAAGCCTTGATGGCATTTGGGGCGCAAGTCGCCGACTGGCGAGGCCCCGTGCTCACGCTGGCGAAACAGGTGGCCGATCAGACCATCCATCAATGGCAGGACTATGTGAGCGCCTACCAGGCCGCCTTCAAGAAATCCTCTTAAGGCTGAAGGATCAGCAACGCCCAAGGCCGCGTTGAATGCGGGTGCCGCCTGCTTTGTGCCATGCGTCATGGCCGCAGGTTTTTTAGTCTGCTGGCGAGCCGGGATGAGGTGCTTAAGTTTGTCTGCGTAGCTTCAAGCATGCGCTCCCATCCACCCAGAACCTTCGCCCAAGCAAACGGGTCATAGTGTTTGTCTGTTTCATCAAGGAACTGCCATGGACCATGATCCGATACAGGAAAACGACCTCGTAATGCTGAGCTATACCAGCATTGCCGACCACCTGATGTCCAGCCAGGAGCTGATCCAGCTACTCGCCATGGCGCGAGAGAACAACCGCCACCTGCACATCACCGGCATGCTGCTGTACATGGAAGGATGTTTCTTTCAAGTGCTGGAAGGGGAGCGGGCGGTGATCGATGCCCTCTATGAAAAAATCGCGCATGATCAGCGCCACCATCATGTGATGAAGCTGATTGAAGAACCCATTGATGCGCGCAGTTTTAACGACTGGAGTATGGGGTATCGCCATGTGACGCGTGAAGACTTGGCTCATGTGACTGGATTGACCGACTTCCTGGATAGGGATCAACCCGGTTTTGACGGCATGCACAGTGAGCGGGCGAAAACCCTGATCAACGCATTTAGACAGGGTCGCTGGCAGACCCGTAATACCCAACAATACCGCTATCAGCACGTCGCTTAAGTCTGCTGACTCATCTACGTGCACACCTCAACCTCACTTGCACAACACAGGTCTCCACATGGGCGGTGTTGCTTGGGTCAAACACCCCTGCAACGCTGCTCGGATTCGCGTCTAAGGAATGGCGTTTTGACTGAAAACCACGCCTGACCCTGCAGGAATCAGAATCGCTGCCGTAATAACTGTATCCTAAAAATTAGGGCGGTTCTGTGTCTGTTTTTGTTGCCTCAACCTGACTACGATAAACACCATCCGCAATCCGCACAACCCACTGACAGACAAGTTGAATCTCGCCTGTTGTCACTGTTAAACGTACTGACGCAATCTTACTGGAAACTATGTCGCAATCCAAAGCTGTGATTAAACCGTATCACCACCCGGCCGCTGGCTGGGGCGCATTGAAGCAAGTGGCCGCCCAACTGGCGCTGCAAAAAATCCCTGTCAAAGGCGTGATGACGCTATTGTCACAAAACCAGCCCGATGGCTTTGACTGCCCAGGTTGTGCCTGGCCGGACAAAGAACACACCTCTACCTTTGAGTTTTGTGAAAACGGCGTGAAGGCGGTGGCCGCTGAGGCCACGGCCAAACGTGTCCCACCGGCTTTTTTTGCCCAACATACGGTGACGGAACTGATGGGCTGGAGCGACTTCGCCCTGGAAAATGAAGGCCGCCTGACCCACCCCATGCGTTATAACGCGGTCACCGACAAATATGAAGAAGTGTCCTGGGACGAGGCCTTTGCGCTGATGGCAACACAGCTTAACGGTCTGGATCATCCAGATGAGGCCGTGTTTTACACCTCGGGCCGCGCCAGCAATGAAGCCGCCTTTCTCTACCAGCTGTTTGTGCGTGCATTTGGCACCAACAACTTTCCTGATTGCTCCAACCTGTGCCATGAATCCACCAGTATTGCCTTGCCTGCCACGGTGGGCATCGGCAAAGGCTCAGTGACCCTGCATGACTTTGAGCATGCCGATACGCTGCTGATTTTTGGCCAAAATCCGGCCACCAACCATCCGCGCATGCTGGGTGAGTTACGTGAAGCGGCTAAACGCGGCGCACGCATTGTCGCCATCAACCCGCTCAAAGAGCGTGGCCTGGAACGTTTTGCCGACCCGCAAAGCCCGTTTGACATGCTGAGCTTTAAAGGCAGCAAGATCAGCAGCCTGTTTATCCAGCCCAAGCTGGGCGGGGACCTGGCGCTGATCAAAGGCATGATCAAGTTCGTCATTCAGTGGGATGACGAAGCCATTCTGCATGGCACCGAGCGCGTGGTCGATGTCGATTTCATTGCCGAACACACCAATAACTTTGCGGCGATTGCCGCAGATGCGCGTCTGGAAAGCTGGGACGTGATTGTTGAAGAGTCCGGCGTCCCCTTGGCACAAATTGAGGAAATTGCCCGTATTTATGCCACGGGGGATCGCGTCATTGCCACCTGGGGCATGGGCATTACCCAGCACAAACATGGCGTGGCCACCATTAAAACCCTGGTCAACCTGATGCTGTTGCGCGGCAATATCGGCAAGGAAGGCGCAGGCCTGTGCCCGGTACGCGGCCATAGCAATGTACAGGGCAACCGCACGGTGGGCATTTATGAAAAAATGCCGCTGGAGTTTCTGCAACGGCTAGACCAGGTGTTTGACCTCAATGTCCCCAAAGCACCAGGTTATGATGCGGTAGGCGCCATCGAAGCCATGATTGCAGGCAAAGTGAAATTCTTTTTTGGCCTGGGCGGTAACTTTTCAATATCCACGCCAGATACTGACCGCACCTGGCAAGGCATGCGCAATTGCGAGATGACCGCGCATGTCACCACCAAACTCAACCGCAGTCACCTGGTGCATGGCAAACAGGCCTTGATACTGCCCTGTCTGGGTCGCACCGAAATCGACACGCAAGCCACAGGCCCGCAAGGCGTGACGGTGGAAGACTCCATGAGCATGGTGCATATTTCTTATGGCATGAACAAACCTGCTTCCCCGCACTTGTTGTCAGAGCCGGCGATTGTGGCGCGCCTGGCCGCGGCAACGCTTAAAACAAGTACCATCCCCTGGCTGGCGCTGATTGAGGATTACAGCAAAATCCGTGACCTGATTGAACAAACCCTGCCGGTGGCGTTTAAAGACTATAACGAGCGCATCAAACGCCCGGGCGGTTTCCGCCTGCCCGTGCCGTCTAGCGAGCGCATCTGGAATACCGCCTCTGGCAAGGCTGAGTTCACGCTGCAAGCCATCCCTAAAAACTCGCCCATCCATCAGGCCCGTGAGCAATATGGCGATCAGTTATTTGTGCTGATGACCACGCGCTCACATGACCAGTACAACACTACCATTTATGGCATGGATGACCGCTACCGCGGCGTCTTTGGCGAGCGCCGTGTCATCTTCATGAACCCGGCCGATATTGCGCGCCAGGGTCTGCAAGCAGGGGACTGGATCAACCTGGTCAGCGTCTGGCAGGATGGCATCACACGCCGCGCAGACAAATTTTTGGTGGTGGCTTACGATATTCCGGCAGGCTGCCTGAGTGGCTATTACCCGGAAACCAATAACCTGGTACCGCTGGAAAGCGTAGCCGACGATTCGCGTACCCCAACCTCCAAATCGATTCCGGTAATCATCGAGAAAACCACTGCCCCCGAGGTCGCCCATGCTGCTTGAACGTGACCACACCTTACAGTCCATGCTCGAGGCAGAGGTGACACTGCCCTCTGCGGTTGAAGACTCGCAGGCTCGGGAAGACACTTCAATCAACCTGACCCCGCTGGACCCGAGTGCGGTCATGCTGCTCAGCATCCTCGAATGCCTGTATGCGGAACACAGCCAGGGCCGCGCGCACATGCCGCTGGCCGCGCTATGCAAACGTCTCGAGCTGCGCATGAGTACACTGCAGCGTCTGTTAACTGCGCTCGATGACCAGGCGCTGGTCAAGGTATGCGCACAAAAGGACCGGCTGGTGGCCAGTCTGACTGCCACTGGGGCTGAGGTTGCGCTGGCCTTGCAAACAGCCTGATCTTTTTTGATTCACCCAAGTGCGTTTAAACAGGGCAAGTGTGTTTAAACGCAGGCTGTTGTATCGTTGTTCTGGCAAATCCTCGCCCGCTGGCTTCACGTATAATGGTGAACATCTTGATACTCGCAAGCCTTGCCATCCATGAAGCTTTACGTCTCGCTCGCCGCCCGCATCCGCGCCATGATAGACGAAGGCGTCTTGCGGCCAGGTGAAAAAATCTTCTCGGTACGGCAAGCCAGCCAGCAATATGGCTTGAGTATCAGCACGGTGTTGCGTGCCTATTTATTGCTGGAGCAAGAAGGCGTCATCAGCAGCCATCCGCAATCCGGCTATTACGTCACCCCACGCAAACGCCTGCAGCAAAAGGCCGCCTCGCCGCTGGCCAAAGACCTGAATCTGGCCGAAGTCGACGCCAGCAAGTTAGTCCTCACTACGCTTAAATCCATCCGCGAATTTGGCACGGTGCCGCTGGGATCGCCATTCCCGGATCCGCAGCTATTCCCGCTCAAAAAAATCCACCAGTATGAAAAAGCGCTGACCGATGATCAGGGCGAATGGGGGGTCTTGAGTGATTTGCCCCCAGGCAACGAGTTATTACGCCAGCAGATTGCGCGGCGTTACCTGGCGCATGGCATGGATGTGTCGCCCGATGATATTGTCATTACCCACGGCGCAACCGAGGCGATTACCCTGTGCCTGCAAGCCGTGGCTAAAGCGGGCGATACCATCGCACTCGAATCGCCCGGCTACTATGCATTGGCACATACCGTCGAACGCCTGGGCATGAAAGTCGCCGAGCTACGCACCGACCCGCTCACGGGCATAGACCTCGACGCCTTGCAGGCCGTGAGCAACAACGTGCGTATTGCCGCCGTGATCCTCACCACCAACTTCCAGAATCCGCTTGGCTTTGCCATGCCAGAAGCCAAAAAGCAAGCACTGGTGAGCTTTCTGGCAGCGCAGCAAATCCCGCTGATTGAAGATGACGTGTACAGTGAGCTCTATTTCAGTGACGCGCCGCCCAAGCCTGCCAAAGCCTATGACCAGCAAGGCATGGTGCTGCATTGTTCGTCCTTCTCCAAATCGCTGGCGCCTGGCTACCGCGTCGGCTGGACCGTGGCAGGACGCTATCGTCAGGAAGTCGAGCGGCTCATGTTTCTCAACAGTCTGTCACTGCCTTCGCCGCCACAAATTGCCATTGCCAAATTCATGCAGCGCGACAGCTTTGAGCAGCACCTCAAACAGCTGCGCCACACCCTGCGCTCCAACTACGTGCTGATCCGCAACGTCATCGAGCAAAGTTTTCCGGCGGGCACCCAGCTGTCCGTGCCACAAGGCGGTTATGTGATCTGGGTCAAACTGTCACCCAGCATTGATGCGCTTGCCCTTTACCGTGCCGCCATTGATAACGGCATCACCGTCGCGCCAGGCACCATCTTCTCGCGCAAAAAAGAATTCACGCACTACATCCGCCTTAATTTCAGTCACTTGTGGACACTGGCCATTGAACAGGCCGTGCGTGAAGTGGGTGCGCTGGCGAACGCCATGCTGGTCAACGATTCATCCGCGCAGTGACCACCCCGTATGCTTGATGGCAGTGCGCCGATGGACATTAATGCTTTTTGTAGTGCCGCTCCAGCCAATGATCCAGCGAAGCCTTGCCTGCACCACAAATCGCCAGCCAGGTAAACACGGCAAAGTAAGTCGCCTCCTCAAAGCCGAGCAAGGTTTCCAGCGAATCGATATCCGCCAGTTTTGCCGAAATAATCGCTACCACCATCACCACCGCCAGTGCCCCGCCACAAATACGCGTCATCAACCCCAGAATCAGGCCTAACCCACCGAAAAACTCCCAGCCGGCTACAAATGGCGTCATGAATTCAGGGAAAGGGATGCCCCAGCTTTGAAAGTTCTCAATGATAGCGGGCAGGTTATTCAGCTTGCCCCAGCCCGTGAGCATAAAGGTGTAGCCCACCACGACGCGGGCGACCAACGGGCCCAGCCATTCAAAATGCGCAGCCACTTTTTTCGGCCAAGCGATCAATCCCTCAAACAAAATATGCATGTGTTTCCTCCTTTTGCAGATGAGTGGTGTCAGCCGCGGTAGCGTCAATCGTCGCCTCCAACTGAGTTGCGGCCAGCAAGCCGTTTCTCATCCATTTTGAAAAATAGGCCATGACCTCGGGGCCTGCTGCGTCATCCAGCCCAGCTAACGCCTCGCCCACGGTCGCCCCGCCAAACAAGGTACTGAGCAATGCGAACTCCTGCGCCTCCAGCGTCATGCGCCAAACCACATCCTCATGGCGATACACCACCAGATACTCGTCAACGGCTTCGTCCATCGGCGTCGGCAGCTCGTCCATCACGGACTGATAGTATGCATTCACACCGTGGCTAAAGTGCGCCAGTGATAACGCGGCCCTGGGCATCAGTTGCAAGTCCATCAATCCATCCGGCGTGAGCCCCTGTAGCTGCGAAGCTTGCAGCACAGGCGTTTCAGCCGGGTCCATCATTTGTGCGACCAGCGTTTCCAACTGGCAGAGCGCATGGGCAAAACCATGCTTAGGCAGCGCAATTTGAATAAACGCAGGCAGCTTAAGTGCAAAGCGGCCGATATTAAAATGGTCTGGTTGCACCGCCGCAATAAAATCCCACAGCAGCCGGTCAAAGACTGGCGGCGTTAAATAATGCGCCAACACCGGATAATCTTCAGCCACCACGTCAAACAAGCGGTAACGGTAGGCCTCGGTATACACCGACAACTGTGCCTCTGGCGCAAACTCGGCCTTGGCGCGTATCCACTCTGCCGGACGACTGTCCATGCGATCGCCCAGCACAATGGCTTGCTGAAAGTGGGTTTGCGCCTGCAGTAAAGACGGTTGCATGGCTGGGCTAGATGCCTCAACCGGCTTGGCTGTGTCTGGCAAGGCATAGGCGCTGGCCTGGCTGGCCACTTGCCGGGCTTTCTCCAGCTCAGCAGCCAACACCGGAAACTCCGGGATTTGGTCATCCCACTCAATCATGGTATTCGGCACGCGGCCAGCACGGTGCACCACATATTGGTACAGCCCCCACACCGCATCCGTCACATGGTCATCGTGGGTATCAACGATGTGACTGCCTTTGTTGCGGTGCCCCGAAAGATGCACCTGAATCACCCGCTCCATTGGCAAGGCATCCAGATAGGCTTGTGCATCCAGCCGGTGGTTGTAGCTCGTCACATAGACATTATTCACATCCAGCAGCAAATGGCAGTCTGCCGCTTGCGCCATGGCCGCAATAAACTCGGCTTCTGGAATGGTGGAATGCTTGAACTCCAGATAGGTAGACGGATTTTCGAGCGCGATTCTGCGGCCCAGCCTGTCCTGCACCTGGCAGATACGCTGCACCATATGCTTGAGCGACTCTTCGGTGTAGGGCAGCGGCAGCAAATCATGGGTATTTTTATGTGCCACGCCAGTCCAGCACAGATGATCCGACACCCAGGCCGGTTGCACCCAGTCAATCAGCGCCTTGAGCTTGGTCAGGTATTCAGAATTCAATGCATCCACACTGCCGATGGACATCGACACACCATGCATGACAATCGGGTATTGCTCTTTGATACGCGCCAGGTTGCGCTTGGGCTTGCCGTCGGTATCCATAAAATTTTCCGAAATAATTTCGAACCAGTCCACCGGTGGCTGATGTTCAAAAATATACGGATAGTGCGTGGGCCTGAGGCCCAGTCCAAAGCCCAGATGGGGTAATGCATTGGGTAAGGGATTGGGTAAGGGATTGGTCAGCGGCATGACAACTCACTCCTTGCAAAGCAGCAGGGCCACTGCCCCGCCGCCTTGACATGATTCAAGAAAATGACCAGCTTACTTACTGCCGTCCGTTGCGCATGAACCATGCCCTTTACACGCATTCTTGCCATCACCGCCCTGGCCTTTACAGGAATTTTTGCCTTTGCATGCATGCTTCTCTTTACCGTCAGCAGTTTTGCAATTGGCCTTTTCCATCTTGGCGTTATCTTTGCCATTGCAGCCAGACTTGCCTTCATCCCCAGCAAATGCCGGGCTTGCACTCATCACCGTTGCAGTGAACAAACCTAACAATGCTGCGCTGGCCAATTTTTGAGTCGTTTTCATACTATCTCCTAAGGATTCAATTAAAAAGTTAAACAGAAAATGTGTTCTGTAACCCTTAGTCGAGGCAAGCAACGCGGCCTTACAGATTTTTTGAAAATAATTTAAAAATAGTTGTGTGCTTGCAAAAGACGGCCTGAACAGCGCCGTCCTGGCAACAAAGATTGTGTCAGTGCCATGTTAAACTGGGGCCAACATTTCTCAGGCAATCGGCATGATTCAATACAACCCCAAAGACTGGCTGACCTTCATCTTTCGTTTTCACGAGTCAGATACCTTCCGCCAACTGATGCCGATGATGCTACTGATTGGCGCCTATGCCGGAGGCGTCGCCTATCTTGAAATCGAATACTGGAAGCTGGCCGACAGCAGCCATGTCAAAAATCTGTCGCTGATACACACCACCGTCGGTTTTGTCTTGTCCTTGTTGCTGGCCTACCGCACCAATACCGCCTACGACCGCTGGTGGGAGGGCCGCAAAGCCTGGGGGGCGCTGGTCAATAACAGCCGCAATCTGGCAATCAAGCTATCGGCTTATCTGGGCGATGACCATGATCGTGATTTTTTCAGAAAAATTATCCCCACGTATGCCACCGTGCTTTCCCAACATTTGATGAATGCCGAGGTGAGCAAAATGCTGTTTGAAGGCCTGGATCTGGACATTGACCACCATGAGCACCACCCGAACCAGATCGCCAAGCGCATTTTTCAACAAGCCAACCTGCTTTATACCTCAGGCAAAATCAGCGGTGACCAGTTTTTTATTATTCATGACGAACTCAAAGCCTTCACCGAAGTGTGCGGGGTGTGCGAACGCATCAAAAACACGCCCATCCCCTACTCTTATAGCGCGTTCATCAAAAAATTCATCTTCTTCTACGTGATGACGCTACCGTTCGGCTTTGTGTTTAGCCTGGGTTACTACGTGATCCCGGTGGTGGTGTTTATCTTTTACGTCTTAGCCAGCCTGGAGCTGATTGCCGAAGAAATTGAAGACCCGTTTGGCACCGACACCAATGATTTGCCCACCCCAAAAATGGCGGCAAATATCAAAAAGCACGTCGAAGAGTTACTTTAAACGTCATAACAAGTATTTATGCTCATCATATTTGTTATGATGTAAGTGCATTCTGTTAAAGCCTGTGCTCATGAACTTAAGTTTAGTGCATCGCGCAAGCACCCACTCCCGGTAAACTGGCAGCGATACCTCCATGCTGAACGACCTGAAAAATATCCTCGCCTCCATCAAAATGACTGATGTGCATCTGTGGCTAGGCCGTCTGATCATCTGGTCGGCGGCCATCATCACCGGGCTGGTCATTGTGTTGTTTGCCCGTGCCACCGAGTATGCCATCGCCTGGTTTGATCAGATGCAATCGGCGCTCTGGTGGCTACCGCTCATCGTCATGCCCGTGGTAGGCATTTTTATAGTCTGGGCGACCAAGCGCTGGTTCGCCGGCGCTGCCGGCAGCGGCATCCCGCAGACCATGGCGGCGCTGTCGTACGCAGAACACCAGCCGATTGGCCATTTGGTATCGATTAAAATTGCGGTCTCCAAAATGGGGCTGGTCATCCTCGGCCTGGCCGCAGGCTTTTCCGCAGGCAGAGAAGGTCCTTCGGTACAGGTGGGGGCCAGCATCATGCATGCCTTTCGCCGTTTTTTGCCGCAAACCTTTCAAATCGACCCTAAACACCTGATTCTGGCCGGTGGGGCCGCGGGCATTTCGGCGGCGTTCAATACCCCGCTGGCAGGGATTATCTTTGCCATAGAAGAGCTCAGCCGCAAATTTGAGCAAAGAACCAATGGCGTGATGATTTCGGCCATTGTCTTGTCCGGGCTGGTTTCGATTTCATTGCAAGGCAATTACACCTATTTTGGCAGCCTGAGCGTGAGTCCGATTGATACGCAAATTTTACTGCCCGTACTGATTGGCGGACTGGTGTGTGGCGTGTTTGGTGGTATCTTCAGCAAAACCCTGATTGAACTCACAGAAAACCTGCCCGGCAGAATCACCCGCTTGCGTACCCGTCATCCGCTGTACTGGACGGGCTTTTGTGCGCTGCTGGTAGCCGGCCTGGGCATTGTCAGTCATGGTGCCGCCAATGGCTCAGGGTATTCACTCACAAAAGCCATGCTCAATGGCTCCATCAATGAAACCTGGTACTACCCTGTGGTCAAATACCTCTCCACCATCTTCACCTATTTAAGCGGGATCCCCGGCGGCATTTTTGCCCCGGCACTCTCCATAGGCGCAGGCATAGGCTATGACTTAGCCAGCATTTTTCATTACCACCACCTCACCATTGCCTTTAGTGCCTTGTGCATGGCCGGCTTTCTGGCTGGCGTAACACAAGCGCCCATCACCTCGTTTATTATTGTCATGGAAATGATAGACGGCCATGAAATGGTGATCAGCCTGATGGCGGTGTCACTGATTGCCACCGTCACCTCGCGCATCTTCAGCCGCCCGCTTTATTCGGTACTTGCTGGCCAGTTTACCGCGGGCCCGCCAGATCAAAAGCGGCTGGATCACCCCTGAGGCCAGGCAGCCGTCAGAGAACCACTAGCCGACCAAGTTTCGGCGTAGACTGGTGACCTCAATGACCGCGCACGCAGGCAGGCGAATCGTTTGCCCGCCTCGCAGATGCCGTGCTTAGTCAACCTCACAACGTCAGGAGTCCGCCTTATGGAAGCGTCACTACACAGCCTCAACAATCTGTTTGCCCAACTCGGCTTGCCGAATAGTGATGCCGAGATTGAACAGTTTATCCACACGCATCGTCAACTGGCAGGCACCATTTCACTGGAGGATGCCCCGTATTGGACACCGGCGCAAGCCGCTTTTTTAAGAGAAGAAATATTGAAGGATGCGGACTGGGCAGAGGTCATCGACCAGCTGAATGCCAGGCTACATGCCAAATAAGGCGGAATGACTGTGCTGCTAAGCCTGTACAGCCTCTGATAAAAAAGCCGCACTAGGTGGCTTTTTTATCGGGCATGTCTGCCGTGCAAGGCCTGATACATCACCGGCAAAATAAATAACGAAATCACTGACGAGAAGAACAACCCCCATACGATTACCGTCGCCAGCGGACGTTGTACATCCGAGCCCAGCCCCGTCGCGAGTGAGGCGGGCAGCAAGCCCAATATCGCGACCAATGAGGCCATCATGACTGGCCGCATGCAAACGCTGGCCCCCTCAATAATCGCGGTATGCAAGGCCTGCCCCGGCGTTGAATAGTTTTTAATGGTTTTAACCATCAGTACCCCACTCATGATCGACACCCCAAACACGGCGGCAAAGCCAACCCCGGTAGACACATTCAGATGCATGCCGCGCATGAACAGCGCCAACAGCCCGCCCGCCAGCGCGGCGGGCAACACAGACAACACCACCAGCGTATCGCGATAGGATTTAAAAAAGAAAAACAGGATGGCAAAGATGATGGCCATGGTCAGCGGCACCAGCACCTTGAAGTGGTTGGCAGCACGGTCCAGATTTTCATACATGCCGATCCAGCTCATCCGGTAGCCGTTTGGAATCACCATTTTTTGTGCCAGCAACTGTTGCGCTTCGGCGACGAAGCCGCCCTGATCGCGGCCACGGATGTCGCTGCGCACGGTAATTCTATGCTTGCCATCGCCGCGGGCGATAATCGTTTGCCCATCCACCACGCGGATGGTAGCGACCTGCGACAGCGGGATCGTCACGCCATCGGTGTTGGTCACCGGCAAGCGCTCTATGGCATTGACAGAGCTGATGGCCGCCTTGTCAAACTTGGCCACAATATCAAACCTGCGCTCGCCTTCGTAAATCACGCCCACCGGGGCACCGCCAATCGCATTATCAATAAACGCCGAAAGATCATGAATATTGACTTTGTAGCGCGCGCACAAGGCACGGTTGGGCGTAATCACCAGCTGCGGCTGCGGCCCCTCCTGCTCGATATTCACATCCACCGCACCGTCCACCGTTTTCAGCCAATCCTCGGACTGTCTGGCCAAGCCCAGTAACACATCAAGGTCTGGCCCGGAAAACTCCACCGCCATATCGGCCGAGGTGCCGTTGGAATCCTCGGTCACACTGTCGATAATAGGCTGGGTAAAGTTGAATCGGGTGGTTGGAAACTCATTTCTGAACGCCTGCCCCAGGGCAACAATCAACTCCGCCTTGGTGGCAAACTGCTGCCAGCGCTCATGCGGTTGCGGCACAATCATCATCTCGATCCGGCTTGGCGGATACGGGTCGGTGCCGCTGTCATTGCGGCCGGTCTGAATGGTGGCATACTTCACCTCCGGGTACTGCAGCGCAATTTCGCGCAAGCGCTTGCCAAACAGTGCGGTCTGCTCAAGCGACGTCCCCTCCGGGAAATTGGCGCGTACCCAGACCACGCCTTCATCCATATACGGTAAAAACTCACTGCCGATTTTGGGCACCACCCACACCAGCAGCAAGACCAGGCTGGCAAACACCGCCAGCAGCGTTTTCGAGGCATGGCGCAACAAGTGCGTGATGCCACGGGTATACCACTGATTCACGCGCTCGAGGACTGGGTTGTGCCGCTCCTTGAATCCCTGTTTAAAGATCATGGTCGCCAGCACCGGCACCACAAAGAATGAGAATAAACTGGCGCCTATCAGTGCAAAAATAATGGTCATGGCCATGGGCCGGAATAACAAGCCCTCAATATGCGTGAGCGAGATCAGGGGCAAAAAGCCACCAATAATCAGCAAAATTGAAACGAATACTGGTTTTTCCACCTCCAGCGTGGCATTGAGCACCGTGAGCTCCACCGATGGCGGATCCGCGGCATGATTGCGCTCATCCAGACGTCTGGCTATGTTTTCAGAAATGATGATCGCCCCATCCACCAGCACACCGAAATCAATCGCACCCAAGGACAACAAGCCAATCGGGATATCGGTCAAATACATCACCAGCAAGGCAAACACCAACGCCACCGGAATAGTCAGCGCCACCAGAATAGCCAGCGAGGGCCGTCCAAAAAACAAGAACAGCACCAGCAACACCAGCGCAATGCCTAACACCACGCTATGCGTCACCGTATGCAAGGTGCTGTTGATTAGCTCACTGCGGTCATAAAATGGCACCAGCTGGACGCCCTTGGGCAGCATGCCGTCGTTCAACTCCTGTATCGCCTGTTTGACCCTGGCCAGCACCTCGGAGGGGTTTTCGCCTTTTCTGAGCAAGACGATGCCTTCGACGGATTCATCCACCGTATTCTTGCTAAAAATCCCGGCCGGAATCTTTTTGTTGATTTGCACACTGGCCACATCGCGCACGTAAATGGGCTGGCCATCGATATTCTTGAGAAAACTATCCTCAATATTTTTCTTGCTCTTGATCGCACCTTCACCGCGAATGACAAACGACATACTGCCTCGCGACAGCAGGCTGCCGCCCGAGTTGGCGTTGTTTAATTGCACCGCCTCAATCACATCATTCACCGACACATCGTAGCGACGCAATTGCGAGGGATTCAGAATAATGCCGTACTGTTTCTCATAGCCGCCGAAATTGGTGACCTCGGCTACCCCATCCGCCCGTAACAGCCTGGGGATCACCACCCAGTCATTCAGGGTACGCAACTGCACCAGATCGCTGCCCTCACCGCCGGTTAATTGATAGCGCACCATCTCCCCATACGCCGTCGCCAGTGGCCCTAGCTCGGCCTCAGCCCCCGGCGGCAACGTAAACAGTGAAAGTTTTTCCTGCACGCGCTGCCGGGCCCAGTAACTTTCGGTGCCTTCCTTGAAAATAAGCTGAATCACCGACAAACCAAAGATGGTCCGCGAGCGGACGGTCTCCACATTGGGGACATTTTTCATCAGGATTTCGAGCGGCACCGTGACCTGGCGCTCGACATCCTCGGGTGCCTTGCCCGGAAACACCGTAATGATCTGCACCATTTGCGATGAAATATCCGGATAGGCATCGATTTTCATGCGCGACAGGGAATACAGACTCAACAGACTCAGCGCCACCAGCACGCCGATGACGATCCATTTGTACTGCAATGCCTGGCGAATCAATTTCGCCATCATGATGCAGCACTCTCGTCCGCATTCACAATCTCTACCGCCTTGATGGCCAAGGGCTTGAGCAAAATGGCGCCATGCGCAATGATGGTGTCGTTTTCTCGCAAGCCGGACAGGACTTCAACCGATTTACGATCAAAATTATCGCCGATGGTCACTTCCACCAGCTTCCAGGTATTCGGCTGGCTCAAGACAAAGACATAGTCTTTTTTATTGAGATGAATCAGGGCCTCATTCGACACCAGCATTTTTTTGCGCTGTTCAGTGCCTAACTGGATATCGGCAAACATGCCGGGCCTGAGCTGATGCAGGCTGTCCTGCAGCGCATAGTAAATGCGTAAGGAACGCTTCTCAAATGACACCAGCGGAGAAATGCTCGCCAGCTTGCCCGCAAACGGTTTATCCGCATTGCCGTAAAACACGGTGGTCAGGGCCTGGCCCGCATACACCTTGCCAGCATTCATTTCCGGCACATCGCCCGCCACCAGCACTTCATCCGCCTTCAGGCGGATCAGTAAATCAATGTCTATGCCCTGCTGAAACAGCTGACGTTCCGCATCCGCACGGTTGTTTCTTGCCTGGTTTAAAGCGCTCTGAATATCAAATAGTGCTTTCTGCCCTTCCAGCTGCGCCTGCAGCAAGTTGGCTTCCGACAGGCTCAAGTCTCTGGCAGCTTCTGTGCCGATATCCACCAGTTTTTTCAGGCGCTCCACCTCTATCCGTTGCGAGTGCAACTTGGCCTCGTTCAGCTCGGCAGTTTTCTTGTACTGCTTGCTCAAAAACTCGATTTCATTGCCATCGTTTTTCCAGTTGGCATACAAACTGGAGATTTGCTGATTGATGAACTCATACTGCTCATCGTCGGCCGCGCTGGTCGGTTTTCGTTTGGCAATAATGCTGCCGGTCACGGTCAAGTCCGGCAAACTGACCGCTTGCAGTTGCAGCTGCTCGCGAAGAATCTTGCGATTAAAGGTAGAAGCCGGATCAATCAGGATTTGCCCGTTCCGCAACAGCGTCACTGCCTGACCCTGCTGGGCCGGTGCCGATGCGACCGCAGGCTTGACCGAGCGTGTAGCCATGTAATAGAGGCCGGCACCTACTATTCCCAACAACACCAGTGCAACCAGGGCGCCTTTTTTTTGTAATTGACTCATTTTAAAACCTGCTTCCCAATGGCTGCATTCAAAGCGTAGAGCGAATGCCAATAGTTGGATAACGTCATAATGTGTACGCGATTGGTTTCGCGGTAGTTTCTTTGCGCATCCAACAGCTCGAACAGACTCTTGCCGCCCAGCGCGTAAGCCGCTTTCATCTTGTCTCGGATCACTTTAGAAACACCCAGCTTGGTGTCTGCCTCATTGACCAGCACCAGATACGAAGCGTCATAGATCTGGTAATTTCGCTCAATTTCAGACCTGAGCTCAATCAACTGCGTGTCCAGATCCAGCTCACTCTGTCTTTTGAGTGATTTGGCCTTGGCAATATTGCCCTGGTTGCGGTCAAATACCGGCAAGGAAACATCAACGCCTATGCCCCAGGCATTCTGATCCGGGAAACCAATCGCCTCTTTCTGAAACTGGCGGGTCACCCCCACATGGGTCACCACCGAGGGATAAGCCTTGACCTCTTCGAGCTCGATATTGCCGACTGACTGTTCGATTTGCCTTTTTAGCATGGCGATATCCGGCCGGTTTTCCTCGGCCATCTGGATCAAATGCTCAGGATCACTGATCGGCTGCGGATGCTCAATCTCCAGGCTGCCAACTACGTGGATGACTTTGTTCTTTTGCATGCCAAGAAAGGCCTTCAGGCGGCTGATGGCATTTTCCACAGCCACCCGTTTGGCGCGCAACTCGGTTTGGCTGGAG
This sequence comes from Methylophilus sp. VKM B-3414, assembly GCF_032248435.1. NCBI lineage: Bacteria > Pseudomonadati > Pseudomonadota > Betaproteobacteria > Nitrosomonadales > Methylophilaceae > Methylophilus > Methylophilus sp. VKM B-3414. The sequence continues at coordinate 375,724 of NZ_JAVTLI010000003.1, read as the reverse complement.
AGCAAAGACAAATTCACTCTATCCAGCTCGATAGACCCGGCCCCGCCGATTAACACCCGTTTTTCCGTCAACTCCTTCAGGGCCGCCAGCTCGGTGAAATCCTCCTGCGCCAGCGCTTGCAGATTTTGCGCCTCCAGCACATCGTAAAAAGCTGCAATCGCCCCAGCAATGCGCAACCGGATAGTGTCATTCACACTCGCCCTGGCCACCTCCACCCCGAGTTGGGCAGCACGCATCTCAGCCGCACGCTTGCCAAACACAAACCAATCAATCGGATATGCCACCCCGAGGTCGAACTGCGGAGGGCCGCCTTGGCGATTGACGTTAAAAGACTGATTCAGCGGCATCAAGGTATTGGAGACGTTCATCACCGGGTTAGGCGGCAACTTGGCCGTGACCAGGTCCGCCTCGGCCTGATAAATGCCTTCCACCGCAGACTTGATTTGCGGGTCTGCCTGAAGTGCGAGATAGATGGTTTTGTTGAGATCGAGCGCCGTGTCTTCCAGCTGCTCAGCAGCCAGCGGTGAATGATTTTGATCGGGTAACCGGGCGGAGAGGCCGTCTTTGACAAAAGCGGGCGGAGCAATAACCTCCGCTGCAAAAGCAGGCATCTGCACGGCTGCCAACAGGAGCAGTAACAGCGGTCGGAGATGCGGAAACAATGACTTCATAAAGGCGGCATTTCAAATGTCGTCCATCATGAATCCATTTTGTGAAGGATTTATTACAACCGCCTAAAATGCCTGGTTTTCATGCCTAAAGCGCCTTTGCATGCCAGCCAGCATCGTAGCGAGATTGCAAGCCTGCAGCACTCATACCATCAGTGCGCTGACACCCTTGCAGAAAAACGGTTGAATGCTCACTTGTACCACACTTAAAATAGGTCACTATGATCGCCCGCTACGACTACAATCTACCCCCAGCACACAGCATCGTAAGGTTGCAAAACTTAAGCGTCACCGAGCAATCCCGGCTGCTGCCAAAAGTGTTTGCCCTTGCCCGCGAGCAATACCCGGAATGGCCCGCAGAGCAGTTGCCTAATTGGCTGGCTGCCTTGGCGGGCGGCAATGCCAACGGCACCAAAATGGCTGTGTCGGTGGTGCTGGATGCGCAGGGTGAAGTCGCTGCCGCCAGTGCGCTGGAGCTGTATCGCAACGGCACCGCCATGATCAACTACAGCCTGGCCCGAAAAAGTGTCGAGCATGCTAGTGCCGAGCGTGATAGTGCCAAGCATAGTAGTCCCGAACAGAGCGCCGCGCTGATTTACGCCGCGACCAAAGACATGGCGGCGGGGATTCAAGCCTTGCAGGCACAAGGCGAACCCATCCACTTTGTCGGCAAAGAGCATCATTTGCAAAGCCTGCGCGCGATTGCAGGCTATTATGCGGTGGGCCAGGTGCCGATTGACGGCCCGACCTCTTTGCTCATGCGTGAGGTGAAATATTACGAGGTCGCCTATGGTGACCCGAAACAAGTTGAAACTCAGGCCAGAATAGACCATGCACTCATGCTGGCTGACCCTAAAGCAGGCTACTCCCAAGAGGAGAATGTGCACCTGTGGCTGCTGGGTGACTTTATCCCCAGCGCGCCCAACAAGCCCTTGGCCGAATCGCTGCGAGCGCTGGCAGACACCTATGCCCAAGAGCACAGCATCTTCCGCGAAAAAGACATATGCTTAGACCCTGGCTACAGATCGCTACACCAGCTGGCTGACCATTTGCCAGCAACGGCTACCTATCAACAAGCCGTGCAGGCCTCAGCGGTGGGCGCGGCGCAATGGCTGGGTTTAATTGAATAACAGCCTTGCCGCCGTTTGCTGCGCACCCTATCCATCGCTACGACACAAATGCGTATCGTGCATTCAAATTGAACCAATCATTTCAAATGCTATTCAATAAACAAGCGCTGCCTGGGGATTTACATTCCCCCTGTGTGCGCTTATTTTCCAATCTCTAAAGATGCGCTTGATAGACAGGCCACGAAACCAATCACGACAGACATGACCAAACCTCCTCATCGCAGCCTTCTACTCAGCCAGGATCACACATCGCTCACCCGTGAGCAGATACGGGCTTATTTTCATGAGACCTCAGATATCTATGAAGCCTTGTTTACGTTACTCAGCAACGAGCAAGCGTACTACGTGAAACCCATTGCGCTGAGACATCCGCTGATTTTTTACTACGGCCATACCCATACCTTTTTTATCAACAAGCTGATTCTGGCCGGGCTCATCACCGAACGCGTGAATCCCAGGTTTGAGTCCATGTTTGCGGTCGGCGTCGATGAAATGGGCTGGGATGATGTGAACGAAGCCCACTACCAATGGCCAACGCCAGCGGAGGTGAAAGCCTATCGTGCACAGGTGCGCGAAGTGGTTGACCAACTGATCATGCGCCTGCCTTTTGAGCTGCCGATTGATTGGGAGAGCCCGTGGTGGCCGATTCTGATGGGCATTGAGCATGAGCGCATCCATCTGGAAACCAGCTCGGTACTGATCCGGCAACATGCCTTACAGTATGTTCGCCCCTCCCCCACATGGGCACCCTCTGCTGCGCGGGATGTAGTCGCCCCTGAAAATCGCTTGGTGCCTATCCCGGCGCGTGAAATTGTGTTGCGCAAGTCAGATGCGTATTACGGCTGGGATAACGAATACGGTCAATTTCACGGCCACTGTCCGGCCTTTGAGGCGGCCAAATACCTGACCTCTAATGCCGAGTTTTTACGCTTTGTGGAAGCGGGCGGCTACCAGGCAGAGGCCTACTGGCAAGAAGAAGGCTGGGCCTGGCGCACCTATACGCAAGCCGAGCATCCCACGTTTTGGATCAAACAAGCCTCCGGCTGGCAACTGCGCCTGCTGACGGAAGAAATCGACATGCCATGGAGCTGGCCGGTAGAAGTCAATTACCATGAGGCCAAAGCGTTTTGCAATTGGCTGTCGGCACAGCTGGGCAAACCAGTGCGTCTGCCCAGCGAGCAGGAGTGGTATAGTCTGTATGAACATGCAGGCTTGTCCGACGCCCAGGTCGCCAACGGCCATCATGCCAATCTGTTTTTAGACCATGGAGCATCGTCTTGCCCGGTCAATCAGTTTGCGCACGGTGAGCTGTATGATGTGGTGGGCAATGTCTGGCAATGGACAGAAACACCCATTTTTCCGTTTGATGGCTTTAAAGTACACCCGTTGTACGATGACTTTACCACCCCGACCTATGATGGCCGCCATAATCTCATCAAGGGCGGCTCCTGGATCTCAACGGGCAACGAGGCGATTAAAAGTGCGCGCTACGCCTTTCGCCGACATTTTTTTCAACATGCAGGATTCCGCTATATTGTGACTGATACCCCCGTAGAAAATAACAGCTCGTATTACGAATCTGACAAGCAGCTGTCGGAGTATGCCGAATTCCATTATGGTGACAGCTATTTTGGCGTACCCAACTTCCCCAAAGCGCTGAGCGATTATGCCCTGCAGCATTTGCAAGCCAAACCAAAACGCAAAGCACTCGATTTAGGCTGTGCCACCGGCCGTGCCACTTTTGAGCTGGCCACACAGTTTGAGCACGTCACCGGCATAGACTTTTCTGCCCGCTTTATTGGCTTGGCGTTACAAGCGGCCGAGCAAGGCGTGTTGCGTTACACCATGGTCAATGAGGGCGACTTGGTCAGCTACCAGGAGCGCACACTGAGTGCCTTAGGCTTAGACCAGGTAGTCGACAAGGTGGAATTCTGGCAGGGCGATGCCTGCAACCTCAAGCCTCAATTCACCGGCTACGACTTTATTCTGGCCGCCAATTTAATTGACCGGCTCTATCGGCCACGCCAGTTTTTGAGCACGATTCATGAGCGCTTGAATATCGGTGGCGTACTCATGATCACCTCGCCGTATACCTGGCTGGAAGAGCACACCCCGCGTGAGGAATGGATAGGCGGCTACAAGCAAGATGGCGAAAATGTGACCACGCTGGATGGCCTGAAAGCGCTGCTAAGCCCCCACTTCAAACGCATGCAAGCCCCGGTAGAGATTCCGTTTGTGATTCGTGAAACCTGCCACAAATTCCAGCATACGCTGTCAGAAGTGACGCTGTGGGAGCGCGTGCGTTGAGCAGCCGCTTTGACCAGCCCATCGCGCGGGAAGGTAGCGGCGCATTAAAATACGATGGCCGCCAGCAGACCTTCGGTACCAGCGAGATCATGCCCATGTGGGTGGCCGACATGGATTTTGCCGTGCCCGCAGCAGTGACCGAGGCGCTGCAAGCGCGCATCGCCCATCCGGTGTTTGGTTATTCCCTCGCACCCGATAGCCTGTATCAAGCGCTGATGGATTGGCTACTAATCAAGCACGGTTGGCCAGTCCAGCGCGAATGGATTGTGCTCACACCCGGCGTGGTGCCCTCGCTCAACCTGGTCGTCGCTGCCCTCACCGCCCCAGACGAAGGCGTGATCGTGCAACCACCCGTGTATTTTCCGTTTTTTTCAGCGGTCACCGGGCAGCAACGTCACTTAGTTGAAAACCCGTTGCGCCTGACCTCAGATCACGCACACCAGCCGCAATATCAGATGGATATGGACCACCTGACGGCGTGCGCGCAACAGGCGCGCATGCTGCTCCTCTGCTCACCGCATAATCCGGTAGGTCGGGTGTGGCAAACGGCAGAAATGGAAGCTATTTTAAGCATCGCCGACCAGCACGACTTAGTTGTGCTCTCCGACGAAATCCATGCCGATTTAGTCTATGCAGAAGCGCAACACCAACCGCTTAGCCGTTTGGCCATGCAAGCCGAAACCACCGAGCAAACCGCGTTGTCCCACCGCGTGATTACCGCCGTCTCGCCCAGCAAAACCTTCAATATTCCAGGCCTGGGTCTCTCAGCCTTGATTGTGCCAAACACCGCGCATCGGCAAGCCATTCAACGCCAGCTCAACACGCTAGGCCTCTCAGTGACCAACCCACTCAATATGGCCGCCTTTGAAGCGGCCTATCGCGGCGGCGGCAACTGGCTAAATGAGCTGATGCCTTATCTGCAAGCTACACGCGATGCGGCAGTGGCGTATATTCAGGCAGAGCTGCCCAGTATCAAAGTCATCGTTCCGCAAGCCACTTATCTGCTATGGCTGGATTGCCGCGCCCTCAATCTGCATGACGCCGCATTAAAACGCTTTTTTATTGAAGAAGCACAACTCGGCCTCTCGCCCGGTGCGATGTTTGGTCATGGCGGCGAAGGCTTTATGCGCATGAACATAGGCACACCCCAAGCCAAGGTGCTCGCGGCGCTGGCGCAATTAAAAGCCGCCTGCAGCCGTCACGGTCTCTCAACTTAAAACTCACCTCACCACACGCTAGGAACAGCCATGACGCAAGCAGCTAAAACAATGTTGGCGCAGTTATTCAGCAAAGCAATCTCCACCGCATTGATGCTGTGCGCGCTGTGTGCAGCCAGCCTCACGCAGGCAAACACGCTAGAAGAAGCCAGACAGAAGCTACTGCAAAAAGACTATGCCGCCGCCCACGCCATTTATCTGTCGCTCGCCAGTCAAAACGATGCCAAAGCCTGCTACAACCTGGCCCTGATGTCGCAGAACGGCGATGGCGTGCCCAAAAGCATGGACGAAGCGGTCAAGTGGTACACAAAATCGGCCGAGTTGAATTACAAAGAGGCGCAGTACACGCTGGGTTCACTGGTATTTCAGCGCCAGATTCAAAGCATCAGCTACCCGCAAGCGGTGGCCTATTACGAGCAAGCAGCCAAGCAAGGTCATGTAAAATCGCAACTCAATTTAGGCATGCTGTATTTGCGGGGCGAAGTGATTGCGCAAGACATGCCCGCCGCCGTGCACTGGTTAAGCCAGGCCGCCAGCAACAACAATAGTGAAGCCCAGGGCTACCTGGCCGAGCTTTACCAGCAAGGGGCCGGCGTTGAACAAAGCACCCTCAAAGCGGCGATGTGGTTGATATTGGCAACCCAAAACGAAGAAAAACGCCTGGTGAATCGCCACAGCAAAATGCTGAATTATCTTTATGCGCAAATGAGCGAGGAGCAAAAAGCCGCGGCCACCCAATTGGCTGCACAGTGTAAAAGCCAGCAACTGCAAGGCTGTTAAACGAGGATATGCGAAAAAAACCATGTAAACAGTGAGGTATTACGCGATTAATGTATCTAATTGATTAAAATAGGTTTAGTGTAGCAAGTACACTACAGCCTAATATTAGTGTGCAGTTCCTTTCGATTTTTTTGAAGCGCAGTATTTTTGAAAAGGAAATACAAATGATGCTCCCCAAGAAATTTGGCATACTAATCCTATTGTTCTTTTTAGCAGGCACTCAATCTGTCAACGCAAACGTCACGTTTGATTACGCCAATACGAGCAACTGCTTTCCCTTTGGCAGTTGTCCGGTCAATGAAACTATCGAGTACCAGCAGCTTTATTCGCATTATCAGTTTGGCACTGACCCTTTAGAAATTACAGGGATCAGTTTTAAGCCAGCACAAGGTGTCTCAGGTGCGTTTGACCCCACCCCGCTGAGCTTCACCTTGACGCTATCCACCACGCTGAGCAATGTCGGCTCTTTTTATGGAGATTACGCTGATCAAGCTCCTGCAAGTTCGTTTGCAGGGAACCTTGGGGTGAATACAGTGGCCGTCTTCTCAGGCACAGTCTCATTATCTTCCAGTGGTGATGATGTTTTCGATATTGCAATCCCATTTGCCACACCTTACTTGTACGACCCTCATGCCGGCAATCTTGTGATCGGGATTACAAACATCAGCGGCGGCATTCCGCTAAAAGGCTTTGCAGCGGGCTACTCTCCGTTAATGAGCCGGTTTGTGAATGGCATGTATGGCGGCAACCCCAACATCTTCTTTGAAGCCGGGTTTGGCTTAGCAACACAATTTATCTCATCCGCCTCACCAACACCTGAACCGTTCCCTGCTGGCCCACCGCAATATGTGCCTGAGCCTACTGCGTCGGCAATGCTTTTAGCCGGATTAGGGTTATTGTGCTTTTGGCGTAGCCGTAAAGCATTAAAAAGTCACTAAGTCACCGCGCTTTTAGCGATCCCATCAAGGGCTGCGTCAGGCAGCCCTTAGTCTGCAGGTTAAGCGCATCTCTCATCCTCAAGCACGTTGTCTAAGTCAACCGCGCCAAGAACTGATTAAAATAAACCGTGTCTAGGTGACTTGCACCCCATTGGTTCAGGGACAAAAAGCCGCTGCCACCCAATTGGCTGCGCAGTGTAAAAGCCAGCAACTGCAAGGCTGTTAAACAAGGATCACACGATGCCAATCACCACCCTTCAACGCGCAGACCGAATGCGCGGCGCCCTCTGGGGTATGTTTATTGGCGATGCGCTGGCCATGCCCGTGCACTGGTATTACAACATCGCCGCCCTCTGGCAAGACTTTGGTCAAATTCGCGACTATCAAGCGCCCAAAGCCAGCCACCCCAGCTCCATCATGCCCCTGGCCAGCACAGGCAAGGCAGGCCGCGGCACACAAGCGGGCGATATTGTCGGCAGTGTTATTTTAAAAGGCAAAAAACAATTCTGGGGCCTGCCTAACGGCCACTATCACCAAGGCATGCAGGCAGGCGACAACACGCTTAACCTGCTGTGTGCCCGTGTGTTGCTGCGCTCCCTTATCGCCCAAGGCCAGCATGATCCCGCAAACTTTTTGCAAGCCTATGTGCGCTTTATGACCGAACCAGATCAGCACAACGACACTTATGCTGAGTCCTACCACCGAGATTTTTTTGCCAACTATGCCAAAGGCGCGGCCCCGGAAAAATGTGCGGGCGACGAAGGCCATGACACCGCCTCCATCGGCGGCCTGGTGAACATTCCTATGGTGGTCATGGCCAGCGTGAAGGCGAACGGCCTGGCCGCCTGCAACCAAGCCGCCTTAACGCAACAAAACCTCACCCACCGCTCAACCGAGTTAGAGCGCCATACGCTGGCACTGAGCCAACTCTTGTTTGAAATTTTCAACTCACCACACCCTGACAACGAACAACTCGCCAGCGCTGCGGCCAGTCAGTTAGGATTCCCGGCCGCCAAAGTGGTGGCGCAAGTGCGTGCCACACAAAAATCTGACCTCGACGTGATTGGCGGCCTACTCAGCCCTGCCTGCTACATAGACCAATCATTTCCATCTGTGCTCTACCTCGCCACCCGCTATCACGATGACTTTGAAAGCGCGCTTATTGCCAACACCAATGTCGGCGGAGATAACTGCCACCGCGGTGCCGTGCTGGGTGCAATTTTGGGTGCTTCGTTGGGGTTGGAGGCGATTCCGCCACGCTGGATCAAAGGCCTCACCGCGCACGATGCCATTCACCACGAAGTTGAGCAGTTTGTGGCGCAGTTTGCCTAAACATTTTGACTAATCAGGCGGTGAAAACCATGCTTACAAAAATATTAGCAACCCTCTTTATGATGCGCTGCAGTGTTGCCTTTGCTGCCAATGACTTGAGCTTTATGACTGAAGGCAAACCATACAACGAGGTCAAGCAAACGCTGATTGATCAAGGGTGGGCGCCGATTAAAAACACCAAGATTGATCGGGCTAGTCTATACGCGCAAGAAATCTACAACATGGGCATGACAGAGGTCACCGACTGCATCTCGATGGAAATTGACGGCTGCACATTCCTCTACCAAAAAGGCAAGCAAACACTGGAAATCAAAACCATCACCAGGCAGTTGAGTGTAGAGTCTTTCCGTGTGTATAAGAAAAATACGCGGTGAATGCTTAAGGCAATTGTTTTTATGTAGCTCCCGCGCATGGTGCGTTGTATTTGAAATGAACCATGCGGCGCACTGAAAGCGAGTCCGCCCTACCGCGTTGGCATAAAATCATCGCTCACCGTCAAGTTAGCATTAAAAAAGCTATCCCAGGTTTCAGCAATCGGCGTGATAATGCGCTCGTTACCAAGTGCACGCACTTTCACCAGTTTCACATCCTCTGGCAAGCGCATTTCAGCAGGCAGGCGTACAGCTTGCGTGCGATTATTAATAAACACAGTGCTTATAGCCATCGTTCATCCCTCTCGTCAACACGCATGTAGCATTAGCGTATAGCACGAAAAATATAGTTGCAAACCTGCTTAATTCAAAGCGCATTAAACTGTGCGGCAGTCAAAATAGAGATGCCTTGAAAAGGATGCAACACCAACAAGTCAGCATCGCCCGTGATGATCATCGATGCACCACCATTCACGGCGACTTCTAAAAATTGATTGTCTTTTGGGTCACGGCAGGCATTCACGGGGTAGACAATATTCACACGTTCATACATGCGACTAAACAGTCTAAAAAAAGCTTGCCTGTCTTCAAGCGAAATATAGCGGTCAAACTTTGGGCGAGATAATACGTCCGCCAGTTCATTGAGCGTAGACTCTGACACCAGCAATACACCTCGCTCAAAAGCTTTACGCACGGCAATTGATGAAACGCTGTTCGGTAACAGCAAATAACTGATCAAAGTATTGGTGTCACAGACTACCCGTAACGCCTCACTCATTGGTCAGCAACTCGGCTAATTTGTCCTCGGTTAAGCCATTTGCCACCGCCTGCTGCCCGACACGGTCACAAAATGATTGAAACTCAGCCAGATTCAGCCCGCGCAAGCGTTGATATTCAGCGGGAGAAAGCACAATCGCAACATCACGGTTTTGACGACGAATCGTCACTGGCTCTCGTTGTGCCGTATCAATTAAAGCCGCCATATTTTGTTTAGCATCTGTTGCAGAAACATATTGCATAATCAACTCTCCTATTTGCCCAATAATAGTACAAAATGTCTATTTTGTACATTTTGAACAAACCATCGCATTTAGTCTTGAAACTGTGTCGGAGAACAAATACGTGTAAGGCATCAACAAGTCACACGACCAATCCACTCCAGCCAATTGATGGAGTGCCGTCATGAAAAAACAACCTCTGCTCACCGCTTTATGCGCCATCGTGTTTGCGTCAAACGTCATCGCGCAACCACAATGCAGTGCCGTCAGCGGCCCAAAAACCAATGCCCTGGTTGAGCTATATACCTCAGAAGGCTGTAGCAGTTGCCCGCCCGCTGACCAGTGGTTAACGCACCTGAAAACGCAAGGCAATCAGTTGGGCAACATCGTGCCGATGGCCTTACATGTGGATTATTGGGATTACATAGGCTGGAAAGACAACTTTGCCAACCCTGCCTTTGCCAGGCGGCAGCGTGACATGGCCGCCGCAGGGCATGCACGCGGCGTGTATACCCCACAAATTGCCATCAATGGTCAGGATACCCGCAGTTGGTTAAGTGAATCGCGCTTTAAAAATGAGATTGCCAGCATCAACCGCATACCTGCCAAAGCTGAAATTCGCCTTGCAGTAAATTCCACCACGGCAAAGTCGCTGCAAGTATCCACAAACATCAAAACCTCTGAGGCAGGGCCATTGGTCTATTACCTCGCGCTACAAGAAAACAACCTGCAATCCACCGTGAATGCAGGGGAAAACCGTGGCGAGCTATTGCGCCACGATTATGTCGTGCGCCAGTGGTTAGGGCCGTTTAAGGTGGGTGCCTATGGCAAAACGAGTGCAAGTCATGAAATTCAGCTTCAACCAGTTTGGAAGCAGCGTGATCTTAGCGTGGTGGCTTTTGTGCAGAGTCCTGCAACGGGGGAAATTTTGCAAGTACTCGCATTAGGCTTTTGTGAAGACTAGTTTACTCTGAGTTACTACACTCCGACCCCGATTATTTGATTGGTCACTCAAGATGGTGAGAGGGATAGTCTGGCGAACCAATTCTACTAAAAAACCCGCCCAACCGTTCAACCAAAGCCGGTAAAAATTCTGGTGCCAATGTGGCGAAACGTTGACTGTTCAATGATGCTAACAGCTCTTCTGATTTTTTTTCCGACCGAATGCAATCAAATCTGACAAACCATGGGCCTTCAATATTTCCATCCTTGTTAAACATTGGAGGTAAGAAATGTATAACGTTCTTTGATCGATGCTTAATAAAGCTTGAAATTTTATTCTTTGCCTTTTCTACTGTTTTTTTATCCTCAACTGTAAGATTAGCATGAGCCTCATTCCATTCGACTGATATATCTTCGCACTGCGCCAACTGAAGCGTTATAGATTTATCACTATGTGCGATATCGCAGCGTGGTGTAACAACAATCTCTATTGCTCCGGATTCATTTCTAATCATATCTCCGGTAGATATGCCACTCGAAGAGATTGCTGGCACAAAATACCACTCTTCGGAATGAGCCACCTCGTTTGTTGACTCCAATAGATCAGCATGCAAATGTGAGACGAAATGCCGGGTAAGCGCTGAAATTAACAAATCTGAATTTGCACCTGAAAATCTAGAATGAGTGCTCCAATTTTTCCATCTTGGCCAAATCGACCCATGAAATGTTAGTGCAATTTTGGACCGAATGATTTCTCCAACTTTCTGGATGTGAAATAGCATTTCACCTTGACCTTTAAGCCACTGCATTGGGGTTTCAAGTCCATCATCTTTAGGAATCACCTCTATTTTGCTTGTTCCATTAGGAAGCTGTGCCTCTTCTGGCTGACCGGTATAAATTGCCACCGCTGCCATTTCAGCATTAGCCAGAAGCTTCACCACTTCGTTACCATCTGCATTGTGATGTCCTCCCCCACCCGGGACTTTCAGGCGTAAATCTACGATTGCCGCATCAAAATTTGTGGCAACTATTGCCTCTTTTGCGAGCTCAAATGACTCAGCAAAAGTTGGGATAATTTCAAAAGATTTGTCATCCTCTGCATTGTGCCGCTCGAAATGCTTACCCCACTCATTAATTGCGGCAGCATCATCTTCTACAATTAGCAATCGTATTGAGAATTTCACTTTTCTAATCTCCCATTGGTATTTTTATTAAGAACTTAGTGAACTCAGATGTTTCATCGAAAAATAAATCACCTTTACTTCTTCGCAAAGCCTCTTTTGAAATGGCCAATCCTAAACCTGTTCCATCAGATTTGAGAGTAAACCCAACGTCAAATAACCTCGAAAAATATGACTCATCAACTACGGGCCCATTGTTTTCAATGCCAATGGTAATCAATTTGGGAGTACAAGAACAATCAATAGAAATACGTCGCTCCCCATCAATCGTAGACACCCAATGAACAGCATTATCAATAATGTTTAATAAAGCGGCTTGAAAATCAGACTCATAACCATGTGAGGTAAGACTTTTGTTAACTTCGACGGAAACCCGGATATTATTTTCAGCAATAGCGTCTTTAAACAGATCTAAACAGCGAGTGACAATTACGTTAACATTGAAATTGGAAGGCCTTCCCCGCTTACGACCAGAAAGGGGATCCAACTTCCTTAGCAACTGACCCAACCCTTTTACACCTTGGTACACAGTTCCAGCGTTGTCTGGTAATTGCTTTAAGTATATTCGCCCTCTGTTGCTATCCTCAGAAGCATAACCAACACCATCCATCAAGGCTTTAGCTGATGACATAACAGGGTTTATTAACCTTCGTCCCTCATGAATAACCTCAGCTACCACCAAACCTAGAGCTGAGCGTGATTGCAATATTTGCTGATATTCATCAATTTCAGATAACTCAATAGCCAGATTACTGGCATCTCTTTTAATGGCAGTCTCTATTTTTTCTCTGAACTCTAAAGGCAGAGCACGAGCAGCTCGTGTAATATTCTTCAAAGTGGCTGTATCTTTGACTTTAGCAAGATCTCCTTTGACTTTACGACTAAGTCCGGCCTTGTCTCGAAATTGGAATCGACGCTCTTCAGCATGCAACAAAAGATTTCCTACAAGTCGTTTAAGCCGCTCAAAGGCACCATTATGCTCCAAACCTTCCCTGCTACTTCTTTCATACAAATGGGAAACGCTTTCGTCTTCAATATCTAGATACCCGGATACTTGAGTAAGGCCCAGTCGCTTGGACGGGTCTTGGACACGTTGTCTTTCGAGCTCAAGCCAATCGAAATCCGGAGTACCATAAGGCCTAATTCTAAAGCCTCGTCTAAAAATAGAAATGCCTGCATTCTCAGTCAAGATTCTTCTAGCAACCATTACTCCAATATGGCCAAAATTTATTCCCATTCTTTCAAATAGTGCTTGAACAGCCTCTTTTTCTCGATCATAAATATTAATTGACACAGAAAAAGGTCCGCAATTAAACTCTTCCTCGGTTAAAACCAAGGGGGGAATTTGAATGTGCTGTATAGCATTGTCACCTCTAGAAATTATAAACTCACCGACGAACGCGCCTTGAGCATCAAAACTTCCCTTAAGAAAATAATCTGCATGATTTTGCAGGCCAAAAGGTCTTATTAAGAAAGGGTCATTATCGCCTTCAGACTCATGGGTTATTGGATTGACGTTTAATGTTTCCAATAAGCTTTGACCATCAAAGCCGCTATTATCCTCTGTAAAGTCACTGATATCTAACCGAATACGGAAGTTGGATATTTCATCTTCAATGGGGGAGGCAACTCGTTTTAACTCTCGTATTAGAGTCTCAAGATTTTTCTTTGTCCAAGTATCTCGCAGATCCGAAATTGTTAGCTTTATACCCGTATGTATCTCGGCATCAGGATCATTCCTTATTTCACTTAAAACATCTAATTCAACTTCATCCAAGTATTTTGAAGACTCGAACCAACTCCAGTCAATTTCCACTTTACTAATTTGTTTTACTTTACCTTCAAGTTCATAGACGCTTTCCAAAACCGTAAATCCGCCTAGCCTGGATGCGGCAAAACGACCGATGCCTTTTGCACCCAACATCCGGCGACCTAATGGACTTGTTCGTCTCTTGAGTTTTTCGTCAGTAGCAGGTTCAAACCATTTATTAATGATGTCATCCTCAGACATCCCATGACCTCCATCCGTCACAATAATTGAATCAGATATGGAAGGTGGTGTAATTTTTATTAAAATATAGGGAGAATCTGCATCATATGAATTTTTAACAAGCTCAATCAATGCGGCCTCTGGCCCACTTATTAGCTGATCACCGATTGTCCTTATAATTCGAGCACGAGGGCGAAGTTTTGCCATAACGAATCCATTATTTTATTTTTGACTTCAAGAGTCTCTTACGATTCAAATCAAATCAGGATATGGTAAATAAGTCAAATTTCTGTGATATCTGAATTTTCTTTATCCAGAAAATTCGCGACTATTTCTCCAATTTTCCGAGCCAAGAACGGCGGAACAGCATTACCGGCTTGATGGTATTGTTGAGTTCTATTACCTTGAAAAAAATAATTATCAGGAAAAGTCTGGAGTCTAGCTGCCTCTCTCACAGTAAGACTACGGCATTGTGCTGGATCAGGATGTATAAAATAATGCCCATCCTTAGATATATGACTAGTGACAGTCGTAGAGGGCCTATCATAGAGCTGAACCCTGAAACGATCAGCAAACTTTCCTGTCTCCCAATTGTCGTGATTGGGCTTCAATCCTTTGAGATTAAATTGCTCATGCCCTTTGGGTGAAATACCATTTACCTTAGCAAAAGATGAAGCATAAATATAGCGTCTTAAATCGCTAGTCATATGCCCTCTAGTCTCATGATTTAACCAATGAGTGAGTCTATCATCTCGGTACCATTGATGCAGGTCAGATGTACCCCAATGATTGTTATCCGTAATTTTTAATCGAAGTGCTCCATAATCAATATGTTTAGATAACTTTTTAGCAGCTTCTTTAAAGACTTTAGCAAGCTCACTTAAACTTTCATTTAGCTCGGCCTCTGCAAGAAGCTCTTCAATATGTTTGTTTACAACCGCTTGCCAGTTTCCAGAACTATCCTCTCGTTTACTCAAACGGCTCCGCAAAGCCGGTAAATTACCTATAGCATCCTTAACCGATAAAATCGAATCACTTTTTTTGAGCTGACCGGGACGATTATTCAGATCCTCTCGAACCCCTATTAAAATAACCCTATGGCGTGCCTGCGGGATACCATAGTCCTCAGCTCGAATAATGAAATCATGCACGTTGATGGAGTTAGGATCCATACCTCGTTTGAATACCGTAGGTAAAGTAAGAGAGTAAATCTTATAACCGACATCACACTTATGCCCTAATGCGGAATCAGGATCACTCAAGTCCTGCAAAATTGAATGGAATATCATTTTCCCTTCAATTTTTGAAGAGAGAATACCTTTAACATTTTCCATAACAAATACTGCTGGCTTGTATTTCTGAATAACTTTGAGATACTCGCGATAAAGATAATGCCTATCATCTTCTTCGGCCTTATATCCTTCTTTACCTCGATTACGTGCTCGACCAACAAGCGAGTAAGCTTGGCATGGTGGACCACCTATCAAAAGCCAAGGCTTCGCTTTACTCAAACCAGCTTTATCAATGATGCTGTAAAGCTTTTTATTGTCCGCTTCAATGCCAAGAGTTAGTTGCTGAGCCTCACTGCATGCATGTTCCCATGCAGATAACGTGTTGTCATCGTAAGGTTTTAGCGTTATACCATTACAGAAGTTGTAGTAGCTATTAAGGGCATCCACGCCTTTTAACTTGAGATTGCGATAAAACGCCCGCAATTTAAGCGTACTGTGAGCTGCGCCATCCATTTCTGCCGAAACAAGAATTTTAAAAGCTTTCCCATCGTTAACAGACGAGAATCCTTCCCCCAAGCCTCCCGGGCCAGCAAAAAGATCAACAATTGGAATGTAATTAGATTGATGCATGAACTGTTATAGTTATTTTATTTAGATGTCTTAATTCGCCAGGTTACCAAGAATGATAGATATAGTCGATACCCAAACACGCTCTCGCATGATGTCTGGCATAAGAAGCAGAAATACCAAACCGGAAATTATTGTGAGAAAGTTTTTACATGCGAACGGCTTCAGATATAGGTTGCACGACAAAAAACTTCCAGGCAGGCCAGATATAGTTTTACTAAAGTACAATTTGGCAATTTTTGTACATGGTTGTTTTTGGCACAGACATACCGGTTGCCGCCTTGTTTCTCAACCAAATCAAAACCAACAAAAGTGGGAAGAGAAATTTAAACAAAATATTGATCGGGATAAAAAACATATAGCCACTCTATCTTCTGCAGGATGGAGAATTTTAATCATTTGGGAGTGTGGTCTTCGGAAAGCCAATCCTGGTCTTTTATGGCTTCCAGAGTTTGTGAAAGGCCATCAAAAACTTACAGAATGGCCCTGCATCAATGGTGAAAAAGAGGCCGAAGCCCCTTTTCTAATTTAACCGCACTTACTATCGCCACAATTCAAGCAGGTCATACATCCATCCATCAAAATACTTGCTTTGGTATTACACTTTTTGCAAAGCTGAGCCCCTTTGGGGAAGCCTTCGTCGTTTGATTCTTCACCTGACTTGGCGTGTTTTTCCAGGTATTCGGCTTTTTTCTCTTCTACCAGTTTTTGCTGGTGTTCGTCTAAGCCCGGTTTTTTCAGCATGCCGATTTCTTGCAGGTGTTTTTCTACCACTTCACCGATCTCGGCCACCAGACTAGGCACAAACTTGCCGCCTTTTTTGAAGTAACCGCCTGAAGGTTCAAACACGCTTTTGAGTTCTTCTACCAGGAAAGTGACATCGCCACCTTTACGGAACACGGCGGACATGACGCGGGTGAGCGCGACGATCCACTGAAAGTGCTCCATGTTTTTGGAGTTGATGAAGATCTCAAACGGGCGGCGGTGCTCTTGTGGCGTGCCTTCGTTCATGATGACGTCGTTGATGGTGATGTAGAGCGCGTGCTCGGTCACCGGGGTTTTGATCTTGTAGGTGTTACCCACAAGCATGTCTGGGCGGCTTAATGGTTCGCCCATTTGGATAATATTCGTGACAGGCGCTGCTGCGGCCTCGGCTGCTTTTTTGTCTTCATCGGTCACCAGTTTGTAGGCGGTGATTTTTTTGTCGATCTTGATTGCCATGTTGTTCTCCCTATTGGAGTAATCAGTTCTTTATAAATTCAATCATTAAAAATAGTGCAATTTAGACAGAGTCAAACGAAGCGAGTGATGTTAAGACTAGGCGCGTTTGGATTTTTAACCGGAGTGTACAAGTAGTACATGAGGATTAAAAATTCAAACGCAACAACGTATTAACGAACGCAGTCGTTTGAAATGGCTAAATTTAGAATTTGCCGTAATATCCTTCTTTAAACGCATCAAACAGGTTCGCTGCCGTGTGAATCTCACCATCATATTCAATCTCTTCGTTGCCTTTGGCTTCGACCTCGGTGCCATCTTCCAGCGTAAACTTGTAAGTGGTGCTTTCCAAATCTTTCTCGGTCACCAGAACCCCTTGGAATGCCTCGGGATTAAACCTAAAGGTCGTGCAACCTTTGAGGCCTTTGTCATACGCGTAGAGGTAGATGTTTTTAAAGTCCTCAAAGTCGTAATCGGTAGGCACGTTAATGGTTTTTGAGATGGAGCTATCAATCCATTTTTGCGCCGCGGCCTGAATATCCACGTGGGCTTTTGCCATGATGGTGGATGAATCGAGGAAGTAATCTGGCAACTGCTCTTCTGGTTTATCACTAAACGGCATGGCGTTTGGGTTCACCAGTTCACGGTAAGCCAGCAACTCGTAGCTGAATACATCGACTTTCTCTTTCGATTTTTTGCCTTCACGGATCACGTTACGTGCATAGTGGTGGGCAAAGCTAGGCTCGATACCGTTGCTGGCGTTGTTGGCCAGGCTCAGGGAAATCGTACCGGTTGGTGCGATGGAGCTGTGGTGCGTAAAGCGTACACCCTTGGTCGCGATCTGGTTACGCAGGCCTTCCGGGAACTGCTGCATGTAGCGGCTGTATTTACCCAGCAATACTTTACCCGCCAGTTTCTGGCCAACCTTGATGCCGTCAGCCGCCATTTCCGGGCGCACGCGCAGCATGTCGGCAGTCACTTCAAATTTTTCATCCATGATCGGTGCCGGGCCTTTTTCTTCAGCCAGCTGCACGCCTACTTCCCAGCCCACTTCGGCCATGATGCGGGTGACTTCTTCAGTGAACTTCACTGAGTCTTCTTCACCGTACTTCATTTTGAGCATGGTGAGTGTTGAGCCCAGGCCCAGGTAGCCCATGCCGTGGCGGCGTTTGCGGGCGATTTCCTGGCGTTGCTGCTCGAGTGGCAGGCCGTTGATTTCAACCACGTTGTCTAGCATGCGGGTGAACACGGCCACCACTTCGCGGTATTCGTCCCAGTCAAAATGCGCGTTGTCGGTGAATGGCTCGCGCACAAATTTGGTCAAGTTGACTGAGCCCAGCAGGCAGGCGCCGTATGGCGGCAGTGGTTGCTCACCACATGGGTTGGTCGCGCGGATGTTTTCGCAGAACCAGTTGTTGTTCATCTCGTTGACGCGGTCAATCAAAATAAAGCCAGGCTCGGCAAAGTCGTAGGTGGAGGACATAATCACATCCCACAGACGTCGTGCCTTGATGGTTTTGTAAATGCGGCAAGCCACTTTACCGGCCTCAGGGCCTTCGGTTTTGGTCAGGTATTTGTGTTTAACCGGCCAATCACGCCACACCACTTGTGATTCGTCGTTGACATTGAGGCCGTCAATAATGGCTTCTTTTTCAGTCACCGGGAAAGCCAGGCGCCATTCGGCATCGGCTTTCACGGCTTCCATAAATTCTTTGGTGATGAGGCAGCTCAGGTTGAACTGGCGCAAACGGCCGTTTTCACGCTTGGCCTTGATAAAGTCAGTCACGTCTGGATGCGAAATATCAAAGGTGGCCATTTGTGCACCACGACGGCCACCGGCGCTGGACACGGTGAAACACATCTTGTCGTAGATATCCATAAAGCTTAATGGGCCGGAAGTATAGGCACCGGCACCGGCCACAAATGCGCCTTTTGGACGTAGCGTAGAAAACTCGTAACCAATGCCGCAACCGGCTTTGAGCGTCAGGCCGGCTTCGTGCACTTTGCCTAAAATATCGTCCATGCTGTCGGCAATCACGCCAGACACGGTGCAGTTGATGGTAGAGGTGGCTGGTTTGTGTTCTAACGCGCCCGCATTAGAGGTGATGCGGCCTGCCGGAATCGCACCACGGCGCAATGCCCACAAAAACTTTTCGTGCCATTCATTTTTCTTTTCTTCGGTGGTCTCGACGTCTGCCAGCGCGCGCGCAACGCGGCGATAAGAATCGTCCATGTCCTGATCCACATGTTCGCCCGACTTAGTTTTGAGACGGTATTTCTTGTCCCAAATATCGAGTGAGACGGGCTGCACTGGAATCTCCACGGCAACGCCTTCTGACTGGACTTTCTTTTGTTCAACAGCTTTTAACATCGAGTTCTCCCACACCTTGGTGATTCTTATTGGTTTGACAAACAGGGTTGTTACAACAAACATCCGCCACAAGCTTGGCAACGGCTGGGGCGGGATGCGTTTTGGAACGGGGCCAGGGTATGACAAGCTTTGTTGTGTATTTATGCCGCTTGCCCGGCCTGCACAGCGACATGGGTGCGGGCCCTGACCAAACACAATATCTTGTGTTGCTGGCGATAATTTATGCCTATAGCTAGTTGCCGTCAACCGATTTTTTGCGCTTTTTTTGATGCTTTTTTGCGTGCAACATCTTGCATTTTTTTTAGCGTGATAGAAACAGGCGCTACGGCATAGGTGAGTCATCACTCACCTGCTTTTGCTGGTGTCGGCAATACGCAACAGGTCAGTGTTGGGCAAATATGCGAAAATACCGCCATGCCTAGATTTGTCTACACCCTGCTCATGACCGTGATCGCCTTCCTGCTACCGCTCAAGCTGTTCTGGCGCGGCCTCAAGCAGCCGGAATACCGCCAGCATGTGGCTGAGCGCTACGGCTTTTACCGCCAATCGGTACGTGGTCCGCTGATCTGGGTGCATTGTGTCTCGGTGGGCGAAACACGTGCCACTCAACCGCTGATTCACGCCTTGCTGAGCACCTACCCGCAACACCAGCTGCTGATCACGCACGGCACGCCGACCGGCCGCGCGACCAGCAGCCAGTTATTCAGCGCCGAGATTGCCAGTGGCCGTGTCCTGCAAGCCTACCTGCCGGTAGACACGCCCGGCGCAGCCAGGCGCTTTCTCGCCCACTTTAAGCCGGCATTCGGCGTGCTGATGGAAACCGAGCTCTGGTTTCACTTAATTGACCAGGCCAGCCGCCAGCACATCCCCATGGCCTTGCTCAGCGCCCGCCTCTCGGAAAAGTCCGCGCGTGGCTATGCCAAACTCGGCAGCCTCACCCGCCAGGGCTTGCAGCAACTCACCCTCATCGCCGCCCAAACCCAGGCCGATGCCCAACGCCTGCACACCCTGGGCGCCGCCCAACCGATGATTTGCGGCAACCTCAAGTTTGATGTCACGCCCCCCGCAGACAGCACCGACAAAGGGACGGCCTTGCGCCAGCAACTAGGCCCACACCGCACGGTATGCATGGCCGCCAGCACGCGCGAAGGCGAAGAATCGCTGATTCTCGATGCCGTGCAAGGCCTAGATGTGCTCACCCTGCTGGTGCCCCGCCATCCACAACGCTTTGCCGAGGTGGAAGCGCTGCTCAAAGCCCGTGGCCTGCGCTATGTGTTGCGCACCGAACTGGTCCAGCCATTGCCTGCCGATGTGCAAGTCGTGCTGGGCAACAGCATGGGTGAAATGTACACCTACTATGCCGCCAGCGACTTTGCCGTGATGGGCGGCAGCCTGCAGCCGCTGGGCGGGCAAAACCTGATTGAAGCCGCCGCCATGGGCGTGCCGACCATACTGGGACCGCATATGTTTAATTTTGCGCAAGTGGCGCAAGCGGCGGTCATGGCGGATGCGGCGGTACAGCTAAAGGATGTGAGTGAGTTGCATGGCATGGTTGCTGCCTTGGCGGCAGATAAAACGAGAGTGCGAACAATGGCGGAAGCAGCAAAGGGGTTTACCTTGCAGCATAGAGGGACAACGGAAAGGTTGATGGCGGCGATAGGGCCGTTATTCAAAAGGTGATTTTTAGGCAAATAGTAGATCACATCGTTTAAGCCACATTTTATTTCGCCCGTAGGCGAGTTACTTTCTGTTGCTTGCCCCACAGAAAGTAACCAAAGAAGAGGGCACCCAGCCATCACGGCCTAAAGGCTACCTTGATTTCATTACTCGTCAGTCGCGGTTGCAGAACTCAACCTGGCAGCTTACACAACCCGTAAGCTGCTGCGGGATTCAAACAAGCTGCAACCTTATTCCGCCTGCCAAGCAATGAAATCAAGCGTGATGGGATGGGATTCATCTCGCCAAACGCTCACTGTTGAAGCTTGGACCGTTCAAAAACTCAAATTCGTTCTTTAATTCACAAAAGGTGGCGCTCACGGATTTTTCGGGCCCCTATCTGCCGCGCCGAGTAGCGCAGGCAAAACAAGAATAAAGGGAGCGACTGTTCGAGTCCCGCAGCAGCTCACGTATTTTGTGAGCTGCCAGGTCGAGTTTCGTGACCGCTTGTTTTGGTGAGCAACGCAGGGAACAAGCGGAAGCTAGGGTGCATTTCTTTTGGTGACTTATTCTTTGGGCAAGCAAAGAAAAGTCACTCGCTGAAAAAGCGAAAAGCAACCTAACAAACAACCACTTACGCGTGAGCATGCATACCCTACCCTACAACGCTCGCTTGTAGCATTGAGCTCAGTATTCACGCTACCTGGATTCCGGCCTACACCAGAATGACGGATCAAAGCACGACATTCAATCCATAAACAAAAAAGCGCACTATTCAGTACGCTTTTTCATCTGCCCTTACCCTAGGTTAGGCGCTAACCACCGCTCCAACCAAGCCTTATCCACATTCCTTCTCTGTGCCATGTCTTCCACCTGATCATTGCCAATCTTATCGACACTGAAATAGCGCGACTCAGGGTGCGCGAGGTAGAAGCCACTGACAGCCGCCGCCGGAATCATGGCGTAGCTATCGGTGAGTTGCATGTCAATTTCTTCTGCCTGCAACACCTTGAACATCTCGGACTTCACGGTGTGGTCCGGGCAGGCCGGGTAGCCGGGTGCCGGGCGGATGCCGCGGTATTGCTCTTTAATCAGCGCTTCGTTGCTCAAGTCTTCATCGGCGGCATAGCCCCAGAAATCGGTACGCACACGCTCGTGCATGTATTCGGCAAAAGCTTCAGCCAAACGGTCGGCCAGTGACTTGAACATGATGGCGTTGTAGTCATCGTGGTTTTTCTCAAACTCGGCCAGGCGTTTTTCCATGCCCAGACCCGCGGTGACGGCAAACAGGCCAATGTAATCGTCGACCCCTTTAGGCGCAATAAAGTCGGCCATGCACTGGTTGGGGCGGGCGACGCCATCGATCACCGGTTTTTGCGTTTGCTGACGCATGCCGTACCAGGTCAAGGCGACCTGGCTGCGGCTGTCGTCGGTGTAGATTTCGATATCGTCCGTATTCACCTGGTTGGCAGGCAGCAAGGCGATCACGCCATTGGCGCTGAGCCAGCGGCCATCAATGATGCGCTTGAGCATGATTTGCGCTTCAGCAAACACCTTGGTGGCGGCTTCGCCGACGACTTCGTCCTTTAAAATCGCCGGATAAAACCCGGCCAGGTCCCAGGTCTGAAAGAAAGGGCCCCAGTCAATATATTGCGCGATAAGCGCGAGGTCGATGTTTTTGAACACGCGGCGGCCAATAAACTTGGGTTTCAGTGGCGCATAATCACCCGTGAAAGTGAGTTGTGCGGCATTGGCGCGTGCTTCAGCCAGGCTCAGCATGGGCACGCCTTTTTTATTGGCGTGTTGCTGGCGGGCTTTTTCATAGTCGGCCTGGATCTCAGCCAGGTAAGCCCCACGCGTTTCCGGCGTGAGCAGGTTTTGCATGACGCTGACCGAGCGTGAGGCATCGGGCACGTAAATGACCGGGCCGGTGTAATTGGGTGCAATTTTTACCGCAGTGTGCGCACGTGAGGTGGTCGCGCCACCGATCAGCAAGGGGGTTTGCTGCTCAACAAAGTGCGGGTCGCGCTGCATCTCTTTGGCGATATAGGCCATTTCTTCGAGGGATGGTGTGATCAGGCCAGACAGGCCGATAATGTCAGCATTCTCGCGTTTAGCCATCTCCAGGATTTCAGCGGCGGGCACCATGACGCCCATATTCACCACCTCGAAGTTGTTGCACTGCAACACCACTGAGACGATGTTTTTACCAATATCGTGCACATCACCTTTGACTGTGGCAATCACCACTTTGCCCTTGGGCTTGGCGACCATGCCTGTGCGGCGCTCTTCGGCAGCTTTTTCTTCTTCAATAAACGGGATCAGGTGCGCCACGGCGGATTTCATGACGCGCGCGGACTTCACCACTTGCGGCAAAAACATCTTGCCTTGGCCAAACAGGTCACCGACCACGTTCATGCCATCCATGAGTGGCCCTTCAATCACGTGAATCGGACGGCCGCCCTTGCTCATGATGTCCTGACGCACTTCTTCAGTGTCGGCGACGATAAAGTCGGTGATGCCATGTACCAGCGCATATTCGAGGCGTTTATTGGCAGGCACCGGGTTTTCAGGGGTGCCGCGCCAAGCCAGCGTGGCTTCTGCTTTTTTGCCGCCTGCGACCAGCGTGCCGGCGATTTCGATCATGCGCTCGGTGGCAGCTAATGGATTGTCAGGGTCCACCACGCGGTTAAGCACCACGTCTTCGACGCGCTCGCGTAGCTCAGGCGCAATATCGTCATAGACACCGACCATGCCTGCGTTGACGATGCCCATGGTCATGCCGGCTTTAATCGCATGGTAGAGGAACACGGTATGAATGGCTTCACGCGCCGGCTCGTTGCCGCGGAAGCTGAAGCTCACATTAGACACCCCGCCGGAAATACGCGCATAGGGCAGGTTTTGCTTGATCCAGCGCGTGGCTTCGATAAAGTCCACGGCGTAGTTGTTGTGCTCTTCGATGCCGGTGGCAATGGCGAAAATATTCGGGTCAAAAATAATGTCTTCAGGCGGGAAGCCAGTGCTCACTAACAAGTCATAGGCCCGCTTACAGATCTCAGTTTTACGGGCAAAGGTATCAGCCTGGCCCTTTTCATCAAAGGCCATCACGATGACCGAAGCCCCGTAGCGGCGGCATAATTTGGCCTGGCGTAAAAACTCGGCTTCGCCTTCTTTCATCGAGATGGAGTTGACGATGGCTTTGCCCTGCACGCACTTGAGGCCGGCTTCAATCACGTTCCACTTGGAGGAGTCGATCATGATGGGCACACGGGCAATATCCGGCTCGGAAGCAACCAGATTGAGGAAATGCGTCATGGCCTTAACCGCATCCAGCATGCCTTCGTCCATGTTGATATCGATGACCTGGGCGCCGTTTTCCACCTGCTGGCGCGCGACGCTGAGCGCTTCTTCGTATTGCTCGTTGATGATCATGCGCGCAAACGCTTTGGAGCCGGTGACGTTGGTCCGCTCACCAACGTTGACAAACAGCGACTGCTCATCAATCACAAACGGTTCCAGGCCTGACAACTTGGTCGTCACCGGCAAGGTGGGCACCTGGCGTGGTGGCAGGTCTTTAATCGCGTTATAAATGGCGTTGATATGCGGTGGTGTGGTCCCGCAGCAGCCACCGGCAATATTGATAAAGCCGCTTTGCGCAAATTCTTTGACCAGGCTGGCGGTGATGTCGGGCGTCTCATCAAAGCCGGTATCAGACATCGGGTTGGGCAAACCTGCATTCGGGTAAATACAGACAAAGGTATCGGCTACTTTGCTCAGCTCTTCGGCATACGGGCGCATCAGGGTCGCACCCAGTGCACAGTTGAGGCCGACGGTCAGCGGTCTGGCATGGCGTACCGAATGCCAGAAGGCAGTCACGGTCTGGCCGGACAGGATGCGGCCAGAGGCATCAGTCACGGTACCGGAGATCATGATCGGCCAGGTCTTGCCCTGTTCTTCAAAAAAACTGTCGATGGCAAACAGCGCGGCCTTGCAGTTAAGCGTATCAAAAATGGTTTCCACCATGAGGATATCGGCGCCGCCTTCGACCAGGCCACGGATTTGTTCCAGGTAAGCAGTCACCAGCTGGTCAAAACTGACGTTACGGGCTGCGGGGTCGTTGACATCCGGCGAGATGGAGGCGGTTTTTGGCGTAGGCCCGAGGGCGCCCGCCACAAAACGCGGCTTGTCCGGCGTGCTGTATTTGACGCAGGCGGCCTTGGCCAGCTTGGCGGCTTCGACGTTCATCTCGTACACCAGATGCGCCATATGGTAATCATCTTGCGCCACACTGGTGGCACCAAAGGTATTGGTTTCAATGATGTCGGCACCCGCGGCCAGGTATTGCTCGTGAATTTCCTGAATCACCTGCGGTTGCGTGAGTGTCAGCAGCTCGTTGTTGCCTTTGACAAACAGCTCGCGTTCGCCTGCCGGGCCCTGAAAATCCTTGAAGCGCTCGCCACGGTAATCGGCTTCGGTCAACTTGTAGCGCTGGATCATGGTACCCATGGCACCATCCAGAATCAGGATGCGTTGGGAAAGCGCCTCACGGAGCCATTGTTCAGTCGCGGAAACCGGCAGTTGCGTCATGCGTATCAACTTGAAAACAAAAGTAATATTTTATCACAAGCACAAGGCGGCTCCTTGCCTGTCGGCGCAAGGCTTAATCTGGAGCATTGGGTGGAAATCCCGAGCTCGCCTAAACCGGATAGGCGAAATAAAAAAATGCATTTAACATAGCGCTGATTCAAAGGCGTATGGCTTTATCCATCACGCAGGGACCACACAGACAAACGGATTCACAGATGATTTCAGGCTTGGTACAACTTTTTTTATGGCAGGGGCTGGGCGAGCTGCTCAGTAAATTCTTTTTACCCGGCATCCCCGGACCGGTGCTGGGCCTGCTGCTCTTGCTGGTGTTTTTATGTGCCCGTGGGCAGGTGAATGCCGACCTCGGCCTGGTGGCCGACAGTTTCCGCCAGCATCTGGGATTGTTATTTGTACCCGCCTCGGTCGGCGTGCTGCTGTTTCTGCCCGAGCTGCAAACGCATGCCCTGGCGGTAGGCACTGCCCTGCTGGTGAGCGTGATTCTGACCATCGCCGTCACCGCCATTGTGCTCAAACTATTCTGGTATGTTTCACTCAAGCGCAATAAGGGGCACCGCCATGAGTAAGCGCCTGCCAATTGCCGAAATTTGGGTCTACCTGTCGGGTGACCCACTGTTTGCGCTGATTATTACGCTGGCCAGTTATCAGCTCGGCTACCTGTTGTATGTGCGCGCCAAGCGTCATCCGCTGGTCAATCCGGTCGCCATTTCGGTGCTGCTCACCTGCCTGACCATAGACCTGCTGGACATGCCTTATGAAAAATACTTTGAAGGTGCGCAGTTTGTGCACTTTTTGCTGGGCACGGCGACCGTCGCCCTGGCAGTGCCGATATACAACGGCTTCAAGCGCATGCAAGGCAAGATTTTTCACATCTGGGTGGCGCTCACCGTGGGCAGTACGGTGTCTATTGCCAGCGCGGTGGCCATTGCCAAGCTGATGGGCGCGACCGACAACATTGTGGGCAGCATGTATGCCAAATCGGTGACGGCGCCGATTGCCATGGGCATTGCCGAGCGCCTGAACGTGTCGCCGACGCTGACGGCGGTGTTTACCGTGATCACCGGCATGCTGGGGGCGATTCTGGCCCCCTATATCCTCAATGCGGTCAAAGTTCAGCAGTGGTGGATACGCGGCACGGCGATTGGGGTGGGCGCGCATGGTCTGGGCATTACACGCGCGTTTAGTGTCAATGAAGAAGCCGGGGTGTTTGCCAGCATGGCGATGGGGCTCAATGGCGTGATCAGTGCCATCGGCCTGCCCATTGTATTGACCTATTTACGGCCACATTTGGGCTTCTAGCTGACACCCAGCTTACAAACGGCCATTTTGGCCGAACTTGGCGCAAAATCGTATTGTCATTCCAAACGTAAAAGGGTTTAATGTAAGCATTGTAAATCCCATTTACGGCGATCAATGTGTGAAAGCGTCACCTGGCTGATCAAAACGATTAGCCAGTGAAAACAGTGCCTTATCACAGCAATAAACCGTAAACATACACCCCATACTAACAACTATTGATGATAGCCATTCACTGATATATGGATAAACCTCTGAATACAGCCGCATACAAGCTCAGACTGTGGGTCGTCACAGTGCTGCTGGCTGTGCTCGGGGTGGCCCTGGTGGCAGAGTTCTCTGACCACTCCAGCTACCGTGATGATGTGGTGCGCGTGCGGATTGCCGAGATTAGCGAACCTTCCGCCGATGGTGAATCGCCGTTTCCCTCATTATTGCCTTTGATTAACCTGCCCGCAAGCTTCGTCATTGCCTGCGTGATTCCGTTTGCGCTACTGGCTTTGCCACGTCAGCGCCTGATCAAACACCGCACGGTGGTTCGCCACCTGCACTCACGGGCTCCCCCCGCATCTGTTTAGGCCACTCTGTGCCCATGCGCATGCTGTTACTACCCGATTCAAGTTGATAGTGTTTGTAACCGATGCGCCCTCCCTGTCCTGCATCATGTCCGGTGACATGGTACTGGCGCCCAGAGTCCAACGGTGGGTGAACATTCCCTGGCGGCATACGCCTACAAGATGCCAGATGGCTGTTTAACCAGTATTCCTCTTCAATTTAATTAAGATAAGAACACACTTATGATGAAACAGCACTTAATCGTTTTAGGCTTGCTTGGCTCCCTGCTAGGCGCTTGTCATAAAGAAGAAGCGCCCAAGGAAGAGCTTCCCAAACTGGAAGTCACCACCCCGATGCGCAAAGACACCACGCTGATTAAAGAGTATGTCTGCCAGATCCATGCCATCCGGCATATTGAAATGCGCGCGCTGGAGCGTGGCTACTTGCAGGATATCTTTGTCGACGAAGGCAAATATGTCAAAGCTGGCCAGCCCATGTTCAAGATCATGCCGAATATCTACCAGGCGGAATTGATGCGCGCCAAGGCTGAGGCCAATGCCATTCAGATTGAATACGAAAACACCAAGGCGCTGGCCGAAAAAAATGTTGTGTCGCTAAACGAGCTGGCGATTGCCAAAGCCAAACTCGACAAGGCGCTGGCTGAAGTGAACCTGCACCAGACGCACTTGAACTTTACCGACATCAATGCGCCGTTTGACGGCATCATGGACCACCTGTTTGTGCGGAAAGGTAGCCTGATGCAAGAGGGTGACTTGCTGACCACGCTGTCTGACATCAGCAAAATGTGGGTCTACTTTAACGTGCCAGAATCCGAGTATCTGGACTTTAAAGCCCGTCATGAAGATGAAAAACAGGTCAAGGTGCATCTGCGCATGGCCAATGGCCAGGTGTTTAACCAGCAGGGGGTCATCGAAACCATCGAAGCCGACTTTGACAACAAAACCGGTAACATCGAGTTCCGGGCAGGCTTCATGAACCCTGAGCGTCTGTTACGTCATGGCGAGACCGGTAACATCATGATGGATATCCCTTACAAAAACGCCATGCTGATTCCACAAAAAGCGATTTTTGAAATTCTCGACCAACAGTATGTGTTCGTGGTGGGCAAGGATCACAAACTGGAACAACGACTGGTTAAAGTGGCGGCTGACATTCAAGACATGTCCATCATCGAGAGCGGCCTGCAAGACACCGATCATGTGTTGATTGAAGGCCTGCGCCGCGTCACCAAAGGTGACAAGATCATTGAGGACTTTAAAACACCCGACAAGGTTGTTCCTGAACTGAAGCTGTACGCAGAATAACGAAACATCAGGTGAACACATATGCTTAACATATTCCTCAAACGCCCAGTACTGGCCATCGTACTGTCCCTGCTCCTGACGTTTACTGGCTTCTTGTCCATTAAAAGTCTGCCGGTCGAGCAGTTTCCAGACATTGCGCCACCGCGCGTATTGATCTTCCTGGCTTATCCTGGCTCCAGCGCCAGCGTGCTGGTGCAATCGTCACTGATTACACTTGAGCGCGCCATTAACGGTGTGCCCGGCATGAAATACATCGTGTCCGACGCGACCAGTGCGGGTGAAGCCACCATCCAGGTCTATTTTGACCAGGGGGTAGACCCGAACGAAGCGATGGTGAACACCAAGGTCAGGCTGGACCAGGTCATCAACCGTCTGCCACAGCTGGTACAACTGGAAGGGGTGATCCTGAACAAGGTACAGCCTAGCATGTTGATGTACGTGAACATGTACAGTACCGATAAAAACGCGGACCAGAAATTCCTCTACAACTACTCACAAATTAACGTGATTCCTGAAATCCAGCGCGTGAACGGCATTGCCTGGGCGCAGATTTTGGGTAGCCGTCAATATGCCATGCGGGTGTATTTAAACCCTGACCGCATGCGGGCTTACAACGTGTCTTCCAAAGAAGTCATGGATGCGATGTCCAACCAGAGTTTGATTGGTCGTCCCGGCCGTTTGGGGCAAAGCTCGGGGCTGCAGGCGCAAGCCAAGGAATACACCCTGGTGTATAGCGCCAGCCGCTATGAAAAGCCTGAGCAATATGAAAATATTGTGATCCGCTCCACCCCCTCAGGTGAGATTCTGCGCCTGAAAGACATTGCCAAAGTCATGCTGGGCAGTGAGTTCTACGACATTTACTCCAACAAAGACGGTTATCCTTCTGCCTCGATTGTGTTGAAGCAAAACTACAACACCAACGCGAAAGAAGTGATTGAAAACGTCAAGAAAACGCTGGAAGAGCTCAAACCGACCTTCCCGGCTGGCATGACCTATGAAATCAACTACGACGTGTCACGCTTTGTAGATGCTTCTATCCACAAGGTCTTGCATACGCTGGTTGAAGCGTTTGTGCTGGTATCGCTGGTGGTGTTCATTTTCCTCGGTGACTGGCGCTCTACCCTGATTCCGTTGATCGCGGTGCCCATCTCGCTGATCGGGGCGTTTGCCGTGATGAGCTCCTTCGGCTTGAGTATCAACCTGATTACGCTGTTTGCCATGGTGCTGGCGATCGGGGTGGTCGTCGACGATGCGATTGTGGTGGTGGAAGCGGTACACGCCAAAATGGCCTCTGACCATGTCGGCCCTTACGCCGCGGTACAACGCGTCCTGGGTGAAATCGGCGGCGCGGTGGTCGCGATCACCTTGCTGATGACCTCGGTATTTGTGCCAATTACCTTCCTGCCGGGTCCGGTGGGTGTGTTCTACCGCCAGTTTGCGATCACCATGGCGTCCTCCATCGTGTTGTCAGGCATTATTGCGCTGACCCTGACCCCCGTGCTGTGCGCGATGATCTTGAAGAATACACATGGCCAGCCCAGAAGCCGTAACCCGATCAACCTGTTTTTGGACCTGTTCAACAAGGGCTTTGACAAGGTAACTGATTATTACACGGCCTTCCTTGAAAAACTGGTGACTCAGCGCACGATCACCTTTCTGGTGATTGGGCTGTTCTCTTTCGGGATTGTTTCGATTGTTAAAATCATTCCAGAGGGCTTCATTCCCGGTGAAGACCAGGGCATGATTTATGCAATTATCCAGACCCCTCCAGGCTCAACACTGGAAACCACCTATCAGGTGTCACAAGAGCTGCAAAAAGTAGCGAAGAAAATTCCTGCAGTGCAGTCTGTGACCGCCTTGGCGGGTTACGAGGTGCTGACCGAAGGGCGCGGCTCTAACGCCGGTACTTGTATTATCAACCTCAAGGACTGGGAAGAACGTAAAGAGACGGTTGCCGACGTACTCAAATTACTGGAGAAAGCCACCGAAAACTTTGGCGCGCGGATTGAATACTTTGAACCGCCTGCAGTGCCTGGTTATGGTACCGCGTCAGGCCTGGCCTTCCGCTTGCTGGATAAAACCGGCTCGCTGGATTACCAGAAGTTTGATGACATCAACAAAGACTTCATGAAGGCTCTGGCAAAACGCAAAGAATTAACCGGTTTGTTTACCTTCTATGCGGCCAACTATCCACAGTACGACTTGATCATTGATCCGCAACGTGCCATGCAGAAAAAAGTCACGATTGCCGATGCGATGGACAACC
The DNA here is from genome assembly GCF_032248435.1 of Methylophilus sp. VKM B-3414. Taxonomy (NCBI): domain Bacteria; kingdom Pseudomonadati; phylum Pseudomonadota; class Betaproteobacteria; order Nitrosomonadales; family Methylophilaceae; genus Methylophilus; species Methylophilus sp. VKM B-3414. The sequence goes on along the minus strand of NZ_JAVTLI010000003.1, from coordinate 344,719 downwards.
TCGACGTGCTGGTGGGCAGTACCTTTGAGCTGGCATTCATCCGCTTTAACTACTACTTCCGGGTGTATACCCAGGCTGCGCCTGAGTTCCGCCGCTTCCCTAGCGACATCCTGAACTACTATGTACGCAATGAAGATGGCGAGATGGTGCCTTACTCAGCCTTCATGACGATGAAGAAACAACAGGGTCCTAACGAAATTACCCGTTACAACTTGTTTAACTCTGCAGCGCTGCGTGCCGAGCCTGCTGAAGGCTACACCACCGCCTCTGCAATCAATGCCATCAAAGAAGCCGCTAAATCTCTGCCTAAAGGCTACTCAGTGGGCTGGGAAGGCTTGAGCTTTGACGAAGAACGCCGTGGCAATGAAAACATCATTATTTTCATGGTGGTGCTGGTATTCGTTTACATGGTGCTGGCCGCACAATATGAAAGCTTCATTATTCCGTTTGCGGTCATGCTGTCGTTGCCAGTTGGTATTTTCGGTAGCTTCCTGTTGCTGAAAATGGCCGGGTTGGCCAATGACGTGTATGCGCAGATTGGCTTGATCATGCTGGTGGGCTTGCTTGGTAAGAACGCAGTGCTGATTGTAGAGTTTGCGGTACAAGCGCGTGAAAAAGGCGCCTCTATCAAAGAGGCCGCCATCGCCGGGGCAAAAGCACGTTTCAGACCAATCTTAATGACCTCGTTTGCCTTTATTGCCGGCCTGATTCCATTGACGGTCGCGACCGGGGCCGGTGCGATTGGTAACCGGACCATCGGTACCTCGGCCTTGGGCGGCATGTTATTCGGGACGCTCTTTGGTGTGGTCGTGATTCCTGGCCTTTACTATATTTTCGCCAGCTTGGCGGACGGTAAAACGCTGATCCGCAAGGAAGATCAGAACCCACTGACTGAGTCCTACGAGTACAACAGACATGAAGAAGAAGACGAACATGACCACTAATAAATATCTGTATTGGCTGGTAAGCGGTGCAGTTGCAGCCATGCTGCAGTCCTGTGCGATCCCCAACATCATGACCAAGGAGGCCGACACCGCCTTACCCGCGCAATATAGTGGTAAAGCGGCCGCGGCCGACACACAAAGCAGTGCCAGTGTGAGCTGGAAAGAGTTCTTCCAGGACCAGAATCTGGTCTCTCTGATTGATACGGCCGTGGCCAACAATAAAGAGATCCAGATGATGGCGCAGCGTATCTCGATGGCGCAGAACGAAATTCAGGCTAGACGCGGTGCTTACCTGCCTTTTGTGAATGCCGGTGGTGGCATTGATTATGAAAAAACCAGCAAGTTTACCCGGCTGGGTGCGGTCGAAGATGGCCTCAAGATTCATAATCAATCCTTCCCGACCTTTCTTGGCGACTACCAGTTTGGGCTGGTAGCCTCCTGGGAAGTCGACATCTGGCACAAACTGCGTAATGCACAACAAGTTGCCGTGCTCGACTACATGGCGACCACAGAAGGCAAAAGCTTCCTGGTCACCAATTTGGTGGCTGAGGTGGCCAACAGCTACTACGAGCTGGTCGCGCTGGATAACCAGTTGCTGACGCTGCAAAAAAACATTGAGATTCAGCAGAATGCGCTCAATGTGATTCGTGAACTGCAGAAATACGCGCGCTCAACCTCACTTGCGGTCAAACGGTTTGAAGCCGAAGTGAAAAAGAACCAGAGCAAGCAGTACGTGATCAAGCAGCAAATTACCGAGGCTGAGAACCGCATCAATATGCTGCTGGGTCGCACCTCGCAACCAATTGCACGCAACAGCGATGGCTTCATGGAACTACAGCCTAAAGCAGTCGAGACTGGCCTGCCATCACAAATGCTGGCCAACCGCCCGGATATCCGTCGCTCAGAGCTCGAACTCGCAGCGGCCAAGCTGAATATTGATGTGGCCAGGGCTAACTTCTATCCCTCGTTCACCATGAACGCCGGACTGGGCTTTCAGGCCTTCAAGCCGCAGTATTTGCTGAATATCCCAGATGCACTGGGCGCTTCACTGGGCGCGGGCTTGATGGGGCCATTGATCAACCGGAACGCGATCATTGCCGAGTATAAAAATGCCAGTGCCTCGCAAATTGAAAAAGCTTACGAGTATGAGCAAACCATCATCAATGCTTATATGGAAGTGGCGAATCAAATTGCCAACGTCGATAACCTGAGCAAAAACTTCAGCCTGAAAACCGACCAGGTTAACCAGTTGACGCAGTCGATTGACGTGGCCAACCAGCTGTTTAAAAATGCCCGCGCGGATTACGGTGAAGTACTGCTGACGCAACGTGATGCGCTGGATGCCAAAATGGAGTTGATAGACACCAAGCAGCAACAGATGTCTGCCATGATCAATCTCTATCGCTCTTTGGGCGGTGGCTGGCGTTAAGCGTAACCCAAACCAAGCCTAAGCAGATCGCCTAGGCTAAAGCAGGCGATCTGACAAAACAAAGGGATTCCGAAAAATGGAATCCCTTTGTTTTTGCTGTCCTGCGAAATCAATCCACAACTTCAACCATCCCTTTTGTCTAAGTCACCTAGACCACCTGAGCGTGACAATGCTTGAGAGCATTCAATCGACCTCGGCACGCAAGTAGACTACATGGCACATGTGCTGTCTTAACGATGCATATGGTACACAGCCTAAGTTGAATAACGAGTAAACACCACTCACCCAATCCGCTCAAAAGCGACCCTCCCCATCACAAATACCATTGCTGCGGGATTTAGGACACCCTATTTAAACAGGCGTGTGCGTAACGAGCGCTGTAGCAGAGCGCCGGAGGGAGGAGTCGTGAAGAGATGCGCCGTATATTGCGTGACGCTGACAAGCACTCACCCGTGCCTAACCAAACAGGCTAGCCACGGGCAAGTTATTAGAATGGGGCTTATTTGCCGAGCAGGTTATCCAGCGAGCGCTGGTCCAGTGCGCCCAAATAGGTCGGGCATTGCTGGTTGATGACGGCGACCCAAGCTGCACAACCGTCTAAAGGTTGCTGGCTGGCTGGCACGGTCAAACCAAAATCTGCTGGTTTGCGCGGCGGGACTGATTTGTTGCCAAACCACATGACGCGCTTGTCCTTAGACAACGCGAAACAGCTCTTGGCCGCTTCACGCAAAGCCTCGCGCGCATCGCTCAGGCTGCCGCAAGCCGCACTGCCGTCAACCTCCATCAATTGTGCACCGACTTCATAGCGGGTTTGGTCCACAGTCAATATCGTACCGGCAGGCTTGTATTCATTCATGACCGCATAAAAGCCAAACAGAAAAATCAGCATGCCCAGGGAAAGACCACGATGCTGCTTCTCAAATACCTCAATGCCAAAATAATTCACCGCCAGCGCCATCAGCGTCAAGGCAAATGCGGCCATAGCCACCATCTTGTGCGGAATCTGTATCTCATAAATCCCCCAGGCAAACGCGATTACCGCGATGGCAAGGGTGACAATCCGCATCATTTTTTTATTCATTGCAACACACGCTCCACTAACTAAAGATAGAGGCAGTAGTGGCCCTCGCCACCGCTCACCCACGCGCAACATCTTAACCGATTTGCCTGAATGATTGATATTGATGCAGCCCGAATGTTCGCAAAGACGGTGCCAAATTAAGCTTGCTGTAAGTTTGCCGCCAGCCAATGCTCAATCACCACCACCAGATACGCCTGTTCCTCCAGGGTCAGCGCTCGGCCGGCAGGAATCTGGTGCCATTTGGATAAACATCCCCGGCAACATGTGGCGGTAGCATGTTGCGCGACAAACACCGGATGTCCGCGCATTGGCGTTTGCTGACCGTCATTGGCCGGAGTAGCCGGGGCCAGCCGCTCGGCAATAAATTTTTCTGCATGGTCTAGCACCACCGCCAACCCTTTTTGTTGCAAATAGTGCTGGTCTTTGGCGTTGAGTTTGAAGCGGGCACGGAAATCTGAGCGTTGCAGGGCTTGAAACAAGGCTTCGAGATCGCGCATGGCGTAGACACCACAATCAGTGCAACTGCGAAAGGTGCAGATCTCGCAGTTTTGGCGCCTTGAACGCCGTCACCCCTACCACTGCCAGCGTCATGCAGCCCCCAAACACCACCGAGGGCACCAACCCCATGAGTCTGGCGGTGAGCCCGGACTCGAACGCACCTAGCTCATTGGAAGAACCGATAAAAATGCCGTTGATGGCCGAGACGCGGCCGCGCATGCCATCGGGCGTGGCCAGTTGCAGAATGGTTTGCCGTAACACCACCGAGACGCCGTCCATCATGCCGGAGATGGCCAGGATCAGCATGGCTAATTCAAAATTGGTACACAAGCCAAATGCAATCATGCACGCACCAAAACCGGCCACGGCAAACAGTAGCCAGCGGCCACTGTGCTCATGAATCGGATGTTTGGCGAGCCAGACGCCGGACACAATGGCGCCCAGTGCGGGTGCGGCACGTAATAACCCCAGGCCTTCGGGGCCCATCTGGTAGATATCGTGCACAAAGGCAGGCAGCATGGCGACAGCACCGCCAAATAGCACGGCGAACATGTCGAGCAGTTGCGCGGCAAGCACCACTTGCGTACGGCGGACAAAGCGCAATCCTTCAGCAATGCTGGCAAAGACTTTCATTGGCTCGTGGCTATGGTGCTCGGTCACGCGCAAGGCCAGCGCAGCCACACAGGCGGCCAGTGCCAGCAGTGCAGACAGCCCATAAGCGATAGATTTGTCAGCAAACCCAATCAGCAAACCGCCGATGGCGGGGCCGACAATGAGCCCAATCTGAAACATGGAGCTGCCGATGCCAGAGGCCTTGGCGATGGAGGCACGCGGGATAATCAGGGCAAATAACGTGTTATAGCTGGGAGAGATCAAGGCGCGGGCAAAGCCGGTCAGGCAGACCGTGCCATAGATCCACCAGGCAGTATGGGCGGGCTGTTGCTGCGTAATCATCACCAGTAACCCGGCGTTCACCGCCAGAAAAAAAGCCGACACGGCGGCAAAACCGCGGCGCGAGAAGTAATGATCCACCGCATGCCCCGCAAACAGTGCGCTACCCATGTAAGGGATCACTTCTGCCAGGCCGACCAGCCCCAAGGACCAGGGATCGTGTGTCAACTCGTAAATATGCCAGCCAATGGCAACCATCATCATCTGGTACGACAGCACCATGAGGATGCGGTAGGCAAGCAACTTGGGGAATGCATAGCCCTGATGGGCAAGTATCTGGCGGATGGACAAAAACATAGGCAAGATTATACGCTATCGCTTCACATGGCTGCGGCGTGCAAAATCGCCTACAATCTGCAAGCGGGTGCGGTGAATCAGGCAGTAGGCGGTAACGCTGATGAGCCGTCGTTGACTCCGTGCGACTCTGCCGATATAGATGGGGCGCACCCGCAAGTCTTAAGCAACCGATTAAATGCGGCAAGATTTAATCGGGTAAGATGCCGGCCTGCTATCGCAAGCAGTCTGCCCCTTAACTAAAGGTTTATTTTCATGACATCACGTATTTCAGTATTCAGTTTGTGTTTTCTCTGGTTTGTGACGCTTTGCGCACATGCAGAGGAAAGTTTCGTCACCAAAGAGCCATTCAGGCAACCGGCAAAAATGCCTTCGGCCATCATGACTTTGCTGGCGCAAGAGCCGTCGGTGGCCAATAGTGCTAGTTGCGGGGAATCCAAGCCTGCCGCTTTACTGGAAACGCAAGTGGTACGCCTGAGCAAAACGGCAAAAGCTTATTTGGTGAAACCAGCACATGCTTGCCTGTGCCGTGAGGCCGCTTGCCCGGTATGGTTGTTTCAAATGAGAGGGGCGGCGGCCAAGCTCATTTGGCATACCCCTGCCGCAATCAAGGTGGCCGTATTAGACAAAAAATTTGATGGCTACCAAAAACTGGGCGAAACCGACGGCGATGCAGCGGCAGGGAGTGAGACGCACTGGTCTTGGGACAATACGCGTTATAAACAAACCTATAAAAATGCCTGGACCATGGACGCCGACAATAAATGCCGCCTGGGCGAGGAAACGATCCATCTGGTGGATGGAAACATTGTGAACCATACCATCAAGTGTCCCCAGGACTAACCCACGAGAAGCTCATGCGAGGCTAAGATGCGCATCGTGATCCAGAGACTGTTGCTGGGACTGGCATTACTGCTGACATCCGCCGCCATGGCGGCGGACACCATGCAACTCTGGATCACCGTCGATTGGGAAGGCTTTTCGCTGGATGAAGACCATCTACAGGCCATGCAACGCTTTCGGCAGCAGTTTCCAGACATTCCGATGTTGCATTTGGTCAATCCGGTCTATTTTATCCAGCCTGGGGTCCATCGCGCCCAGGTAGGCAGCCTGATTCGCAGCACGTTTTTACCGCAGGACACGGTGGGATTGCATCTGCACCCCATGCGCACATTGGTTGAGTATTGCGGGCTCACCTATCAGGCCACGCCCTCGATTTCTGGCCGTGATGAACATTGCAGACAGGCCAGTTGCGGTCACTCAGTTAGCCTGGAGTTTGCTTACAGCGAGACCGAGCTGACGCGGCTAGTACATTGCAGCAGTGATTTGATGGTGCAAAACGGCTTTAACCGTCCCCGGCATTTCCGCGCCGGCGCCTGGCAACTGGGGCCCAAGTTGCAAGCCGCACTGGTTGCGAATGGCTTTTATTGGGATAGCTCGCGCATTGATGCGCGCTTGCTGACCACGCGCTGGCCCAGCGACAGTCCCCTGATCAAGGGATTGCAACAGCTGCATGCGGGCAGCACACCGCTGGAACAACCGTATGCTTTGTCTTATCAATTGATGGAATACCCGGATAACGCCGCCCTGGCGGATTACACCAACACGCAACAACTGTTGCGCCTGTTTGAAGCTTTATTGAACCAGGCCCCTGCCGTCATGGTCATGGGATTTCATCAGGAATCGGCTGCAGACTACCTGTTGCAACTGGAGCGCGCCATTCCCCACATGCAGCGGCTGGCAAAACAGAAAAATGTCACGTTGGTGTGGATGCCCTAATTGCCGCAAGAATGCATGGACTTATTTGCACAAGACACCCCCTCTAAAGTGATGCTGGCCACGGGTGCCTGCTGGTTATCAGGCTTTGCACTGCCCTGCATGCCAGTGCTCTGGCCTTGTCTGGCACAGCATCTGTCTGCCCATCCGCCCCGGCAGATGATGACGCCCATGGGTTACCCGATGTCAGTGCGCACCAGCAGCATGGGTGATTGGGGCTGGGTAGGCAGTGCGGCTGGCTATGGTTACCAGGCGGCTGACCCCGCCAACCATCAACCCTGGCCAGCAATGCCGGAGGTGATTTTACAGCTGGCTGCGACCGCCGCGCAGCAGGCAGGCTATGCCGACTTTGTGCCCGACAGCTGTTTGATCAACGTGTATGCTCCCGGCAGCAAAATGGGCTTGCATCAGGATAAAGATGAGCAGGATTTTACGCAGCCGATTGTGTCAGTGTCGCTCGGCCTGCCCGCCACGTTTCTATTTGGTGGCGCCAGGCGGACGGACAAGCCGGTGAAAATCCCGCTGGTGCATGGCGATGTCGTGGTCTGGGGCGGCGCCAGCCGGCGCTTCTATCATGGCGTGGCGCCAGTCCAGCCTGGGCAGCACCTGCTCATTGGCCCGCAACGCATTAACCTCACCTTGAGAAAAGCGCGTTAGCATCTCGCCCTGACAACGCCTTAACAATAGCAGCATAAACGCTGATGAAGATCAAAAACCCCGCTCACTTCCGGGTTGCATCTGTTTTTCAAAAGAGTAAACTGAAACTGTCTTATCTACCCTAAGTTTTGCTGAATGATCCAGCAAAACCCTGATAAGACCCTTTCCGAAAACAAGGAGTTTGTCATGAATTTACAACTTACAGGACACCATTTAGAAATCACTCCAGCACTGCGTGAGTACGTATCATCGAAGTTCTCGCGTATCAGCAATCACTTTGATCATGTGATTGATGTCAAAGTCACCATGTCTGTTGAAAAGCTTGCCCAAAAGGTTGAAGCGACATTGCATGTGCCAGGCAACGACTTACACGCCGCCTGCTCAGACGAAAACATGTACAGTGCCATCGACATGCTGACCGACAAACTTGACCGCCAGGTCGTGAAACACAAGGAAAAAAATGGCGACCACCACAAATCCGGTGGCGCTGTGAAACACCAGTTAAGCTCATAAGCCTTAACGCCATTCTCTACCCGACCGGGTAGAGAATTCACCCCGCCCCCGCTACTTTTACGCCGTTTCACGCCACCCGAATCAATTCAGTTGTAAAATGAGTCCAACACTTTGTTGATGCGTTAACAACTTATGGCTCAAATCTCCGTAGCCGATTTATACAAGCAGATTCGCAGTAAACTCAAATTGAAATGGGTAGCAGGCGAGTCTGGCGGTCAGAAAATTCTCAATTCAGGCACTGTGACCAAGCCTTCACTGGCACTGGTCGGGCATTTGAATTTTGTGCACCCCAACCGGGTGCAAGTGTTGGGCTGTGCCGAAATGGACTACCTCGGTGGGCTCAGCATCCTGGCCATGCAACAGGCGGTAAGCAACCTGTTTTCAACCGACCTGGCCATGGTCGTGGTCGCCAATGGCGAAAAAGTACCCTCGGTCATGCTGGAAGCCGCACAACAATCGCAAACCCCCTTATTCACGACGCCCATGATCAGCCCGCAACTGATGGAATTACTCAGCCATTATCTGGCGGTGGCGACGGCAGAAACCACCAGCCTGCATGGCGTGTTTATGGAAGTACAAGGCTTTGGCGTGCTGATTACCGGCAGTGCGGCGATTGGTAAAAGCGAGCTGGCGCTAGAGCTGATTTCACGGGGCCATCGGCTGGTGGCAGATGATATTGTGGATTTTTACCGGGTCTCGCCCGAACGCATTGAAGGCCGCTGCCCGGAGCTGTTGCAAGACTTTCTGGAGGTGCGCGGTCTCGGCATTTTGAATATCCGCGCACTCTATGGCGATAATGCAGTCAAACCAACCAAACCGCTGGATATGATGATACAGCTGGAGCTGGCCGACGAATTGAAGCCGCAGGACCTGGACCGGCTCAGTGCCAACCGGCAGACGCAACAAGTGCTGGATGTAGAGATCAGCAAGGTGATTATCCCGATTGCGGCCGGGCGCAACATTGCGGTACTGGTAGAAGCCGCCGTACGCAATCACATGTTGCTGTTGCGTGGTGTCAATGCCACCAAACAACTGACACAGCGGCAAAAACAGATCATGCTCAGAGAAAGCAAATTACGATGACATCCACAGGGTTAAGCACATGCAACTGGTGATTGTGACCGGGCTCTCCGGCTCGGGTAAAACCATTGCCTTGCGCGTGTTTGAAGACAGCGGCTATTACTGCATTGATAACCTGCCTGCCACCTTGCTGCCGCATATCCAGAGCCATGTGGCCAACCGTGATGCGGCCAAAGTGGCGGTGAGTATTGATAGCCGCAGCATTGCGATTGAGTCTTTACCCGACATCCTGAAAACCCTCAAGAGCCAGGGCATTGCCGCGCATCTGCTGTTTCTGGATGCCAGCCTGGAGACGCTGGTCAAGCGCTTTTCTGAAACCCGGCGCAAACACCCGCTCAGCACGCCAGATCAAGCACTGGCCGAGAGCATTAAACATGAGCGTGACTTGCTGTCTGGCCTGAATAATCTGGGCCACCATGTGGATACCAGCAACCTGTCATCCAATGCCTTGCGCAACCACACCCGGGACTGGATGCTGCAAATTGAACAAAGCTATTTGCCCGCCCGCTCGCATTCGCTGGTGCTGTCGTTTATCTCGTTTGGCTTTAAACATGGCATTCCACTCGATGCCGACTTTGTGTTTGATGTGCGCAGCCTGCCCAACCCGCATTACGATCCGATTTTGCGACCCTACAATGGCACGCAGGCGCCGATACAGCAGTTTTTGCAAAATGAATCACAGGTGCTTGAAATGCAGCAAGACATTCAGCACTATATCGAAAAATGGCTACCAAGCTTTTATCACGACCATCGCAGCTATGTCACCGTAGGCATCGGCTGCACCGGGGGGCAACACCGTTCCGTCTATCTGGTGGAACAATTGGGGGCGTATTTCAAGCAACAGCATCAAGTCATGATTCGCCACCGCGAACTGGATGCCGCCGCGATCGCTACCCCGTAACGAGACTCTGAAAGTACATTTATGATTGGTGTTTTGATTATTGCGCACGGTAGCCTGGGACCCAGCCTGATTGACTGCGCCACGCATGTGATGGGCAACCGCCCGGCACAGCTGGATTATCTGGAAATTTCAAAAAATGATGACCCGGCAACGGTACTGCCCAAGGCGCAGGCACTGGTGCAAAGCCTGGACAGTGGCCAGGGGGTGCTGGTGTTGTCAGATATTTATGGCGCAACCCCTTGCAATATCGTCACCAAACTGCTGACACCAGACGAGACCGAGGGCGTGGCTGGCGTGAACCTGCCCATGCTGGTGCGCGTGCTCAACTACCGTCACGAGGGTTTGCACTCCTGCATCCAGAAGGCCCTCAGCGGTGGCCGCGACGGCGTTGTCCACTTTACCAAAACCACTTGTCATCACGCACAATAACCACATAAACCATGGCCAAACTTTCTTTAGAAATCATCAATAAACTCGGCTTGCACGCACGCGCCTCCACCAAATTCACCCAAACTGCCAGCCAGTTCAAGAGCGAAGTCTGGGTGGAAAAGAATGGCCGTCGAGTCAATGCCAAAAGCATTATGGGCGTGATGATGCTGGCCGCCGCCAAGGGCAGCACCATTGACATTGAAGCCACCGGCCCGGATGAAGATCAGGCGCTGGCCGCACTCGAAGCACTGGTTAACGACTATTTTGGCGAGGGTGAATAATTGACCAGCTTTAGTATGCATGGCGTCGGGGTATCGAGTGGCATTGCCATCGGCCATGCACACCTGATTTCGCATGCCCTGCTCGAAGTCGTGCACTTCAAAATTGAGGCGTCTGCCATCGACGAGGAAATTGCCCGCTTTGAACGCGCAATCGGTCTGGTCAAGCACGACCTGGAACAACTCAAAGCGCAACTGCCCAAAAATGCCCCGGCTGAACTGAGTGCCTTTATCAATACCCACTTAGCCATGCTGACTGACAAATCATTGTCAGAAGCGCCTAAAGCCATTATCCGCAATGAGCTGTGTAACGCCGAATGGGCACTTAAACAGCAAATGGATGATATCGTCGCCCAGTTTGACGCGATTGAAGACGCCTATTTGCGTGAGCGCAAGCAGGACGTGGTGCAGGTGGTGGAGCGTGTAATCAAGGTCTTGTTGGGCCGCGACCAACTCGCCGCCAGCGAGAAAAAACTGCAAGCCAGACAAGAGCGCGCCATGATTCTGGTGGCGCATGATGTCTCCCCGGCAGATGCCATCCAGTTCAAACATCACCAGTTTGCAGCCTTTATCACCGATGTCGGCGGGGTCACGTCGCATACGGCGATTCTGGCCCGCAGCCTGAATATTCCGTCCATCGTCGCCTTGCAGCGCGCCCGTGACCTGATCAATGACGGCGAACTGATGATCGTCGATGGCAGCGAGGGTGTGGTCATCGTCAATCCTGACCCTGAGGTGCTGGCGGAGTACCAACTCAAACAAAACCAGTGGCAACTCGCCCAGCAAAAGCTGCAACGGATTAAAACCACCAAAGCCGTCACCGTGGATGGGGTGGCGATTGACTTGCTGGCCAATATTGAAGTGCCGGACGATGTGGTTGCCGCCAAAGCCTCGGGCGCCGTCGGCGTAGGCTTATACCGGACCGAGTTCCTGTTTATGAATCGCACCGAAATGCCCGATGAGCAGGAGCAGTTTGAAGCCTACAAACATGTGGCGGAGGCCATGAAAGGCCAGCCGGTCACCATCCGCACGCTGGATATTGGCGCCGACAAGCAACTGAACCCGGATGAAGTGGTGACGGCCATCAACCCGGCGCTGGGCTTGCGTGCCGTGCGCTATTGCCTGGCCGAGCCGCATATTTTTCACAGCCAATTCCGCGCCCTGTTGCGTGCCTCGCACTATGGCCAGGTGAAAATCCTGATTCCCATGCTGTCCAACCTGGCAGAACTGCGACAAACCAAATTACTGTTCGCCCGTGCCAAAGAATCGCTGCGCCAGCAAGGCATCCCGTTTGACGAGCAAGTGCCTATCGGCGGCATGATCGAAGTACCGGCCGCCGCCATCAATGCTGACGCCTTTGCGCAGGAGCTGGACTTTTTGTCCATAGGCACCAATGACCTGATTCAATATACGCTGGCGATTGACCGTGCCGACGATGCGGTGGCCCATTTGTATAATCCTTTGCACCCAGCCGTCTTGCGCTTGATCCAGATGACGATTGCCGCCGCCGCCAAATATGACAAGCCAGTCTCTGTCTGCGGCGAAATGGCGGGTGACATCAAACTGACGCGCTTGCTGGTCGGCATGGGCATGCGCCAGCTATCTATGCATCCGGCGCATATCCTGAGCGTGAAGTCGCAAATCCTGCAGAGCGAAGAAAACGTGCTGGCCAAACAAGCCAGAAAAATTCTGTCGCTCAATGATCTGGAGAAAATTGACCCGCTGATTAAAAAATTAAATGGCGAAGTGCACTAACGCTGCACGGATGCCCTTGTATTAAACAAAACTCATCACCATCATCAATATATACAATGAGCCAAATGCGAACATTTGGCGAATAATACGCCTCTATCATCTATCGCATTCAACAAAGGATTTGCTGTGAGCACCAACCCATTACTTGCTTTTAGTGGCCTGCCCAAATTTAACGATATCCGTCCAGAGCACGTCTCACCCGCCATTGACCAGTTACTGGCAGAAGGCCGCGCCCTGGTAGAGCGCCTGGCAACTGCCAGCGAGACGCCTGACTGGCAAAACTTTGTGCAGCCGATTGAAGACTACTCGGAAAGACTGTCTCGCAGCTGGGGGCCGGTCGGGCACATGAACGCCGTGGTCAACACGCCAGAACTGCGTGAAGCCTATAACGAAAACCTGGCCAAACTGACCGATTTTTACAGCGACCTGTCACAGGATGAGCGCCTGTACGCCAAATACAAAGCCATCCAGGCCAGCGCGGGTTACGCACAATTGAGCCGGGCACAACGCAAGATTATCGACAACGAAGTGCGTGGCTTCAAACTGGGCGGTGCCGAGCTGCCGCCAGCCGAAAAAGTACGCTTCAAGGAAATCGCCGAACAACTATCCAAACTGGGCAGCAAGTTTGAAGAAAATATCCTTGATACCACCAATGACTTCAAGCATCTGGTGACAGACACAGCCGAGCTCACGGGCTTGCCTGAAGACGCGCTGCAAGCGGCTGCCGAAGCTGCAAAAGCCGAGGAGAAAACCGGCTATCTGTTTACGCTGCACTTCCCGTCTTACATGCCGGTCATGCAATACTGCGACAACCGCGCTCTGCGTGAAACGCTGTATCGGGCCTATGCCACGCGCGCCTCAGAATTCAGTAAACCCGAATGGGATAACACCGCCCTGATCGCTGACCTGCTCAAACTCAAGCAGGAAGAAGCGCAACTGTTAGGCTTTAAAAACTATGCTGAACTGTCGCTGGCGACCAAGATGGCAGATACGCCAGCACAGGTGATTGAATTTCTGGACACCCTGGCCAAGCGGGCCAAACCCTATGCCGAAAAAGACATGGCCGAACTCAAGGCCTATGCCGAAAAGCTGGGCTTTAGCGACATGCAGGCCTGGGATGTGTCCTACATCAGCGAAAAACTGCGCCAGGACAAATACGCGTTTTCAGATCAGGAAGTCAAACAATACTTCCCCGAAGACAAGGTGCTGGCAGGCCTGTTTAAAGTGGTGGAAACCATTTTTGGCGTGCAGGTGCGCAAAACCGATGCGCCGTTATGGCATAAGGATGCGGGTTTTTATGAGATCAGCGACCAGCAGCGCCAGCCAATTGCCTATTTCTATCTGGACTTGTATGCGCGGCATGGCAAACGCGGGGGCGCCTGGATGGATGAGTGCATTACCCGCCGCAAAATTGCTAATGGCATAGAGCTGCCGGTTGCCTACCTGACCTGTAACTTCTCGGCACCCGTTGGCGACAAACCTGCGCTGTTCACCCATGACGAAGTGATCACGCTGTTCCATGAATTTGGTCACGGCCTGCACCACATGCTAACCCAGGTCGAGGAATACAGTGTTTCCGGCATTAAGGGCGTGGAATGGGACGCGGTCGAACTCCCCAGCCAGTTTATGGAAAACTTCTGCTGGGAATGGGACGTGCTGCGCCATATGACGGCGCATGTCGATACTGGCGAGCAACTGCCGCGCGCACTGTTCGACAAAATGGTCGCCGCCAAAAACTTCCAGGCCGGCATGCAAACCGTGCGCCAGATCGAGTTTTCATTGTTTGATATGCGTTTGCACAGCAGCTTTGACCCGGCAGGCAAGCAGACGGCACTCGACGTGCTCGAACAGGTGCGTGATGAAGTGGCCGTGTTGCGTCCGCCGAAATGGAACCGTTTCCCCAATAGCTTTAGCCATATTTTTGCAGGCGGTTATGCCGCAGGCTACTACAGCTACAAATGGGCAGAAGTGCTATCTGCGGATGCCTATAGCCTATTTGAAGAGCTGGGCGTGTTGTCTGCCGAGGCAGGCAGCCGCTTTAAAAACGAGGTGCTGGCACAAGGTGGCGCACGTCCGGCCATGGAGTCTTTTGTTGCCTTTAGAGGTCGCGAGCCGAGTATGGATGCGTTGTTACGCCACAACGGCATGGCAAATTAATCACTTTGTACATCTAGCCAAGTGTCAGACACTTGGCTTTTTTACACGCACCCGCTATGCTAGCCAGATCGTTTTAAGGATTAAAAATGTCTCGTCTGCCCCTCTGTGTGTTACTGATTGCCTTGTTGCCGGCGGTGGCGTTTGCCGCCAAAGAAGAAGCAGATGATATTCAAGCCAAAACCGCCAATGGCGATGAAGTGGTGCTGCACGCCAATGGCTACTGGGAGTTTAAGGATGCCAAAAAAGCCGAGGAAGCCAAAGTCAAAGTCGAGCAATTTGAGCGGAGTAATAGCTGTCCCTTGGGTATGCGGCCCAGCTTTTTGGGTGTCGGCCGTTGCATCGCGTTTGACGATCCCATCCTCAAGCGGGGTTCACTGAGCGGCAAGGGCCGCTAATGTGCGGCCACGCGAACCTCAGACAAGCACTAAAACAGGGCAGCCATCGCTGCCCTGTGTCATTTTCAAATATCCCGCGCACAGCAAGTGCAGGGCACGGGCCGCAAGCACAAGCCATTGTGCGCAATATTTAGCCAACGTCACCCAGCAGGAACGCCACTTGCTTATTTCAGGTTTTAGATGCATTGATGGAGCCTCATGATTAATTCTCTCGATTTTGCCCGCCACGGCGACAAACAAAACTCCGCCTTTTTTGAAGAGTATTTGCAAAAGCTGCTCGAAGAGCGCGACCAGCTCGGGCTGACCGACATGATTCAGGAAATCGATGCGCTGATGATTACGGTAGACCCTGATCATTCGATCCAGTACATCGCCGAACTGTCTTTAATGACCTCTTACCATTATCTGGTGACACTGGAGAGTGAGAAGCACTGGACGCATATTCTGCGCATAGACCTCGACTCACCGGATTTACTGGTCCGAGAGGTGAAAGACCCTAACTTCAGGGGGATTTTCCGCGCACTCAACGAGATCTATCCTGTTGGGGCGCGCAAACCAAATAGCCGCTACATGGGTGAAATCATCCGCGTCACCAATATGCACGAGGTGGTGAAGTTACAGGAAGAACGCGAATTCCGCTTTTTTACCCAGGACGAAGTGCGCAAACTGGAATTGCCGGGCAATGTGGCGATCAGCAAACCTTCGCCCTACACGCATAATATCGTTGGCTATATGAAACGCGAGCCGGATGAATTACGCGTGTATGCGTTGGGTATCAGTACCATCCGCGCCGATGTGCAAGCCGCGTATGAAGAGGCTAAAAACCTGCAGGCCAAGCTGCGCATAGACGATTTGATTTTGCCGGTGGATCACCTGGCCACCCGCGTTTATAGCCAAAACCGTGAGGTGGCGATTCTCGAATACCTGTCCTGGTCCAGCTACTTTTTCTGGGGCGCCTATAACATCTGGGATCAGAACTCCTCCACCAATGTCACCAAGAGCGTGCATGGTTTCCCAGAAACCAAGAGCCCGGCCAAAGTGTTTACCGCCAACAATACGCCTTATTTTGTTAACCACCTGGAAAAACTGCCCTCGCCGACCGAGACCTTTGTGCGTAACTATGGCCCGCGCTTGCACCATATCGCCTTATCAGTCAAAGATGGCACCCGGGACGGTAAGGAAAATATCGAATTTGTCGTCGATGCCATTGCCAGCCAGGGCAAAGGCTTTCTGCTCGATGTGATTGGATCCAAGGAAGAAGGCCTGAAACAGATTTTCTCCAATGCCTCGGAGCACTCCTCGCTAATTATTGAATATGTACAACGCTATGACGGCTTTGATGGCTTTTTCACCCGGGATAATGTAGCCAAGCTAACAGAGGCCGCCGGGGTGGAAGAAGGCGTGCTGGAGCAACAGGCAAGATTGAGTCAGCGCACAGGGAAATAACAGACGCGCACAAGTTGATCTATACTTAAGCTCTTTACGCTCAGGCTTTGACGCCTAGACCAAGGATTTTGTATGGATCACGCATTCTGGCACAGTCGCTGGCAAACCCAGCAAATTGGCTTTCATCTCGACCAAGCCAACCCGCTGCTGGTCAGCCACTTTCATCATCTGGCATTAACGGCTTGGCAGTGTATTTTTGTGCCCTTGTGCGGAAAATCGCTGGATATCCCCTGGCTGTTAGACCAAGGACTACAAGTGGTGGGCATAGAACTGAGCCCACTCGCGGTAAAAGCGTTGTTCCAAGAGCTGGCGCTGACGCCAGAAGTAGACGAGATGGGGGCGATCACCTGTTACCGTGCCGGGCCACTGACTGTGTTTAATGGCGACTTTTTTGCCCTCAGCCAGACGCAATTGAAGCAGGCGCAAGTAGATCAGGTAGATGCGGTCTATGACCGCGCCGCACTGGTGGCCCTGCCCGCCGACATGCGCCCACGCTACAGTCAGCATTTGACCGCCTTGACCGCGCACGCCAAACAAATGCTGGTGAGTTTTGACTACGACCAGTCGCTGCAAGCCGGACCACCGTTTAGTGTCGATGCCCAAGCAGTGCAACAACTGTACGGCAAGGACTTTAAATTAAGCCTGTTGGCCGATGTACCGCTGGCGGGTGGCCTTAAGGGCAAATGCCCGGCACAAGAACAAGTCTGGTTGTTGCAGGCAAAAGAACGAGTTTAGGAACGTCACTCAGCCATGTCGGCGCTTGGCACGCAGCCCATGAGCGCATCATGATGCTGATGCCAGTGCAGCAAGCTTTCCACGACATGAAACGCCTGTGCCCGCACCAGGTCGCCCGGTTGTTTTAAATCAGGCACCACAATCACGCGCAAGCCTGCGGCAATAGCGGCTTGTGCGCCGAGCTCACTGTCTTCAAACGCAATGCATTCGTCCGCCTGCAAGCCCAGTTTTTCCAGGGCCAGCAGGTAGATGTCCGGGTTGGGCTTACCGCGCTGCACCTCCTGGCCACTAGTGACGTGGTCAAAGTAATCCAGCACGCCCGTATGGCTCAGACGGTGGGTAATATGCGGGATGGGGGAAGAAGAAGCGACACTGCAGGTGATGCCTGCGTCACGGTAAAACTGTAATAGCTCAAGCACACCCGTTTTGAGCGGGAATACATGGTTGCGTGCATCAAGATAGGTGTTCAGGCCAGCAATCACCTGCTGCATATGATGTTCGCCGTTGAGTTGCTCTGCCATGATCCGGCTGGAGTCTGACCAGATCCGCCCCACCAGTTGCACATATTGCTGCTCGGTATAAGTGATGCCTATGCTGGCGGCGGCTTCAATACAACCTTGCATGATGATACGTTCAGAATCGATCAGCAGACCGTCCATGTCAAAAATTGCGGCTTTAATCACTGGCAAACCCGTTAGGCGAACAAAGCGTTATTTTATCGCGTCTTTGCAGGTGGGATCACAGGAATATCACGCTTGCTCGGCGTAGGCCACCGGCGTGACGGTGACACTGACCTTGAGTTGTTGCTGACCGCCGCCCAGCACCACGCCGCGCATAGGTGAGACATCACCAAAATCGCGGCCCCAGGCCACGGTAATGTGCTCTTGCTGGACCAGACAATTATTGGTCGGATCAAAGTCTACCCAGCCATAGACCGGGCAATAGACAGACACCCAGGCGTGCGATGCATCGGCGCCGACCAGGCGCGGCTGGCCTGCGGGTGGATGGGTAAGGATATAACCGCTGACATAACGGCAGGCCAAACCGATAGAGCGTAGCGCGCCTATCATCAGATGGGCAAAGTCCTGGCACACACCGCGGCGGCCTTTGAGCACCGTATCCAGCGGGGTAGAGACATCGGTGGCTTGTGGGTCAAATTCAAACTCGGTATAAATTTTTTGCGTCAGCGCCATGGCGGCTTCTAGCAACGGTCGCTGCGGGGTAAAGCAGCTCAGGGCGAAACTGGCCAGCGCTTCGCTACAGGTCACGCGCCTGGTGGCATACACATAGGGCGCAGCATCCAGGTGGTGTGTGTCCTGATCTTTTAACAAAGTCTGCACCTGCTCCCAGGGTGGGCTTTGCACAAGCTCAGCCATCTTTGGCCGTGGCTGGATATCGACCTGGAATCTGGAGGTGACTTCGAGTGACTGGTGCGGTGTCAGTAGCGTGAAGTAGTCATTGTGATTGCCGAAGAAATCCAGCCGCCGCGACTGTTCTGCCGGCTGCGGCTCACAGGCCAGCGTATAAGAAACGCATTGCTGAAATGCGGTTTGCCGGGGCATTAAATGCAGTAATTGCTGTGATTGAATCACAGGCACATCGTAGCGATAAATGGTTTGGTGTTCGACCTGATAGCGCATGCGTGTCCTTAATGCCCAGAGATGACGACCGGACTGGCATAGCTGAAAAAGCGCAGGCTGAGGCGGTCAGACAGCGTTAAAGTCACCTCGTAGGTGTGATTGAGCCAGGCTGACAACTCTGGACTGCCTTGCATAAAGCAGGTGTCCGGGTCCAGTTGCAACAAGGCTTGCCAGCAGGCTTTCAGCTCGGCGGCAATGCCGCCTGCATTATCATGGGCATCCATCTCTTCGAGATATTTCACCAAGCCCTTGATTTGAAAAACGATGGCATTGGGATTATTGCCATCCATCAACAGTAAATCCAGCACAGGCAACCATTCGGGTTGCGAGGCGTAGCGGGCACGGTAAGTGACCAGGTTATTGGTCACTTGTAGCAACCACTCAAGATTACTATGTTGTGGCATTTGCAAGGCACGGCTTAATAACACACACATAAACTGCAAGCGCTCAATCCGCCGTCCGAGCGACATAAACCGCCAGCCCAGATCACGCGTCATCCAGTCCATGGCAAAGCCGGTCAAGGTAACAAAATGATTCACAGCCTGCTCGATATACGACATCGCATCCTGCAAGGTGGCATGCGCGTGCCGGGTAATAAACTGCCGTGACAATACGTTCACGGTCCGCCAGTGGTCATTGGAGATGCGCTCACGCAGGTTGAACGCCTGTTGATACAACTGCTGCACGCTGGTGGCCAGACTGCCGGACTGCTGCGAGAACACGGCTTGTACCAGCAACGGCTCAATATCATCATCACTGTAAGGTTGCCATTTCGCCCATTCTTCATCATCTTTAGGCGAGGGCAACAGGTCAAACCACTGACACAAGCCCTGCATGGTCGGCCACTCGCCTTCGCGCGATTCTGGCGTGTATTCGAGCAAGGCGCGCAAGGTGGCGCGTAACATCATGGCTTTTTGCAGGTTACGCACTGAATAGCGGCCATACCAGAACATGTTTTCTGCCATGCGGCTGGAGAGCGAGGTATTTTCACGCACCAGGTCCTGACTGGAGGTGGTTTTGCGCAACAAACTGAACGCCGACTGCGTAAACTCCGAAAGTACCCAGGTGTCTTTACTGGTGCCGCCACGCTGCATGGTCACCACGCGGCTATCTTTGCCGCTGGCGACGCGGGAAAGGCCGCCTGGCATCACCGCATAGCCATTGGGGGTAGCAAAGGCATAGACACGCAAACTCACTGCCAAGCTGCCCATTTGTGGTTGGTGATGATGATTGCTCAGCACAGGCGCATGTGAAATATCCACTTGTTCCTGGGCAATATAATGGCCGGGCTGCGCACGCAGCTTGGCAATCAGCGCCTCTTTTTGCGTGGCATTGAGATCCTCGCCAAAAATGGGCGAAGATTGCATTTGCGGGTAAGCCGGTTTGATCACCAGATCATCCAGATGCTGGATCACATAGTCAAGCGCCGCAGATTCACCACACCACCAGGTCGCCACCGAAGGCATGTGCAACGACTCCCCGAGCAGCGACTGGCACAAGTTGGGCAAAAAGCCCAGCAAAGCCCCAGATTGCAACAAGTTGGCGCCCAGCGCATTGGCAATCAGCACATTGCCCAGTCGGGCGGCCTGGGTCAACCCGGCCACGCCTAACAGCGACTCGGCGTTGAGTTCCAACGGGTCACAATAATCATCGTCAATGCGGCGCAAAATGGCGTGCACAGGCTTGAGCCCGGCGATGGTTTTGAGCCAGACCACGCCGTTGCGCACCGTCAGGTCGTTGCCTTGCACCAGAGGATAGCCCAGATAACCAGCTAAAAATGACTGCTCGTGGTAGGTTTCGTTATACGGTCCTGGCGTCAAAATCACCACCAGTGGCGGCTCCCCCTGACTCAGTGGGGCAATGCCAGGGACAGTCTGTGCCTGATTTTGTGCAACGCGGTGCCCCCAATGTGCCAGACTGTCACGCATGCTGGCAAAAAAGCCGCTCAAGCGCTCAATATTGAGGTCGCGGAACATTTCGGGGAACACACTGGAAATAATGGTGCGGTTTTCCAGCGCATAGCCAGCCCCGGTGGGCGACTGGGTCCGGTCAGACACCACCCACCACTGCCCGTTGGGCGAGCGCGCAATATCCACGGCATAGTTATGCAGGGCAATATTGTCGTAATGCGGGATGCCGACACAAGAAGGCAAAAAGCCGTTATGCCCGTAAATCAGCGCCGGCGGCAGTTGGCCGCTGGCAAACAGGCGTTGTTCACCATATACGTCCAGTAACACCTGATTGAGTAAGGTGGCCCGCTGCGCCACGGCAGCAGCGATATGCTGCCACTCATGCGAGGGGATAATCAGCGGTAAGACATCCAGATCCCACGGCCGCTGCACGCCATGCGTGTCTGCATAGACGTTATACGTGACGCCATTATCACGAATCTGACGCTGCACGGCCTCCATGCGCTTGCGCATGACGGCAGGCTCTTCACTCTCCAGCTGAGAAACCAGGGCCTGCCAGTGCGGACGTGGCTGGCCCCTGCTATCCAACAGTTCGTTATAGCGGTCAGAAAAATAAAGTTGATTAAGCACTGGTTGCATGCGTGGTTAGGCGAGGATCATGGTGCGACTCAAACGCGCGGCCTCTTAAACAAGACCTTGAGTGTAACAGGATGTTCACACATTCGGCTGCCATCGCAGGTCCAGCGTAAATGGAAAACGTGGATTCGGTGGTTCTTTTACCACAGTCACCTTGCCCGCCGTATGGCCATGCGCCCAGAAGCGTGCAAAACGCCGCGCCTCAGCTTCATTGGCATTCACCGGGAACGTATTGTAATTGCGCCCCCCTGGGTGCGAGACATGGTAGGTACATCCTCCCAGGGATTTTTCACTCCAGGTATCGACCAGATCAAACACCAGCGGCGCTTGCACCGGAATGGTCGGATGCAGCGCTGACCAAGGACTCCAGGCACGGAAGCGAATACCAGCCACATATTCCCCGGCATGGCCGGTTGGTTGCAGCGGCAAGGGTCGGCCATTACAGGTCACGACATGGCGGCCATCGGTCAGGCCCCGCACACGCAACTGCATGCGCTCGACGGAAGAGTCCACGTAACGCGCGGTGCCCCCACCCGCCATTTCTTCACCCAGTACATTCCAAGGCTCTATGGCCTGGCGCAACTCCAGCTCCACGCCATGATAGGCCGCGGTGCCATAGCGCGGAAAACGGAACTCGACAAAGGGCTCAAACCAGCGCTGTTCAAAGGCATAACCTGCATCGCGCAAATCGGCCACCACGTCGGCGATGTCTTGCGCCACAAAGTGCGGCAACATCCAGCGGTCATGCAGTTCGGTGCCCCAGTGCACCAGTTTGCCGGTATATGGCGTTTTCCAGAAGCGGGCCACCAGCGCACGCAGTAACAGGCTTTGCAGCAAACTCATGCGCGCATGCGGCGGCATTTCAAAAGCACGGAATTCCACCAGCCCGAGGCGGCCAGTGGGGCCATCCGGCGAATAGAGTTTGTCGATGGAAAACTCCGAGCGGTGCGTGTTACCGGTTAAATCCACCAGCAAATTGCGCAGTAGCCGGTCAACCAGCCACGGCTGCTCGCTTTCTTTGCCTGCGGGTAAGGCTTGTTCCATCTGCTGAAAAGCAATCGCCAACTCATACAAATTGTCATCTCTGGCCTCATCCACGCGCGGCGCCTGGCTGGTCGGACCAATAAAAGTGCCTGAAAACAGATAAGACAAGGCGGGGTGATTTTGCCAGTAGGTAATCAGACTACGTAATACATCCGGGCGCCGCAACATGGGGCTATCCGCCGGCGTTTCCCCACCCAGCGTGACATGGTTACCGCCACCGGTGCCGGTGTGGCGTCCATCCAGCATGAATTTCTCAGTGCCGAGCCGACACAGACGCGCCTCGTCGTACAAGACATTGATGTTTGTCACTAGCTCTTTCCAGGTTTTCGCCGGGTGGATATTCACTTCGATGACGCCGGGGTCCGGCGTCACACTGAGCAACTTGAGTCTGCTGTCACGCGGCGGGGTATACCCCTCCAGCCACAGCTTGAGTTTCAAATCGGCCGCAGTTTGCTCAATGGCACTTAGCAAATCCAGATAGTCTTCCAGTCGACTCACTGGCGGCATAAACACATACAGCCGGCCATTGCGCACCTGTACGCATAACGCGGTATGGACCACTTCCCGGGCCAGCGGCTGCACTGTTTTGTGCTTGATCCGCACCGTGGGTGATTTGGCGGTCGCCAACGCTGCCTGTGGCTCAAACGGGTCCAGGGGGAATTCTGGCTCCATCTCTGCAGGCAACTGCCATGGCAGCGACGACAAGGGCAAGCGCAAGCCCATGGGCGAGTCGCCACCCAGCAGATACAAATGTTCACGGCGCAACGGCCACTTGCTGGTCAGCCATGCCCCGGCAGACTGGCTCTCGTCCGGCTTGAGCGGCATAACATAGCCAACCACTTGCCCCAAGCCCTGGTTGAGCAAATCTGCCAGCCGTTTGCGCTCTGTCGCATCCTGCAAATCCAGCTTGAGCGGATCGAGATTCACCGGTAACTGCTGCTCTTGTTGCGCGAGACTCATCACGTCTTCATAAGCGGCAATCACACAAGCTTTGGGAAAGCCCAACATGTCGGCCAGATGCTGGGAAAAAGCTTCTGCCTGCGCTACGCCATAGCCGTCATTATGACCTTCGGCTGAAAACAGGCTGGCATCGCGCCACACTGGCTTGCCATCCGGGCGCCAGTAAATATTGATGGCCCAGCGCGGCAAAGGCTCACCGGGATACCACTTGCCCTGGCCATAATGCAAAAAGCCATCCGGGGCAAAGTGCGCTTTCAGGCGCAAAGCCAGGTCACCGGCCAGTTGCCGCTTGTGATCTCCCAGTGCCAGAGTGTTCCATTGTGCGCCATCCATATCATCAATCGACACAAAAGTCGGTTCGCCGCCTTGCGTCAGCCGCACATCGTGTTTTTTGAGCTCAACATCCACCTTGTCACCCAGCTTGAGGATGGCCTGCCAGTCCGCTTCGCTGTAAGGCTTGGTCACGCGCGGGTCTTCGTGAATGCGCGTTACTGTCATCTCATGCGTGAACGTGACCTCGGCGATATCGGTAAAGCCAGTCACTGGCGCTGCCGAGGAAGGGATCGCCGTACACGCCAACGGAATATGCCCCTCTCCGGCCATCAGTCCAGAGGTAGGATCCAGGCCAACCCATCCTGCGCCGGGGATAAACACCTCGGTCCAGGCATGCAAATCGGTAAAATCCTTGTCGGTGCCACTGGGGCCATCCAGCGCCGCAACGTCGGCCTTGAGCTGAATCAGGTAGCCGGAAACAAAGCGCGCGGCCAAGCCCAGGTGGCGCATGATTTGCACCAGCAACCAGGCGGAGTCCCGGCAAGACCCTGTGCGCTTCTGCAGAGACTCTTCCGGGGTTTGTATGCCCGGCTCCATGCGCACGGTATAGCCGATTTCAGCCTGCAAACGCTGATTGACGGCCACCAGAAAGTCGACAATGCCGACTTCGGGTTTGATCACGGCTTGCCGCATTTCCGTCATCCACGCCTGCAACAAGGGCCCGACCGGATCGGGCTGCAAATAGGCGGTCAGCTCGAACGCCTGCTGCTCGGTATAGTTAAACGGGTAATGCTCGGCATATTTCTCGACAAAAAAATCAAACGGATTGATGACGGTCATATCTGCCACCAAATCGACCGTAAAGTCGAGCTCACGCACCATTTCGGGGAATACGTAACGGGCAATGTAGTTGCCGTAGGGGTCTTGCTGCCAGTTGATAAAATGCTGCTCAGGATTAACCGTCAGCGAATACGACAAAATCGGCGTGCGCGCGTGGGCAGCGGGCTTGAGGCGGACTTCGTGTGGCGAAAGATTGACCAGGCGGTCAAATTGATAGCGGGTGCGGTGATGTAAAGCGACGCGTATAGCCACTGCTGATCCTCAATAATATTATGATTTTAAGCAGTGTGATGCAGGAAATATGCCAGCCACGCCAAAACCCAGCGCGTGGCGGCAATTAAACGCTAACCCTGATCGACTTACTTGCTGCCGCCTACCAGATTTTTGACCGCGCTCACCACATCGCCTGGCAGCACCACAATTTTGCTATTGTTGGAGTCGGCCATTTTTTGCATTGATTGAATATAGCGGTCACCCAGCAAAAAGGTGGCGGAGGTATTGTTTTCCTTGACCGCTTCCGCAATCATTTTAATCGCCGCCGCTGAGGCTTGGGCCCCCACCATTTGCGCCTCTGCGTCTTTACGCGCGGCCTCCAGGCGGGCTTCGGCATTCAAGATCAACGACTGCTTGGCGCCTTCGGCTTCGGTCACCACCGCCACACGCTCCCGCTCGGCCGCTGCCTGTCGCTCCATCGCATCCTGCATATTGGCAGAGGGTTTGATGTCTTGAATCTCCACACTTTTCACGGTGAGACCCCAGTCCAGCGCCTCATCGGCAATCGCCTCTTTAAGCTCCGCCTTGATCCGGTCACGCGAGGTCAGCGCATGATTCAGGTCCATGCCGCCGATGATAGAACGCAAACTGGTTTGCACCATATTGCGCATGGCTTCGCGAAAGTTTTCGATGCCGTAGACCGCACGCTCGATATTAGTCACTTTGATAAACGCCACCGCATTGGCCAGAATCACCGCGTTATCACGGGTGATCACCTCCTGCTCTGGGACATCGAGAATGATGTCTTTGGTGGTCACCTTGTAACTGACATTACTGAATACCGGGTTGATCACATTGAGGCCTGGCTTGAGAATGCCGGCAAATTTACCGAGCCGCTCGACCACCCATTCTTCGCCCTGCGGCACAATACGTACCCCTTTCACGATGGCGATCACTACCAGTACGATGACAATGACACTGACTTCGGTCATGACGACTCCCCTCAATAATTAAAACGATTAACCGTGGTGGGCAGGCGCCACACGCAGGCTGTTGCCTTCCACGGCGACAATGATTGCCGCTTGTTGCACAGCCATGGCCGTATCGGCATATGCCACCCATTCGCGGCTACCCAATACCCCTTGTGCAAACCGGATCTTGCCCGGTTGCATGGGAGAAATAGCCTCAATCACCACGCCTTCACGACCGATCTCCTCGCCCTGCGCCTGTCCAACCCGCAAGTCAGGCTTGCGTTTCTCCAGCTTGCGCATGATGGCCAAGGCCAGTGCCGCCAGCACGGCATAATTCAGGGCTTGCAAGGCTAATGACATCTCAGGCCAAAACAGGGTGAGCGCTGCCATTGCCAGTGCGGCAATGCCTAGCCATAACAAGTACAAGGTGCCGAGCAGCATTTCCGAGCATAACAGCACCAGGCCCAATCCGCACCACCATCCTGTCTGCATAACCCGCTCCCCCAAACCACGATGAATAAACGACCACGAATCTTTGAGCGCATGGTATCACTACTTGTGTCAAAATGGGGGAATGACTCAACCGCCTGTCCGCCTTACGCTTGCGACTGACCGCCGGGAACGGCTGGCACAAATCCGCACCTGCTTTCCGCAGGCCAGCGGACCAGATTTGGACGACCGCTGGCAAGGCGGCCGCGTCACGGCATTGCAGCGACTGGCGACCATTGATGCCGATGCGTATCACCAGACCCGGAATCATCTGGATGGCGCAGCCACCCGGCTTTCGCCTTACTTGCGCCATGGCTGTCTGTCCTTGCAAGAGACGGTGAACAGCGTCCGCCAAAGCGCTGGCAAGCGCGGTGTCAAACTGATTGCCGAGCTCAGCTATCGCGACTACTTCAGGCAGGTCTGGTACCGTTTTGGTGAGGCAATCAAACAACCCATGGAGTCACCTAAAGAGACCCTGGGCACACAACCCTTGCCTGACTTTATTGCGCAAGGATTCACCGGGCTGGTATGCATGGATGAAATTGTGCGTCAGCTGCGGCAAGAGGGTTACGTACACAACCATGCCCGCATGTGGTTTGCAGCCTATGTATTGCACTGGTTAAAAGTAGACTGGCGCCAGGCGGCAGAATGGTTTGAACAAAACCTGCTGGATGGTGACCTAGCTTCCAATCACCTCTCATGGCAATGGATAGGCGCCAGCTTTAGCCATAAACCTTATTTCTTCAACAAAGAGAATATCGTCAAATTCGGCGGCGGACACTGGTGCCAGCAATGTCCTGTGCGTTGCCCGTTCGATGCCAGCTACGAAACATTGCATCAACAATTGTTTGGCGCCCCTCCGCCGCAAACAGGTAATGAGGCTGCTGCCAGCCACAGCGTGTATTTGCCTGTGGAAATAACAGCGCAGCATTTGCCCCTTCGTGACAACAGTGCTGTGGTTTGGCTTCATGACGAAATGTTATCGCCAGAGCATGCTCTACTAAAGAGTAAGGCCCCTCGCGTCTTTGCATTTGACCCTGCACTTTATGGGCAATGGCCCCTGAAACGCCTGCAATTCATGGCCGATTGCCTGAGCGAAATTCCAGAGACAGAAATATGGCTTGGCAGCACAGCACAAGTACTGGCAAGCTATTCGCAGAGGCATATCATCAGCCAGAACACTCCGAACGCGCTGCTCAAAGCAGCGGCTGACGATGAACGACTTACTTGGCTACAAGAACCCAGCCTCTATGACACCCACTTCAGCGACCATGAGCTGATGCGGTTTAGCCGCTACTGGAAAAAAGTTGAGCCGCTGGTGTTTGCCAACGACGATTAACGATTTTCAAACGATCCAGCCGCATAAAAAAAGCCGCCCTGCAAAGGCGGCTTTTTACTCACAACAGCTCGATTAGCGCTGACGACGACGTTGCAACCAACCCATCAGAAACAGGCCAGAAATCAGCATCGAAACATTGGCTGGCTCAGGCACGGCACTGACGGACAATGCCTGGTTCACAAATTGACTGCCATTCAAGTCTGCATCGGTAAACTTGAACACGAAGAACTTGTTGTCCCCTGCGATGCCTGGCACAAAGTCATTATCATTGGCCACGTACAGGGTGTGATACAGCACGCCACCCTCCATGATATCCTCGCCAAAAGTCATGCCTTCGAGCTTGGCAGGTATATTAGTATTGCTGATACCAGCATTCACAAGTGCTGTTTTCAGGTCAAGGAACAAGCTTTTTTGCACAGCATAGCTCTGCAGGTTATTTTGGCCACTGATGCCAGCACCACTGTTCAATGAGCCAATATCTACCGCTTGGTCACCCACGACGCCATCGCCATTTGCATCATTCAGGTCGATTTTGTAGATACGTTTCACATCCGC
This sequence comes from Methylophilus sp. VKM B-3414, assembly GCF_032248435.1. Classification (NCBI taxonomy): domain Bacteria; kingdom Pseudomonadati; phylum Pseudomonadota; class Betaproteobacteria; order Nitrosomonadales; family Methylophilaceae; genus Methylophilus; species Methylophilus sp. VKM B-3414. The sequence goes on along the minus strand of NZ_JAVTLI010000003.1, from coordinate 316,530 downwards.
CTTGGAACCATCGCCCGCGCCCTTGCCATCACGCTCAAGCACAAAGAAGGTATGGTCATTGACCGCCAGAATCTCGCTGATGTTGTAGCTCTTGTTTTTATCAGAGAGGAAGTTGTCATAGACATACTGCTTGGTAGCCCCCGTTTTCGTATCAATCGTCACGATACGGTTGGTACGACCACCATCGCCACCATCCTGAATCAGCGGGCTTTGCTCAAAACCAACCAGTGTTTTGCCATCAGGCGTAATGGCCAGGCCTTCCATGCCTTTGTTGGCCACACGGCCGCTGGTATTGCCACTGATTTCATTCGCACCCTGGCTGCTCAAATTTTGCGCAGTAAATGCTGAAGGCAAGTTGTAGACATTGGTTCTGGCGCCGGTCGCGCGGTCAAACTGATAGACATAAGGGCCATATTCATCGCTGATATAAACGCTTTTGCCATCGTTAGAAACGCGGATGGCCTCTGGGTCGAAACGGCCATTATTCGAGTTGCTGGAGTTGGTACCCGCCAAAAAGTTATCTGAACGGCCATTAAAATAATATTTACCTGCATTTACCGTCGCGCCACTGCCCAATGTGTAGTTTTGGCCGCCCACGCTACCTGTGCCAGCGGCCCCGGTGCCGTAGTTAAGTGGCGTATTGCTGTATAACAGCGTGGTGCCAGTTAATGTCGGGGTCAGGTTATAACTGTAGCTCGAACCATTGTAAGTTTGTTGCAAACTGAGATTCAGCGTTTGAAAGCGCGAAATGTAAGAAGTGGTATTGTCTACCAGCGGATTATACTCGGTAGCATTCGGGCCACGGTCTGGCAACGCCAGGAAAGTACTACCACCTGCCCAAGCCAGGCCAGAACCCATGCCACCCAATACATTCTGATGATCCACACCATTTTCCAACATGCCAGTGAAACTGGACAAGTCCGTGGTCCCGGACAAACTGCCCATCGCGATCAATGAAGGGGTTGCATTTGCCAAGGTAGGCAATGCCAGTGAAATCGCCACGGTCATGGCGGCTAGTTTAAAAGTCATGTCAAAACTCCAGAATTAAAAAATTTTGACTAAATTAATCGCTGACAGTGAATTTAATATGACAGGACTAGCGCGACATGGCGGCAAGCACCAGATCAACCAAGCGGCTGTGGTAAAATCACGCGCATGACTACTTCTACTCAAAACGCACAAACACCTCGCGAACTCGCTAAATCCTTTGATCCGAAAACCATTGAAAGCCAGTGGTATGCTTTTTGGGAAGGCAAAGGCTATTACGCCGCCGGCATGAACCCGGAGGTCAAAGATAATTTCTGCATTTTGCTGCCGCCACCCAACGTGACCGGCACGCTGCACATGGGCCACGGTTTTAACCAGACCATCATGGATGCGCTGACCCGCTATCACCGTATGCGCGGGGATAACACCTTGTGGCAACCAGGCACCGACCACGCAGGCATTGCCACGCAGATTGTGGTCGAGCGCCAGCTCGATGCGCAAGGCGTGAGCCGCCATAGCCTTGTTGAAGAGTTTGGGGCTGACGCGGGCCGCAAAAAATTCCTCGAAAAAGTCTGGGAATGGAAAGAATACTCCGGTGGCACCATCACCAAACAAATGCGCCGCCTGGGCACCTCACCCGACTGGAGCCGTGAGCGTTTCACCATGGATGCCGGCCTCAACAAGGTCGTCACCGAAAGCTTTGTCCGTCTGTACAACGAAGGCCTGATTTACCGTGGCAAACGCCTGGTGAACTGGGATGTGAAACTGGGCACTGCCGTTTCTGACCTAGAAGTGGTGCAGGAAGAAGAAGACGGCTCGATGTGGCATATCAACTATCCACTGGCGGATGGTTCCGGCCACTTGACTGTGGCCACTACGCGCCCGGAAACCATGCTGGGTGATGTGGCGGTGATGGTGCACCCTGAGGATGAGCGTTATGCGCATTTGATCGGCAAAAACGTGACTCTTCCGTTGTGTAACCGCGAAATTCCGATTATCGCGGATGATTACGTGGATAAGGAGTTTGGTACTGGTGTGGTCAAGGTCACGCCTGCGCATGACTTTAACGACAATATGGTCGGCCAGCGCCAGGGCTTGGATAAAGTTGTGATCCTGAACCTGCAAGGCTTCGTGCCAGAAGTTGCAGAAGTCTATGCCGCTGATGGCAGTGTCAAACCTGCGATTGCTTTACCCGCCCACTTGGTAGGATTAGAGCGCTTTGCCGCGCGCAAACAAGTGGTGGCCGACCTGGAGACTGGTGGTTTCCTGGTCAAAGTTGAAAAACACAAGCTCAAAGTGCCACGGGGCGACCGTACCAATGTCGTGATTGAACCCATGCTCACCGACCAGTGGTTTGTGGCGATGAGCAAGCCGGGCGAAGATGGCAAAAGCATCACCGAAAAAGCGCTCGAAGTGGTGGCGGATGGCCAGATCAAGTTTTACCCGGAAAACTGGGTAAATACCTATAACCAGTGGCTGAATAATATTCAGGATTGGTGTATTTCACGTCAGTTATGGTGGGGGCATCAAATCCCTGCTTGGTATGGTGAAAACGGCGAAGTGTTTGTCGCGCATGATGAAGCAGAAGCTACCGAGATGGCGGCCAAAGCAGGTTACACCGGTAATTTAAAGCGCGATGATGACGTGTTAGATACCTGGTACTCCTCTGCCCTGTGGCCATTTTCCACCTTAGACTGGACCGGCGACGAAACACTGGACGCGCAGAATCAGGCCTTGCAGCAATACCTGCCCTCCTCAGTATTAGTCACTGGTTTTGACATTATCTTTTTCTGGGTGGCGCGTATGGTCATGATGACCAAGCACCTGACCGGCAAAATCCCGTTCAAGCATGTGTATGTGCACGGCCTGATCCGCGACGCCGAAGGCCAGAAAATGTCCAAGTCCAAGGGCAATGTGCTGGACCCGATTGATTTGATTGATGGCATTGATCTGGAATCGCTGCTGAAAAAACGCACCACCGGCCTGATGAACCCGAAAGATGCGGAAAAAATCGAAAAACGCACCCGCAAGGAATTCCCGGAAGGCATTGCAGCGTATGGTACGGATGCTTTAAGGTTTACTTTTGCCAGCCTGGCTTCACCCGGCCGTGACATCAAGTTTGACCTGCAACGTTGTGAAGGTTACCGTAACTTCTGCAACAAGCTGTGGAACGCCACCCGCTTTGTGCTGATGAATACAGAAGGCAAAGATAATGGCTTTGGCGCCGAGAATTGCGAAGCCGGTGGCCGCAAATTCAGTCAGGCCGACCGCTGGATTGTGAGCTTGCTGCAACGCACCGAAGCCGAAGTGGAGCGCGCCTTTAACGACTACCGCTTTGACCTCGCTGCCAAGGCGATCTACGAGTTTGTCTGGGACCAGTATTGCGACTGGTATCTGGAAATTGCCAAAGTGCAGTTACAAGGTGGCACTGAAGCCGAACAGCGCGCGACCCGTCGTACCCTGTTAAGAGTGCTGGAAACCATCTTGCGGCTGGCACATCCGATTATTCCGTTTATCACCGAAGAGATCTGGCAGACGGTGGCACCGATGACCGAACTCAAGGACAAGTCGCGTGGCACTGAGAGCATTATGTTGCAGGTCTACCCGAAAGCCGATCTGGAGAAAATTGACGAACAGGCCGAAGCCTGGGTAGCCACGCTCAAAACTGCAGTGGAAGCCTGCCGCAGCCTGCGTGGCGAAATGAGCATCTCTCCGGCTGCCAAAGTGCCTCTGATTGCCGCAGGGGATGCCGAGGCATTGACCGCCTATGCGCCTTACCTCAAGTCGCTGGCCAAGCTGGATAATGTAGATATCGTCGCCGACCTGCCAGAAGCCGATGCACCTGTGATGCTGGCGGGTGACTTCAAATTGATGCTCAAGGTAGAAATTGATGTTGCCGCCGAGAAAGAGCGTTTAGGCAAAGAGATCGCCAGACTGCAAGGCGAAATCACCAAAGCCAATGGCAAACTGGGCAACGAAAGCTTTGTCGCCCGTGCCCCGGCGGCCGTGGTCGAGCAGGAAAAAGCCCGTTTGGCCGAGTTTAGCGCTAGCATGGAAAAACTGCAGGCGCAGCTGGCCAAACTCAGTTAATTGGCTCGTCGACATACCGCCTGAGTGCGAACAGCTTAGGCGGGTTGGACGCATCTGCGTAGATTAAACAATGAGATAAACCAATTGCTGTATTGTTGGTCTAGCTTGAAACGAATACGTTAATTGTGAGCACAATCACACTATCTGTCTGCGCTGAGACCCAATACACTTGGGCACAAAAGGAAATATGGCCGACCTGCTTGAAAATGATCCCCGAGAGGTGCTGTGCAGTTGCAGCGGCACCACGCGCGGCCTGATTATCGAGCTAGTCAGGCAAGGTAAAGATCTGGATGGCATCTCGCGCTATTCTGGCGCGCTGTCAGGGTGTGCCGGCTGCGAGTGGGAGATTACGGAACTGGTGGCGTCGTTACAGTCTCAGCCCACAGATTCCGCCTGACCACACACCGCGCAGGAAGGGTCTTTTTTGAGGCGTATGGTGCGCCATTCTGCACTGAGCGCATCCAGCAATAGCAACCTGCCTTTCATGGTCTGGCCCATATTGAGCAATACTTTAATGGCTTCAGCGGCTTGCGCTGTGCCTATCATACCCACCAGCGGAGCAAATACGCCGTTGTCTGCACAACGCAAGGCCTGGTCATCGCCGACGTCTGGATACAAGCAGTGGTAGCAAGGGCTGTCAGCATGGCGGAAATCAAACACGCTCAATTGCCCTTCAAAGCGGATGGCCGCCCCCGAGACCAGAGGCTTTTTACTCTCAAAACAAAGCTGGTTGAGCAAGTAGCGCGTGGCAAAGTTATCCGAGCAATCAATCACCACATCTGCCGCCAAGACCCGTGCGGCAAGCGCCTCGTCATTGAGCCGTGTCGTTTCGACATGGACGTTGACTTCAGGATTGAGGGCCGCAATCGTGGCCTGGGCCGACAAGGCCTTGTTTTGCCCAACCGCTGCCGTAGTATGGATAATTTGACGTTGCAGATTGGTGAGGTCTACCTGATCAAAATCACAAATGGTCAGCGTACCTACCCCGGCTGCGGCCAGATACATCGCCACCGGGGCCCCCAAGCCGCCAGCTCCCACAATCAGGGCATGACTTTGCGTGAGCTTTTCTTGCCCTGCATATTCAATTTGCGGCAACATGATGTGCCGACTGTAGCGTAACAACAAATCGTCTTGCATGTATTTTCCAATTATTCATGGCAGGCGTTGCGCTTGTACCATTTGCTGAATCAACACCTTGGGCGACAGCATGATCAGCCGGTCATCAAACACGGCCGTCCCCGTTTGTTGTTGTGCCTGATCAACAAAGGCCAGGTCGCCATCTGCATTTTCACGCTCATCCGCGTGCTCGGGTGCAGGCATGGCATAGGCGCCGCCGCCAGACACGGATTGTATGCCACCCAGCCCGTTTTCGCCATGTGAAAGGATAATCGCCGCCGGTCGGCTAGGCCCGCTGGTGGCCGGGCCAGTCTCACTGCTGACTTGAATATTGCTGGCACCTTCGGCCGCAGCTACCGAGAACCACTGGCTGTGATGAGTAAACGTGCTGTCTGCGCGATAGCGAAAGAAACGACCCCAGGCATCGGTGGCGACTACCCCTAATTGCTGCGATGGCAACCAGCCCTCATCACTGGCGCAGGTCTGGTTGGATAATACATTCTCCCACCCATCGGGCGGCTGGTCGGTATCAGGACACGGCAGGTAATGATAAATCAGGGCATGGCCAAGCAAGGCCTGTTGCGCCGTATTCAGCCGCTGTTCGGTTTGCTGATATTTCTGCAATCCGTATTGCACCTTGAGGGGCGTCATGAGCCAGCCCATCATCAGGCTTAAAATCACCAAAGCGATCGCCATTTCAAGCAGGCTGAAACCGCGCAGAGCAGATTGCGGTCGAGACAAATGCGCGCTGATATCCTTCATCTGGCGATTTGCTCCAACTGATCATTGCTGGGTGCATCCCATGCGGTAACGCCGGTCAAACCCAACACAGAGACTGTCGACATCTCGATAAAATTTGCATGCTCGCTTTTTTGCGTAGCCGTCTGTCGTAATTGCCCGGCTAACATCTCGCCAGACACAATTAAGAGCACTTGCGAGGACCGCGGCAGATAAAACACCTGCTCCCGCCAGCCATTTTGCTGAAACCAGTGATGCATGGCCTGACCATCCAGCATGGCTTGATTTGCAAGTGGGCCGTGCAGGTCGCTATCGACCGGCAAGCGGCCCAGCGTAGTTGTTTGAGCAGACATACATTGGCCGGCTTGCAATGATTGTGCACCTAAACAACTCGCGTCCGAAATGGATGCTGGCACAGGTAAAGGCGCACATGGCCTGGACGTGCAAGTAAATGCTCGCTTAAGCTCTGATAACACCTGCTTTTGCATGACTTGATGCATGCGACTTGCCGAGATTGGCCAGACCACGTCATTAAATTGTGTAGTCGGAGGCGACATGACAAAGCCGTGATCGCTGTGCTCTGTCGGGTTGGCATTATCCAAGGTCCCATCACTATCCAGATACTCCTTAGCACCATCGTCAGGCTGCAAGCGGCGTTGCTGCCAGCCATCCTGCCTCAACAGCGGCTGCATGGGGGCAATCACCACAGCCACAACGCCATTGCCCACACTGGCATCCCAAGTCGGCCCATTGTTGGCCATCATGCTCCAGCTGCCCTGCGTGTCCAGATTCAAAGGACGCAGGCGCGGATTATTTTTATAGCGCTCTGACACTGCGTACCACAAGCGCTCGCCACTGCCATCACGCAAGTCGCCTAAACCCAGTGTTTTCCAGGGTAACCTGCCCAAGCGGGCGGAGTTACTGCATGAGGTTTCGGCAATGCCGTCGTTATTACGGTCTGGGCAAGGCAAATCGCCCGGGCGAGGGCAGTTCAACTCACAAGGCGTAGTGCCCAAGGGTTGCTGCGCATAGGCAAGCAAGGCCTGCTCGGCCTTGGCCAAGGCCGTCATGGTTTTGTGCAACGACGCCTGACTGGAAAACTCACGGCCCACCAAGGGATAAACCAGCATGCCCGCCATGCCGGACAACAGCAGTAAAAGCGCCCAGATTGCAATTCCTCTTTGAAAATGTGAACAAACAATCATGGCTGCATAGGCGACGGATTGGGAAACATGTCAGGGAAATTAAACAGATGAAGCTCACATTGCGCATCAATCTGAACGAATGACGGCGTCACTGTCCAGACACAATGATGGACTTTAATCGCACCTGCATATTGTTTGGCCAACGCTTGTAACCATGCCAATATGTCTGCTTCATGCTTGACCGACCATGCGAGCTGTAGACGGCTAAGCATCACTTTGATGTCGGCTTGCTGGCCAGAGGATGCTTGCGGCAAACACAGGGCAAGATCACAAGGAGTGGTCGGCAAGAACTCATAGCGTAGATGACTCAGGCCAGATGCCTGCTGCATTTCGGCAAGGGTCTTTTCCCATGCAGGCACATTCAAGGGCGACATCACCCCGATGTTTTGCCATTGCTTGCGAAGCGCCAAATAGGTAGCGATCTCTGCAGCAAAATGCTGCTGATAAGCCGCTTGTTGTTGGCGTTGCTGCCACTGTGCCTCTAGCTGAGACAAGACTTGTTCGGCTTCTTCACGTCTTTGATACTGCAACAGGGTACACACCACTAACAAGCTCATCACGCCTAACCAAACCAAGAAGGTTTGTTTTAATGCCACCCACACTTGCCGAACCATCACCACCCCTCCTGTTGCACGGCTGCCCAAGTCAGCGTGAGCATCGGCTGCAACCCCAGCATGGCTAGCGGATCTGTACTGCCCTGGCGACCATTCGTCGTGCTTTGCTGACTGGAGGTCTCTGTTTGCAGCTGCTTGACTGATGGCAACTGATTTAAACGCTGCATCAACTGTTGCCATTCAAGTACGGCACGCGCGTGCTGACTTGTTTCTCGTTGTTGAAAAGTCATTTTCAATGACTGAGTTTGATGCGCATCAGGGTCTGCTGATTCAGGACGCTCTGCCTGCCATTCGAGTCGGATCAGTTGCCAATCTCGCAAGCCAGTCAGCATCGGCTGCAAGTCATGCAAGGCTTGATCGGGTAATCGGGTGGAGGCGCTGATCGCTTGCATCGTGCGGGTTAAGGCATGAATCGCTGGCAATTGTTCAGCGCGCAGTCCCCCGGCGAATGGCATCGCCTCTGGCTCATCAAGCTGGGCCTTCACCAGCCCGGCTTGCGTATTCAGTTGCTGAGTTGCCAGCGCATTGAAGCCGGCTAGCAGCGCCAATAGCAACGCAAGCCCCACGCCTGCCAAGTGGATATTTCGTTGTAGCCGCTTGAGTTTCTCTGGCAAGAGATTGGCCTCAGGGGCCAAGTTAGGGAGCGCCTGGTCTGCCAATATCGCATGCATGGCGACCCACTCGACCGCGCGGAGACCGGTAGGGAGCGAGCCTTCACCCACGGCCGCAATGAGCGCGGCCTCAGTCAGAGGTTGATATTGAAAAGGGGCGGGTAAAGTGAGCCTCTCAGCCTGCTGTATTTCTGCGATGATGCAAAACACCGGCAGACTTGCAGATTCGGATAAGCCAAACTGGCTGACCAGCTCACGATGCAACTGAGTCAGCGCCGGGATCATAGACGCCACATCCTGCATCCCTTGTGTTGACATTGAAAGGCGGCGCCTTAAACACAACCGTTGATACTTGAAATAACTCAAGTACAGTGTCGTATGCTCAGCGTGCACACAGATACAATCACTCAGGCGTTGAGCGTTTGCAGGCAAGCAATATGGCAACAATATTGCTTGCGTATAAATGCCTTGCAGGCTGAGTGCTGCCGCTTGCAACGCGGGCAAGCAGTGAGTCAGTGGTGGGGAAAACAGCCCGGCAAACAAAAAACGGTTTTCTAAACGGCTCGTCTTGATCGTTTCGAGTAGAAAGGCGGTATGCAAGCCTTGTGCATGTGGCCAAGCCGCCAGCTTGCGCTTGAGTAGTGCACGACCAGCCGCCCCTCGCACTACAGGCATCAGCTCAAGGTGATAGTGCTCCTCTGGCAGATTAGTTAACACCGCCACACGCGCGCCTGGGAAAGTTTGCATCCACCCTAACATGGCCGCTAGCCCTGCTTCATCCGGACCAAACGAACGCAGCTCGCAATACTGATTGCGCTTAAATAAGACCAGCCGCCATGCTTGCGCATCAATCAGGAGAATGAAGCGCTTGGCGGACATCTTTAGTACCTGATGGTTGAAAAGCTGTCATAGACCGGCAACATGACGGCGGCCATCAAAAACAGCAACATCAACCCCAGTGAAATGGTCAGCGCGGGCTCCAACATGCGCAATAGCGACTGGATCCGCGCTTGCACGTCCCGGTCATAATAGTCAGCCAACTGAAACAACATGCGATCCAGTCCACCTGTGGTTTCACCCACCTTGAGCAGGTGTAGCATCAGTGGCGGAAACTGCCCGGTAGCCGCAAAGCTGGCGGTGAGGCTTTCACCGGCCTGTACGCGCGCAGACACATCCTCAAGTGCGCGGGCCATGACACGCTGCGTCAGCAAGGGCTGGCACCATTGCAATGCCTGTAACAGCGGAATCCCGGCCTGGTACATCAATCCAAGAAACCTGCACAGCCGCGTGATCACCCATGCTCTTAGCAAGCGGCCAAACACCGGCAATCGCAACATCATGCTATCCCATTTATAAGCCCATTTTTCCGAGTGCCGCACGATTAGAGTCACACTCACCAGGGACAGCAATATCGCCAATAGCAGATAAGCCCCATAGTGCATGACACCCTCTGACAGGGCTAACAAACATCGTGTACTCCATGGCAGAGACTGCCCCAGGCTTTGCAAAAAACCTGCCATTTGCGGCACCAGAAAGGTCAGCATCACGTATGCGGCAATCATCACCATCACGCATAACACAGCGGGATAGCTCAGTCCCCGCTTGATTTGTGCACTCAGCTCAAATTGCCACGTGAGGGTGGCCTTCAATTGGCCAAATGTTTCAGGGAGCTGACCCGTCCGTTCACCAGCATTGACCAGTTGATAAAACAAGGCTGGGAAGACCTTGGGCTGCGCTTGCAACGCTTGTGAAAGTAATTTGCCCGCCTCAAGATCGCGCAACAAACCACGTAAGGCCTCGGTCATCACCGCCTGTTCGGCTTGTTCTGCCGAGACCGCAATGGCCTGACAGAGAGGCAAGCCGGCTTGCAATAGCTGCTCCAGCTGCACACAAAACACGATCAACATTTTGGGGTGCACGCGTGGCTGTCGCCAGCGCAATGGCTCACCCAGCTTCACCGTCAGCAATTCCAAGCCTTGCTGCTGCAGGGATGCAGCCAGCGCCTCTTCAGAGTCGGAGGTGCCATAGCCCCGTGTTAAGTGGCCCGTCTTATCAATCGCGGTGTATCGGTAGCTTGTCATCGTTTTAAACAGGCCTGCTTACATCCAGCACATTGGCCTCAAGCACACTTAAATCGACCACTCTTTTTAATTCTTGCAGACTAGTTTCGCCTGCCATCACTAATCGCACCCCCTCCTCGGCCAGCGTGGTGTAACCATATGATCGTGCGTTCTGCTGTAACCTTGGCAGCGAGAGTGGCGTGAGCGCCTCCTCCAAGCCAGAATGCATGGACAAAATTTCCATCACCACAGTCCGGCCTTGATAACCACTTTGTCGACAATGCTGACAACCAACCGCTTCAAAACACGTGAAACTTTCAGGAATGCACGCTGAATCGATGTATTGAAACATGGCTAAAAGGTGTGGGTCCGGGGAAGCTTGGCGCTTGCAGTGTTGACATAAGCGTCGCAATAAGCGCTGGGCAATCACCCCAACTAGGCAACCGGCCAGGGTATGCGGCTGAATCCCCAAATCCTGCAAGCGTAAAAAGGCAGCTGCAGCATGATTGGTATGCAAGGTGGTCATCACCAGATGTCCGGTCATGGCGGCGCGCACCGCCATAGCGGCCGTGGCTTCATCTCTGACCTCGCCAATCAGCATAATGTCGGGGTCTTGTCGCAAAATGGCGCGCACACCAGTGACAAAATCCACCTTATTGGCTTCGTTGACGGAGGTTTGCCGCATTAAATGGTGCGGATACTCAACCGGATCTTCCAGGGTCATGATATTCACCCCGGTCTGATTGAGATGCCCAAGCATGGAATAAAGCGTAGTGGTTTTACCGCTCCCGGTCGGGCCCGTCACGATTAACAAGCCCTCCGGTTTTGCCAGCATGGCTTTTAAAGACGCCAACTGCGCGCAGCGTATACCCATCTGCGACAGCGGAATAATGGATTTATGCCTGTCCAGCACGCGCAGCACCAAGTTTTCACCATGCAGGGTAGGATGACTGGAGACCCTGAAATCGACCTCGCGCCCGCACAAGAACAGATTCACGCGGCCGTCTTGCGGCATACGCTGCTCAGCGATATCCATGCCAGCCAAGACTTTGAGGCGCACACACATGGCGGGCCAATAGCGATCGTGCAAACAGCGGATCTGCCAAAGCACGCCATCAATGCGGTAGCGTATCCTGACAAACGCCTGTTCAGGCTCGAAGTGGATATCCGAGGCGCCTTGTTTGACGGCATCGACCAAGATGGCATCCACCAGCCGGATCACGGGATGAGAGGCGGAAGCCACCGGCGAAAGACTAACTGCAGCCTCTTGCTGCTCGATTTCCTGCAACAAGCGCTCTAGCGACAGGCTATGTCCATAACACCGATCCAGCGCCTGCTCTATCTGGACTTCGGTCGCCAGAACAGGCGTCAGTGTAATGCCACCACCTAATAAATGTTTCAGTGCTTCAATCGCGTGTGCGTTCTGGTGATCCTGTACCGCAATCCGCAACGATTGCTGATCTGGTGTCAGATCAAGCGGTAACAAGCGATGTTGCCTGGCAAAGGTTTCTGGCACTTTGGCGATCCACGCCGGGTCGGGCATCACATACTGCAAATCCATACTCTCTTGCACATGCAGCTGTGCCAGCACGTCTCTCACCATGGCGTCGGTGACAAAGTGCAGCCTGACCAACTGCTGACCAAGCAACAATTGTTGCTTGCGTTGCTCGATCAGTGCGATATCAAGCTGATCCGAAGTAATCATGCCTTTCGCCAGCATCCACTCTCCGATCCGCATCACTCTTGCTCCAGTAGTTGCGCAAATAAAGCAGCATTGGCTTCGACCCCTGGCATCAGTTGCCGAACGCGCAGCCAATAGTGCTCGTATTGCGCCTGATCACCCAGCCGTTGGCTGATATAAAGCATGCCGACTAAAGCCTCGAGTTGATGCGGATCTTGCGCCAACAGTTGCGCATAAAGAGGCTGCGCATTTTGCAGTTTCTCCTGTTGTAATGCCGTACGCGCCTGCGCCAGAAGACTGATGGAGGACAAGGTCGGCAATGGTCCACGCTGTACCTGCATGACCCAACGAGGCGGGTTATTTTGACGGAGTGAGGGTGATGGGCTCTGCGCAGGCTCACTCTGACTGGGTGTGGCTACGGAAGGTTGCTCAGCTTTTGCTGGCGCATGTAAAGCAAATACGCTAGGTTCCTCCTGCAATCGAGACTTTTGCTCACCGATTGGTGACGGCTTAACCGGAGTGACGAATGGCTTTGCATCTACCCATCTGGGCGCAGCATGATTGTCCAGCGCGGATGCCGCTGAAAAGATATCCCAGCCTTGTCGCACTACGCAGCAAGACGCAATGATCAGCATCAGCCACAACAATCCCATGATACGCCGCTCAAGCTGCTGCCAATCGGTGATCATCAGCGATTTTGCATATGCATTTTTATTTAAGCGCAAGGGGCGTTTTGAATCAGCCAGCCATGCTTGAAAAGCCATCATGATGGCTCCTCGACATTCATTTCAAATACATCAGTAGGCAAGGCGTCTGGCAGCAAGGGTTGAAACGATCGCAAATCGCCCGTGTTAACATCGGCCCGACCAATCACGGTGGGCCGCAAAAACACAATCAGCTCGGTCTTTTTGGCGGCCTGATTTTTGCCAATAAATGCCTGACCGATGATAGGCAATCGCGAGAGGCCAGGCACGCGGTCACTAAATTCACGCTGATCATCCTGCATCAGGCCGCCCAAAACGGCGATATGGCCGCTGGCTACATTGAGCACAGACTCCATTTCCCGTACCTGGATTTCGGGCACGCTACTCACAATCCGACTGCTGCCACTGCCTAATTGCGGATTGGGGTCTTCGACATAGCGCAGCACCTTGGACACCGTCGGCCTGACATTTAAATTGACGCGCTGGCGACTATTGATTTGTGCCGTGACAGCCATGACCAAGCCTACCGGCACCGTATTGGCCGTGGTCGTCACTGCTTGCAAATTAGCACCGCTATTACTGCTGCTTTGCGAAATTTGCGACTGGATGGTGAAGTAGACCAAGTTATCGACCACCTTGAGAATGGCCGTCTGATTATTGAGCACCATGAGCTTGGGACTGGAGAGGACACGCGTTTTGCCAAACTGCTCAAGCAAGGTGACACTGGCACTTAAATTACCAAAGCGGCTGAGAGGATTTAAGTAGCTCAACATAAACGCCACGTTACCATTGTTCTGACCCAAGGCATTTTTACTGTTATTGCTCTCCCACTGACCAGTGGTGCGGTTAAACTGGGCCGCATCGCTGCCCAAAGATTGCGAAAGCAGCCAGCCCCGTTGTTGCGCCGAGGCTGACAGGCGACTCCAGTCTATGCCCATCTGAAAACTTTTATTCAGCTCAACTTCTACAATGGTAGCTTCAATCAAGACCTGCCTGGCGGCAACCTGCATCACAGATTCCAGATAGGCTTTGACTTGCGCCTGCTGACTCTGCGAGGCACGTATGGTCAAGATGCCAGTTTCGGCGTTTGCAATCAGTTTGGAAGCCCGCCAACGGCGTTGCGCTTGCTGCGTCTTTTCTTGCAATGGCGACGGTAAGATGGGTTCAGCTGATGTTTTGAGTTCACTGACTTCGGCACTGCCTGGCGTGCTATCAGAACCGCTCGATGGCATGATCACGGTTGCGGGCAGGTGATCCATCACTTCTGCCCGTGCACTACCGGCTTTATCCGTTTCATCCAGCAGAAGCTGTACATTGTCTACCACGCTCTCCCACAGGTGATAGCGGGATTGAGAGGTGACTGCGGTTCTGGAACTATTACTACTGCCGCCTTGTGCCGGCAATGCTTGCACCTGCGCATTACTGTTACCGGCTGCGGCCATGCCGCCACGGCCAGCGCCATTGATTTCACTGGCCACGCCAATATAGCCATAGGTATCGCGGCTCATGTTCACATAATTGAGTTTGTAGCTACGAATCACCGGCGTGTCCGGTGTCACCAGCCACACCCCGTCTGACCATTCATAATACATATCGACTTGCCTGGCCATGCGCGCAAGAATCGCGTGCACCGACTGTTGCTGCGCATTTAAAGTGACTTTACCGATCAAGGCCGGATGCACATCAAAATTCAGGCCGCTTTCTTGAGCCATGGCAAACAGGACCTCCTGCACGGGGGCTTCGCGGACGACCAGATTGATCAAGATGGTGGGGATGGCCGACTTGAGCGCGGGGGGCTTGATGGCTGGGGTAGAAACAATGTCTGCCGTTTCAATTTCCGGGAAGCTAGCCGAACCGTTGTCGGCCTGAGGGGTTGAAGGGGTTGAGGGTAAATGCAACTGCGCATGCGTAGCGCTGCCCGGGGGCTGGCTTTTACAGGCAGCGAGTCCAATCACCAACCACAGGATGAGCGCAATACGCATCAACCCCCTCCAAATGATTATTGACATTTTTTAACATATATTAAATATAAGCAATGTTAACTGTCAATCCATCCGGCGCAATCTGGTCAACCAGTGCGAGAGAGGGCGTTTAAAAAAGCTCGATTTCGCCGCTAATGATGCTGTCGTTGAGTAAGCCTTGCTCAACCAGGGATTCGTAGCAGCAGACCTGGTCTCTGCCATGCTCTTTGGCATAATAGAGTGCTTCATCTGCCCGCTCTAGCACAGTGTTCGGCAGCAAATGCGGTGACATTTTGGAATAACCGATACTGATGGTAACTCGCCCGACTTGCGGGAAACGATATTCAGCAAGGGCTTGCTGAAAGCGCTCTAGCAGCATGACGATGTCATCTTTATCAGCACATGAAAATACGCCCACAAACTCTTCACCACCAAAGCGGAACAGCAAATCGCCATCACGGAAGGTTTCCTGCATGAGACGGGATAAAAGCAGCAAGACTTCATCGCCAATCAAATGACCATAGCTGTCATTGATCTTTTTAAAGAAATCGATATCAAAAATAACTAGATAATGGTGTAACGGAAACCGGAATTCTGGCTTGTAGTCATTAAGCAAAATCTTGCTCACACACTTATCAAAGGTTTTGCGGTTAAGCAATCCAGTCAGTGCATCCCGCTCGTTTTCAATAATCAAGCCGGCATAGTGATTAAATACCTGCAAACATTGTTCTACAAGCGCGATCGCTTCTGCGGTTAACTGCGCATGCTGAATCAACAGTATGGCATTTTTATGGGCAACACTTTGTTTGAGCGGAAAAATGTGCAACTTGCCCGCTGCAGTGTCCAGGCAAACAGATTGCCGAGTTTCCTGATCCAGGTAATTTAAAAGCAACGCATAAACATCGCTAGGCCACGCTTCAAAAGCAGGATCCATCTCATCTTGAGAGTCCATCACCGAGACCAACTGCCGACGCGACAATACCTGCATCCGGATCGGCTTTTCCTCGGCAGCAAAAATACACATCCAGTGCTGCATCAACGAGAGTAGCGCTGGATCCAATGCAAGGCTCTCCCTGACCTGTGTCAGGCCGATCAGGCTTTGCATAAATTTTTTCAAATTTAAATGACTAGGCATGTGTTCGACAGATGTTGTTTCGAACACTTTAACAAAGGGAAGAATGATTCTTAATTAGGAAAAGAACCGATTTGTAGGACTAAATTGTGAAGTTGAAGCAGAAAAGTGAAAATGGGGTGGCTAATCGGGCTCGAACCGACGACAACCGGAATCACAATCCGGGGCTCTACCAACTGAGCTATAGCCACCACTGAGAGAAATTGGCTGAAATTTTGGCCTGCCCGACAGGAATCGAACCTGTAACCCCCAGCTTAGAAGGCTGGTGCTCTATCCAGTTGAGCTACGAGCAGATAAAGTAGTTACATGCCGATCAGGCAATCCAGAGAAACTGGTCGGCGTGGAGAGATTCGAACTCCCGACATCCTGCTCCCAAAGCAGGCGCGCTACCAGACTACGCTACACGCCGAAAGCAGAAATATAACCGATTTCACGAATTTGTGTCAATCTCGATGTGATAAAATTATCTTTTTTACGACAAATTTTTTGCTCATGAGCGCTCAGATTATTGATGGCAAGCAAATTGCGAATCAACTATTAGAAGAAATCAAATCCAAAATCGACCAACGGCTGGCTGATGGCAAACGTGCTCCTTGCCTGGCCGTTGTCCTTGTCGGGGATGATCCGGCTTCGGCCATTTATGTGCGCAACAAGCGTCTGGCTTGCGAAAAAGTCGGGATCGTCTCAATTGCGCATAACCTGCCAGCCAACACCACGCAAGAGGCCTTATTCGCGCTCATTCAAACACTGAATGCCGACCCTGACACTGACGGCATTCTGGTGCAATCCCCGCTCCCCCATCATATTGATGAGTCTGCCATTCTGGCGCTGATAGATCCTGGCAAAGATGTGGATGGGTTTCACCCCTACAATATAGGCCGCCTGGCGGTACGCCAGCCCTTATTACGTTCCTGCACGCCTTACGGTGTCATCAAGATGCTGCAAGCCAGCGGGATCTTGATCAAGGGGCTGGACGCCGTTGTCGTTGGCGTGTCTAACCACGTTGGGCGCCCTATGGGCCTGGAGCTACTGTTGGCCGGGTGCACCGTCACCAGCTGTCACCGGCACACCAAAGACTTACAAAGCCATATTAGCCGTGCCGATCTCATTGTGTCCGCGGTGGGCAAGCCTGGCTTGGTCAAGGGTGAGTGGATTAAACCTGGCGCTATTGTGGTCGATATTGGGATTAATCGCCTGCCTGATGGCAAGATCACCGGCGACGTTGACTTTGCGATTGCCAGCCAGCGTGCCAGCCATATTACGCCGGTGCCTGGTGGCGTCGGCCCAATGACTGTAGCCACGCTGATGGAAAATACCTTGAAGGCGCTGGAACTCAGTGAGCAAGCTTAAGCCGAAGCAGTCTTGCCCTTGCGAATAGGCTTTGCAGGGGTTTGAAACTGGTGTAAACTCGCGCGATTGTTGATTGACGTAATGCAATAAACCATGCCGCTACAGGCATTCACTATTCGAAGTTTCGTTCGTTGGAACCATCATGGCAGATACCGTTAACAAATCCTTTACCCCTTACCAGCCCGCCGCCGGTGAGGAATACATGAATAAAAAGCAGCAGGATCACTTCCGCAAAATCCTGAATGACTGGAAAGCAGAATTGAGTCACGATATTGATCGTACCGTGCATACCATGCAGGACGAAGTGACCAGCTTTGCTGACCCGAATGACCGTGCCAGCCAGGAATCTGACATGGCGCTGGAACTGCGCAACCGTGACCGTGAGCGCAAACTGATCAAGAAAATCGACGAAACCTTGCGTAACATCGACAGTGGTGACTACGGATACTGCGAAGGCTGCGGGATCGAAATTGGCCTCAAGCGCCTGGAAGCCCGCCCAACCGCCACCTTGTGCATAGACTGCAAAACGCTGGATGAAATGCGCGAGAAACAAGTCGCCAAATAAGGCTAAAGCTATCAAGCAATAAAAAAGCTGCCTAAGGGCAGCTTTTTTATTGCACTTGTTTTATTGCATCGCAATCATCCACGCACTACCAGTGCTCCTCAACGGCAAACAAGCGTTTGTGCTCACGGATGGCATAACGGTCAGTCATCCCGGCAATGTAGTCAGCCACCGCCCGCGCCTGATCCTGCTTGGCTGCCAATTGGTGCTCGTCAGGCATCAAGGCCGGATTATCCATAAAGGTCTTAAATAACTCTTCAATAATCCGCCTGGCCTTGGCACTCATGCGATTTACCCGGTAGTGCTGATAGAGGTGCTTGCGCAAAAACTGTTTTAATTCGTGATTCTTTTGCACGACCGGCTGGCTAAAGCCGACTAGATAGGCGGGTGCTTTGCGCACATCGTCTAAGCTGCCCGGATTCAACTGCGCAATCGCTTGCTGGCTATGCTGACATAAATCGACCACCAGCACATTGATCATGCGGCGGATGGTTTCATGGATGAGCCGTTTTTCCTCAATCTCGCCATATTGCTTTTTAACCTCATGCATATTTTCGGCAAATAGCTGGATATTGGATAGCTGTTGGATGGTGATGAGGCCGGAACGTAAGCCGTCATCCACGTCATGATTGTTATAGGCAATTTCGTCAGCAAAGTTGGTGACTTGGGCCTCAAGGCTGGGCGACTCACCGCGCAAGAAACGTTCACCGACATCGCCCAGAAGTTGCGCATTTTTGCGCGAGCAATGTTTGAGGATGCCTTCACGGACTTCGAAAGTGAGGTTTAAGCCATCAAAACTGGCATAGCGGTTTTCCAGCAGATCGACCACGCGCAAGGACTGCAGGTTGTGCTCAAAACCGCCATAGTCTTTCATGCAATGATTGAGCGCATCTTGTCCGGCATGGCCAAACGGGGTGTGCCCAAGATCATGCGCCAGCGCGATAGCCTCGGCCAAATCTTCGTGCAAGCCCAAGGTGCGCGCGATACCGCGTGTCAGTTGCGCGACCTCGATACTATGCGTCAGACGCGTGCGAAACAGGTCACCTTCATGGTTTACAAATACCTGCGTTTTGTATTCGAGTCGCCTAAAGGCCGTGGAATGAATAATCCGGTCGCGGTCACGCTGAAAAACATTGCGCAACGGGGACTCCTGCTCGCCGACCTTGCGGCCACGAGACTGTTCTGGATGGGCAGCAAAAACGGCGAGTGTCATCATGGGCTTTCTGAATCAGGCCGCCAGCGAAAGCGTCTGTTTAAGTTTATCTGCATCGTAATCAGCCGTGATCACGGCTTTGCCTATCGCCTGTTGCAGAATCAGGCGAATGCGGCCATCGGCCACTTTCTTGTCCAGTTGCATCAAACGCAAATACTCATCCGCGCCTAAATCAGGGGCAGTCACCGGCAGGCTGGCGGCTTGCATGATGGTTTTGATACGCGCGACTTGTGCCGCATCTAGCCAGCCCATGCGTTGCGATAAGTCAGCCGCCATCACGGTGCCCGCCGCCACTGCCTCGCCATGCAGCCAGACACCGTAACCCATGGCATTTTCGATGGCATGACCAAACGTATGGCCCAGATTGAGCAAGGCGCGTTCGCCTTGCTCATGCTCATCCGCAGCCACCACTTCGGCCTTGTTCTGACATGAACGGTAAATGGCATAGCTGGCTACAGCATGATCCAGCGCCATCAGGGCGGGCATATTGGTTTCCAGCCAATTAAAAAAATCAGCATCCCGAATCAGCCCGTACTTGATAACCTCAGCCACGCCGGCAGACAACTCGCGTTGCGGCAAGGTCCTCAAGGTATCAATATCCGCTAGTACCAGCTTGGGCTGATAAAACGCGCCTATCATGTTTTTACCGAGCGGATGGTTGATGCCGGTTTTACCACCGACACTGGAGTCCACCTGCGAGAGCAGAGTAGTAGGCACCTGAATAAACGGTACGCCCCGCAAATAGGTTGCCGCAGCATAGCCGGTCAAATCGCCAATCACCCCTCCACCCAACGCAATCAGCGTGGTATTCCGCTCACAGCGGTGTTGTAGCAGATGATCATAAATCGTTTGTAAGGTCTCATTATTTTTATAGGCCTCGCCATCCGGCAAAATGATTTCAATCACGCTCACGCCGGCCTCTCGTAGCGGCTGGGCAATGCTCTGCATATACAAAGGCGCGACCGTTGTATTGCTGACAATCGCCACCTGCTTGCGCTTGAGGTGAGGCAATATCAGGTCTGCCTGATGTAACAGGCCATTCCCAATATGGATAGGATAGCTACGGTCAGCCAGGCTGACGGTTAAGGTTTGCATGACGGCTCCAACGCTTTCAGGGCGCTCTCAATTTTCTGGATAATCACTGCGACTGGCTGATGACCGGTATCGACGATCAGATGAGCAGTCTCGGTATAGAGTGGATTGCGGGCATGGAACAATTGTTCCAATTTGGCTTTGACATCGACATTCTGTAGCAGCGGTCGGTTTTTATCGTTGCGCGTGCGTAAATACAGCTCATTCACATTTGCACGCAAATAAATCACATAGCCATATTTTTTGAGAATTTCGCGGTTTTCCGGGGCGATGATGGCACCGCCGCCAGTGGCCAGCACGATATTTTCCTGCTGCGCAAACTCCTCTAGCGTGGCGGTCTCGCGCTTGCGGAAGCCAGCTTCGCCTTCCAGCTCGAAGATGGTCGGGATTTTAACGCCCGTGCGCTGCTCAATGACATGATCCGTGTCGTAGAAGGTCTTGCCCAGACTTTTGGCAATCAATTTGCCAACTGTGGTCTTGCCTGCCCCCATCAACCCGATCAAAAAAATGTTATTTGGTATTTGCGTACCCATAAAAATGCCCAACTGTTCAGTTGGGCATTTTAAGGCAAAGCCTGTCTGCTGTCAGTAATCGTTCAGCAAGCCATGCAATGATCAGTTCAAGGCCAGCGTTTCGTCCATGACTTTAGGCGTGATAAAGATCAGCAACTCCGTTTTATCTTCCTGTCTGGTGTTGCGCTTGAAGGCATAACCCACCACAGGCAAGTCACCGAAAAATGGCACCTTGTCCGTAGATTTACGTGACACTTGCTCATAAATCCCACCTAATACCACGGTCTCACCGTTACCCACCAGCACTTGCGTTTGCACGTTTTGCGTGTTGATCGCGACACCGCCGGACGTTTCTTCACCCTTGCTGTCTTTGCGCACATCCAGATCCATAATAATTTTCTGGTCGGGTGTAATTTGTGGTGTCACCTCCAGACTCAACTCAGCCTTTTTAAAACTGACCGCTGTCGCGCCACTACTCGTTGCGGTTTGATATGGAATTTCCACCCCTTGAGCTATACGCGCCTTTTGCTGATTGGCTGTAGTCACTCGAGGACTTGAAATCACTTTACCCCGCGAATCAGCCTCTAACGCTGAGAGCTCAAGATTCAGTAACAAGTTAGCCGAGAGTTTAAGCAGACTCAGCGCAATCCCGCCGTAAGCATTGGTGACAGGTAAATTTGACATCAAATCCGGCTGACCATTAGAGCTCACAATATAATCCCCAATTGTCGCGCTTTGGACAGTCCCTCCCTGAGTCCCCAAGGTATAAGTGCCATTAGTGCCTGCCGTTGTCGGCGCTGTATAAGCTGTTGTCTTATTTCCAAGACTGCCTCCAATTGACACGTTAGTATTGCTGCCTGGCGTTCCAGTCTGCGAAATTCCAAAACGCGCCCCTAAAGCTTTAGAAAAAGTATTAGAAGCAATCACCATGCGTGATTCAATTATAACTTGCTTAACCGGCACATCCACTTTATTGATTATTGCCTGAACTTCTTCGAGCTTTCTGGGCGTGTCCTGAACGAAAATGGTATTTGTCCTTGCATCAAAGGTGACACTGCCACGTTGAGATAAAATACGATTCATACGTCCAGCTGAAGAACTTGTGGAAGCACTAGACATGCTCGAACTACTGCCGCCTGTGCCTGCCCCTCCGCCCAACAGCATATTTCTAAAATCCATCGCCTTTTGATACTTTAGTGAAAACACTTCTGTACGTAATGTTTCCAGTGTTTCACGCTCAGCCTCAGCGGTCAGCTGTGCTTTTTCTTTAGCTGCAAATTCTTCTGCAGGCGCAATCGAAATAACGCTGCCGTTAACTCGCATATCAAGACCTTTGCTTTTCATAATCACATCCAAAGCCTGATCCCAAGGCACATCTTTCAAACCAATCGTCACACTTCCAGATACCGAGTCGCTAACAACAATATTTTTACCGGTGAAATCAGCGATCACTTTCAGAACATCCCTCACGTCTACTCGCTGAAAGTTTAGAGATAACTTTTCACCAGCGTAGCCCTGTTTAGAGCCTTGTATCAGTTTGTTAGGGTCCTTTGCGATTGGTCGGATATCCACTACTAGCCTTTTATCGGTTTGGTAAGCGGACTGCTCCCAATCGCCCTGTGGTTCAATGACGATTTGCGCTTGGTGGTGGTGACGTAATGCATCAACAAATAGCACGGGCGTGTTGAAGTTAATCACATTCAGGCGTCGCTGCAGTGACTCGGGCAGATCCGTATCTGCAAAATCAATTACCACTGTTTTTCCCGCATTGCGGACATTCACACCAACTCGACTATCGGACAAATCAACTAACACGCGGCCTTCACCATTTTTACCACGCATAAAATCGATACGTTGAATCTTGTGTGCTGCCCCTGCATCTTGCTCTGAAAAACGCTTGGCTGCAGTTGTAGCGACGGGGATCTCTTGCCCTTCCTGAATTAAACCGACCATTAAAGACAAACCATGTAACTCCAATTGATGTTGTACTGGTTTTGTTAAATTCATAACAATACGAGTACGATCATTGGTTTGTGCGATCTGCACTGACTTTAACACCCCTTGATTAATAGGGATCACATTCTTGCCTGTCGAATTGACTGCGTTTGGCAAATCGAATACTACTCTGGGCGGATTACTCAACGTGAAGCTGACAGGGGTAGTTGCCAGAGGTTGCGACAACTGTAGCTGCACATTCAATTTTGCGCCTGGCTGCATGGTGGCTTCAACCACTTGTAGCAGGTTTTTTCCGTCTGCCGGTTCTGCGGCCAGAATACAAGTGGAGACGACCATTGTGGCGGCCAACAAAATGATTCGTGCAAGATTATAGGTAGAAGTATTCATCATTGATGTTCCTGCAATTCCAATATTGTCATTTGCTCAGACCACTCAGCTGTGACCGGATCTTGTATGGTCTCTTTCACTCTTAACTCATACTTCAAAGTCTGGTGATTTTCCCCGAGTGCAGTTACTACGCCAAACTTTTCGCCCAAGTGCGCGCCTGTTTTAATCTGGTAAATATGGCTATCTGGAGTTTGTATGGTGGCATACATACTATTTTTTTTGCTGAGAACCCCGACAAATTTAAGGCTTTCTAGCGGATAGGCTTCCAGAGGTTCTTTAGGCCGATTCAAATCGGGCTGATTCGCATTTTGTATTGCGGCTTTGCGCGGATAAAACGGATCATGTAAGACGCCGTCCGCGTTATACATTTTCGGCGCAAATCCTTGCACCTCCGGCAAAGCCTCTACAGGTGCAAGCATGGTCTGATTCGCGTCATTCATAAACTGGGTTAAATCGTCATTTTGTGCATGCCCACATGCAGCCAGCAAAATTATCAACGCAGCTGGTAAAAGTTTTGATTTCAACCTCATTTTTTATTTGCCTTATTCTCTTGCATCTTGCGTGCAGCAAGCTCTTCTGCATCAAGATAGCGATAGGTCTTGGCAACAGCTTCCATAACTAGAATATCTTTTTGCGTCTGCTTCTCATCCTTACCTGCAGGGTGAATTTGCAGGTTGTGTAGCGTCACAATCCGGGAAAGTTTGGCCACCTCAGTGACAAAAGCGCCAAGACCATGATAGTGGCCTAATACTTTGATATTTATAGGTTTTTCAGCATAAAACTCAGCAAACACCTCTGGCAATGGGACAAAGCCCTCGAATGATAGGCCCTGACTGAGACCAGCTTGGTTGATATCTGTCAGCAGTCCATCCATTTCAGATTTATCTGGCAACTGCTTAAGCAGGTTACCGAATGTACGCTGAATATCAATCACCTGTTGTTCATATGTCTTCATTTTTAGTGCCTGCATTTTCTTCGCCAGATACTCATCACGTAACCCCTGTTCCTTTTCTTTTTCTAGCTTTAATTCCTTAAGATTGGGATTAAGTAAAAACAAGTAACCTAAAACAAATAAGATACCAGCCAACATCGCTAGCAAGGCGGCTTTCATCGGCAGAGGCAAGTTACCCGCATTTTTTAAATCAATATTATTAAAGTCAGACAGTTGCATTTTTGTCATCCTTTAGCAGGGGCCAGTTTTTGCTTATCGGCAGGACTAGTAGGCGACTCGCGCTTGAGCGTGACGCGTAAAACAAAGTCATATTCTTTGACCGATAGTGCATTCATGCTAGCTTTGATTTCAACCAGATTAGGGCTATGCATAATGGCTGAGCCACTCAGGTTATGTACTAATGTCGCGACTCTCGCATTAGTATCTGCAACCCCTTTCAGCTCAATTTCATCTTCGATTTGTTTCACACTTTTGAAGAAGACACCCTCTGGCAATTGTCTGGCCAGCTCATCTAGAATCAGAACAGCCTGATTACGGTCACTTTGCAATCCTTCCACAATCTGCTTACGCTCAAGCACACTCTTGATTTGCTCTTTCAAATTACCAATCTTGGCTATTTCCACATCCAGACGAGCCATTTCATCCTGCAATCGTTGATTACGAGATTGCTGCGCCTGAATCTTGCTATGGATGTAGCTCCAACTGACAAACAAAATAGCCGCTGCTGCTACTGCTACCAAGGATGCCATCAAGCCAAATTCACGCTGCCGCTCAGCGCGGCGGATCTGACGGTGTGGAAGTAGATTGACTTTAATCATGCGTCTACCCCTCGCAGCGCCAAGCCACAAGCGATCATTAGGGCAGGTGCATCTACTTGCAACTGGGAAGGTTTAATCTTGTTTGCCAACGTCATACCACCGAAAGCATTTGCAACCAAAGTATGCACACCGGTTTTTTCTTCAATCAGAGCGGTCAGCCCGTCAGTAGCTGCCACACCGCCCGCTAACAACAAATGGTCGACTTTGCTGTATTGGGTGGAGTTAGTGAAAAATGAAACGGCTCTGGCAGCCTCAGCCGCCAGGTTTTGTAAAAACGGCTGCAACACTTCCTGCGCATAAGAAGCTGGCAATCCGCCTTGACGCTTGGCGATTTCGCTTTCTTCAGGCGACAAACCAAACCGGCGCTGAATCTCTTGCGACAAGGACGCCCCACCAAAGGCTTGCTCTCGTGCATAGACGGACTGTGTGCCTACCATCACATTGATATGGGTCACAAAGGCACCGATATCCAGAATCATGGTCACGGTTTTTTTACTGTGATCAGGCAAATGTCTCAAAATCTGACGGTAAGCCGTTTCTGTCGCATAGGCCTCAACATCCATGATCTGCACCTTGAGCCCGGCTTCTTCAGCCACGGCCACCCGGTCATCGATTTTTTCTTTCTTGGCCGCCACAATCAGCACTTCTACTTCATCGGTGCTTTTCCCCATCGGGCCCAATATCTGAAAGTCCAGATTCATTTCGTCGAGCGGGAACGGGATGTACTGATTTGCCTCAGACTCGACTTGCAGCTCCATGTCTTCTTCGCGCAATCCGGCAGGCATAATCACGCGCTTGGAAATCACCGCCGCAGTTGGCAAGGCCAAGACTACCTGACGTGCACGCGAACCCAGCAATCGCCAGGCGGCACGCATGCTCTCAGCCACCTGGGTGAGATCATTGATATTGCCGTCACTGATTGCGCCTTTAGGCAACGTGACATTGGCATAGCCATCCAGCCGGAATTGCTGCTTGCCAATGGCACTGAGCTCCACCATCTTGACGGCGGTTGCACTGACATCCACACCAATAAAACTGGTTTTTTTGCGCTGTAAAAAGCCCAGACTCAACGGTATTGCCCTTCATAAATAGTTACATGCCCGACTTGCTATGCATCATCCATGCCAACTCATGCATTCGAGTGGGTAAACAATGGCTTACATGTATTTTTGCGAGTCAGGGAAATCCTGATTATTTGCATGATTCCATAATTAACTGCCTATGAATCAGCAAAAAAAGATTACAATTCATAGGTAATTCTCTCGATGGCAGCAAGACGCATGAATTCAAGAACCTGGTTGCAGTCCCTTCTTTTCCTCTTCATTACTGGCAGTTTGATCGTCGCAGCCTTGCTGGTATTGATGATCAGCATCCTCTATCCTTCCCTGCCTTCGATTGATGCACTGACGGATTACCATCCCAAATTGCCCCTGCGGGTCTATGACGCCGATGGCGGCTTGATGGCTGAATTTGGTCAGGAGCGCCGCGCATTTGTGCCAATTGAACAAACGCCCAAAGTCATGAAAGACGCCATTCTGGCGATTGAAGACCGTCGCTTTTACCAGCACAACGGCATTGATACCACAGGCATTTTGCGGGCGATTCGTAACAACCTGACCGGACGCGGGCACGAAGGCGCCAGCACCATCACCATGCAGGTGGCTAAAAACTTTTTCAGCAGCCCCGATACGCCGCGTAATCTGTGGACCAAGGTGAAAGAAGCGCTGCTGGCAATCAAAATTGAACATGCCATTAGCAAAGACAAGATTTTGGAGCTGTATCTCAACCAGATTTACCTCGGTGAGCGCGCCTATGGTTTTGCGACTGCCGCCAAAACCTACTATGACAAAGACTTGAAACAACTGAACCTGGCCGAAGCCGCGTTACTGGCAGGCTTGCCCAAAGCGCCGAGCAAATACGATCCCTACATTCATCCTGACTACGCCATCAACCGTCAGCACGAAGTGCTCCGTGACATGCACCGCTATGGCATGATCTCTGATCAAGCCTATCAAGAAGCATTAAAGGCACCGCTTAAATTCCAGTCATCCAGACGCCAAATCCAGGCACTGGGCGGGGAATACGTGGCCGAGATCGTCAGGGCAAGCTTGTATAAACGCTATGGTGAGAAGGCGTATACCAGCGGGCTGCGTGTTTACACCACGATCAACAGCAAACACCAGGCTGCTGCCAATACGGCCATGATTCAAGGCATCATCAATTTTGAGTTGCGGCACGGGTTCCGTGGCGCAGAGCAAATGTTGCCATTACCAGCAACACTCAGGGCGTCGGAAGCCGCTGATTTATTGCGTGATTTTGTCACTTACAACCAATTTGTGCCCGCCTTGGTCACCAAGGTGGAACCCAACCTGCTCACTTTGGTCACCAAGCGCGGCCAGGTGCTCAAACTGCAAGACAAATCATTGCTGCTGGTCAAAAACCATATGCCGCCCGCCAAACCCACGCCCTTGTCACTCAAGCCGGGCGCGGTCATTCGCGTATATCAAAACGGTGAAGAATGGTCGGTAGTACAACTGCCAGAAGTGGAAAGTGGCTTTATGGCACTCAATCCTGAAACCGGACAGGTACAAGCGCTGATCGGTGGCTTCAGTTTCCAGCGCAACAAATATAACCATGTCACCCAGGGTCGCCGTCAACCCGGCTCCAGCTTTAAACCATTTATCTATTCTGCCGCGCTTGAAAAGGGCTATTCCCCTGCCAGTGTGTTTGAAGACGCACCGATCAGTTTCACCTCCACCGAGACTGGCAGCAACAGCAGCTGGGAGCCGCGCAACTACGATGAAAAATATGCTGGTCCGATGCGTTTGCGTGAAGCACTGGCGCAATCCAAAAACACCATTTCAATCCGGCTTATGAATGCGATTGGCGCGCGTTATGCCCAAAACTACCTGCGCAAATTTGGCTTTGACCCCAAGGATCACCCGGCCTATTTGTCTACCGCCTTGGGCGCTGGCTCAACCACGGTCTGGCAGCTGACAGCCGCGTATGCCACCTTTGCCAATAGTGGCTATCAGGTGCATCCTTACCTGATCGAAAAGATCACGGACAGCCGCGGCAAGGTGATTCAAGCCGTGCAACCAGGCAAACATGTTTCCGCCGAGCGGGTGATTGACCAGCGCAACGCGTTCATTATTACCACCATGCTACAAGACGTGGTGAGAGATGGGACTGCGCGCGCAGCACTGTCATTGCGCCGCCCCGACATTGCCGGTAAAACTGGCACCACCAACGACCAGTTTGATGCCTGGTTTGCTGGCTACCACCCAAAAGAGGTGGCAGTCGCGTGGGTGGGTTATGACAACCCGCACAACCTGGGCCGTGGCGAAACCGGTGGCCGCGCAGCTTTACCTATCTGGATACGCTATATGCAACAAACCCTGTCAGGTCAGCCGATTTATCAATACAAAGTGCCTGAGGGCGTCTTGCAATTGAAAGTAGATGCTTACACCGGTGCGCAGATCAGCGAAGACGATGCGGGCATTTATGAGTATTTTTATGAAGAGCACTTGCCACAATCCAAACCCGAAACACTGCCTGGTTTGTTTGACCCGGAAGGTGAGCATGCGCCCGAAGAGGAAGAGCCCTCCTTTTTGGAGCGCCTGATCGGCGAACACAGTGGCAACAATGAGGATAGAAAACTGCCAGCCAATCCGGCAGCCAAGCTGCTGAGCCCGAATTAGCAATCAATCTACGAAAAGCCTAAAGTATGTTTGATGATTTTACGAGTGACTTGAGGCAAGAAATTGCCCAATCTGCCGCGCGCCTGATGTTTGAAGAAGGCATCAGTGACTATGCGCGCGCCAAACGCAAAGCCATCAAAGCCATGGGCATCACGCAAGATGCGCCCTTGCCGACCAACGGCGAAATTGATGCGGCCTTGCGTGAATATCACGCGCTTTACGCAGATGAAAGCGATGCCGCTCACCTGCTGGAACTGCGGCAGGCCGCGCTGCATACCATGCGGCTATTGCAGAAATTCCAGCCCTACCTGACCGGCGCCGTCATGGAAGGTACCGCCGGGCCCCATGCCGATACCGAAATCCATGTCTTTGCCGAGAGCGCCAAAGAACTGGAAATCTACCTGCTCAACCAGAATATCCCCTACCGCCTAGATGAACAGCACTACCGCATGTCAGACCGTCCGAGCAAACAAAAGCACGAATTGCTACGCAAACGGGTGCCGGTGGTGCTGGTAGAAACCCGGTACGGTACGCAACGCATCAGTATTTTTGAAGCCGACGACCTGCGTACCGCCCCGCGTAAACACGGGGAAAAGGCGGGAATCCACCGGATGACGCTGGCGCAGGTGGAAGCGCTGCTTAAACCAGTCCTGACCGAGTAATCGGATTGCCGCAGCTCGACTGCGCGTGACATCCCTCATTTAACAACTCAACCTGCTTGCAGAGATTCCCGTGCTCTTGCCTGAGTAATGCCTTCAAGTGCTGATCTCTTCACCTCAACTGTATTTTGAACGTATCGTCTACTAGGGGCATTCATCGCCAGCGGACTTCTAGGATGACCAAGCGCAAGCTGCGTGGTTATTGCGCTTGCAAGGTGAAGGAGAACGGGCATTTGAAGAAGGCATCCTCAGCCTGAAAGCTGGAGATTGTTTGAATATTACCGCTAAACACAGTGTGAAATGGTCCTAGCCAAACAGAGAGACCCTCTGACTAGCCGTGTTTTATGAAGGATAAGCGTTACTGGCCAGGTTGTTAGGCAGCATAGAAAATCGTTGCGTAGGGAGGCATGCCTGCACAGTAAACAATGTGTTTTTTCTTCTGATAGCCATCCCATCGCAACAAGTATCTAAAGTGTGCGATCACTTTGATGCTTGTCCTCAGAGAACCCCGAGAAAAACCTGAATAAACGCCTGAGTTTTTCTGATCCAGGCATCCGCACCGCTTCTTAAATCACTCAGCGCACAGATTTGATCAAGTAGCCTCATCTGCCTTGCACGTTATCCGAGGCTACCTTACTGCATGCTAATCTGCGTATAGCCCAACACCGTTCCGGTGGCAAAGGTCAGGTCTATCAGGGCAATCTGATAGTCATTAATGGCGCGAATTTCCTTGATTTGCGCCTCGCCTAGCCGCGTCAGTGTTTCCAGCACCTCGGTCATGGTACGTAAGCCTTCATTAAACTGCTTGAGTTCGGCTTCGTAGTTATAGCCGGCGATCATCACCTGCTGGCGTGCCGCGAGGATGCGCTGCCAGTTTTGCTCAAGCTTATCCAGGGCGTCGTGAATTTCGCGTTTGACGGTCAGCGCTTGCAGCGTTTTGTTTGTCAGGCGCTGCATACGCTGGGCAATCGCTTTATCCAGCTTGGCTTTGCGCGCTTCATTGCTCACTGGCATTTCAAACTTCAGGCCCACGGACCAGTCATTGTATTGGCCATTCAGCAAGTCCTGCCCGATATTGCCTGCCCGGTTGGCAGAACTGGACAGGGCGCCGTATTGGTAATCCAGCGTAAACATCGGCAGGGTCTGATTTTGCAGATAATCAATTTGTAATTGATCTGCGCTCAGTTTGAGCTCCTGATCGAGTAGCTCGATGCGGCTATCCAACGCATCTTTGAGCAGTTTTTCACGGTCAAACTCAAACTTGACCAGATTGGGCATGGTAGAAGGTACCCACGGCAAACTAGTCATGCCTTGCTCCGGCAATTCGTTGAGCAAAAACTGTAACTGGCGCTGGGCCAGCTTGAGGTTGGTTTCGGCAATAATCAGCGTTTCCATGCGATCCGCGACACCAATTTCAGCACGGTTGACTTCAATCGCGGCGGTGAGACCCTCCTGCACGCGGCGTTTGACCATGGCCAGATTTTGGCTGGCATATTCGTACTGGTTGCGGCGCACATCCAGGGCCGCCCAAGCCTCGTATAAATCCCAGTAGGCTTTATCCACCATGGTGACTATACGAATGCTTTGCAACCGCGTTCTGAGCTGGGCGCTATCCTGATCAAGTGCTGCAATGCGGATGCTGGCCTCGTTCACCTGTCGCCCGGCATTACGCAACAACGGCTGGCTAAAGGAGAAGCGCAAAGCACTGCGGTATTGGTCACTGGCCAGACTGCCCTTGCTCTGGTAGTTTTCCAGTGGCGCACTCAGGGTAACGCTACCACCAGTTCTTAACGGCACTTTGATGCCCGTTTCCAACTCCCAAAACTCCTTGTTTTGGGCTGCCGGATTCAGTTTGACCAGCTCGCTATCCAGCGCAGGGTTATCAGACTTTAGAATCACTTTGTCACCCGCCATCGCAGGCAAGTCTTTCTGGCCATATTTGGCGTAGGCAAAAATGACCTGGTCAAACTTGGCCTGCTCTTCACGCAACGATTGCGCAGCAATGGTCGGGTCGATTTTGGCCACTTGCAGATTAAGATTGTTTTGCAACGCCTTCTGCCGCACATCCGCAATACTCAGTTGCGGCCCTTGCTTGGGTGCATTACTGAGCATATTTGCAGTTTCTGGCGAGTCAAACGGTTGCAGCGCACTTTTCAGGTCTATCACTACCGGCTTATTGCGTTGTTGCTGCTGTTGTTTGACCGCATCATGCAGCGGCACACCCTTGCCCTTGGCATATGGCTCCAGGCCGCGGCCTTCTGTGTTCTGCAATCGCTGGCGCGCCCGGCTGTCACTCAATGACTCATCCGCACCGACAACTGTGGCCAATAGCATACTGGCCAGACCAAACAGCCTAGTCAAAACCGGTATTTGCACACCACGCTTCATTTACTTGCCCCAACGCCAGCAGGCAGATTGAGCGGTGCAGGCTCATGCGGGATTCTGGGCGGGAAGCCATTGAGCAGGCGCCACAATTCATAGCCTATCGTCACTTTCTCCAACAATACCCAACCCTTGGCACTGATACCCTGACGCAAAAAGCGGGCTTCTGGCCATTGCGGCGTGCCTTCTTTATGGATCACCATGATACGGAAATGCCCGGTGCCATTGTCAGTCGGGTCAACGAAAGCAATTTTGCCCTCAAACGTGCCCACACCGACTTGGGCCCAGCCAGGCACCTGAATCGCAGGCCATCCCTCAAATTCGAGACGCACAACACTGTCGCGAGTAATCAGTGGCGCATCGCGGCCATCAACCCATAACTCCACGGCACGCTGAGAGGTATGTGGCACAATAATCAGCAAGGGATCACCTTGCTTGATTATCTGGGATTGTGAATTGACCGGTAAACGGAAAATCGTGCCATCGCGGGGCGCGATGATTTTCTGCATGTTTTGCCGCGCCAGTGAAATCTCGGAGCTGTGCAGGCTATTTTCAGCATCTGAGACCTCGCCTTTGATTTTGTTGATATTGGCCGTCACCGAATCCAGATATGCTTGCGTATCGGCACGCACCTGGCGGATTTCTGCTTGTGCCGACTGCGCCTCGGCCATGGCCGATTGCAGTTGTGCCTGCACACTATTTAGGTTACGGCTGGCAATCGTATGGTCACGCTCAGCCACTTCGGTGTCTCGCTTGGAAACCAGGCCATCGCCCAGTAGGCGTTGCATACGCTTGACCTGCATCGTGGCAGCATCCAGCGTTGCTTGAGCAGAGTTCACCGCTTCACGTGCACTGAGAATTTTTTGGTTAGCGACATCCAACTTGTATTGGGCGGCTGTGATTTTGGCATCACGGCCGGCGGCCAGGTTGTCACGCTGCACCGAGTAAGCTGATAACTCGCTTTGCTTGGAAGCGAGTTTGTCCTCCAGGTTATCGCGCTGCGCTTGCAGGCGCTGCCTGAAGTTAGGATCAGTATCGCTGATTTCCAGCAATACATCGCCTTGCTTCACTTGCGAGCCTTCTTGCACATACCAGTGCTGGATGAGCCCGCTCACGGGGGCATCGACGGTTTGCACCCGCTCGGAAGGAGAATAGGCCGTGACCTTGCCTAGCGC
This sequence comes from Methylophilus sp. VKM B-3414, assembly GCF_032248435.1. Lineage (NCBI taxonomy): Bacteria > Pseudomonadati > Pseudomonadota > Betaproteobacteria > Nitrosomonadales > Methylophilaceae > Methylophilus > Methylophilus sp. VKM B-3414. The sequence continues at coordinate 283,872 of NZ_JAVTLI010000003.1, read as the reverse complement.
GGTCACGTTTTGTTGCCATGGCAGAGGCAAAAAAGCAAGGGGCAGCACAACGAGCAGCCAGGCCATGCGTTTGATCCAAACCCTTAAATGCTCAGGGGTTTGTACGCTTTGTGTCAGCATACTTTCAACCGTATTACTCATGCTGACCTCCTGCCACGTCTGTCGCCGCTTGGCTTTGCAGATGAATGACTTGCTTGCATTGCTGGGCGATATGCTGATATCGCGTGGTGATCAACACCATCCAGTCCTGCTGATGACGCTTAAGCAACATCAGCACCTGATCCAGCTCATGTTGCGCCAGCTGATCCAGCAGGCCATCAATGATTAATACATCCGGTTGACCCAGCATCGCACGGGCAAGCATTAACCGTTGTAACTGTGTATGCGTCATCGGTGCGCCAAAGTCAGTCAAGACTGTTTCTACCCCATTGGGCAGCTTGCTGATTTCTTGCCACAACCCAAGCACCTGCAGTAACTCAATCACCTGATCAAGTGTCACCTCTGGCCGTTGCAACCTCAGATTATCCAGAATAGAGCCATGCTGCCACTCGACTTTGTTCGCCACGCCAATCCGGTCACGCAAATGTGCCAGGTCAAGCTGGCGCACATCAATGTCGTTGTAGCTGACATGTCCTTGCAGCGGCTGCCTCATGCCGGTGATCAGCTCCAGCAACGTCGTTTTACCGCTGCCTAAGCCACCGATCAACGCCAGGCTCTCACCACGTTGCAAGTGAAAACTCAGGTTGCTGACCAAAGCAGCTTGATCCGCGTGTTGAAAAGTCAGCTGATGCACCTTCAGGGTAGTGTAGCCTTCCTGACCTGACTGATGCTCCCCCGAGCGCTCTACAGGCAAGGTTTCCAGCACGCCAAGTTTATCGACCGCCGCAAGCAGATCATAGAAATACTCCAGCTTGGTCACAAATCGCACAAACGCAGAAAGCACCCCAAAAATAATCAGCTCTGCGGCAACAAACTGGCCCAGATTGATCTGGCCTTTAATCACCAGTGTCCCGCCTAATATCAGCATGCCCGTACCAATCAAGGCATAGAGGCCCACCGCGCCTATCAGTTGCATCATGAGCACTTTAAAGTGCTTGGTCCTGACTTGCAGATAGCCTTCTGCAAGCTGCGCGGTATTCGCCGTGTTGCGCTGAGTCGCACCATAAAACTTTGAGAGCCATTTATTGCGGGCAATGGTTTCCAGCCAGGCCGCCATTTCATATTTGGCTTTAGACTCTTTGATCGATGTCTCTTCGGCCTGTTTACCCAGGCCAAAAATAATCACCCACAGCACAATCAGCATGAGGATCACCAAAATGCCAAAATACAGACTATAAAAAAGCAGCACAATGCTGCCGATGATGCCTTGCAACAAGGCGGTCAAGCCAACCGTGAGCAAAGTCGCCATCGATTTCTGCACGGTTTGAATATCAAAATAACGATTTACCAGTTCTACCGGATTGAATTTGTCATACACAGAAATATGAATTTGCCCGGTATTTTGCGCAATCTGCAAGCTATACCGCACAAAAAGCCGTCGCTGGATCATCTCAACCAGAAAACTCTCAATCGCATAAATCGCACCAGACAACGCCAGCAAACAAAACAGGATAAACCCCACGACGTACAGCGGCTGCAATACGCCGCCCATGGTGACGATATTCACCATCGCCTGCACGGCAACAGGTGTCGCGATACCCAGCACACCGTAAGCCGCAGTTAAATAAAACAGCAGCAAAATGTCCTGTTTTTCAAATGAGAGTAATTTGACGACTCTTTGAAAAGGGCTGAGAGAGGTTGTATGAATGTTTGCCATAATAAGAATTGTTGTTAACTAGGCCCTGTAAATGGATAACAACCGTTTATATTAGTTCCCAAAAAAAAACGGCTCTAACTAGAGCCGTTTCTTTATACCACACAACGATTACAAGCTGTAAGCACGTTCGCCATGTTCAGTCGTGTCCAGACCTTCGCGCTCATATTCTTCACTCACACGCAGACCGACAACCGCATCTACCACTTTGTAAAGAATGACGCTCACAATACCTGTCCAGATCAAGGTCACGACCACTGCGATGATCTGAGTAGAGACCTGACCACCCATCGTCACACCTTCTGCGTAACCAACACCACCCAAACCTGGTGACATCAACACGCCAGTGCCCACCGCACCCCAGATACCGGCCAAGCCGTGCACACCGAACACATCCAGTGAGTCATCGTAGCCCAGCGCACCTTTCAGTTTAGTCACGCCCCACAGGCTGACAAAGCTGGCAGTGAAGCCAAGGATGATCGAACCCATCGGGCCGATAAAGCCGCAAGCAGGGGTAATCGCAACCAAACCAGCCACTGCACCAGAAGCGGCACCCAGCATGCTTGGCTTACCTCTGAACAACCATTCAGCAAAAATCCAGCCCAGTACAGCAGAACCTGTTGCCAATTGTGTATTGATCAGCACCATACCGGCAATGCCATCAGCAGCCAGTTCACTACCGACGTTAAAGCCAAACCAACCTACCCACAGCAAGGAAGCACCAATCATGGTCATCACCAGGTTGTGCGGAGGCATGGCTTCTTTACCGTAACCAATACGTTTGCCCAACATGATGGCACCAATCAAGGCAGCGATACCAGCGTTGATATGTACGACAGTACCACCAGCAAAGTCTTTGGCACCCAGCTCTGCCAGGTAACCACCGCCCCATACCATGTGTGCGATTGGGATGTAGGCAAAAGTCACCCACAATGCCGTGAACAACAATACAGCAGAGAACTTCATACGCTCAGCAAAACCACCAACAATCAACCCCGGTGTAATGGCAGCAAATGTCAGCTGGAAGGTCAAGAATACATACTCTGGAATCGTGCCAGACAAACTAGCAGGTGTAATACCCGCCAGAAACGCCTTGCTTAATCCACCGACAATCATGTTACCTTCGCTAAAAGCCATGCTGTAACCATACGCAGCCCACAATACAGAAATCATAGAGAAGACAACAAACACTTGCATCAGCACTGACAACATATTTTTCTGACGCACCAAACCGCCGTAGAACAACGCCAGGCCAGGAATCGTCATCAAAATCACCAGCACAGTGGCAACAATCATAAACGCGGTATTACCCACATCCAGCGTTGGGACTGGTGCTGCTTCAGCAGCAGGGGCAGCTTCGGCCGCTGCAGGCGCTTCGGCCGCAGGTGCCGCATCAGTAGAAACGGTTTCTTGTACTGTGATGGTTTCGGTCACAGTTTCTTCTGCATAACTGACTGGGCATGCCGCCAGACCCATCACGGCGACCAGCGATAATATGGAAAGAATTTTCTTCATAACAGAAGCCCTTTCTTATAGCGCATCCGGACCGGTTTCGCCGGTACGTATACGGTAAACTTGTTCCAAATCGAAGACAAAGACTTTGCCATCGCCGATTTTGCCTGTTGCGGCTGCTTTTTCAATCGCGTCTACGACCTGATCCAGCATGTCATCTTTGATCGCAACTTCGAGTTTAACTTTAGGCAAAAAATCTACGACATATTCAGCACCACGATACAACTCAGTGTGCCCTTTTTGACGGCCAAATCCTTTGACTTCAGTGACAGTGATGCCTTGTACGCCGATATTGGACAAAGCCTCACGCACCTCATCAAGCTTGAATGGCTTGATTATTGCGGATACAAATTTCATTTGCTTCTCCCGTTGTTAACTCTGGCAGGCACATGCCCGCCAGATCTAAAACTTGCTTACTTAGAATGTACGGCCTAATGTTAAAACAAAACGACCATCATTCAGGTTCTTAAATTGTGTTGATGGTGCTCCATTAAAGCTTGAGCCGCCATAGCCATTACGACCCCAATAACGAGAGTTGTCTGACTCAATCCAGTAGACCCCAGCATTCCAACCTTCAGTAGCACCAATTTTGAATGCTTTACTCAAACCAATCTTCCAGTCTGTGTAATCAGGATTAGTAGCGCCTGATGTAGATGCGCTAGGTGCTGAACCACCACCGATTGCAGAAAAGTCAGCATTAGGGTCTAGTTTACCAGCAACATTTAAACGTCCAACGTGAGCAATAAGCGTTAAATCCCACCAAGGCAATGGATACGCAGCATTCAACTCAAAGTAGGTAGATCCTTTAGTACTACCATCCCAGCCAGTATCTTTATCTGCACCGAACCAATCAGTTAAAGTGTAAGAAACTTTCGCACTAATCCAATCATATGAAAGACCTGCGTTGAATTCATATGTATCCCAACGACCACCCTTCGGAGTTTGACTTTTCAAAGTGCCATCTGGATTGTTATCACCTGTAAATTTATATTTCTTCCAAGAGCCACCTGGATAGAAATATCCATAAACACCAACGGTGTAACCCAGCTTCTCAACAACTGGGATAGAACCGTTGAACCCAGCATATAAATCAATCTCTGTGTTAGCATCCGGATAAGTGTTTGGTGTTACACCAGACCCCCATACCCCTGCATAAAAACCACTTGAATGAGTAATATCCATACCGCCTTGGGCAGTGGGCTTGTGCCATGATTGTGAAATACCGCGAAAGTAATAATCAGACACCAAAGCAACGTTACCAGTGGCAGTCCAGTCAGATTTGGCTTCTTCCTTGGCTTCTTCAGCTGCGTATGAAACTTGTGCAAATGACATTGCACTCAATACTGCTGTGAGCAAAATAGATTGACGCATTTATAGGTCCTCTCTCTGTGAAAATCTTGATCAAATTGTTGTAAACGAGAATGAAACAACATTGACCTAAAAGCAAGGCACGTGCCAACCCATATAAACATTAAAAATCAATATCTTAATTAAAATACTTAAATTAAATACTTACATTAGCAGCACAACAACATGTTTTTAATTGAAAACACATAAAAATCAACCATTTACACCCCTTTTTTCGAGGGCCTTACATGCTAGAATGTGACCCTAAGGAGAGCCTGCCATGCTATTTTCAAATGAAAAAATTAAAGAATTATCTTTTAAAATCAAACAACTAATTGATTCAAGCCCCATTTCAGAGCTTGAAACCAACTTGCATGCACTAATTCAGGGCATGCTCCCCAAAATGGAACTTGTTTCGCGCGAGGAATTTGATATTCAGGCCGCTTTGCTGGCACGCACGCAGCAACAATTAAAACAGCTTGAAGAAAAAATCAGCCAGCTAGAACAAGCCGACACCGCCAGAAAGTAAAATTTAATTTACAATTGTTAGCATTCTTTGGTGCGGGAGTGCTACATGAGTTTGGCCGTGTTATACAGTCGGGCCCTGAGTGGGATGGATGCACCAGAAGTGGTGGTAGAAGTGCATCTCGCCAATGGCCTGCCCAGCTTCACTATCGTCGGGCTGCCAGAAACCGAAGTGAAAGAGAGCAAAGACCGGGTTAGGGCGGCGATTCAAACCGCACAGTTTGAATTCCCGGCGCGGCGGATTACAGTTAACCTGGCACCGGCAGATCTGCCCAAAGAGGGTGGCCGTTACGATTTGCCGATTGCGCTTGGGATTCTGGCAGCCTCCGGGCAATTACCTAAACAAGCGCTGGCCAACTATGTCATCGCTGGTGAGCTGGCACTAACAGGCGAGTTAAGGCCGATACGCGGCGCCCTGGCGATGACTTACCAACTGATTCAGGGCCCGGCGCACAAAAGGGCGGCGATTTTGCCCCAGGAGAGTGCGCATGAGGCAAGCCTGGTTGAGGGATGTTCCATTTTTGCCGCGAATAGCCTGCTTGAAGTCTGTGCCCATCTGTCTGGCAAACAATCGCTGCCCCCTCACCCGCTGGTGCTGTCAGAATCCTCGTTAAGCTTTCCGGATTACTTCGAAGTCAAGGGTCAATTGCGCGCCAAGCGCGCCCTGGAAATTGCCGCGGCGGGCCAACATAGTTTATTGATGAGCGGCCCGCCAGGCACAGGCAAAAGCATGCTGGCGAACCGGTTTAATAGTATTCTGCCTGACATGACTACGCAGGAAGCGCTGGAAAGTGCGGCAATTTTGTCACTGACCGGCCAGTTTCCGGCCAGCCAATGGAAAAAGCGGCCATTCAGGGCGCCACATCACACCGCCTCTGCCGTGGCACTGGTGGGTGGTGGCAGTGTGCCCAGACCCGGAGAGATCAGCCTTGCCCATCACGGCGTGTTATTTTTGGATGAGCTGCCTGAGTTCGACAGGAAAGTGCTGGAGGTGCTCCGCGAGCCGCTGGAAAGTGGCAATATCACCATTTCTCGGGCAGCCAGACAAGCAACTTTCCCGGCCCAGTTTCAATTGCTTGCAGCGATGAATCCTTGTCCATGCGGCTATTACGGGCACTATAACCAACGCTGCCGCTGTACGCCTGAGCAAATTCTGCGCTATAAAAATAAACTTTCCGGCCCGCTGCTGGACAGGATAGACATGAATATTGATGTGCCATCACTCAAGCCAGAAGAGTTGTCACATGACCATCATGGTGAGCAGAGTACAGCCATTCGTGCGCGCGTGATTCAGGCGCGAGAGCGTCAACTGACCCGCCAACAGAAACCGAATGCAGCCTTGGGTGCGCTCGAAATTTCCACCCATTGCCAATTGGGTGAGCAGGCGAATCACTTACTGCAAATGGCGGTGCAAAAGTTTTCACTTTCTGCCCGCAGCTATCACCGCATCCTCAAGGTCGCCAGAACCATCGCTGACCTGGCCCAGGCCGAACACATTCTGGATAAGCATATTGCTGAGGCGCTACAATATCGGCGTCATGACTATTGAAAGCGTATTCCACATGCAACTTTATGATGCCAGTATCGCCCCGCTGATTCGTAACCTGCAAAATCTCGAGCACATTCTGCGGCAAGGGGAAGCCTATGCAGAACAGAAAAAAGTCGCACCAGAAGTGCTACTGAATAGCCGCTTGTATGTGGACATGTACCCATTAACCAAACAAGTGCAACTGGTGAGTGACATGAGCAAAGGGGCGGGTGGACGACTGGCTGGCATAGACATTCCGCAATATGCGGATGATGAAGCAAGTTTTGAACAGCTCTACGCCAGAATCACTAAGACAGTCGCGTTTCTCGAAGCCATCAAGCCTTCACAGCTGGAAGGCGCCGAACATAAAGAAGTGGTGTTAACCATACGTAAAGTGGATCTGACCTTCACCGGCTTGGATTATCTCGAAAAATGGGTCATGCCCAATGTGTATTTTCATGTCACCACGGCATACAACATTTTGCGCCATATTGGGGTGCCACTGGGCAAAACCGACTACCTGGGTCAAAAGCGTTGATGCCTCAAGGCCGTTTGCGCCAGTAGCCCGGTTGCTGGTCTGACTGCAACATGGCTTTACGGCGCAATGTCTCATAGGCTTCGCTGTCTGAAATTCCTTGGGCAGAGGCCATCGCTTTCGCCTGATTGTTCGCGGCAACCACCCAGTCAGGATTTTCCTGATAGCCCCGGTCTTGCATGCAATGTTCCAACACGCGTGACTGTCTAGCCGCTTTTTCCAGCTTCTGGAAGGGCAGTTGCTCTGGTAAGGCGGCCGCTGCCTTACTGGCAATCAAATCACACTCATTGATAGTATGAGCCAGCGCACTTTGCGCAGGTGCAGACGCTGGCAACTGCAGCGATTGCCAATACCAATACCCCACCGCCGCCAGCATGGCCATCAACACAACCCACATAAACCGACTCGCACGCATGCATCCGACTCCTTTTTGTTGTTCAACCCTGCCAATATTTTAAGCCAAACCGGCCGACAGCCCTTATAAAATCTGGATTGGTTCATTAAAGCGTCATACAAGACCATTAACATAGATTTAAATGATCGCATGAACAAATTAATTCAAGAATGGAAACCTGATGACGTTAATACAAGTATACATAAACAGAACTAAAGGACGCCCCATGAAAGACTTGCAACAAGACGAGCCGCTGACTTATACCGCCAGCATGCCAGAATTGATGACGGCGCAGGACATTATGTATCTGGCTGAAGATATCACTGCAGACAGCAACATTCAGGCAATTTACAAACCTGCTGAGCTGACGCTGGAAGTTGTGTAAAACACACCGGCAGTTTGCCTCACACCTCCACGCAGTTCATAGCGTGGCATTGCATCGCATATCGCTTGCCCAGACACCCAACTGGTCCAGCCCTCAACTGATAGACACCCGCCTGACGTTTGCCTACAATAAAACTTCTCTTCAACCGGACGAGAAGGAGGCAACCATGTTTTTAGGCGCAGCAGGCATCTACACACTGATTGGCATCATCGTCGCAATTTGCCTGATATTGTATGTATTTGCAAAAAAGGTAAAGTAATCCGCATCAAGTAATAAAAAGCCCCAATGCGCATTGGGGCTTTTGTATTTTCATGAACTGCCTGTACTTTCTTATTGGATTAACTCCCGCCAGCTCTGTTTAGTACCGTAGCTGCCATTCGTTTTCTGCTGAAAAATTTCATTGGACTTGATGGTATTTTGCAAACCGAAAACCTGCTTGCTTAATGTCGCCTCAAAAGGGGTTGGATCATTACTGCCAGTGATTAATACATGTGGTACGCCATTGGCATCGTAGACAATATTGAAACCTACCGCAGGTGTGGTCATTTTCTCTGAAACAATACCACTTGCGACAACTGAACCGCCTTTTTTATAATTAAAATAGTTGAACCATCCATATCCGGCGCCACTACAAGCCTCACTACTAGGGACTAATGTCGGCATTAATAAAACGCCATTTAGCAATAGTGGATCAAGATTCACACGTTCGCCAGCTGGAAAATCTAACAACCATCCATATCCACTTGTATAACTCACCGGATTAGCAGTCACAGTCCTGTTTCCACCCAATATTTGCGTCACTAATTGACTGCGTCCAATTGCCGTTGTTTGACCGTTATCCTTAAACGTATACACTGAGTTCTGAGGCGTATTTGTAAGATCAGCAGGCTCCAAAAATTTTCCGGTACCTATCATTACCACAACATTTTTATCAATCTTGCCTAACTCAGGCTTAGTGGTGATTTTTTGAACATTGCCACCGCCATCACGCAAACTGGCAATTTTAGTCACTGCATTAGTGTTGATATTAAAGCGCCAAACGTTACCATTTAAATCACCTCCATATACACTCACCGCGGTATTGTTCTCAAACATCTGCTCAGTATAAGTAGAAATTTTTGCAAGGCCGCTAGGATTAGCTGCACTTCCCTCACCAGTAGAAAGTGTTTTTAACAATGCGCCAGTGTTTGCATCTAACACATACAAATATCCCCCACCATCCCCAATTGGATTGTTGGTGGCAAAGCTACCATCATTTAATTTTCGCGCATAAGTCCCATTGTTGTATCCAGAAGTTAACAAAACTACCCAGCGCCCATCTTGCATTTTTGTAATGATGGGATTGCCAAAACTGTAACCGAGATTACTATTTGCACCAGAAGCTTGTGCATAAAATTCCCACAACAAAACTGGCGATTCAGGACTTGTAACATCAATCGCAAAATATCCGCGCCCTCCACCATTTAATCCTGAAACGAGAATAGTTCGCCAAACTGCAGAGCTGCCAGAGCAACCTGAGATACATACATCAGCTACGACTGGATTACCATTCACGTAATTGGTGTGATAATTGGCACCATATTCTTTATCAGCAAGATTTGCTAGATTAGTAATGACTGGTGTAGGAATAAATGCCCACATTTCAGTACCATCATTCGCATTAAATGCGTGTAGCATCCCATCATTTGCGCCCACGTATACTGCTGGTGTACGGGTGGACGTCGCGCTTTTATAGGCTTTGTAGTTAGCATCAAGATAGCTCACATTAGAGCTTTTGAAATACACCGGCCTAGATTGGGAAATATCACCGAGAACCGCTTGCCGCTCTCGAAACAATCGATTTGCAGCCACTGTATTTGAGCTAGAGTCTTCATAGGTTTTATTCCCTGAAATGAAGTCAACTATCTTAGTCACTTTTGTCGCATCAGTGATTTTAGGATCTGAGGCAGGTAGGCCTTGCATTTGACTCAATGCTAAATATCCATTGTTCAGCGCAGTTTTATGCTCAACCGGCAAATTATCCGCTGTGAACAGCGCCAGAGAGTTGTTGTAATTAAAGAATATCTTTCTCTGTCCTAGCTGATTCCGTAACTTTCCATTGCAACTACGTGCAATCTGCACATAACAAGAGGCCGGTTCGCTAAAGTTTAAAGCGGATCCTAATGAGCCTTGGGCGCCTTCACAAGTCGTTTGATCGGAGTTAGTGGTTTTACAGTAAAAATTACCATCTGGCGCAGCGTAGGAAGTAGCTGGCGGAGCACAAGTTTCAGCAGCGACATTCTCAATACACCAGATTGCGGCTTCAGAGGTTTGCAGGGAGGTTGTATTTACTGTTCGCGCCTCAAGGTTACCGGTCCATTTGACAGACTGGTAGCTTGCAACATACTGAAAGTTATCACCAGTGGTAGGTGCAAGACTACTAGCGGCGGCGGCGGCACTGGAACCTTGAATGGATTTGATTTCAGAAAGCCCCTTTGCAAGTGACTCCCGCAACAATTTTGGATTACTGGCACTGTAGTAAGTGCCACCTGCATTGACAGCAGCATGCCAGAGATCATCAATGCGAGAACCGTTCTCAGCCAACGTTGGATCAGGCCAGTTTTTTGTACCACTCGTCAAATCCTTAAAGTCACCTATCGTCTGCGTTTTGTAATCATCACTATATAAAAGCGTCCCATCTATGCCCAAACCTAACGTCAACGTAACCATATTTTGCTTAGGATAATCATCACCCGTTCCACACACTGAAGAGCCAAGTGCACCATTACAATTGGACAAGCTGCTATCCCTAAGATCGGTATCATAAAAATATTTAGCGGTGTCTGCTAAAGTATTCGATTTATTACTACTATCAAATTGAGGTCTTGCTGTACCTGTTCCATCCTGATTACCAATCGCTGTAGAGCCATTAATGCGTGTAGGGTTACTGGAATCATTCCAATAACCATCTGTGGTTAGGAGGGTAAAATTCGCCTGACAGGCGTATTGCATCGGATCGTCAGTTCCAAGTGTCTTTTTCCCAGCAAAGTGTCTGCCTACACTTGAAAGCGCTGTACGTAATGGCGTGCTGCCCGTCGGGTTCACAGCAAAAAGTTTATCGTACCAAAGACGCTTTTGTGTACTGTCAAATGCAGCCAAAGCCAAGTAGTTTGAAGCTGGTGAATTAATTGTCACGAATCCCACTCGATAACGTGAGTCAAGCGACTTGAAGGCCTGGCTAGCAGCAGTCTTCATCGACAGCATTCTCGTACGATAGTAAGTCACCCAGTTTGCAAAGTTTGTAAACTCTTCATTGTAAGTACATACACTTCCGGCGCAGTCTGTTCGATCTAATCCTTTGCTATTGGAGCCTGGCGCGGTGTAACTGGTTTGCCCTGTGCTAATTTCCTGATAAACCAAGCTGCCAGGAATGTCACTGTTACTAGGACTGACGACTGTTGCAGTGTAACTCCCGCCAGTACCAGAAAAGGTAATTTGAACTGGACTTGAAGGGTTAACCGGATCACCGGCAAAGGTACTAATGTTAAAACTACCACCGCTTACATTGCTAAGTGTATTTCCAGCAATTTTGCAATTGCCCGTGATACTGCTAGTACAAATATTATTGCTTACCCTAGTGGCAACTGTGGACGAAGAGGAGCTAGAACTTGTCGCTGACGAGAGCAACTCAATGTTGTTAATTTTGATGCTTGTTACACTCACAGAGCCAGTGATACTAAATGTCACCCGATAGGTGGCTCTTGGTTCACGTAGAAATGTATAGGTATTTGTATCATTTACAGTGGTTACATTATTTCGTATTGCTTGGCAGCGGTCTTGTACTCCGCCAGTTGTATCCAATTGCCTTTTTCCTGAAGCCGAGGCGGAGTTGCACCAACGTATTGCAGCAGGATACTTATTCGTGGCTGTAGGCGTTTTTGAAATAATGCAGCTCGTCAGCGCTGGGGTCGTACAGTACTCTCCCGGTACATATGCATAGTAATAAGCTGATCTACCTCTAGTGTAAGTGCCGTAAAATGTAGTGACTGTTTCAGAAAAGCCACTGTAGGATGTTTTGTTAGCCAGGCTCGTCCCAAGGTAGTTTAAAGGGGTGGAATAGGTCACCTGTGGATCATAAAATTGTGTATTAAAAGCTGAATTACTAAATAACCAGTCATCTGTATCGTAGGTATTCCACCTTCCTGAGCTGTAATAGGTTCTTGCATCAGGGTCATCCGCAGCCCAATCAGGGGTGTAATTAAAGCCCATACTGCCCGAGTTATCCAGCACAAACATCAAGTTAGGCTTCACATCTGAACTGCCTGAAGTCTGTAGCGGCATGGTTGCCAAATCAAGAAACTCAGCGTGCAAAATGGCAGGCATCAATACAATCAGCCAAACTAATTTATTCATAAAGCCTCGATTTTTCATCATGCTATCCGCCTAATTCGAGAGAAAAGACTGCAAAAATGTGACTGTATTTTTTGGCCCTGAAATTCGCAGCGTTACACGAAATAAAGGAAAATCTGATCCAGGGGTACAAGGCTCAAATTCTTCTTTTTTGCCTGAGTCATGCGAACTGTCTTCGCCACAAGCCCTGGTACTTGCCATTACACAACGGTTAGAGTCGACTAACGCACCACCAGCGGTAATTTCAGCATTGCTGTAGTTACACATACGCTCAACGATGTAACGGATTTCATTGCCTTGACGGTCTATGCCATTACGAATTTCGTCGTTGCCATCAGTTTGGTTAGGCGCAAGACGGCTATTCCCATCATTCCAAGTCATGGTTGTTAATTGGCTGCCATCACAGATTAATTGATCAGGATTTGTATCAAATTGGCTGCAGTTGGCGTAATACCCTAATGTTGGATGATTACTTAAACTGTCGGTGAGAGAAATATTGGTGGCAATGCTTTGCGCAATGCCCTCCAAAGCCACGTTAGATGTAGTACTCGCTGATTGACGATAGACAATATTCCCTGACAATAAAGCATTCGTATCTACACTTCGGATCAAGGCAACAGCAGCAATGGACATGACGGCTAATGCAAGCAATGCAAAAAACAGCACAATCCCCGATTGTCTCGAAGTGCGAGTACTTACCCCACCAGATAAAATCAAGTTATAGCGCATCACGATTCCAAATAATATTTCTCAACGGAACAGTGGCTTCAAACACGCGATACCGATACCGCTGCCAGTTGGGAACGCTACTTAAGTCAACATTTGCTGGAGTATTATCAGCTTGCCAGATGCATACCCTGGCTAAGCCTGTCGCAGCACCATTACAAGGTTGACTCACATCGCTCTTCTGCAAATTACCATCCCTTGCAACCACAGCAATACGGATTGCACGAATACGGTTACGATCCAAAAGCTCTATTGAGGGGCCATATATTCCGGTCGCATCCACCCACTGATCAACGCGATTCAGATAGTTTGCTGCTGAAAAGGGGGTGACAGCGCTTGAGTTTGCAGCAGCAAAAGTTGGGTCAATCGTATTAGTCACCCCATACTGGGCTTGTAGTGAAACAATATCACTGACAATTGGTACGATTGTACTATCAGGAAAAGGATTGCCGCCTTCGACTCCACCAGTTCGCGTAAGTTCGAATGCCGCATTTACAGCGTATTCATACTGATTCCATGCCCCTAAACACGAGAATCTAACCCACTCAGAACCATTCAAATCACTCACTGGGCTTGCAGTAGGGGTTGTGTTGAGCTCCGACAGAGTGTTAATCACACGGTCAGGATTCAGTCTTTGCAATCTCCCCAGGCTACAATTCGGATTCGAATTCGTTTGACGGTATAAAACAATATCGTTTTCACGGCAACCAATCAGGGCGCCATCCAGCGTGGGGCTAGTAATGGTTCCGGTGGCACGTAAAGAAGCGCCACCGGCTGACGGATTTCCATACCGTATGCGCAAAATGTCACTGCCAGCACCGCCATCCACAATCACCACAGGTGAAAGATTGATGATGACGCCTCCCTGATTAATAGAGGTATTAATCGGGCAAAGTAAAGGAGAAGGATCACTGCTATTATTGAGTGGTAAACCATAACCAGCATTCTGCGCATCTCGCTTCATGTAAAACATGGCAAGCACACCCGTCGATTGCGCATCTGAACCAGAGGTAATGGTACGTTTGCGTGCTTCGAAACCACTAAATAAATTACTGATTGCGAGCGTGGCTACCAAGCCAATCAATATCCCAACTAGCAGCTCAACAAGCGACATCCCAGACTGGAGTGAGCGCTTACGATATTTATGAATAAAATTGAAGTATTGCGTCATTGCATCACATCGAACAAATAGCTTGAAGCATTCACTACATGGCGGCTGCCACCGGGCACCTGCCATCCGACACTCACTGTGACCATACTGTTCGTGATCGCAGAAAAGGTAAGTGTTCCGTTTGGTAACTGCGTTTTAATTTTTTCAGCATCCACTTGTGAAACGTAGGTTGCTGCGTCTCCACCATATGCCATCATATTGGCAACATGTGTTTGAGCGATGAGTTGAGCTTCTGCCCGATAGCGATTATCACTGCTATTTTTTATCATGGCACTTTGCAAGCCAACCAGGGCTAAAACACCCATACTGAAAATAGTTACTGCCACCAAAGATTCAATCAAGACTGATCCTTGCTGACTCGCTAAATTAGCCATTCTTTTTTGAGAAAAAATCAACATTTTCTCGAGTCTCCATTTTCTGTCACTGAGGGGTCACATACTTTGATGTTACCGCCAGGCGTCAAAATAACCCTTAGTGCACGAAGCTCCTCGCTTCTCACTTGTGTATTGCTCACATTCACCACTGTCAATGCGATGGGTGTTGCTGCATCCCGCGTGCCAAAGCTACCAAACACTGCAGTATTATGATCTGCAGTAACAGTGATATTGCTTGATGATCCTTCGATAGCGCTTTTTTGTGCAATGAGCGCTGGACAGTTTGGCGTCACTGTGACGCAACCAACTTGCCATGCGCTATTCTGTTCTAGAGTCATCTTAACCCTAGCATTTCGCTTAATGGCTTCCGCCCTAGCTTGTTGCAGTCCATTACGAATAGACTCGGCAACAGTACGAACCTGAGCATTTCCAATAGATGTCTGGAATGCTGGAATTGCGATAGTACTGACCGACACCAACACTGCCATGGTGACTACCAGCTCAATCAAGGTAAAGCCTTGCTGCTGCATTAGCAACTTCCTGAGGATGAAGTCAGCCAGCAAGTAGCGCCAGTGGTGCCGTCGTAGGTGGAGGTCTTGGCGTTATCCTGGTTCACGGTAAATGAAAAATTACCCATTTTCTGCGCTGACTTGCCTGTCGCTTTCAGGGTGTAAGTCGTCGCTGACTGGTTATCAATCGAGTAATCGAAATACTTGGCATCACTTGGGTTGCAGACAAAGCCCACATAGGTAAAATTATCCTGATAAAACTGTTCGGCCTGGACACGACAGTTGGCAAGATTGGCTGGTGCCTCAGCGGCGTTGCCACTTCTAACATAATCTTGATACCCCGGCACAGCAATGCTGGCGAGCAAGCCGATAATGGCCACCACCACCATCACTTCAATCAGACTAAAGCCTTGTTGTAAAAGACGCTTCATGAATATCCCCTTTTTGCACAGCCTTATCATGCAAACAGCGATTCTTCCTGTCTAGCAGTAGCCGACTAGCGGTTACCCTTGGCCGACAAACGGTAGACTTGGCCCAAGCGCGCGCGACCAGGGATGGGCCTGCGCAGCTTTAGTGGTAAAATCTGGCTTTATTTTGATTGGACGCCAGGATCATGTTTGCCAGCTCTACAAAATTAATAGCACTTGCGCTGCTGTTATGCACACTTAGTGCTTGTGGCCTCAAAGGCAATTTGTATCTTCCTGAGCGTCAGTATCCTCAACCACAACCGCCATCAGACAAGTCGCCATCGTGATCCCGTTCTCAACCCAACAAGGCCTGCTACATGCCGAAAATGTAGCCTTGCGTGATATTGCGCAAACCCACCAAACCCCCACCTACGTCTATTCGCGGGCGGCACTCACCCAGGCGTTTGAGCATTTTGCTGCCGGGCTGCGTGGGCATGACCATTTGATCTGTTTTGCCGTGAAGGCCAACCCCAGCCTGGCGATACTGAATCTGTTTGCCCGCCTGGGTGCCGGCTTTGACATTGTGTCTGGCGGTGAGCTGGCCCGCGTGATTGCAGCCGGGGGTGATCCGAAAAAAGTCGTGTTCTCTGGCGTTGGAAAATCCCACGCTGAAATTGAGGCCGCCCTTGAAGCGGGGATCTATTGCTTTAACGTAGAGTCTATCAATGAGCTGGACCGTATCCAGCAAGTGGCGGCTCGCCTGGGTAAACAGGCCCCGGTTTCGTTGCGGGTCAATCCAAACGTAGACGCAAAAACCCACCCCTATATCTCTACCGGCCTTAAAAATAACAAGTTTGGCGTGGCATTTGAAGATGCACTGGCTTTGTATGAAAAAGCGGCACAATTGTCCAACATTGCCGTGCATGGCGTCGATTGCCATATCGGCTCGCAGATTACCGAGCTATCGCCGTTTCTAGATGCGCTGGATAAAGTCCTTGGTTTAGTGGATGCGCTGGCGGCCAAAGGCATCCCTATTCAGCATATTGATGTCGGCGGCGGCGTAGGCATTACCTACAGTGACGAAACCCCGCCGGACTTTGCCGCCTATACGGCCGCCATCCTGCAAAAACTGGCGGGCAGAAA
This sequence comes from Methylophilus sp. VKM B-3414, assembly GCF_032248435.1. Taxonomy (NCBI): domain Bacteria; kingdom Pseudomonadati; phylum Pseudomonadota; class Betaproteobacteria; order Nitrosomonadales; family Methylophilaceae; genus Methylophilus; species Methylophilus sp. VKM B-3414. The sequence goes on along the minus strand of NZ_JAVTLI010000003.1, from coordinate 267,114 downwards.
CGTCAAGGTGCTGTTTGAACCCGGCCGCGCGCTGGTCGGCAATGCAGGCGTATTACTGACCAAAGTCGAATACCTCAAGCCAGGTGAGACCAAAAACTTCGCCATCGTCGATGCCGCCATGAACGACCTCATGCGCCCCGCCTTGTACGACGCTTTTCACAATATCACGACCATTGCCCTGTCTACAGCACCGACTGCAGTCTATGAAATCGTAGGTCCCGTCTGCGAAAGTGGTGACTTTTTGGGCCATGACCGGACACTGGCAATTGCAGAAGGCGATTATCTGGCCATACACTCTGCCGGTGCTTATGGCATGAGCATGGCCAGCAACTACAACACGCGTGCACGTGCCGCAGAGGTGCTAGTAGACGGCGATCAGGTGCATGTGATTCGCGAGCGCGAGCAGATTGCTGATCTGTTTAAACTGGAGCGCGTCTTGCCGTAACATTGGCCGTCATTGCAATTTTCAGCAGTAAACAATAAAAAACCGAAGCATTTGATTGCTTCGGTTTTTTATTGTTAAAGATACGTGTTAATCAAAAATCACGGTCTTGTTCGCATAAAGCAAAATACGATGTTCAATATGCCAGCGCACGGCTTTGGAGAGCACAACCCGTTCCAGATCACGGCCTTTCTGAATCAGGTCCTCCACCTGGTCACGGTGAGAAATACGCGCCAGATCCTGCTCAATAATAGGGCCCTCATCCAATACCTCAGTCACATAATGGCTGGTCGCACCAATCAGCTTCACACCGCGCTCAAAGGCACGATGATAGGGGCGCGCGCCGATAAAGGCTGGCAAAAATGAATGGTGTATATTGATAATTCGCTGAGGATAGCGCGCGACAAACGCCGGGGACAGAATCTGCATGTATCTTGCCAGCACAATCAGGTCAATCTTGTGTTGGTCAAACAAGGCAAACTGCTGTGCTTCAACCTCAGCCTTGGTTTCCTTGGTCATCGGCAAATAGTGAAACGGGATGCCATAGAACTGCGCCAGTTTTTCCGTATCTTTATGATTACTGATAATGAGCGGAATCTCGCAGGCCAGCTCGCCACTATGATGACGGTGCAGCAGGTCTACCAGGCAATGATCATATTGCGACACCATGATCGCCATGCGCGTTTTTTGCTCAGACAACTTGAGTTGCCAGGTCATGGCAAAGCGTTGCGCCACCGGGCCAAACGCCTGCTCGAAATCGGCCACGGCCACATTGAAATTGGTCAGGTCCCACTCGACGCGCATCAAAAACAGATTATTTTCCGCATCCTGATGCTGGTCTGCGTGTAAAATATTGGCATTGTGCTCATACAAAAATTGCGCAATCGCCGCCACAATCCCTTTGGTATCCGGGCAGGTAATCAGCAAGGTAGCAGTGTTTTTCATAACATGGGCTTTAAGCGAGCAACAAAAATGCAGATTATACCTGATGCCTGCCAGCCCTTGTGGTTGAGCTTGGCAGTTGCAGGCGCAGACAGCAGTAGACTCTTGACGGAATTGATTATGCAAACAGAAGTGACACCTGAGATCGTATTGGCCAACCCGCGTGGCTTTTGTGCGGGGGTAGACCGTGCCATTATTATTGTCGAACAGGCACTCGAAAAATTCGGCGCGCCGATTTATGTGCGCAATGAAGTGGTTCACAACAAATTTGTCGTCGGTCAATTGCGCGACAAAGGCGCCATTTTTGTCGATGATCTGGAAAAAATTCCGGCAGGCAGCATTGTGATTTTTAGTGCGCATGGCGTTTCCAAAGCGGTGCGCGCAGAGGCAGAGTCGCGCGGCCTGACCGCGTTTGACGCCACTTGTCCGCTGGTGACCAAGGTGCATATCGAGGTCGCCAAAATGCGTAAAGATGGTCTGGAGATCATTATGATCGGCCACAAAGGCCATCCAGAAGTCGAAGGCACCATGGGCCAATCCGAAGCAGGCATGTATCTGGTGGAAACCCCGGAAGAGGTGACCGCCCTCACCGTCACCGACCCTGACAAACTGGCCTATGTGACACAAACCACCTTATCGGTGGATGACGCCACTCAGGTCATCAACGCCCTCAAAACACGCTTCCCCAACATTAAGGCACCCAAAAGCGATGATATTTGCTATGCCACGCAAAATCGGCAGGACGCGGTGAAAATCATGGCCAAAGACTGTGATCTGGTGATTATTGTCGGCTCACCCAATAGCTCTAACTCAAACCGTTTGCGTGAAGTTGCCAAAAACCAGGGCGTAGAAGCTTATATGGTCGATAATGCCAGCCACCTGCAAGCAGGCTGGTTACAAGGTAAAAAGAAAATCGGCATTTCTGCCGGTGCCTCAGCCCCTGAGGTGTTAGTACAGGAAGTGATTGCTGCTTTGAAAAACATGGGGGCTAACCAGGTGGAAGAGTTGCAAGGGGTAGTGGAAAACGTCGTGTTCCAGCTGCCCAAAAACCTGGTCAATGCAGAGAAGCGCAGCACGGTTTAAACGCTTGCCGCATTGATTGGCTGGCCGTCCCTTGCTAAGATTGGCAAACAATGTTCGCCTTGTTTGCCGGTGTAGCTCAGTTGGTAGAGCGGTTCATTCGTAATGAAAAGGTCGGGGGTTCGATTCCCTTCTCCGGCACCATCCACACATCAAAAAATTCCGACCGGCCACCGGCAAAAAAAAGCCCAAGCCATTTCAGCTTGGGACAAGCAATATCCTCGGGAAAGGATAGTCGGGAAACTCGCATGTGATTGTTGTTAACTGCCATTGCGATTAAATTCCACTACACTTATTCACGTATGCATGATTTGTGCCAAATCATTTAAACAGTCCAGGCACTTGATTTTAATTGAATAAATCTAGACATTGGGCGCACTCGCCCACAAGAACTGATTGATATCAACCACCAATCTGGTTTCATTGAACCAAATTGGTGGTTATTCAGCGCGCGGACGGCGCAGGTCGGAAAACAGCGGGAACAACAAAGGCAACAACAACAGTGTGAACAAGGTCGCGGTAATTAAACCACCGACAATCACCACCGCAAACGGCCGCTGGGTTTCGGAGCCAATGCCATGCGAGAGCGCCGCTGGCATCAAGCCCAACCCGGCCATCAAGGCCGTCATCAATATCGGGCGCAAGCGGGCAACCGCCCCTTCAATCACCGACTCTGACAGTTCTCTGCCTTCGCGCATCAAACTCTTGATCTGCTCGACCATGATCACCCCGTTTTGCACCGAAATGCCGGCCAGCGCAATAAAACCGACGGCGGCAGACACGGACAAATGCAGTCCGGCCACGGCCAGTCCGGCCAGGCCGCCCACCAGCGTAAATGGAATCATCAGCAACACTAGCAAAGCATTTTTGACCGACTTGAATGCCCAAAACAGCAAGATAAAAATCAACAACACAGACAAGGGCACAATTACCATCAGCCGCTTCATGGCCCGTTGCTGGTTTTCAAATTGCCCGCCCCAGGTCATGCTGTAGCCAGGCGGTAGCTTGACCTGTGCCTTGACCTGTTGCATGGCTTCTTGCACAAAGCTGCCCTGATCGCGGTCTGTAATATTGGCTTTAATAGAGACAATACGCGAGCCTGATTCGCGGCTGACACGTGAAGCCCCTTCCTTGATGGTCACCTCGGCTACCTCGCTGAGCGGGATGCTGCCGTTTCCATTTGGCAAGGCAATCGGTAACTCGTCAATATCATCCACAGAATCGCGGAAAGGCCTGTCCAGCCTTAACGTGACATCAAAATGCCGGTCGCCATCGTAAAATGTGTTCGCCGGATTGCCAGCCAACGCGGTTTGTACCGTATTGTTAACATCGCCCGCCATCAGGCCATAGCGCGATAATTGGGCACGGTTAAGCGTGATATCGAGCTCAGAGTTGCCTGAAATACGGACTGCCGCCACATCGGTTGCGCCTCGGACGTGATTGATGACATCGACCACCTCTGCCGCTTTCTGCTCGAGAATCGTTAAATCGGGGCCGAAAATCTTGACTGCAATTTCACCTTTCACGCCAGACAACGCCTCTTCCACACTGTCCTGAATCACTTGCGAAAAGTTGGTAGGCACGCCCGGAATCTCGTGGATACGGCGCGACATATCCTTGATAAGTGATTCCTTATCGGCAAACTTCCATTCGCTGTGCGGCTTGAGATCAGCCAGAATCTCCATGTGGTAGGGTCCCTTAGGGTCGGTGCCATCATCTGGCCGTCCGACATGCGACACCACCAACCTCACCTCTTGGTAGCTATTCAGAATCTTACGGATTTCTCGCTCGATCTCTTTGGTTTTTTCCAGGCCAGCCGAGGGTGGCAGATCAACGGTAAGCCAGATATTGCCTTCATCCAGCTTGGGGAGGAATTCCGAGCCTAACATGGGCGCAGAGAGCACGGATATAACCAAAATGCCCCCGGATAAAATGACCACCCATGCGCGGCATTTGCGGGTTTTAAGCAAAATATGACGATAGGCATTTTGCAAGTTTTGCATCCAGTGGCTGTGTTTTTCCGCCATATCCTCACGCTTCATGGTGTATGACAACAAGGCTGGCACCAGCGTCAAGGTCAGGATAATGGCGCCCAGCAAGGCAAAACTCAAGGTGAATGCCATCGGCGAGAAAATTTTTCCTTCTACGCGTTGAAAGGTAAAAATCGGCAAAAAGGCAGTGATGATGATGGCTTTGGAGAACAGAATCGGGTGCCCCATATCAATCGCCGTGCTTTTAAGCGTCTGCATGCGCCAGGCCAGCCCCATATTGCCTTGTGTTTTATCCACCTCAGCCACCGCCAGGCGCACCATCAGCGCCTCTACCAGCACCACTGCACTGTCAATAATAATGCCAAAGTCTACCGCCCCGAGCGAGATCAGGTTAGCGGAGACACCGCGTAAATCCATGACAATAAAGGCAAATAACAGGGATAACGGAATCACCGAAGCCACAATCAGGGCGGCGCGCCAGTTGCGCAAAAACACTACCAAAATCGTCACCACCAGCAATGCGCCGACAATCAGGTTTTCTGCCACGGTATGCACGGTGTGGTGAACCAGGCCGGTGCGGTCATAAAAAGGCACGATTTTGACGCCGGGCGGCAGGGTCTGATTGACCAGATCCACCTTCTCGCGCAAGGCGTCGATCACTTTGGCGGCATTCTGGCCCTTGGTCATCAGCACGATGCCTTCAATAATGTCATCCTGCTGATTAAAGGAAACGATGCCTGAACGGGGGCGGTCACCAATCACCACCTGACCAAGGTCGCTGACCAGAATCGGCTTGCCATCCCGCGTATCCACCACGGATTGCGCAATATCATCCAGACTGCGAAACAGGCCGATGCCACGCACCACCAGCGACTCGTCGCCTCTGTGCATGAGTCCGCCACCCACGTTACTGCTGTTGTTGCTGACCGCCTGGTTAACCTGATCAATACTCACATCAAACTTTTTCAAGCGGTAAGGATCCAGCTTGATTTGGTATTCCTTGACCGTCCCGCCAAAACTGGTGATATCGGCCACGCCTGGCACCATGCGCAGTTGCGGGATAATTTTCCAGTCCTGGATAGCGCGGATTTCGCGTTGCGGCATCTCTGCCGGCGCTTCAACCAAATAGCGGTAAACCTCCCCCACCGCCGTCGTCAGCGGTGCTAGCGTGGGCTGCAAGCCGATGGGCAAGCTCACCCCTTGTAAACGCTCTAACACCTGCTGCCGCGCAAAATAATCTTGCGTGCGCTCGGCAAAAGTGAGGGTGACCACGGAGAGCCCGGTAATAGACACCGAGCGGATTTGTGCCAGTCCCGGCACCCCGCTCATCCCATGCTCAATCGGCAGTGAAACGACGCGCTCGACCTCCTCTGGCGCCATGCCCGGCGATTGTGTCACGATAATCACGTGCACATCTTCAACATCGGGGAACGCTTCAATTGGCAGGTTTTGCACGGCAAACCAGCCAAAAATCATGAGCACAACCGCGCCAATCAGCAGAAAGACACGCTGTTGCAGTGAGAAGGTGATCAAGCCTTTTAACATCGCCTATTTACTCACGGACAAATCTGAATTGAGCAGAATGGCACCGCTGGTCACGATGCGCTCACCCGGGTTTAAGCCGGTTTTCACGGTGGCATATTCCCGCCGTTGTAAATCCAGTACGACTTTACGCTTGCTAAAATGCAAGGGCTGCTCTTCTACAAAGACATAGCTGTAGAGTCCCTCGGTAATCAGGGCACTGTTGGGCACGCGGATAACACGATGCTGGCTGGTATCCAGCGGCGTGATGCGCGCATACATTTCTGGTTTGAGCTTGCCTTTGCTGTCGAGCAGGCAACGCACAGGAATCCGGCGCGTGGTCGGGTCTACCATGATGCCTATTGTTTTAATTTCGCCGTCAAACACCTCGTCAGGATAGGCATCCACCTGGACACTGAGCTTTTGCCCTTGCGAAATCCGGCTCAAGTCCCGCTCTGGCAAATCGATACTGGCCCAGACATGGCTGGGATCCGTGATCAAAAACAAAGGATCTGCCGCATCGGGGCGGACCTCGCTGCCGGGATTCACTTTCCGGTCAACCACCACCCCCGCGATTGGCGAGCGCACGACATAGCGATCACTTGCCCCGGTCGACACCCGCAGGTTTTTCAACCTCGCCATCGCGCGCTCATGTTCTGCACGCGCACTCGCCCAGTCCGCCTGTGCGACTTCCATGTCTTTTCTGGCCAGCACGCCGCCCTCTACCAGCATGCGGCTACGCTCCAGCGCCTGTTGCTTGAGTCCCAAATCTGCCTGTGCTTTGCGCACATCCGCGACCGCTGCCCCCACATCCGGCGAGTCCATCACCAGCAAGGGCTGACCGGCTTTCACGGCTTCGCCTATTTGTGCCTGAATATTCAGCGCTCGTCCGGCCACTGGCGAATACACCCGTGCTGTCCGGTTTTCATCAAACACAATCTTGCCGTTGAGCGGCTCGGTCACCGGCACCGGGATCTCGGTGACGGGTTCAATTTTGAGACTGTTTAATTGTGGCGAACCCGGCGTCAGTACAATCTGGTTGGCAGGCTGCGCGGGCACGCGGGCATTTTTATCTGCCGCCATGGCTGAAGCCATGCAAACCCCTATCGCGCACAAGATAAATACGATCTGGCGCATCGCCTTGACGGTAGCAGGAGGGCAAGCCATGGAGGTGAATGAGCGCATCATAAAATTATTCTTGATAGACAAATGCCTGGCGGGTGGCCGCTAACCAGGCGGATAGGGACTTGGCATAATCAGCCTTGACGCTGACTGCCTCCAGTTGGAGCGTGCGTAAAATACGTCTGGCATCGAGCAGATCCATGACATTCATGGCGCCATGCTTGTAGGCAAACTCTGCCGCGTCTGCTGCATTTTGCGCTTCCCGCAGAATGCTCTGGTCAAAACGTCGATTTTTATCAATCGCGGCATCCAAATCTGCTTTGGCCTGTCTCATTTCGGCAATCGCCGCCGCCTGCACTCGCTCTCTGGCCTCGATTGCACTGGTATAGCCAACTTCAGCCCGTGCGGCCTCGCCCTCATACTGATAATTGGTAAACAAGGGAATGCTCAATGAAGCGCCTATGGTATCTGGTGCCGATCCAGGCTCCTGCCCAGGAAAATGCTGGTAAGCAAACGACCAGGTAAAATCTCTGACCTTGAGCGACTCTGCAAGCTTTCTGGTCTGCTGAGCCTGCTCCATGCGCGCTTCAGCCGCCTTCACATCCGGACGTTGTGGTAACCAGCCAGTGTCTTTCTCAGCCGCTGGATTGGCCGAGGGCTCTGCAATCAGGGCGGGCCAGGGGTCCGTCACACGGAGCTTGCTCGCGTCCTGATCCTTGCCAAGCAAGTAAGCCAGCATGGCTTGCGCTTTTTGCACAGTCGCCTCTGCCTGGCGCAAATCATTGCTGGCCCGCAGGGCATCTACCCGGATGCGCGCTACATCCGCCGACGCCACATCGCCTGCTTTCAGACGCAATTGCGCTGCCTGCAGTGTTTTCTCGTAGCTACTGACATTCGCCTGCTGAATGAGCAGACTTTCCTGGGCAAGTTTGAGATCAAAATAGGCCGTGGCCATGGCCAATGCCTGTTGACGATAGGTTTCCCCCAGGTCGAGCCGGCTCGCTTTGACCGCACTTTCCGCCACGGCAGAACGCAGTGCCCGCTTGTCACCACGCTCATACAACTGAGTGACCTGCACCGCCGAGTTATAGGTTTGATCCAACAGGTCTCGTTTGCCGTTTTGGTTTTTATTGCCTTGGCCGCGATTGAGGTTGAGACTGGAAAGGCCGAGTGACAAGACCGGGTTTGGTTTTTGGCCAGCAATCAGGGTATCGGCTTCTGCACTTTCAATCGCCCGCTTGGCAGCAAGCAGATCACGGTTATTGCCTGCAAACACAAGTTCCGCCTGCTGCAGGCTGAGCTGGTCCCATGCAATGGCTGGAGCGACACCGGAATCCGCAACCGCCTCAAAACAGACCATCAGCAACACGCAAAGCCAGCCCTGCTGACGCCTCAACATAACACCTATCCCTGTGCTCATCACTTAAATTTTTATGGTATACACCTGATTATCCTTATCATAGTAGGCTTATCTGCTTACGACAATCTTTCACTGAACGCATCCTGACAAAAAAGAGTCTATTGTAAACACCGTCAGCCATGGACAAGGCCGCGGGCTTTATAGACAATCCTCCTTATGACACAACATTTCAAGATTCCCGTTTCCGCATTGGTGTTGATTCATACGCCAGATTTGCAAGTACTGTTGATGGAGCGTACGGACAAACCGGGATACTGGCAGTCAGTGACCGGGAGCATAGAAGCAGAAGAATCGCCCTATCAGGCAGCGATTCGCGAAGTGCGGGAAGAAACCGGCCTGGACGCGCTGGCTTACGACTTTGAAGATTGGCACGCCAGCAATGTGTATGAAATCTACCCGCATTGGCGTCACCGATATGCGCCCGGCATCACGCAAAACACCGAGCACCTGTTTGGCTTGTGTCTGCCGGAACCACAACCAGTCACGCTGGCGCCAGACGAACACACGCGCTATGAATGGGTAGACTGGCGGCAAGCGGCTAAAAAAGTCTTCAGCTGGACGAATGTGGATGCCCTTAGACGGCTGGGTGAAAAACACCGTTTAACACTGTAATTGCCAGCTTTGCAATTGGGATAAATCCACATCGGTTGTAAAATAGCGTTTTACCCTCAACTAATGGCTATGACCATGCAAACCGCCACTATCAAATTTGAAAAGTTCCAGTCGGCCAAAGACGATGACTGTCAGGTCCGTATTCTGGCTGCCCGCGAAAAGCTGGGTAAGCGACTGGTGATTCTGGGCCACCATTACCAGCACGAGAGTGTTTACCGCCATGCGGATTACTCTGGTGACTCACTGAAACTGTCTAAATATTGTGACAGCCTGGATGCGGAATACATCGTCTTTCTGGGTGTGCATTTCATGGCCGAGGTGGCTGACATCTTGAGCCGCCCGGATCAGGTCGTGATCTTGCCAGACTTGGCCGCAGGCTGCTCCATGGCAGACATGGCCAATCTGGCCAAGGTTGAGCGTAGCTATCGAGAACTCAGCAAAGTGCTTAATTTTGATGAGACCATCACACCGGTCACGTATATCAACTCCGCGGCGGACCTGAAAGCCTTCTGTGGTGAACATGGCGGCATTGTGTGCACCAGCACCAACGCCTCCAAAATCCTGGAGTGGGGTTTCAGCCAGCGCGAAAAAATCCTGTTCTTTCCGGATCAGCATCTGGGCCGTTGGAGCGGCTACAAAATGGGTATCCCATTAGAGCAAATGCCTGTCTGGGATCCAGATCTGCCCATGGGCGGCTTGACCGAACAGCAAATCAAAGACGCAAAAATCCTGCTGTGGAAAGGTCATTGCTCAGTACACCAGATGTTCCGCAAACAGAATATCGACCAGTTCCGCGCCCAGCATCCAGATGGCAAAGTCATCTCTCACCCTGAAACGGCGTTTGAGGTCTGCATCAACTCAGATTATGTCGGTTCTACAGAATACATCTTGCGTACCGTGAGTGAAGCCGAGCCTGGGACGAAATGGCTGGTAGGCACCGAATTGAACCTGGTCACACGCCTGGCCGAAGAAATGAAACCGCAAAACAAGCTGGTACAGTTCATGAGCCATGTGGTTTGCGAATGCTCAACCATGGCACGTATTGACCCGCAACACCTGGCCTGGTGCCTGGAAAACCTGGCCGATGGCAATGTGGTCAACCAGATTAAAGTGCCCGCGCATGAAGCCAAACTGGCCAAACTCACACTGGATAGAATGCTGGCCGTTTCCTGATGCGTAATTGCCCGCTGTGCCAACCAACCCCCTACGACTTGCTATGGCAGGATGATTTTTGCCGGGTAGTGTTACTGCACGACGCAGATTACCCTGCCTATTGCCGGGTGGAATTAATTGCACACGTCAAGGAAATGACCGACCTGCCTCCCGCAGCGCGAGCACGCACCATGAAAGTCGTGTTTGCTGTCGAAACCGCACTGCGGGAAGTCATACAACCGGATAAAATTAACCTGGCCAGCCTAGGCAATAAAACGCCGCATATGCACTGGCATGTGTTGCCAAGATTCGAGAGTGACAAACACTTTCCGAATAGCCACTGGGGCAGCGCTATGCGGGGTTCCGAGAGTCGGCCACTGCAACAAGACCAAAGAGACAGGCTACAACAGTTAGTGATCGAACGCGTGGAATGTGCCTTAAATTCGTAATCAATATAGGCTGAAGTGGCGGCTGATCATGGTCGCAAAAAAAGGGGCTTTCAAAAGCCCCTTTCTACTTTTAGACCCTTATTTCAGCCATCTTGCGATATCCATCGCATAATAAGTCAGCACGCCGTCTGCTCCGGCACGTTTAAACCCAAGCATTGCTTCCAGCACGCAGGCTTTTTCATCCAGCCAGCCATTTTGTGCAGCGGCTTTGAGCATGGCGTATTCACCGCTGACATGATATGCATAAGTCGGTACGCCAAACTCGTCTTTGACACGGCGCACGATATCCAGATAGGGCATGCCTGGTTTAACCATGACCATATCCGCGCCCTCTTCCAAATCCAGTGTGACTTCTTTTAATGCTTCATCAGAATTGGCTGGGTCCATCTGGTAGTTGTATTTGTTGCTTTTGCCCAGATTGGCCGCTGAACCGACCGCATCGCGGAAAGGTCCGTAAAACGCTGAGGCGTATTTGGCAGAGTAAGCAAGAATTCGCGTGTAGATGTAGCCTTGCTCTTCAAGCGCATCACGAATGGCGCCAATCCGGCCATCCATCATGTCAGAGGGCGCAACTACATCGGCGCCCGCTTCTGCGTGACATAACGCCTGCTTCACCAGCACTTCAACAGTTTCGTCATTCAGGACATAGCCGGTATCGTCGATCAGGCCATCCTGGCCGTGAGTGGTGTACGGGTCTAAAGCCACGTCAGTGATCACGCCCAAGTCCGGGAAAGCCTTTTTCAGTGCACGCACAGTCCGTGGCACCAAGCCTTCAGGGTTATAGGCCTCTTTGGCATCCAGGCTTTTGTATTGTTGTGGCACCACCGGAAATAAAGCCAGCGCTGGAATACCTAGTTTTACGCACTCTTCAGCGGTCTTGAGCAGCACATCCAGGCTTTGACGCTGTACGCCAGGCATCGATTTGACTTCTTCAATCGCGCCTTCACCCTCAAGCACAAACACCGGGTAAATCAAGTCATTGGTGGTGAGAACGTTTTCACGCATCAAGCGACGTGAAAATTCGTCTTTGCGCATACGGCGTGGACGGATGGCTAAAAATTGATTACTCATATCGATTCCCTTTTTGACCACAGCATCTGGTCAAATTGCTTGCGCTTTCAATCATTGCGCCTGATTTGGATACGCTCATGCAGGGCATACCTTTGCACTCACGCTATTTAAAACTTCTCCTAACCAAAGACCCTGGCGAGTTCTGCACCTGGATCCTCTTGCCGCATAAATGCTTCGCCGACCAAAAAGCCATTCACATGATGGCTGCGCATCAAAGCCACATCTTCTGGTGTGAAAATGCCAGACTCTGTGACGACGAAACGGTCTTCCGGCATGTTCTCGAGCAGGTCGAGCGTGGTTTGCAAGGTGACATCGAACGTGCGCAAATTGCGGTTGTTGATTCCCAGTAGCGGCGTTTCCAGTTGCAGCGCGAGTTCAAGCTCATCCGCGTCATGGACTTCGACGAGTACCGCCATGCCCAGATTGTGGGCCGTCAGCTCCAGTTCCTGCATTTGTGACAGTTCGAGAGCAGCCACGATCAGCAACACGCAGTCAGCGCCCATGGCTCGGGCTTCGTAAATCTGATAAGGATCTATCATGAAATCCTTGCGCAACACGGGCAATTTGCAGGCAGCGCGCGCTTGCTGAAGGTAGGCAGCAGATCCCTGAAAATATTGCTCGTCAGTCAGTACCGATAAACAGGCCGCGCCGCCTTTTTCATAGCTTTTAGCAATGGCGGCCGGATTAAAGTCAGCACGGATGATGCCTTTGGACGGGCTGGCTTTTTTAATTTCAGCAATCACGGCAGGTTTATCTGCATCCACCTTTTTAACAATATTGCCGATAAAGTCACGGCAATCCGGCTGACTTAGCGCTTCCTCACGTATCGCATCCAATGACTTGCTGGCTTGCGCTTTGCTGATTTCTTCACGTTTGGTCGCTAAAATTTTATTTAAAATATCGGACATAATCTGCTCGCATGCCTTATTCGTAAGTGTGATTTTGATGTTTGATCCAGCCATGCTGGTGGCCCTGCGGGTCATGATGCGTCCAGTGCATAATGCCGCCTTTGGGGTTATAAATATATTCGCCTTTAAAACTGATCTGATCCCCTATGTTCAGGCTTTCTACCCTGGGCGCGAGGTCAATATTATGCGCAAATAATAATGTTTGTCCTGGCGACACGCTCACCAGAAACCGCTGGTGCCTGGCACCTTGAGTGTCATCGGGCAACAGCTTCTTCACCGTGCCGCTGCCTTCGAGCCAGACATGACTTTGCTTTTGGGCAAATGCCTGCTTAAGCGCCGCATTCTCTTCAGTGACGAGTCCTGCCGAGAGCGGTTGCAGGTGTACAGACTGCACCTGCGATTTCACCTCTAGCGCAGACTGTGGCTGATTCAGCGGATTGGATTGCTCTGCTTGCTGGCAGGCGGCCAGCAGGCAGAATATTGCAATCAGCGCCCCTTGTTTCATGCTGCCTGACTCAAGGCCTTCAATTGTTGCAGTTTACGCAACGCTGCGCCTGAATCAATCGATTGCGCGGCTTGCGCAATGCCTGATGGCAAGTCGCTTGCCAGGCCAGACACATAAATCGCCGCCCCGGCATTGAGCAAGACGATATCGCGGGCAGGGCCTTTTTCGCCAGAGAGCAGGCCTAAGATAATGTCACTCGAATGCTGCGCACTTTCCACATGGATGCTGTTCACATCATGCACGGGCATGCCAAACTGGGTAGGGTTTAAAGTGTATTGACTCACCTGGCCATGCTTGAGCTCGGCCACATAAGTATCCGCTGAAAAAGAAATTTCATCCATTTCATCCGCACTGTGCACCACCATGACATGCTCGCTGCCGAGCTTTTGCAAGGTTTGCGCCAGCAAAGGCACCAGGTCACGGTGAAAAACCCCCATCACCTGACGCTTGGCGCCGGCCGGATTGGTCATGGGGCCTAACAGGTTGAACATGGTACGCACGCCCAGCTCACGGCGCACCGGTGCGGCGTATTTCATGGCCGCATGGTGGTTAGGTGCAAACATAAAGCCGATTCCGGCCTCGTTCACGCAGCGCGCCACTTGCTCAGCCGTTAGGCCAATGTTGACGCCCAGTGCTTCCAGCACATCGGCAGAACCGCTCTTGGACGAAGCGGCCCGGCCACCATGCTTGGCGATTTTGGCGCCGGCCCCGGCCGCCACAAACGCGGATGCGGTAGACACATTAAAGGCTTTGTTGGGCGCGCCGCCGGTGCCGCAGGTGTCAATTAAATGCGTAGAATCAGTAATTTCTACCTTGCTGGACAGGTCGCGCATCACCTGTGCCGCAGCGGCGATTTCGGTGACGGTTTCACCCTTGACGCGCAGGGCCGACAAAAAGCCGGCAATCTGGATTTGGGTAAACTCGCCGCTCATGATCTGCTGCATGATTTCCAGCATTTCTTCATGCGTGAAATCTGTATGGTCAATCAGGCGCTGTAAGGCGATTTTAGGTGTGATGGCCATCAATAGCCTTTCAGGAAGTTATCCAGCAACTCATGCCCGTATTCGGTCAGAATAGACTCGGGGTGAAATTGCACGCCTTCCACGGCCAGTGTTTTATGCTTGACGCCCATGATCTCGCCATCTTCGGTCCAGGCCGTAATCTCCAAGCAATCCGGAATAGTTTCGCGCTCGATGACCAGCGAATGGTAACGCGTCGCGGTATACGGGTTAGGCAGGTTTCTGAACACACCGGTATTGGTATGGTGGATCAATGAGGTTTTGCCGTGCATCAGGGTTTTGGCCTTGATAATGTTGCCGCCAAAGGCCTGGCCTATGCTCTGATGCCCCAGGCACACACCCAGCAAAGGAATTTTCCCAGCGAACTCGTGAATCAACGGCACGGAAATCCCGGCTTCATTCGGTGTGCAGGGCCCTGGTGAAATCACAATTTTTTCCGGGGCCATGGCTTTGATCTGCTCCAGCGTGATTTCGTCATTGCGGTGCACATGAACATCTTGCCCCAGCTCGCCGAAATACTGCACGAGGTTGTAGGTAAAAGAGTCGTAGTTATCAATCATCAACAACATATCAGGCTCCTTTTCCTGCATGGGTTTGAACATTGGCTGCCTGGCTATCCAGTCCTGCCTGCACCAGCTCAGCGGCGCGGATGACGGCTTTGGCCTTGTTTTGGGTTTCTTCCCATTCGCTTTGCGGCACCGAGTCAGCCACAATGCCAGCGCCCGCCTGTACATAGAGTTTTTTGTTTTTGATCACGGCCGTACGAATCGCAATTGCCACATCCATATCGCCATTAAAGCCTAAATAGCCGACGGCGCCAGCATAAATGCCACGTTTGGAAGGCTCCAGCTCTGCTATGATTTCCATGGCGCGCACTTTAGGGGCACCAGACACGGTCCCGGCAGGGAAAGTCGCTTTAAGCACGTCAATCGCATCCAAGCCTGGCTTGAGCTGACCTTCAACATTGCTGACGATATGCATGACGTGTGAATAACGCTCTATCGTCATGTTGTCGGTGACTTTCACAGTACCCGTGAGCGCGACGCGACCCACATCATTGCGGCCCAGATCCATCAACTGCACATGCTCGGCACGCTCTTTAGGGTCAGCCAGCAGCTCGGCTTCGAGGGCCAGGTCATGATCACGGTTTTTACCGCGTGGGCGCGTGCCTGCAATCGGGCGCGAAGTCACGGTGGTCTCTTCCAGACGCACCAGAATCTCTGGCGAAGCACCAACCACATGGTGGTCATCCATATCGTAATAGAACATATATGGGGAAGGATTGAGGCTACGTAAAGCGCGGTACAAGCTCAATGGCGAG
The DNA here is from genome assembly GCF_032248435.1 of Methylophilus sp. VKM B-3414. Classification (NCBI taxonomy): domain Bacteria; kingdom Pseudomonadati; phylum Pseudomonadota; class Betaproteobacteria; order Nitrosomonadales; family Methylophilaceae; genus Methylophilus; species Methylophilus sp. VKM B-3414. Next base: position 251,559 of record NZ_JAVTLI010000003.1, on the reverse strand, counting down.
GCATCAAAGTCTTGCGACATCCGCTGGCTCAATACCACCTGCATGATGTCGCCTTCTAAAATATATTGCTGTGCCTTTTTGACTGCCGCTTTGAAGTTGTCTTCACCAAACTCAGAAATAGCCGCTGTTTTAGCGCTGGGCAATGCAGCAGGAATTTCTACGCTACACCGTAACTTCCCGACCAAGGTGTGCATGCGTGCGCATGCAGTTTCATAGGCATTGGCTTTAGCCGGGTCAGCATAAACGATGAAATACAGTTTGCCGGAGAGGTTATCCACCACGGCAATTTCTTCTGAAACCATCAACAATATATCTGGCGTACCAATCACATCTGGCTTTTTCTGCTTACCCAGACGTTTTTCAATGTATTGAATAGTCTCATAGCCAAAATAGCCAGCCAGGCCACCGGTAAAGCGCGGCAAACCATCGTAAGGCGGCGTTTTAAAGCGCGCCTGATAGGTCTTGATAAAGTCCAGCGGATTTTGATCGCTATGCGATTCAATGACTTGATGATCCTGAATCACCTGCAATTGCTGCTCACGCACCACAATTCGCGTGGTGGCAGGCAGGCCTATGATCGAATAGCGGCCAAAGCGCTCGCCGCCTTGTACGCTTTCGAGCAGGTAGGAATAAGGTTGATTGGCCAGTTTAAGATACAGTGATAAGGGCGTATCCAGATCGGCAAAGGTTTCTAGCACCAGCGGGATACGGTTGTAGCCTTGCGCCGCCAGCGCGTCGAATTCGGTCTTGCTTAATGTGCTTAACATGATGCTTTTTTCCAGTTTGATTCGTAGAGTGCCGTGCAAACAATCACAGCAGGTCGGTGCAAATGGCGCGCACCTGCGCGTGGGGCAGGACTAGCCCCGCCACGAACGACGCCAGCTTAATACTGGCCAACTGGAAGAATGATGAGCACAAAACATCATGGTAATTAAGGTCTGTTTTTTTATGATCCCTGCTTTAAGAGAGCAGGTAACTCCAGCAAGTTCACCACCTCGGTAAGTTGCTGTACGGTGGCATCCACCGTCGCGACATCAATTTCGCGGCCTTGATTATACCCATAAGGCACGGTCACGACAAAGCATCCGGCAGCATGCGCGGCCTGAATATCCGTCTCAGAATCCCCTACCAGCACCGCTTCAGCAGGCAGCACACCTAGCTTTTGGCAAATATGCAACAGTGGCAAGGGGTCAGGTTTCTTTTTGGGCAAGCTGTCGCCAGAAATAATGACCTCAAAAAAATCAGCCAACCCTGCTTGTTGCAGCAAAGGTAAGGTGAATTTTTCGGGTTTATTGGTCACGCACGCCAGGCGAAAGCCTTGTTTCTTGAGCTGCTGCAAAGCAGGGACAACCCCTGCGAATGGCTGGCTTTGGGTGGCGTTGGCGGTATAAAAATCATGATACAGCGGCTGCGCCTGCGCAAACAAATCAGCCTCCGGCTCCACCTGCACGCTCTCGGTGAGGCAGCGCTTGATCAGGTTTTGCACGCCTTCACCAATATATGTGGCGATTTGTGCTTGTGGCAACATGGGTTTGCCTAAAGCTACCAACATGCGGTTGGCAGCTTCGGCAATTTGCGGTGCGGTATCCAGCAGGGTGCCGTCCAGGTCGAACATCACCAACTTGACTTGAAACCGCATCACAACAGACTTTTTGAATTAAACAGTGGCTAAAGAAGCACGCATCGCCGCCACAACTGTGTCGTAACGGTTAGGATCGGTGTCTTTAGGTGAACCGAAAATCGCGCTGCCTGCAACGAAAGTATCAGCACCGGCTTTGGCGATCTCTGCGATGTTGTTGGCGTTCACACCACCGTCCACTTCCAGCCAGATTTGACGGCCAGTTTTTTCGTAATAGGCATCAATACGGGCACGCGCTTGTTTCAGTTTGTCCAAGGTGGCTGGAATGAATTTTTGGCCACCAAAGCCTGGGTTCACCGACATCAGCAAAATCATGTCCACTTTATCCATCACGTAATCCAGGTAGTGCAATGGTGTCGCTGGGTTAAATACCAGGCCAGACTTACAGCCGCTGTCACGGATCAAGGCCAGGCTACGGTCAATATGGTCAGAGGCTTCAGGGTGGAAAGTGATGATGTCCGCACCTGCTTTGGCAAAGTCAGGAATAATGCGGTCAACAGGTTTCACCATCAGGTGCACGTCGATGAGTGCGCCAACATTGTGTGACAGGTCACGAATCGCATCACAGACCAATGGGCCAATCGTCAGGTTAGGCACGTAATGGTTGTCCATCACGTCAAAGTGCACGATATCGGTGCCGGATTTGATCACGTTTTCGATTTCCTGGCCCAACTTGGCAAAGTTGGCAGATAGAATACTGGGGGCAATGCGGAAAGTTTTGTCCATGCGCTTGATGTTCCGTAATTGAATCTAATAAAAGTTAGCAAAACCAATATTTTAACGCCATTTTGTGACAAATTGACAGGATTCTTGCTTGCCGTCGCTGAATATAAGAAAATGTCGGCACTTTTGACATGGATGCCTCTCCAATTCGCCATGAACCACCTGCAAGCGCCCACGTGTTTCACTTTTGACCCTGTCCCGCAGGTAAAATAGCGCCATGCAACTGTATACCATTGGTGTCAACCACACCACCGCTCCCATTGCCATCCGCGAGAACGTTGCGTTTAACAACGAAACCTTGCCGCAAGCACTGGCTGATCTGGCACGACACAATGTGGCAGAGGTGGCGATCTTATCCACCTGCAACCGCACCGAAATCTATGTGCAATCCATCCGGCCAGAAGTGGTGATTGATTGGCTGGCAGCGTATCACCGCCTGGAGGCAGACAAGTTGCTGCCCTACACCTACACCTTGAGCAGCCACGAGGCCGTCAAACACGCGTTCCGCGTGGCCAGCGGGCTGGATAGCATGGTGTTGGGCGAGGCGCAGATTCTGGGTCAATTCAAGCAATCGGTAAAAATTGCCCAGGACGCAGGCACCTTGGGTACCCTCTTGCACAAACTGTTTCAACGCACGTTTGAAGTGGCCAAAGAAGTACGCACCAACACCGATATCGGCGGCAGCTCGATCTCAATGGCCGCCGCAGCGGTCAAACTGGCACAACGGATTTTTGGTGACTTGAGTGGGCAACGCGTGCTGTTTATCGGCGCCGGTGAAATGATAGAGCTCTGTGCTGACCATTTTGCCGCGCAAAAACCGAAAAAAATCACTGTGGCAAACCGTACACTGGAGCGCGGCGAACAACTGGCAGACAAGATTCGCGGCCAGGGCCTTAATGTGCAGGCCATTTTACTCAACGACCTGCCAGAGCGTTTTCAGGAATTCGACATCGTCATCACCAGCACCGCCAGCCAGCTGCCGATTGTTGGCCTGGGCATGGTCGAGCGCGCTATTAAAGCGCGTAAACACAGACCGATGTTTATGGTAGACCTGGCCGTGCCGCGGGATATCGAGCCCGAAGTCTCGGCGCTCGATGACGTATTTTTGTACACCGTAGACGATTTGGCGCAAGTGGTCTCCGAAGGCCTGGGCAATCGCAAAGAAGCCGCGATAGATGCAGAAATGATCGTCAACGCACGCGTTGAACATTTTATGCAATGGCTCAAGCAGCGCGAAGCGGTGCCCACCATCAAAGCCCTGCGTGATCAAGTAGACAGCCTACGCAAGGCTGAGGTGGAAAAATCGCTCAAATTGCTGCAAAAAGGCGAGCCGCCCGAAAAAGTACTCGAACATCTCAGCAATGCACTGACCAACAAGTTTTTGCATGGCCCCAGCCACGCGCTCAACAACACTGAAGGCGATGCCCATGCGCACATGGAGCATCTGGTCAAACAACTTTTTCAGTTAAAAGAATAACTTTTTCAAGATATCGGCCTCCGCTGACGCTTTGAATTTTAGGGTCCCACAATGAAACCAAGCATGTTGCAAAAGCTCGCCAACCTAAGCGAGCGTCTCGAAGAACTCAACCGCCTACTCAGCAGCGAGGGCGTGACTGACAATATGGATAACTACCGTAAAATCATGCAGGAACATACGGAAATCACTCCGATTGTCGAGCAGTATCACGTCTACGCGCAAACCGAGTCTGACATCAAAGAGGCACATGCCATGCTGTCTGACCCTGAGATGAAAGAGTTTGCCCAGGAAGAAATCGAGACTGGCAAAAAACGTCTGGAAGAAGTGGCGCTCACCCTGCAAAAACTGCTGCTGCCTAAAGACCCCAACGATGACAAAAATATTTTCCTCGAAATCCGTGCCGGCACCGGCGGCGATGAGTCTGGCCTGTTTGCCGGTGACCTGTTCCGTATGTATTCGCGCTATGCCGACCGGCAGGGCTGGAAGGTAGAAGTGGTCTCTGCCAACGAAGGCGAGGTCGGCGGCTACAAAGAAATTATTGCCAAAATTATCGGCTACGGGGCATATTCAAAACTCAAATTCGAGTCCGGCGGCCACCGCGTACAGCGCGTGCCGGATACCGAAACACAAGGCCGGATTCACACTTCAGCCTGTACAGTCGCGATTCTGCCAGAAGTCGAAGAGGTGGGTGATGTTGAAATCAATCCCGCCGATATCCGTATCGACACCTTCCGCGCCTCAGGTGCAGGTGGTCAGCACATCAACAAAACCGACTCTGCGGTGCGGATCACCCACGCCCCCACCGGTATCGTAGTGGAATGTCAGGATGGCCGTAGCCAGCACGCCAACAAGGCGCAAGCCATGCAGGTGTTGGCCGCACGCATCAAAGCCAAGCAAGTCGATGAACAACAAAGCAAAATCGCCTCCGAGCGCCGCAACCTGATTGGTTCGGGTGACCGCTCAGAACGTATTCGCACTTACAACTACCCGCAAGGCCGCATTACCGACCACCGTATCAACCTGACACTGTATAAAATTGACGCGATTACCGAGGGCGATATGGATGAGTTGATTAATGCGCTGGCGACTGAATATCAGGCGGATTTGTTGGCGAGTTTGGGCGAAGACGCCTAATCGAAAAATATGGTGACAGCAACTCATCTCCACCATCGAGGCAGTTGCCTATGTGAAACGGTGCACTATGAAGTCAGAGGCGCACTGGGAGAACTGGTATATTGCCACTGCCAGCGTTGCCGCAAAGCCACCGGCTCTGCCTTTATTGCAGTTGCCCCTGTGCCCAAGGCCAACTTCACAATCACGCAGGGCGAGACGGCACTTAAAACTTACCGCAGTGAAGCAGGGGTTTGTCGTGTATTTTGCAGTCATTGTGGCTCGCCCATCATGGCTTACCGCGAGAGTGCACCCGATATCTTGCGACTTCGAATCGGGACCCTAGATACGCCGCTCCCCACTCAGGTATCAGCCCATATCTTTGTTGGCTCAAAAGCAGACTGGCATGAGATTCACGATGATGCGCCACAATATGTTGAGCGCCCGTGACTGAATCGTCCCCGCACATGACCCCATTTCGCATCCCTGTTGCGCCGCGTAGTATCCAGAAAGATAACCCAATCAAGTTTTTACTGGATACTGAAGCCGTCGACTGCTTGGCACATAATATCGGATTAGTGCATTCGGCTTTTGATGGACACTCATTCAAAAGCTTGGCGCTCACCAACATTGCAGCGCTGGGGATTATGGATCGCTCAGCGCATATTGCGGCGGCATTAAAAGCGACCTTACCCGCAAAGTTTTCCGAAGCCACGGACATTCTGCTCAGCACGCTAACGCCGCCGAATGTACACACCGAACGTCTCGGCTTGAGTGTGTTTTTTTACTTGCCGCATACACGCTTCATTGCCGACTACGGGCGTGATCCGCAACACAACGCGGGCGAAGATCCTTTTGACACGGCCATGCGTGCCCAATATGAATTGACGCGCCGCTTTACCGCCGAATTTTCGATCCGTCCGTTCCTGATGCATGATTTTGAGCGCACCTTGAATCAACTGACCTTGTGGCTAAACGACGCAGATCCGCATGTGCGCCGCTTATGCTCTGAAGGCTGTCGTCCCCGCTTGCCTTGGGGTGCGCGCATTCCCCAGTTGATTAAAGACCCCAGACCGACACTGCCTATTCTGGAAGCGCTGAAAAATGACCCCAGCCTGTATGTACGCCGCAGTGTTGCCAATCATCTAGGCGATATCGCAAAAGACCATCCAGCATTGGCATTTGAGGTATGTGAGCGCTGGCTGACTAATGCGGATAAAGACTTGAAATGGGTGATCCGCCATGCGGTGCGCCATCCTGCCAAGCAAGGCAACGCGCAAGCGCGTGCTATCCGGCTGGCTGCGGGAGGAAAATAAATGCTACCGACCATCCGCGCCTGCCTGGATGCTGCAAAAATCCAATTGATGCAAACCATCCCGGCTGACGAAGCCAGCATAGAAGCCCGCATGTTATTAATGGAGGTGCTCAAGGTGAACCATGCCTGGCTACTCGGTCATGCATTGGATTTGCTGGACACACAAAAACAAGCGGACTTTAAGGTCTTAATTGACCGCCGCCTAAAAGGGGAGCCCATCGCCCATATTTTGGGCTATCGGGAATTTTTCGGGCTCGCGCTCAGAGTGACGCCTGACACCTTGATCCCTCGACCAGATACTGAAACACTGGTAGAAGCGGCCTTGGAAAAAATCAACCAGCATGCGCGCGGCAAACCGCTTGAAGTGTTGGACCTGGGCACAGGAACCGGGGCTATCGCACTCGCGCTGGCCAAACATGGACCAGACTGCCAGGTGACTGCGGTGGATGCCTCTGAAGCGGCCTTGGCCGTCGCGAAAGACAACGCTTATGCGCTGGGCATTGAGAATACGCAGTTTGTGTTAAGCGACTGGTTTTCAACGCTGGCTCCCAAACCTTACCATGTGATTGTGAGCAATCCGCCCTATATCGAAGCGGACGACCCGCATCTACAACAAGGCGATTTGCGTTTTGAACCCTTATCGGCGCTGGCTTCAGGGGCAGACGGTTTGCAAGCGATCCGGCAGATTATTGCCCAGGCGCCTGGCTATTTGACTGAAAATGGCTGGCTCATGCTAGAGCACGGTTACAACCAGGCGGACGCCGTGCAATCACTCTTAAAAGCACAAGGTTTTGCAGAGATTGCAACGATGCATGATCTGGGTAATCAGCCCCGAGTCACGTCAGGAAAATGGCCACTAGCAAAACCAGTATGATTTTTGCTAGATTGAAAACAAAACCTTTATCTAAGGAGTTGTGATGCAGCCTATCCCTAATATTAAAGCCGTGCTATTTGACCTGGATGGCGTGTTGTATATCGGCAATCAAGTCATCAATGGCGCGATCGCGGCCGTGAAACAACTGCGCGAAGCGGGCATTGCGGTACGCTTTGTCACCAACACTAGCACGCTATCCTTAGCGTCCTTGCAATCCAAGCTGAATGCGTTGGGCTTCAATGTAGTGCCCGAAGAAATCATGAGTGCACCACAAGCGACCATCCAGTACCTCAAAAAGCAGCCGAACCCGGTCTGTAAATTATTGCTGGCAGACGATGTGAAAAAAGATTTTGCCTGTTTTGATCAATCAGAAACCGCTGCCAATTATGTGGTCATCGGCGATATTGGCGACCGCTGGTCTTACCAACTACTCAATGAAGTGTTTACCTGCCTGGTGAATGGCGCGCAGTTAATTGCCATCCATAAAAACCGCTTCTGGCAAACCGAGACCGGCTTGCAAATGGATATTGGCGCGTTTGTCACCGGGCTGGAGTACGCCAGCAATACCAAAGCCATGCTAATGGGCAAGCCTTCGCAGCATTTCTTTCATATGGCCATCGATGCTTTACGGCTAAAACCTTCGGAAGTGCTGATGATAGGCGATGATATTGATGCAGATATTGGCGGTGCGCAAGATGCAGGCTTGCATGGCATTCTGGTCAAAACTGGAAAATATCGCGAAACCTATACGCGCTTATCCGCCGTGGAGCCGGATGCGATGATTGCTTCAGTGGCAGATTTACCGGCATTGCTAGGCTGTTTTTCTGCCTCCGCCCATTCCTCCTGACCGGGTCAGCCCGGTCTCGCCGTTTCGGCATGCCGCATAGTATAATTGCGGCATGTTTGAATCGAATTCTGTTGGTATCGTTAAAGCGCAAGTTGCGCATTTCACCCGGCCGCTCACGCTTAAAAGCGGCGCCGTGTTGCCACAATACCATCTTGCTTATGAAACCTATGGTGAACTTAACGCGGCCAAAAGCAATGCCGTGTTGATTTGTCATGCCCTGTCTGGCAACCATCATGTGGCTGGCCGTTATACGCCAGAAGATAAATATCCTGGCTGGTGGGATAACCTGGTGGGTCCGGGCAAACCGCTGGATACCAACAAGTTTTTTGTGATCGGGTTGAATAATCTGGGCGGCTGTCATGGCAGTAGCGGCCCATCCAGCGTGGATCCGCTGACAGACAAGCCTTATAGCGCTACTTTTCCGGTCGTGACCGTAGAAGACTGGGTAGAGTCACAAGCGCGACTGTTAGATTACCTGGGTATTGACCAACTGGCGGCGGTGATTGGCGGCAGTCTGGGGGGCATGCAAGCGCTGCACTGGAACATTGTGTACCCCGAGCGTGTGCGGCATGCCTTTGTGATTGCCTCGGCGCCCAACCTGACCGCACAGAACATGGCGTTTAACGAAGTGGCACGCCAGGCGATTATCACTGACCCCGAGTTTTTTGACGGCGATTATTACAACCATGGCACCGTGCCGCGCCGTGGCTTGCGCATTGCCCGCATGCTGGGTCATATCACCTATCTGTCAGACGATGCCATGGGTGAAAAATTTGGCCGCAAACTGCGTCATGGCGATGTGAAGTACAGCTTTGATGTCGAGTTTGAAATGGAGTCTTACTTGCGCTATCAAGGCGACAAGTTTGCCGGCGAATTTGATGCCAACACCTATTTACGCATGACACGCGCGCTGGATTATTTTGATCCGGCGCTGGATTTTGAAGGCAATTTGAGCAAGGCGCTCAGCCGCGCCAAAGCAAAGTTTGTCGTCATCTCGTTTACCACCGACTGGCGTTTTTCGCCTGCACGTTCGCGCGAGATCGTCCAGGCCTTGCTGGATAACGCCTTGCCCGTGAAGTATGCCGAGGTCACCTCGGCCCATGGGCATGATGCCTTCTTGATGCCTGATCCGCATTACCATGCCATCATGCGCGCCTATCTGGAGCAAATCAAAGTATGACGAATGTAAATATTACCAATGCTCGCCCAGACTTTGCATTAATTACAAAATGGGTGCAAATGAAAGCCAAAGTGCTGGATTTGGGTTGCGCAGATGGCACGCTGCTCACGCACTTGCATCAAACGCTTGGCATTACAGGCTACGGCATTGAAAAAGACGATGCCAATTGGTTGGCAGCATTAAAAAATGGCGTGGATGTGATTCAAATGAACCTCGAAGAAGGCCTGTCCGGCTTTGAAGACCAGTCGTTTGATACAGTCATTTTGTCGCAAACCTTGCAGGCCATGCACAATACTGAAAGCATCGTGCATGAAATGCTGCGGGTAGGGCGCGAAATCATCGTCACCTTCCCCAATTTTGGCTATTGGCGCAACCGCCTGCAAATCACGCTGGGCAACATGCCGGTCTCCAAAAGCCTGCCCTATCAATGGTACGACACACCCAACGTGCACCTATGCACCATCCAAGATTTTGACCACTTTTGCCGCCAGCACGACATTCAAGTGATTGAGCGCAAGGTAATTACCGACGGCCAGGATATCCACGTCTTGCCCAATCTGCTGGGCAACCTGGCCATGTACCGCCTAAAACGCGCGGCCTGACAACATCAAGCCAGCTATTTCAAGAAAGATTGAGCGCTTTTAAGCGCCGGTAAAGCGTATTTCTGCTTAACCCCAGCTGACGGGACACCGCTGAAATATTGCCGCCATGTTGCAACATGGCTTGCCGGATCGCTTCATCATTTTGCACTTTCAGACTGGCCGCTGGCAACGCGGTCATGCCGACCGCAGCCGGCTCAGCATCTGCTTTTTTCGCATGCATTTCATCCAGAAAATCCTGCATCAAATGCTGGCGACCAATCACGCCGCCATCCGCCAATGCCACGGCCGTGCGCAGTACATTATGCAACTGGCGTACATTACCCGGCCAGGGGTGGTCATTAAACAGCGCCACCACCTCTTCACTCAAGGTGGCTTGCGGCGCCTGTTCAATTTGCAGAATGACCTGAATCAACCTTGCCATATCCAGCCGCTCCCGCAGCGCAGGCAATTGCACACTGAGGCCATTGATGCGGTAATACAAATCACTGCGGAACTCGCCTGCAGCCACTTTATCTTTCAACTTCTGATTCGTCGCGCTGAGCAGCATAAAGTTGACCGGGATAGACTTGCTGCCGCCCAACGGCGTCACGCTGCGCTCTTGCAAGACGCGCAACAAGCGCGCTTGCAGTGACAATGGCATATCGCCAATCTCATCCAGAAACAAGGTGCCGCCATCCGCTTGCTGGATTTTGCCAAGATTGCCTTTACGCTTGGCCCCTGTATAAGCGCCTTCTTCGTAGCCAAACAGTTCGGCTTCAATCAACCCTTCTGGCAAGGCCGCACAGTTGACGGCAATAAACGGCTTGTGGCGGCGCGCACTGGCATCGTGAATCGCGCGTGAAAATAATTCTTTACCGGCCCCGGTCTCGCCGAGGATCAGCACCGGGATGTCTTTGTCCAGCACTTGCTTCACTTGCGTGATCGCCAGCTTGAATTGCGGGTCGCCACTGTCCAGCAGCTCCAGACTGGCGGCAGACTCGCGCGGCGCCAGCGGAGGCATTTTTTTCGGAGCGGAAGGCGTCTGGCTCGCCGAGGCGCGGGCATATAACCGCGCGCCATTACGCAGATGCAGTGGAAACAGGACATCGGCATTTAAACCGCGCTGCTTGAACGCGATCCACGACTCGTCAAAAATATCTTCAAATGCAATGCGCCGCGCAGACAGGCTATCCTGGTCCAGCGGCAAACCAAACTGGAACTGACCACTACGGTTGATCGTCTGTAACTGGCCAGCCGCATCAAACAAAGCCACCCCTTCCCACAAGGTACCAATAAATTCTGGCCGCACATGAAAATGCACGGCGATTTCACCCTCTGCGGTGGCATGAAACAGCCGGTTTTCGACCATTTGTGCCGCCATTTTGACCAGGGCCAGCGTGTGCTGCTGCGGCGCATTAAGGTCGTTGGATACGTCCAGCGTCGCAACCAAATGGTTATTAGCAGCAAAGATCGGCACGGCGGAACAACTGAGTGAATGATGATAGGCCATGAAGTGCTCAGCCCCCTGCACACTGATGGCCAGGCGCTCTACCAGCGCAGTGCCTATGGCATTGGTGCCCCGGTGTTCTTCGCTCCACGACGCGCCAGGCAATAATGAGGCGCGGATCTGATTTTCATCCACGCCTTCACCCATGGTGCGCAAAATCACCCCTTCGTTATCGGTCAAAATCACCAGGCTACGCGTATGGGCGATTTGCTCACTCAAGGTGATCATTTCCGGTTCAGCTTGCGCCAATAACAGGCGGTTTTTCTCCAGCCGCTGCGCCAATTCCTGGGCAGTGATAATCTGGTCTTCTGCCGGGGCTTGCTCATCCACGCCTTTGACCATACACCGCCGCCAGGAGCGGGCAATCGCTTCGGCAATCGCGCGCTGATCATCACGCAAGCCAACTTGCGGCAGGGGAGTGGAGGAGGGGGAATACTTGTTGGGCATGGAAAACTGAACACCTGTCACGTCGGATTGAACAACTGTACCAGTATGACACAGTCGTGAACAGTACAGGCTATCTTGCACAGAATCTCGAGCATTGATCATACTTTTATAACCTACTGATTTTAATATATTTTTTAAAAATTTCCAAAAGATGATTGCGGTTGGCACACGCATTGCAATGACTGATCAAGCCGTCACAAAAGAAGCATTTGTTAACGGCGTGTCAACACAACTCATCCAGCTTCAAAGCAACCATTTTGGAGGTTATTTATGCAACAACGTATCAAGCTTGCCATCAGCGCATTACTGTTAGGCAGCATCAGCACCAGCGTATGGGCAGATGCTGAACTGGACACTTTAATGAAAGATGACAACCAGTGGGCCATGCAGCGTAAAGACTACGCGAATCAGGGCTATAGCCGGTTGTCACAAATCAACAAAGGTAATGTCAAACAATTGAAAATGGCCTGGTCGTTTGCCACTGGTGTGAACCGCGGTCACGAAGGTGCACCGCTGGTGATCGGCAATACCATGTTTATCCACACCGCATTCCCTAACAACGTGTATGCGCTGGACTTGAACGATGACCAGAAAATTCTGTGGTCTTATTTCCCTAAACAAAGCCCGGATGTGCAATCCGTCATGTGTTGCGACAACGTGAACAAAGGCTTAGGCTACGGTGACGGCAAGATTCTGCTGCAACAGAATAATGGCGTACTGGTCGCGCTGGATGCAAAAACAGGGGCCAAGGTTTGGGAAGTAACTGTCAACGACCCAAGAACAGGCGCGGCCAACACCAACGCTCCACACGTGTTTAAAGATAAAGTAATCACTGGCTGTTCAGGCGGTGAATTCGGTGTACGTTGCCATATCAGTGCTTACAACATCAAAGATGGCAGCCTTATCTGGAAAGCCTACAGCACCGGTCCAGACAGCGAAGTGATGATTGGACCAGACTTCAACAAGGAAAACCCACACTACAGCGCACTGTCTCTCTACGAAGACGTGAATGGCGGTAACAAAATGGGTGGTTCCTTCAAGAATCTGGACAAAGCACAACTGAAATTTCCAGAAGCCAACCTGGGTGTACGCACCTGGCTCAAACCACAACAGCAGAAAGATGGCTGGCAAAATGGCGGCGGCCCAACATGGGGTTGGTATTCTTATGATCCAAAATTGAACCTGATGTACTACGGCAGCGGTAACCCAGGTACCTGGAACCCAGACGTACGTCCAGGCGACAACAAATGGTCGATGACGATTTTTGCCCGTGACCTTGATACCGGCTTGGCACGCTGGGGCTACCAGATGACGCCACACGACGAGTGGGATTATGACGGCATGAACGAAATCGTGTTGTGGGAAGCAAACGGCAAGCAATTGGCCACCCACTTTGACCGTAACGGTTTTGGCTATACCTTTGACCGTACCAACGGCACGCTGCTGGTCGCTGAAAAAATGCACCCGTTCGTCAACTGGGCAACCAAGATTGATCTGAAAACCGGTATTCCGGTCAAGGATCCAAAATACTCTACGCACCAGGATTACAACGCAAAAGGCGTTTGCCCTTCTGCACTGGGTGTTAAAGACGAACAACCGTCCGCGTTTTCACCGAAAACCAAAACGTTCTATGTCCCGCTTAACCACGTGTGCATGACCTATGAGCCTGTTGAGTCGAAATACGTAGCAGGTCAACCTTGGGTAGGGGCGACACTGACCATGTTTGCCGGTCCAGACGGCGTGATGGGTGGCTTTATGGCTTGGGATGGCCTCAAAGGCAAAGCTCAGTGGTACAACAAGGAGAAATTCTCTGCTTGGGGTGGCGCACTGGTCACCGCGTCTGATCTGGTCTTCTACGGCACACTGGACCGTTGGGTGAAAGCACTGGATGCCAAAACCGGTAAAGAACTGTGGAAATTCCAGGTAGGTTCCGGCGTGGTCGGCAACATGATCACCTACGGTCACAAAGGCAAACAATACGTCGGCGTACTGTCTGGCATTGGCGGTTGGGCGGCCGTGGCGATGAACCTGGGCTTAACCAATGATACCGATGGCTTGGGTGCTGCCGGTGGTTACAAGGAACTGACTAAATACAACGCCGCACCTGGTGGTGGCGCCATGAATGTATTCAGCTTATAAGAGAGGAAACCGCATGCAATTGTTTAACCAAACCTTGCTCGCCACGGCCTTGCTGGCTGCCACAGCCTCTGCCATTGCAGGGAGTGGCGCCGAGGCCTTGGCTCAAAAAAGCGGCTGCTTGCTTTGCCATGGCATCGACAAAAAAGTCGTTGGCCCGGCTTACAAAGAAGTCGCCGCCAAATACAAAGGTGATAAAACCGCTGAAGCCAAGCTGATCCAGAAGGTGAAGGCTGGTGGCAGCGGGGTATGGGGTGAAATGCCCATGCCACCGAACAGCCCACAAGTGAAGGACGAAGATATCAAGACCATCGTCCAGTGGGTGTTGAGTTTGTAGTTCCCCTGCGAAATAAGGCGTCAGTGGCCTGTGCAATATGGATGATTCACTTGCCCACTGACGTCCTGTTTCCAACCGTTTTACCATTGATCTCCGAGTGTGCCAACCCGCAAGGGTTGGCTTTTTTTTGCCGCCGAATTAGCCAAGCCTTAAAAGCGTTTACAATGCGGGCATGACGATCTCGCAAACCCTGTTTACACGCCGCATGCTGATGTGTTTCGCCCTAGGCTTCAGTTCTGGCCTCCCCCTGTATCTTTTGCTGCAACTGTTGCCTGCCTGGTTACGTAGCGAAGGCCTCAATCTCAAAACCATCGCCGCCTTTGCCTTTATGCAACTGCCCTATACCTGGAAGTTTTTGTGGTCACCCTTGATGGACCGCTATAGCTTGTTACAAGCGCTGGGCCGCCGCCGTAGCTGGATACTGGGCACTCAATTCGCGCTGCTTGCCAGTATTGTGGGCCTGGGCATGTTCCAGCCGCAGCAAGAAATCAGCATGGTCGCCCTGCTAGCGACACTGGTAGCGCTATTTTCGGCCAGTCAGGATATCGTCATTGATGCCTACCGCCGCGAAACACTGAGCGATGAAGAGCTGGGTTTGGGCAACAGCCTGTATGTCAACGCCTATCGGATTGCTGGCTTGGTTCCTGGCTCGCTGGCCCTGATTCTGGCAGACCATCTGGCCTGGTCGCAGGTATTTTTGGTCGTTGGCCTTTTTATGCTGCCCGGTATCGGCTTTACACTGTGGGCGCAAGAACCCGTGATGGCCAGCGCGCCCAAAACCTTGCTCGCTTCCGTGATTGAACCTTTCAAGGAGTTTATCCATCGTAGCGGCTGGCAGCATGCGCTGTGGGTGTTGCTATTTATCTTGCTTTATAAGCTGGGCGACAGCATGGCCACCGCACTCGCGACGCCGTTTTATATTGACATGGGCTTCAGCAAAACCGATATCGGCGCCATTGCCAAAGGCAGCGGCCTGGTCATGCAAATCGCCGGTGCCTTCGTTGGCGGCATCTGGATGCTTAAATTGGGCATTAACCGCGGTTTATGGACCTTTGGAGTCGTGCAGGCACTCTCCATCCTGGGGTTCGCCTGGCTCGCGGGCAGCGGCCCCTTTACCGAGATCGATGCCCCAGAACGCAGCATGCTTGCGATTGTGATCGGCTTTGAAGCCTTTGGCGTTGGCTTGGGCACCGCGGCTTATGTGGCCTACATGGCACGCGAAACCAACCCCGCCTATACCGCAACCCAGCTCGCCTTGTTTACCAGCCTATCCGCCGTACCGCGCTCCGTTTTTAATGCTCTGACTGGTGGCATGGTGGAGGCACTGGGATGGCAGCAGTTTTTTTATGTATGCACTTTGCTGGCAATCCCGGGGATGTTGCTGCTGTTTAAGGTAGCACCTTGGCGGGAAAAATAGGTTTCTCGCAGACAAATATGTTTCTTTTCGACTCTTGACGAGTTACTTTTCTTTGCTTGCACAGGCTGTGATTTACTTTTGAGTGCGCTTTGGGATTTTGGAAGGGTCTATTTCGCCTTTAGGCGACCATTCTTTCTTATGCTTTTCCATAAGAAAGAAGGCAAAGAACAAGACACCCTAGCTTCCGCTTCATTCCTGCGTTGCTCGCCAAAACAAGCGGTCACGAAACTCGACCTGGCAGCTCACAAAATACGTGGGCTGCTGCGGGACTCGAACAGTCGCTCCCTTCTTCCTTGTTTTGGCTGCGCTACTCGGTGCGGCAGATAGGGGCCCGAAAACCCATCAGCGCCACCGTTTGTGGGCTAAAAAGAAAAGAATTTGAGTTTTTGAACGGTCCAAATTTCAATAGTGTGAGTTTGGCGAGATGAATCCCATTCCATCACGCTGAGTAGCGGAGACGAAGTGGGGCATGTCGGCCATCGGCTGTTTGAGTTCCGCAACAGCTCACGTTTTGTGTGAGCTGTCAGGGCGAGTTTCGTGACCGCTTACTTTGTTGATAACTAAGACTGCGAAGCAGTCTGTTACGGCGTAGGCTAACTTGCGCAGCAATGTTAAGCGTAGCGGCCGTAGCCAACAACGCAAGGAAGCCAAAGGCCGTGATGGCTGGGTGCCCTCTTCTTTGGTTACTTTCTGTAGGGCAAGCAACAGAAAGTAACTCGCCTAGAGGCGAAACAAACTCTTCATGCATTCGGCATCATATTAACAAAGTACTCACTAGAGCACTTGGATTCCGACCTACGTCAGAATGACAGAACGCACTATCCCAGCAAGCTAAAAAGAACAACCTTGCTTACTCAATCCGCATAATCCACAATCAAAGGTGCATGGTCACTAAACCGTTCCGCCTTATACACGCTCGCCGCAGTCACTTTTGCACCCAATGCTGGCGTTGCCAGCTGGTAATCAATGCGCCAACCCACATTCTTGGCCCAAGCCTGCCCACGGTTACTCCACCAGGTGTAGCACGCATCGGTGGTGTCAGGATACAGCGTCCGATAAGTGTCAACCCAGCCGACACGTTGCAACACATCCCCCATCCAGGCGCGCTCTTCTGGCAAAAAGCCGGAATTCTTTTTATTGCCTTTCCAGTTTTTGAGGTCAATTTCCTGATGGGCAATATTCCAGTCGCCGCAAATTACGACCTCACGGCCACAGGCAATCAACTGCTCCAGATGCGGCAAAAATTTTGCCATCACGGCAAATTTGAATTGCTGCCGCTCTTCGCCGCTAGAGCCGCTCGGCAGGTATAAAGACACCACGCTTAGATTGCCGTACTGACATTCCAGATAGCGCCCTTCAGCGTCTATTTCGGCATGGCCCAAGCCAATAATCACCTTATCTGCAGGCTGCTTGCTGTAAATCCCCACACCGCTGTAACCTTTTTTCTCGGCATAATGAAAATAGCCGTGGTAACCAGGCGGCTGCAGCATGTCAGGCTGCATGTCACCTGCCTGGGCTTTGAGCTCCTGTAAACACACAATCTCGCCGCCACTATTCGCCATCCAAGGCAAAAAGCCTTTGTTGCAGGCTGACCGTATGCCATTGAGGTTCAAGGTTATAATACGCATTGTTTAAATACTTTCTGCTTTTTTAAAATGACTGCCAACACACTCAGTGCCGATTTTATTGCTTTTTCCATCCACAAACAGGTATTGCGCTTTGGTGAATTTAAAACCAAAGCCGGCCGCTTGAGCCCATATTTTTTTAATGCTGGCCTGTTTGATGACGGCGAGAGCATGCTCAAACTGGGTGAGTTTTATGCAAACAGCATTCTACAGTCTGGCTTGCAATTCGACATGCTGTTTGGGCCAGCTTATAAAGGCATTCCGCTGGTGACCGCGATCAGCATTGCATTTGCACGTCTGGGCCATAATTATCCGTATGCGTATAACCGCAAAGAAGCCAAGGACCATGGCGAAGGCGGGACGTTGGTCGGGGCTGCATTGAACGGCCGTGTGCTGATTATTGATGACGTGATTTCTGCGGGCACTTCTATCCGGGAGTCTGTTGAACTCATCCGCAAAGCGGGAGCCACGCCTTGTGCAGTGAGCATCGCCCTAGATCGCCAGGAAAAGGGGCTAGGGGAGTTGTCTGCCGTGCAGGAGGTTGAACAAACCAACCAGATGCCAGTGGTCAGTATTGCCAAACTGGCTGACCTGTTTGCCTATTTGCAAGGCAACGAAAAACTGGCGCAGTACTTTCCAGCCATCGAAGCGTACCGCGCACAATATTGCGTACGCTAAGCCGGCGGATCCCACTAAAAAGCGAGCATCGGCTCGCTTTTTTTATTTCAGCATGCCCATCAAGCGCGACATGATAAGTGCCGGATTATTCTCCACCACACCATTCGGCGTTAATTGATTCACCACATCGGGTAAATGTTCGGCAATTTTGCTACTCAGCTCATCGGTCGTCATATTCAACTTACCGGCGATCCCGCTCAATACTGCAGTACCCAAGGCAGCCCCGACTTGCTGAGCACTCACATTCAAATTCGCCCCTGTGCCTACCCACGAATCAACCTGCTCGCTCAAGCCGCCGTTTTTCAGCGTTTGCAAAATGCCAGGCAAGCCACCGTATTGTTGAAATAGCTCCATCGCCAGTTTTGCCAATGGACCTTTATCACCCATGACCTTGTTCATCATGGCACCAGCGACGCTATCGAATAATCCCATTCTGGGCTGCTCCTAGTTTATTGTCCAAATAGTTCTTCTTTTATTGCACCCAGGCAACGATTACCCCGCCTGGATCCGCTCTAGGCCGGAACGACAGATCCCAAGAGCTAATCAATCTGCTTTAATAACTATCTTAGAAGTAGATTGTTTACCGATTCAGAAAAGACCAATCAAAAACGCTCATGCTCGCCCAAATAACGCCATTGTCCCGGCGGTAACTTACCCAAGTTGATACTGCCTATGCGAATCCGTTTTAAGCCGACGACGTGCAATCCCACCAGTTCACACATGCGTCGAATCTGGCGCTTACGCCCCTCACGTAACACAAATCGCAGTTGATCTTCATTTTGCCAGGAAACTTTGGCAGGTTTTAACTGCACCCCATCCAGACTTAGGCCATGATTCAACAAAGCCAGGCCATTGGCACTGAGCTGACCTTCAACCCGCACCAAGTATTCTTTTTCAACGCTGGAGTCATCCCCGATCAGCTTGCGCGCAACGCGGCCATCTTGTGTGAGTACGAGCAGTCCGGTGGAGTCAATATCCAGCCGCCCGGCGGGGGCCAAGCCACGCAAATGGCCTCGCTTGAAGTGGATACCGCTGCTATCTTCGGGCCATTGATTGTCTGGATTGACCAATACCACTGCTGGTTCATAGCCATCTTCAGCCTGGCCGCTGACGTAACCCACTGGTTTGTGTAGCAGAATGGTGACGGTTTCGGCCTGATGCTCCTTGGCATAGGCACTGATAATAATCTCGGCCGCTGGGTCAATGCGGGTGCCCAAGGTTTCAATGATTTCACCATTGACCTTGACCCAACCGTTCACGATCCAGTCGTCGGCTTCGCGACGTGAGCACAAGCCGCGGTCGGCCATCACTTTGGACAAGCGAGGCTGCTGGTCAATGGCAGCGGGCGCAGGGGCTGACGGGCGAGGGGGGCGGTCATCGGTTTTTGCCATGCGTGGACGCTGCTGTTCGCGGTTGTATTGTCGACGGCCGTCGTTGGCGGTGGGTGAGCGTCTCTCTTTTTGTTCGGGTTTACCATCAAATGCACGTGGCTTTTTATCACGCACGGCTTTTTCTTTGCGTGCGGGTTGCGCTTGTGCGTCGCGCGCTTGTGGCTCGGCAGCAGCGCGTTCTTTTTTGACAGGGGGCGCTTTGCTGCGGTCACGCAGCTCGGGTGAAAGTGGCCGCACCGGCTTTTCTCGTTTTTGTTCTGTGGGCGCGGGAGATTTATTGAGTTTGAGCGTAGACAAAGTAGTCGTCTCACCATAGAAAATGAATAAGACGCTATTGTAATTTATTTGACTGGCAGCGGACGAAAATTCAGGGTGCCAGGCTGTTTGCGGGCACTTTCCGGCATATAGTGCAAAATACTTTCAGCACGCGACAATACGGGGTTTCTGGCAATAAACTGTTGTTTCCAGGCACGGTGCGGGTTGCGGATGATGCCCGCCAGCCAGGCGGCCTGAATCGGATTCATCTTGGCAGGCTCCAGGCCAAAATAATAGTTGGCCGCTGCGTGTGCACCACACAGCCCCGGGCCCCAATCCACCGTATTCAGATACAAATTAAGAATTTGTGTTTTATTTAAAGTGTGTTCGAGCTGCACCGCGTAGAGCAATTCTTCAATTTTACGCTTCCAGGTCCGTTCACCATTGGTGAACATGTATTTCACGACCTGCTGGGTGATGGTGCTGCCGCCCACCGCTTTATCCGTGCTTTCCTTGCCTAAGAGCTGCCGCATTTGCGTGAGCACATAGCCGGGATGGTGCCTGAACTCGGCATCCTCGGCGATGATCACCGCCATCGGCAGCCAATGCCCCATGTTTTCATAACTGAGCCAGTGGACTTTTTCAGGATGTTTTTGCTCATCAAGCAAGGGGCAATCATACTGCACCGTCGACGCTGTGACTTTGCTGAGATCAAGCCCTGTCACTTGCAGCTGTTCAAGCAGAGGTTGTGCACTCCAGCTCTGCTTGGGCCAGCGCAGGGTGCCGCTGGCGCTAAGAATGCCTGAGACATGCGCCTGCGCGATGCTGGAGGAATGACTGGCCAAAGGCGCCAGCAAGCTCGCTAAGGGGGTAGCAGGCAGCGTCCAGTTAAGCTTTAAGGCGTGCATGGTGACTTTGCCTTCAAAGTTGATTTTGAAGGCGGGCGTGGGCACTGCTGAAGGGGCATTGGGGAGCGCTGAGGACTGCGCAACCAGGTGTCCGCGAAGTTGCCGGCCATTCAGCTTGAGCCATAACTCGACACTTTCCAGCATCAGGGGCTTATCACTCACCGATTTAGCGATTAACCAGCATTGCTGGCAGTGGACACGCAAGCCGTCTGCATCATACAAGCGGATCTGGCCATGGTGCAGGCTAAATGCCTTGTGGTCCAGCCACCAGCGGCCAACTGGCGAGGTCGCCAGCATGAACAGCGGCAACACACGGACCTGAACACCACTGCCTATCGGCAGCTTTATTCGCCAGGCAGTTTTATCATAGGGCTGCCAAATCCAGGCAGTGACGGCGAGCGTTGTCAGCAGGACAGCTGCCAAGAGCGTGAGTAACAGGCGGTTGCACCAGAGTCTGACCATGTTGAGCAATGCTTAGACCACCAGGCGCTCCACAACCTTGCCTTGCTGCAGATGACTTTCGATGATGTCGTCAATATCGCTTTCATCGACAAAGGTATACCAGACCGCATCCGGATAGACGACCATGACCGGGCCAACGCCACAACGGTCCAGGCAACCGGCACGGTTAATCCGCACTTTGCCAGCCCCAGCCAAGCCTTGCTGTTTGACCTGCTTTTTCATGTAATCAAAAGCCGCTTCGGCACCTTTGTTCATACAACAGTCTTCACCGTTTTCACGCTGGTTCAGGCAGAAAAAGACATGGTATTGAAAGTGGCTTGGAGTCATCTAAATTGCCTCAGTAAATAGGGACTGCACATTACTCAGTCGAAAGTTGGTCATCCCTGGTAAAGTTCCAGGTACGGGTAATACTCAGCACATCGGTATCCTGACGAATATCTTCGGTGAATACCGGAAACGGCGCGGCCAATTGCACAATACGACGTGCGGACTCATCGAGCAACCTGTGCCCGGAGCTGCGATGAATACGAATATCTTCTATCGACCCATCGGCCTTGATCGACACCGTCATCTGCAATTGACCATATAATTTTTGTGTTCGGGCCGCCTGCGGATAATTCAGGTTTCCCACACGCTCAATTTTTTGCCGCCATTGCTCCACATAATTCGCAAAGCGATATTCACGCGTGCGGGCACCGATAAATTGTCGCTTGGGGCGATTTTCATAGGCCTCCTGCTGCTTGGCAATCAATGCTTCCAGCTTGGCCATTTCTTGCATGGCAGCCAATTGCGGCTGTGATTGCTCTGGCAGCAATTTTGCCGGCGGTTGCTCTTTGCTGGATGGATGCGGCAATGTGGACGGCGCCTGCAGACTAGTGACCGATGTACTGGCTTTTAGTTGCGTCAGTAGTGCCTGTGCTTCTTGCTCCAGCTGGGTCACCCGCTGTTTTTCTCGAACCAGCTCAGACTCTTGCGGGGCCGCAGCAGGCGTTGCTGAGGCGGTGTTTGCCTGTGGCGTAGCGGGCAAGGCTGCTTGTAATTGCTGCACGCTGGGCATCGGACTTTTCATCTGCCGCTTTTCATCGGTATTGCCGCCGCGATCGAGGTTGGCTTGTGCCAGCGCATCCGCTTTTTCTGGCGCACTGCGGGTTTTGCTGTTGACCAGCATCACCTGCAAAGAGGGAATCTGGTCTTTAAACGCCTTGAGTTCGGGCTGAAAATGGAGCGTCAGCAATACGGCGTGAACCAGTAAAGAAGCCCACAAGGCCCATACCAGTGGTGACTGTTTGCTGAAACCTTTCACGAGGCCCATGCGGCGTCTGCCTGTTTATCCCTGCAAAGACTGCAATAATTTCTGGTGCACGCCGCCGAACCCGCCATTGCTCATCACCAGCACATGGTCGCCAGGTTTGGCCATGGCGCTGACAGCGGCCACTAACTGTGTCAGGTCATCAAAGGTTTGGGCTTTGTGCTGAATCGGCGCCAGCGCCGCTGCAGCATCCCAGCCCAGGTTGCTGGCGTAGCAAAATACGGCATCGGCATCGCGCAGGCTATCGGGCAGTGCCTCTTTCATCACACCCAGCTTCATGGTGTTAGAGCGTGGCTCGAGGACGGCCAGAATGCGAGCTGCGCCCACTTTGGCGCGCAAGCCTGCAACCGTGGTGGCAATCGCGGTAGGATGGTGGGCGAAATCGTCATACACCGTGATTTCGTTAACCACGCCTTTGACTTCCATGCGGCGTTTGACGTTTTTGAATTCGCTCAAGGCCTCAATCGCAATGCAAGGTGCGACACCGACATGGCGGGCGGCGGCAATCACAGCCAGCGCATTATTACGGTTATGTTCGCCGAGCAGATTCCAGCTCACATTGCCCTGGCGCTCACCGTTAAAAAACACATCAAAGCGGCCTTGGGCATCCACATGTTGCACTTGCCAGCCTCTCGCGCTGTCTATGCGCTCCACGGCACTCCAACACCCGCGTGCAAGTACCCGGTCCAGGCTTTCTTGTTGGTTCGCGACCACCAGACCTTGCTGAGGCACGGTGCGCACCAGGTGATGGAACTGCTTTTCAATGGCGGCAAGGTCGTCAAAGATATCCGCATGATCGAATTCCAGATTATTCAGTACGGCTGTACGCGGACGGTAATGCACGAACTTTGAGCGCTTGTCGAAGAAAGCGGTGTCATATTCATCGGCCTCAATCACAAAGAAAGGGGAGACCGATTGCGGATCTTGCCTGGGTGTTTGTGGCAACCGCGCAGAAACACCAAAGTTTTCAGGAACGCCGCCAATCAAAAAGCCCGGCGCCAACCCGGCGTACTCCAGCACCCAGGCCAGCATCGAAGACGTGGTGGTTTTGCCGTGTGTCCCGGCCACGGCCAGCACCCATTTACCTTGCAGTACATTCTCTGCCAGCCACTGTGGTCCAGAAATATAAGGCAATCCTTGATTGAGGATTTCCTCCATTAAAGGATTGCCACGGGTCACCACGTTGCCAATCACATAAATATCAGGCTGCAAGCCCGTTTGCGAGGGATCAAAGCCTTGGATCAACTCAATGCCCTGAGCCTCGAGTTGGGTGCTCATAGGCGGGTACACATTGGCATCACAGCCAGTGACCCGATGCCCGGCCGCCTTGGCCAGCACGGCGATGCCGCCCATAAACGTGCCACAAATGCCAAGGATGTGAATATGCATAGAATTTACCAGAACAGATTAACGCATGCATTTTACCAAACAACGTCTGGCAAAACGGTAGTGATGTGATTCAATTTGACGCAAATAAAGACTGATATGCCCGGCAACGGGCAGTGATATCGTGCGACTGGAAAATATCGCTAATCACGGCCAGTGCATCCGCGCCAGCCGTGATCAATGGACGGGCATTCTCCAACGTTATCCCTCCAATGCCAACCACCGGCACAGACAACTGTTGCCTGGCTTGCGCAAACAACGCAGTCTCGGCACGCGGCGCATTCGGCTTGGTAGAAGAAGGATAACAGGCGCCGAAAGCCACGTAATCCGCCCCCGCAGCCTGCGCGTGTTCCGCCAGCGAAAACTGGTTATAGCAAGAAGCGCCAATGATTTTTTGTTTACCGAGCAGGGCGCGTGCCTGCGTGACGGCACGGTCATTCTGGCCCACATGCACGCCATCTGCATCCAGATGAGCGGCCAGATCAACATGGTCATTAATCAAAAAGGGAATCTGAGCGCCACGGCATAATGCCAACAAGGCTGCCGCTTGCTCCAGACGCAAGGCCTCGGTGGCCGTTTTATGACGGTATTGCACAATGGCAACGCCTCCACGCAAGGCCTGCGTCACCTGTTCGCACAACAGTGCAGTGTCATCACAATCTGGCGTGACCAGATACAAACCTTTAATGCTGAAGCTCACTCGCCTTTTCCTGTACCTCGGACTCACGTGCCCAGAAGAAACGGTCGGGAATAAACTGCCCCATGCCCGGCCTAAAGGCGTGACGCAGGGTTTGCCAGGTAAATTCCTGTGCTTCGTGCACGGCTTCTTCCATACTCAAGCCATGTGCCAAACATGCGGTGATGGCACTGGTGAGCGTGCAGCCAGAGCCATGATAACTGCCAGGCAAACGTTCCCAGTGATAATCCTTGATCAGGCCAGGCACGCCATTTTGTAAACCATACAAACTGTTAACGACGTCATTTGAACGCTCGTGCGTGCCCGTGATCATCACATATTCAGCCCCCATGCCCAGCAGGCGTAGCGCACATTCTTCAAGCGAGCTATGCTTCACCTCGTCGCTTTCATCGTAATAGGCCAGGCGACGGGCCTCCAGGCTATTAGGCGTAATCAGAGTGGCTTGCGGGAACAAGAGCTCGCACATCGCGGCCTGCATTTCTTCATTCGACAACTCGTCGCCGCGGCCGGATGCAAGAATCGGATCGATGATAAGCGGCACATCCGGGTAATCAGCCACTATCTCGGCAATCACTGCCACATTTTCAACGCTCCCCAGCAAACCCAATTTAAACGCGCTGACGGAAACATCTTCCAGAATGGTGCGTGCCTGATCATTGATCAGGTCTGCATCCAGCGGCATCACGCTCTCTACCCCCACTGTATCTTGCGCGGTAATGCCAGTAATCACTGACAAGGGGTAGCACCCGATGCTGGAGAGCGCCAGAATATCGGCCTGCACACCTGCACCACTGCTGGGATCTGTGGCCGCAAACGTTAAAACGGTGGGAGGGGTATTTGCCATGAAAAATCCTTTGGAGCGGCTGACGGGAATCGAACCCGCGTATCAAGCTTGGGAAGCTGGCGTTCTACCATTGAACTACAGCCGCAGATGAACGGGCTCTATTTTACTTGGTGTTAGCATGAATACAAAACATTATTCAGCATAAAAATAAAGCCGGACAATTGCCCGGCTTTATTAACACTCAACACATTAAATACAATTCGAGTTCACACCATCCGGCAATTTAACGCCGGAACTCAGGATAGGCGTACTACCCAGGTGATCTTCATTCACTGGACAAGCCACTGCATCCGGATCTTCATCATCCCCCGCAGCAGGGTTCAGTGAAACGATGGTCATCGTATTCAAAGCAGGGTTAGTTCCGACTAGGCCACCTAAACCAGCGTTGTCACGTGGTGAGATATTCAACGTTGTAGTCGTTGGGGTAGTAGGGGGCGTTGGAACAGCCAAAATACTAGCTGTAGTCGTTGCGGTATTATTAACCAGTGTATAGTTACCTGCATCTACACCACCTAAAGTGATGCCACTGATATTAACAGTTTTACCAGCACCTACGGCACTATCAATAAACTGTCCGTCAGCTGTCGCCACTGTCAGCTGATCATTACCCAATCGTCCATTAAATATGGCAGCACCCGTATTTAAAGAAGCAAGTGTATTACCATCAAAGACTTTGTCATTGGCTGTTATTCCAGCGACAGTTGAAAGGCTAGCCGGGGTAATTTGACCAATAGCTCCAGTTGCACTTGCTGAGGTCTGATTGTTGGTCAAGGTATAACCATACACCTGTCTCGCCACATCAACACCATTTCTACTTGTTGTATTAGTCACACTCAGGATCGAAATAGGATTAGTGGTCACGACCTTATTGTCGCCAACATTTTTGTTATCAAAAGTTGCAGAAACTATATTACTGTAATTAATCACATCACCATCTCGGCCCTCTGTCACCAATGATAAGCCTGCAATACTAGCATCTGTTGTCGTATCGTAAACACGACTTACAGACCCAGATAGCTTGGGATCAATCACAATATTTTCAGAGTAAATCAAGCCATTCCCTTTGGCTGCAGCATTGATCTGCTGCGTACCATTTTTTACACCATCATAAGTAGTGCCGTACTGCTTGAAATCATAGCCGTTGAGGATTTTTGTCCCGCGCTGCCCATTATCCGGTGACTGTGAATAAATGAGCCAACGACCATTTGCACCCGTAGAAATATCAAAGTTGCTGGTATTCCTATACCCTCTGCCTGCAACAATTGTCGTATTCAAACTCTGAGCATTAGTAATGATATTGCCAGACTGAATTACATCGCGGCCCGCACGAATAAAGAGATCAGGAGCCTGCCCAATTGTTCCATTGGCTAACGCAAAACCGACTTTGAGTGAAATTTCTTTAGTGACAACATCACCATCAGTCGAAACAAGTGAGACCGACCCAGCATTACCGCTTTGGCCTTTACCTGTTGCACCCGAAGCGTTGATATTGCCAACATTAATACCCGTACCCGCATTCACAGCGATATTACCTGCATTTGTACCGTTGTTATTGCCAGGATTGGAGGCATTCGTATTAATGTCCCCGGTATTAACGCTCCCATTGTTAGCGGTTAGAGTGACATTTGCTCCATTGGAGTTGCTGACGCCTTGAGTATTAATATTACCAATATTCAGATTGCCGCTAGCACTACTGATTTGAACTGCACCTGAATTACTGGCAGCAATATTATTACCAGCACCCGCCCCGCCAGCGCCAGTAGTGATGTTACCGACAGTAGCATTTCCGGAGGTGGAGATTGTCACTGCACCGCCATTACCACCTGGCAATGCAACAACTTGTCCGTTAGGGGCCACGACTGAAGAGCCCGAAGTATCAATATTGCCTGTCATATTGAGGCTGCCAGCATTGATCGTTACTGTGCCACCATTAAACCCAGCTGGCGGAAATGAGTTTTCACGCCCTTTGGCAGAAATATTTGCTGAGCCCAAATCTGCAGAACCAGTCACCGTAATATTCACATTACCAGCGTTTCCTGTGCTACTTCCGGCGCCAGGCGCACTGATATCACCCGCTGTATGCGTCAATGTCGCAGCTGAAAGTGTGACGCCGCCTGTCCCTGAAATATTGGCACCAATTGCTAAATTACCGGTACCGCTATTGTCAGCATCTGCCTTAAGGTTGATACTGCCTTTGCCAGTGGTTGTAATTGCAGCATTTACATTGATGTCATTATTTGCTTCCAGACGCACGCTACCATCACGATTCATCGTAAGCGCACTGTTAACGGTAATGTTATTGTTAGCTTGCAAATAGAGCTCGCTGTAACCCTTCACCTGAGTGACATTGACTTCAGTATTTGCCCCTGGATTACTGGCGAATGCATCATCTGGGGTGCCATCCGGTTGGTTTGCTGGTGCAGATGCCGCGGTGTTATTCAAAACAATGTTTTCAGGATCAAATAAAACGGTGCCACCGATGCCATTTGTGGCACCAACATTAACGTCACCTAGCATGGCCAAGTGCTGCTTGCCAGAGACCTCAACAAAACCACCGTTTCCACTCTTGGCACCGCCTTGAGCAGAAATCTCGCCATAGTAACGGGTCAAATCATCCGCCCAGACAACCACTTTACCGCCATTGCCTTCCTGAATGGCATCTGCTTTGATCGTTGCACCGCTGGCTACATAAGTGGTTCTAGCGTTGTAAACCGCATCATTTTTACCTTGGTAATCACCACCTACCAACACTTTGCCACCGCCTTTATCGCCGGAGGCATCCAGCACAGCGCCGTTCATCAAAGCGACTTGCTCGCCTGTGACCTCAATAGTGCCGCCAGTAGTGTGCTCACCTTTCGCAATCAAGCGGCCTGACACTTCGACTTTGGCATTATCGCCACCTTCCAGACGGATGACGCCATTACGTTCGACCAGTTGATTGGCTTCCACAATCCCGGAGATATTGATGGCTGAGGCACGGGCATTGGTTGCCATTTGCACAAAGCCACCATCGGCATAAATGGAACCACTGTTTTTAATGGTGGCCTCGAGTGCACCACCTGACAATTTGGTTTTAACCAGTCCATTGCCAAAAAAGTCCAATGTCGCTTGTTGGGCAGAGCCCAATACCACACTACCGTTGCTTGCGACCAAGGTACCACTGTTATCGACGGTTTTGCCTAAGAGAACAATGTAGCCTTCATTTTTTGCTTTGATGACACCATAGTTTTCCACGTTACCAACGATGCTGCCCACGGCAAAATTGTATTTGCCTTTAATAAAGTCATCATTAGAAATGTCCAAACTGGAGGCAACGATATTACCGACATTCACTTCTGCACCGTGACCAAATAAAATCCCGTTTTGGTTAATCAGGAACAGGCTTCCATTGGAATTAAGTGTGCCCATGATTTCGGAACGGCTATCTCCGATTACACGATAGAGCGCACGGCCAGCATCTGGCATCACAACATCTAGTTGATGGCCTTTTTCTACACCAAACTTGTAAAAATCAACAATATTGACATTGGCTGTATGGGTATACTGAGTATGCGTACTGCTCAAATCTTTGACTGCCAGATCACCCGCAACCACCCCAGCAACCACATTGGTATCAGCAAAAGAAGTCAATGGAGCGATGACCGCAGCAAATGCACTGGCGACAAGCATGCCACGTTTGGCAGAAGAGGTGATAGCACCAATATGTCGCTTGCCTACATAGCCAGAAGCCGGTTCAGGCACTTTTCCACTGACACTGGACTTACCTTGCGCGCGCGCGGTTTCTGCAACGGCAACCCAAGCTTGCTGAAGCCGACTCCACACAAGACGGTAGATATGGTTTAAGGATGCTGCTTTCATGACACTTCTCCTTGTTAATAATAAACGCCACTGATCTCATGACCAGTGGGTTACCATTACTTCTCTCATATTCCTGATATGAATGTAATTTTGGTTCAGGAATTTTTTTTTGTATGTAGCCCAGTATGACTAATGCCTATTCATCCGAGCTACTTATTTTATTTTTGCCAGGCCGAGACCTGTTGGTTTACTACTAGAAATTTTTTCTCAACTGACCCCAGAGCTGGTACTCAGTATTACTTGACGAACCATCCAGATCACGCTTTTGCTGGGAGTAGGTGGTCGTTAATACCCATTGCCCTGGAATCTGGATATCAGTACCGATACCCACATGTTGGGAGCGGACATAGTTGCTGCTGCCAATCGGGTCATGATTTAACTTGCCACGACCAGCATCGTAAAAAACAAACGGCGTCACAGCTTGGATGTAGGGAGTCACGTCAGCGCCCGTGGTCGCAAAAGTACGGCGTAAATCAGTTCCTGCCATCCAGCCTTGGTCTGCCTGGCTGGGGATATCAGAGAATTGACGCCAGCGGTTAATGGCACCAATACCAAAGCGCTCTGCGATATCAAGGTTACTATTTGTGCCTTGGTAATCTGCCCGCACAATCCAGTTAACGCCATTGTCGAATACCTGCGTACGGCTGGAAGTCCAGTTCCATTTGGTAAAACTGCCTTGAACATCCAGTTGAGTCTTGTCATTTGCTTTGGCTGCGTTGTCCTTAATTGAAACATTCCCCTGTGTCAGCACCAAACTCCACTGATAAGCAACATCACCTGCTTCATTGATCCAATCACCTAGCACACCTAATTCCACACTACTGATATTTCGACGGTTATCAATAGAAAATGCTTTTACTTCGTCATCGAGAATTTTGTAGTTACTGCCTACCTTGAACGAAATGCTTTTTTTGGTTTCACGTAACCAGGGATGTTCTAAAGACGCATAAAAATAATGCGCATCGCCCGACGCATCAAACTGTTTGAAATCGCGACCAAGCTCATAATCTACATAGCTGTAAGCCAGATTTAAAATATTACCTGCACTGCCAACAGGGGTCAGATACAATCCACTCAATGAGCGCTGACCTTCATCTCTGGAAACTTTACCCACCACCGCCAATTGATCTCCACGACCGTTCAGGTTGTTGACGGCACCGCCAAAACCTAATGTTTCTCGACCGGTGTAACGGTTGCCGTAAGTGTTCGCCGCCACATATCCACTGTAACGCGCTCTGGGTTCAACAGACACAGCCACATCTGAACTGCCCACAGCCTCACCGGGGTTGAGCTGAGAGGTGACCTGAATGCCCGGCAAGCCGTTCATCACCATGATATTGCGCACGAGGTTGCGCTCATTGAGCACATCGCCCTTGTTCAAGCCGTACTCGGAAACAGACTGGAAATACGACTGATCCAGCCCTTCACCGGTTTCGGCTTTCACCTCGCCCAAAGTACCTTCCAGAATCGCCAACTCAACCACAGCTTCTGCTTCAGTAGTTTTTTGCAAATCTTGCGTAGGCAAATAGACTTGTGTCAGCAAGTAGCCACGTTGGCGGTAATAGTTACGAATGGTACCCACCGCTTCATTCAGCTCGCGCATACCCACTTCATGGCCAGTCAGCGAGGCGACTTGTGCTGCAAGCACCTCATCTGAAAACTGTTTGTTGCCAGAAAATTTGAACGCCTTTACCACAATCTTCAGACTGGATTTCTTTTGTTTTTTTTCTGGCTGTGGCGTTTCTTGTGGTACCTGAATAATGGGCCGTGGCTCTGGAATAATCGGTCTAGGGATATTGGGCTGCAAGGGCTCCGGGAACGAAACGCCCCCTGCCAAAACCTGCGAGCAATATCCCATGACCAGCCAAGGAATCAGGCGCATACCTGTCGTGTGTTTTTTCAAGATGACTCCCCAAAACTTTTATTAAAATCAATATGCTACAAATAATATCGCAACCCTTAAATTTACCTTAAAAAACAATCAAACACTAACCCTTTTTTACAAAACACCCTGTCATTCGAAGACCACTTTTGCAAATTTGCTAGTATTCCAGGGCATCGACATCCAATACCCAGCGAATTTTCGCCTGTAATGGATGTGCTCTTACCCAGGCGACGGCCACTTGCAGTAGCTGCTGCAAGGCGTTGCGATGTGCAGATTGCATCATCACATAGCCACGCTCCATACGGTTCAGGCGTGCAAGCCCAGGTCTTACCGGGTCATAAATTAGCGGCTGGTCAGGCAAAGTTGCAGCATGCTGATCGACATAGGCTCTGGCGGCCAAACTAAACTCCGTCAGAAACTGGTTTACTAGGGCATACTCAGTGGCTTCTGCTTTCATCACGGCAATATAGGTAGCAGGCGGGAACTGCATCGCCATTCGCTCTTGCAACAAAGCCTGTGCAAACTCGGCGTAATTCTGCTCGCGCAAGGCGGCAAATAAAGGGTGCTGCGGGAAGGCCGTTTGTATTAACACCTCACCCGGTTTTTCACCACGGCCGGCACGACCGGCCACCTGCATTAATTGGGCAAACAAGCGCTCGCTGGCGCGGTAATCCGGGCTATACAATGCACTGTCGGTATCGAGCACACCCACCAAGGTCAGATTAGCAAAATCATGGCCTTTGGCCAGCATTTGGGTGCCCACCAAAATATCGATTTCACCGGCATGCACCTCGGAAAGCAATGTAGTTAAAGCATCTTTGGCCTGAATGGTATCTCTGTCCACGCGCGCGACGCGCGCCTGCGGAAACACCTGCTGCAGCGTTTCCTCGATGCGTTGCGTCGCCTGACCAACCGGGCGCAAATCCGGATTGCCGCAACTTGGACATTGCAGCGGAATAGGCTGCTCATCGCCACAGTGGTGACAACGTAGCACACGCTGCCGCAAGTGCAGCACCGCTTTGGCAGAGCACCGACGGCAATCAGCCAGCCACTGGCAGGCCGAGCAATGCAGCACCGGGGCATAGCCACGGCGATTAATAAACAACAAGCTTTGTTCGCCACGCTGCAAACGCTGCTCTATCGCCTGCTTCAACAGGGGCGTCAATCCGGCTTCTGGCGGCGGATGCGCAGTATCTATACAAAAAATACGTGGCAATGTGGCTTGCGACACCGCCCGCTTGTTTAATGTGAGCAAACGATAAATCGGCTTTCTGCCGCCTGCGTGCTCCTGATCGCCCGTTGCGTTGTACCAGCTTTCCAGTGAAGGCGTGGCACTGCCAAGCACCACGGGCACACCATGCTGCTTCGCACGTACCAGCGCAACATCGCGCGCATGATAACGCATGCCATCTTGTTGCTTGTAAGAGCTGTCATGCTCTTCGTCCAGAATCATCAGCTTGAGGTGAGGCATGGGCGTAAACACACTCAAGCGCGTCCCGATCACAATGCGTGCGGCGCCAGACTGTGCCGCTTGCCAGTTTTGCAAGCGCTCACTCTCACTCAAATGGCTATGCAAGGTAACCAATGCGTACTCACTGAGCCGGCTACGAAAACGGCTTTCCAGCTGCGGTGTCAGGTTGATTTCGGGCACCATAATCAGCACTTGCGACTGTGGATCAGCCAACACTTTTTCCAGCAAGCGAATATACACCTCGGTTTTACCCGAACCCGTGATCCCAAACAGTAGCCAGGGCTGAAATCCATGCAGGCGGCCCAGAATCGCCTCAACGGCCGCGGCCTGCTCGTCATTGAGTTCGGGGACCTGCGCGGAGGCAGGCATGGAGGGCCGGGTCGCGATGACTTCTCGCCTGTTTACATAGCCGCCATCCAGCAAGGGCTGTAACGCTTTGCGCCAAGTGGCTGAAACCGCAGCGAGCATGGCCTCACTGCATTCGGTGTGCTGCTGCAGCAAGGCCAGCAACCTCGCTAAGACTTGTTGCCGCTTGCCGATCAACGCATCAGGCACCGGTTGTGCCAGATGATAGAGCCACATTTTGCGCGACACCGCCGGCTTGATTTGCCGCAAGCGCAATGGCAGGCTGGATAATACGGTTTGCCCAAACGGATAGTGATAATAGTCTGCACAAAAGCGCAATAATTTGAAGCTGGCAGCATCCAGCGGCACGTCGTCAAACACTTGCAATACCGCTTTGAGCTTGTGCAAGGGGATATCGGTCTCATTGACCAGAGCCATCACGATCCCCACCAGTTGTCGTCCAGCAAATGGCACCACCACGCGGTTACCCACTTTGATCACCAGGCCAGGATTCAGGTAATCAAACTCACGGTCCAGCGGCACATCAAGCACGACGCGCACAATGCTGGCGGACGTGGTGACCTGAGGAGCGGCGGATGTTGAACACATGGGTGAAAAGGCTTAATTAGGTTAAAATGGCGGTTTGACGATAACGCATCATTTTAACCTTGAAACAAACGATCACAGAACTGATTCTGCAAGCGGTGACGCCGCTGGTGGCAGACACCTCCAGTCTCCATATCATCCTTGAGCGGCCAAAATCTGCCGAGCATGGGGATTTCGCGACCAATATCGCCATGCAACTGGCTAAACCGCTCAAGCAAAATCCGCGCATGATTGCCCAGCAGATTATCGACGGCTTGCCCGCCAACCAGGTGATCAGCAAGGTGGAGATTGCGGGTGCAGGCTTTATCAATTTCTTTTTGTCGGCAGATAGCAAACAGGCCATCGTGCACGATATTTTGAAACAAACCGACCAGTTTGGCCGCAACCCGGCAGGGCAAGGCGAAAAAGTCCAGGTGGAGTTTGTCTCTGCCAACCCCACTGGCCCGTTACATGTGGGCCATGGCCGCGGTGCTGCGGTCGGCGACTGTTTATGCCGATTACTGGCCGCCAATGGCTGGGAGGTGACGCGTGAGTTTTATTACAATGATGCAGGCGCACAAATCGATAACCTGACCAAATCGGTGCTGGCGCGCGCGCAAGGGATAACGCCAGACGATGCAAGCTTCCCTGAAGATGGTTACCGTGGGGACTATATCCTCGAAATTGCAGAGGCCTTTTTAGCCAAAGCGACGGTGACTGCTGACGACATGCAGGTGACTGCCAGCGGTGATGTCAATGATACGGAATCCATACGCAAGTTTGCGGTGGCTTATTTGCGCCATGAGCAAGATCTCGACTTGCAGGCATTCCAGATCAAATTTGATGTGTTCTCACTCGAAAGCGCGCTATACACCGAAGGCAAGGTAGACAACACCGTGCAATCGCTGATCGCCAGTGGTCACACCTATGAACAAGACGACGCCTTATGGCTGCGCACAACGGATTTTGGTGATGACAAAGACCGCGTCATGCGCAAAAAAGAAGGTGGCTACACCTATTTTGTGCCGGATGTCGCTTACCATCGTGAAAAGTGGCAGCGCGGTTTCAAACGTGTGATCAACGAGCAGGGCGCAGACCACCACAGCACCATTACGCGCGTGCGCGCCGGGCTACAAGCCCTCAATGTTGGCATTCCGCAAGGCTGGCCCGAATACGTGCTGCACCAAATGGTCACGGTGATGCGCGGCGGTGAAGAGGTCAAGCTCTCCAAACGTGCAGGGAGCTATGTGACTTTGCGCGACCTGATTGAAGAAGTTGGCTGTGATGCCACGCGTTACTTTTTGGCGGCGCGTAGCCCGGATTCGCAATTGGTGTTCGACATCGATCTGGCACGTGCGCAAACCAATGACAACCCGGTTTACTATATCCAATACGCGCATGCGCGCATTTGCAGCGTATTGAATCAATGGGGCGGCGATGTTGGCAGCCTCACCACCACCGACCTGTCACCACTCAACAGCGCAGCAGAAACAACCCTGATGCAAGCCTTGGGGCAATACCCTGAAGTGGTCAGCAGCGCCTGCCAGGCACTGGCACCGCACATGGTGGCCAACTATCTCAAGGAGCTAGCCAGTGCCCTGCATAGTTATTACAATGACACCAAATTTTTGGTGGATGATGCACAAGTCAAACTGGCACGCCTGTCGCTGATTACCGCAACCCGCGTTGTCCTTCGCAATGGCTTGTCTTTGCTGGGGGTAAGCGCCCCGGATAAAATGTAAGCACCTGAAAAGTGCCCGAATTGATTGGTTCAAATTATCTATGAGTCGCGACTACAAACCCTCACAAGCCAAAGCAAAAAGCAAGAGCAGCGGCAGCACCTTCTTTAACGGCCTGCTGGTCGGCTTGTTTTTGGGCGTCGCCTTGACGGTCGCGCTCATCATTTATATCAAAGGTGACCACAGCCCGTTCTCCAGCGCCTTCAAGAATGACAGCGGCTCGCAAGAGCTGCCGATCAAAAGCACCGTCACCGAAGAAGAAGTCAAACCTGGGAGCACTTCGATTGAGGACCCTAACAAATTTGACTTCTACACCATTTTGCCGGATACCGAGAGCAAAATCAGTGAAGAACAAGTAAAAAAGAACCCGACCATCAAACAAGAAAGCTACTTTATTCAGGTGGGCGCGTTTGCCAAAGAGGATGATGCCAACAATCTCAAAACCCGACTGGCACTGGTAGGCTTTGAGGCCGTTGTACAAACGGCAGAAATTCCGAACAAGGGCACCATGCACCGTGTACGCATTGGACCGCTCAACGATCTGGCAAAAATTACAAAAATCAGCCATGACCTGGAAACCAATGGCTTTCAGCCTAATCTGATCAAGGTCAATATCGAATCTTCAGCATCGCATTAATGCTGTCATCGTATCGCCAGCTGTCACGTTAAACCATTACTTTCCACACATAAGGAAACGAATATCATGAAAAAAATGTTGTTAAGTTTGATGCTCTGGGCAGGCTTCACCGCCACTACTGCCTTGGCTGAGCCGCAAATGGGTGAGCAATTTGATCAGGTCGCACAACAAATGACGACGGATCAACCGGCCAAAATCGAAGTCATGGAGCTGTTCTGGTATGGCTGTCCGCACTGCTATCACATGGAACACCCGCTGGAAGCCTGGGTGAAAAAGTTACCTGCAGATGTGTATTTCAAACGCATGCCAGCCTTACCCAATGCCAGCTGGGCGCCCATGGCCAAAACCTATTTTGCCATGCAAGAACTGGGCGTACTGGATAAACTGCATACCCCATTGTTTGACGCCATTCATAAAACAAAAAGCTTGAACCCGGCGGACGAAGCTGCAGCCATTGACTGGGTGACCAAACAAGGCGGTCTGGACAAGATTAAAGTTGAAAAAGCCTTTAAGTCGTTTGCGCTGAACATGCAAATGAATAAAGCCATGCAGGTGTTCCGCGCTTCCGGCGCCACAGGCGTACCTGCCTTGATTATTGATGGCAAATACATCACCGGCAGTTCCATGGCCGGAGGCAATGAAGCCGCCTTGCAAACAGCGGACTTTATTATCCAGAACGTGCGCAAGGACCGCGCAGCGGGTAAAAAATAGGCACCAATGACAATAAAAAACCCTGCTTAGGCAGGGTTTTTTATTGTTTCAGCCAGCGGCCAATCCAGGTTTCAGGCATCTCATTGCCTGTCACCAGATAATGCAAGGTTTTCAGGTCGTGCAGCAGATAGCGCTGGATAGATTTGGCCTGATCCAGACCACAGAATAAAATTTTATCGCCCATCTCCAGCGGCGTCGCCAAGTCTGGTAATAACATTTTTTCACCCGCGCGCAGCAACATTAACGGCACCACCGGCATTTCATGCCGCTGTTGCCCGGCAGGATTCATGAGTAAATGCTTGAGCGCTGGCCGCATGCCTTGCTGCATGAGGCCACACACCGCCACGGCCATGTCATCCGCAATCGTAATATCCCAGGTATCTGGCACTTGCTCACCGAGCTTGGAAACCAGTTGCGCAATCACGGCATTGGCCCAAGCATTGCCCTGATGCCGCGCCGTGGCCAGAAACTCGGCCAACATGGGTGAAACCATATAAGACAAACAGGTGTGTGCAATCACATCACTGGGCTGCATGGTGATGTCGGCATCAAAGTGTTGAAACAGCGGCTCGTTATGGCGCTTGTTCTTGCGGATGATCACAAACAGATTAGGGTTGAGTTCCAATGCCGTCATGACGATAGACAAGTTATTAATGTCATTGTCGGTGCCCGCTACAATACCCACCGCCTGCTCAATCCCGGCCTGTTTCAAGATGTGCGACTCCACACCGCTGCCGATAATGCATTGCTCACATTGCGTGCCTGCCGGATCTGCCTCGATGATCGTGACATGCATGGCCTCATTTTGCAGGCTATTGACGACGGACTTGCCAAAGCGACCAAAGCCACAAGCAATCCAGTGGCCTTGCGGGATAGCGGCCGGGGTTTCGATCGCATCACCCGGTGCACGCGTCAACCACTCATGCAGCAGGTAAGTGCCCAATGCGTTGAGCCGCATGGCCAAGTGTTCCCCAAAAATATGGTAAGGATTAATAATGCGGTCTGTGCCAAACGAGGCCATATTGGCGGCGATGACATCATCCTGTACACGCGACAGCACCGGCAATCCAGGCTTGATCAGCTTCACCGCCACCGAGATTGCCAGGTTGGCATGGTCATCATCGGTCAGCGCCGCCACCCCGCGGCACATGGGATTTTTAATGCCGGCGTAGAGCAACACCTCGGATAACTTTGCATCTGCGCATAAGTGCGGAATATGAAACTGGTAATTCGTCAGCTCAAGTTCATTCACGCGTTCTGGCGAGCGTTCAAGCACCACCACCCGCAACTCGTTTCTATCCAGCGCCCTGACCAGCTCGCCGCCGGTTTCCCCATAGCCACAAATCAGGTAAAACGGCTCCATCAGGTTTTTGACATCGCGCTGGAAAATCGCAGTTTTAAACGCCTGCTTGAGTGCGCCCTCCTGAAACAACCCGATAATCGCCCCGATGGCGTAAAACCAGGAGATCACCGTCACATAAATCGAAAAAGTCATCCACAGACGCTGTGGCGTGGTAAACGGGTAGGGGAGCTCACCAAAACCGATGGTGGTCGCGGTATAACTCAGAATATAAAAGGCATCGAAGAAATTCAGATGATAGGCTTGGCCGCGGTCATTTACCCCGGGGATCAACACAAAGCCAATCATCGCAATGGCATAGCTGACAATCAACATCAGCAGCGGCGCACGCATGCGCCGCAAAATCCAGAACACAATTTGATTGAGCGTCATGCTGACTACGTGCTTAGCGACGCAGGGTCACGGTTTCATAAATCAGCAAAATGACCGACGTGATATTGGCGAGAAATGCACCACCAG
This sequence comes from Methylophilus sp. VKM B-3414, assembly GCF_032248435.1. Taxonomy (NCBI): domain Bacteria; kingdom Pseudomonadati; phylum Pseudomonadota; class Betaproteobacteria; order Nitrosomonadales; family Methylophilaceae; genus Methylophilus; species Methylophilus sp. VKM B-3414. The sequence goes on along the minus strand of NZ_JAVTLI010000003.1, from coordinate 213,364 downwards.
ACAAAGAAACCACCCCGACAATCACCTCAGTATCCGCGCCGTTGCTACCAGCAACGGTCCAGATAATTGCTGCGGCAATCAACTGTAAATCAGCGACCAGGCTGGTAGCCAGGTGGATCGCGCCAATCTGCGTCCGGTCACCAAATTTAAGTACGGTGGCGATCAAATTCACCACAATGGCGACATACAACTCGTAATGCAAGTGATGTTGCGGGTTATCAATATCACCAACAAAAAATCCAAAGTTAAGTGTCATGGCTAGAATAATAAAAAAGCCAAAAATCACTTTTTCTAAATTCATCTACGTTTCCCCGACCAGTGTTTTATGGCATTCTACCCGATTAAAATTTGTTTACTGCAATGTATTTTATGGCGAAAACCAATTCTGACTGCCTGCATATTGTGATTACCGGTGCCTCCAGTGGCCTAGGCGCCGCCATGGCCACGGCCTATGCCCAACATTATCGGCAACAGTTGCAACTAAGTCTGTGCGGTCGCAATACGGGCGCACTGCAAGCGCTTGCCAGTCAGCTGAGCAGCCAATATCAGGTTGCCTGTACAACTTACACCGTCGATGTAAGACAGGCAGACCAGATGCAAGCCATGGCGCAAGCCGCCATCCAGCAATATGGCACCCCGCATATCGTCATCGGCAACGCCGGCGTCAGCCGTGGCACCCTCACCGAATACCAGGACGACATCCCCGCCTTTCAAGCCGTGTTTGATACCAACGTCATGGGACTGGTGCACACCTTTCAACCGTTTATCGAGGCCATGAAACAGGCAACAGTGCAGGGCAAGATGGCGCAACTAGTTGGCATCGCCAGTGTGGCCGGGATTCGCGGCTTGCCTGGCGCCGGCGCTTACAGCGCGAGTAAAGCAGCGGCCATTACCTACCTCGAAAGCCTGCGCGTCGAAATGCAGCAATATGCGATTACCGTCACCACCATCGCCCCCGGCTACATCCGCACGCCCATGACCGACATCAACACCTACCCGATGCCCTTTCTGATGGATGCCGATGTCTTCGCCCGCAAAGCCATGCGCGTGATTGCCCAACAACGCCGCTTTAGTGTCATCCCCTGGCAAATGGGTATCGTCGCACGCCTGCTCCGCCTGATCCCGCCCGGCCTGTGGGACTGGATCATGAAAAAAGCACCGCATAAAGCCAGGCTACCCGATTAAATTTAGCCGCCATCAAGGTCGATTAGCCCGAACAGGCTATTGAGTAGATATTTCAGTTGGAGATAATCAAACAAACCCACCTTGTTTTAAGAGAAGTATGGACAACACCCAACCCCGCCAACACCCTCTACAGCCACAAGCACACGAGGTCTGGCAAGACCAATGCCGCATCTGCCTGATTAACGGCAAGCTGGTTGCCTTGCCTTATATTGAAGCGTCACGCTTTGACGATTACGAATTCGGTGCCACGCTGGCAGCCATTAATGCCAACCGGCTGATACGTAAACTGGTGAACAAAGAGCAATCTGCTCCACGCTAGTCAAACCAGCCTCTGCGACGTCCTGCCAGGTCAGGATGCATGGGGTAAAGGTTTTTACGTCGACAACCCAAAGAGGGTTTTAAGCGTATCGCTACGCTCACTCTTCGGTATGATCCTTTTTGTCACCACGCCATCGGTGATGGTTTTCAAGGTGTCGCCGAATAAAATCATCCTGCCTGCCGGCTGATGTAATACGACCAGCAATCTCTGCACAAAAATCGCCTCAGGGTGAGTGGAGTTCATAAAGTTTGCCGGATAAAAATCAATCCACTCCCAGGGATGCAGGTCAAACGCAAACTGGTTTTGCCAGTCCTCATCGACGCGTGCCTGTACTAAAAACTCGCGCTCGCCCTGCGTACGCAACATAAAGCAATCATGGTCCTGCATGGTTTCCGTATCCAGCCTATTTAAGGCCAGTGGTGCGCGGATACCATAGCTGCCAAAACCCAAATCACATAACCAGGCTTGTTGCTCGAGATGCACCACAATTGCCATATGCGTTTTGGGTCTGCGCACCGGATAAAACATTGGTCGCGCCGCGACCAGCTGAAAGCGAAAGCCCAGCGCCTGTAATGCCATGGCAAAGACACCATTCACCTCGTAGCAATATCCCCCGCGTTGCCGATAAATAACTTTCTCGACTATCTCCTCTGGCACCATGGAAACCACCTTGCCAGCCTGTACATCCAGATTTTCAAACGGCACACTGAATAGCTGACAGCGCATGAGTGCACGCAAGGTCTCGATATTGGTGTCAGGCTGTCCCACATAGCCTATGCGGTTGAAATAATCTTGCAGTTTGAAATTGGTTGCTTGCATGTGAATAGGATCCTGTGAACAAGTTGCTCTGAAGTGCGCTCCACAGTAACACGATCACCATAAAAAAGCCCACCTTGCGGGTGGGCTGTCTTTTATCGCGTAATCGGTTTATAGCGGATACGTTTGGGTTTGGCACCTTCTTCACCCAGGCGTTTTTTCTTGTCGGCTTCGTATTCCTGATAGTTGCCGTTGAAAAACGTCCATTGCGAGTCGCCTTCGGCGGCCAGAATGTGCGTGGCAATCCGGTCCAGGAACCAGCGGTCGTGCGAGGTCACCAGTACGCAACCTGAAAACTCAAGCAAGGCATCTTCGAGAGCGCGCAGGGTTTCCACATCAAGGTCATTCGATGGTTCATCCAGCAGCAAGACATTAGCCCCGGAAATCAGGGTCTTGGCCAAATGCAAGCGACCACGTTCACCACCCGAGAGTTGACCAACGATTTTTTGCTGGTCGCCGCCTTTGAAGTTGAAGCGGCCAATATAAGCCCGGCTAGGCATTTCAAATTTACCAACGCTGAGCACATCCAGCCCGCCAGAAATCGCTTCGAATACGGTTTTATCGTTGTCCAGGCCATCACGGGTCTGGTCGACTGCAGCCAGTTTAACCGTTGGGCCGGTGATGATTTCACCACTATCAGGCTGCTCCTTGCCTTGCAGCATGCGGAACAGCGTGGACTTACCGGCACCGTTGGGGCCGATCACGCCAACAATCGCGCCAGGCGGAATGGTGAATGAGAGATTATCAATCAACAAGCGATCCCCAAAGCCTTTGGAGACGTTGCTAAACTCAATCACCTGGTTGCCAAGACGGTCACCGGGCGGGATAAAGATTTCCTGCGTCTCGTTGCGGCGCTGGTATTCGACGCTGGACATTTCTTCATAACGTGCCAAGCGCGCCTTGCTCTTGCTCTGACGCGCTTTTGCCCCTTGGCGCACCCATTCCAGCTCTTGCTTCATGGCTTTGCGGTGGGCGTCTTCCTGTTTTTGCTCCAGCGCTAAGCGGTCTTCTTTTTGTTCCAGCCAGCTGGAGTAGTTGCCTTTCCATGGAATACCCTCACCGCGGTCCAGTTCCAGAATCCATTCAGCAGCATTATCCAAGAAGTAGCGGTCGTGGGTGACAGCCACCACGGTGCCGGGGAAGCGCACCAGAAACTGTTCCAGCCACTCGACGGATTCCGCATCCAAATGGTTGGTCGGCTCGTCCAGCAACAGCATGTCAGGTTTTGACAGTAACAATTTGCACAAGGCCACGCGGCGTTTTTCACCGCCTGACAACGGGCCGATTTTTGCGTCCCAGGGTGGCAAGCGCAGTGCATCGGCGGCAATCTCTAATTGCTGCTCGACATCACTTCCGCTGGCGGCCAGGATATTTTCGTACTTGGCCTGCTCTTCGGCCAGTTTGTCAAAATCGGCATCAGGTTCAGCATAGGCGGCATAAATTTCTTCCAGCTTTTGCTTGGCTTCCATGATAGCGCCCAAGCCGGCTTCGACCTCCTGACGCACGGTTTTATCAGCATCCAGCTGTGGCTCTTGTGGCAGATAGCCAATCGAAATATTCGGCTGCCATTGCACTTCGCCTTCAAACTCTTTATCCGCGCCCGCCATGATGCGCAGCACGGTCGACTTGCCTGAGCCGTTTAAGCCCAGCAAGCCAATTTTTGCGCCCGGGAAAAATGAAAGGGAAATATTTTTGATGATTTGCCGTTTGGGCGGCACGATTTTGCTCACGCGGAGCATGGACATCACATATTGCGCCATTTGTATTACATCCAGAGTATGGTTGGAAGCGGCTATTTTAACGCAGAGCGAGGATAAACAAGGAATTCTTTAGCGTTAGATAACCGCGGATGAGCGTGGCTGGCGGACAGTGACATGCGCATGCAAGCCGGTTGACTGGATGCCTTTGCTCAGCGACTAAACAGATTTCTATTCTGCAGCTAAATATGAAAAAAGGGCCAACTGGCCCTTTTTTATACCCTCTGGTTAAGCTGCTTTTTGCTCGATCAAGTTAGCGCTTGCATTTGGGACTGCGGTGCCAATTTCAATTTTGCGTGGCTTGAGTGCCTCAGGAATCTCACGCACCAAAGCAATCGTCAACAAGCCATTTTCGAGCTGTGCCCCGGTCACTTTCACATGATCGGCCAACTGGAACTTGTGCTCAAAGTCCCGGGTGGCAATACCCCGGTGCAAATAGGTGGTTTCCTGTTCTTTTTTGGCTTTGCGGCCAGTCACGCGCAAAGCCTGGTGTTCAGTTTCAATCTCCAGCTCATCTTGCTGGAAGCCAGCCACTGCCATCACGATTTTGTAGGCGTTTTCGTCTACCAGTTCGATGTTGTAAGGTGGATAGCTGATTTCGTTTTCACTGCGCTGGCTTTCGTTGAGCATTTTAGCCAAACGGTCAAAGCCAATTGCGGTTCTGTAGAAGGGGGTTAAGTCATAACTACGCATACGTTGATCCTTTCAAAAATAAGCGATTAACATGATTCACAGACCTCAAACTGCAAGCATCTGTATCGTGTAAATGGGTATGCGCTTTATCTTTTCAAGAGGGTCAGGTATTGATTTATATTCCCAGAGCCTCGGTCCAGGCCAGGGCCTCCATATGGCACTGATTTACTTTTTCCGGCTTGAGTTGCAGCATGGCAGCCATCTCTAAAATTTCTTCATTGTTGGCATCTTCGCAAGCTTCGGTGAGCTTGAGGAAAGGGCCAAAAATACCCTGGCGCTCAACCAGTGCATCGACGATCGTCTCAGGTAATTGTAGTTTTTCGAGGATATTTTCCATCGGCACTTTAAGCATCACATCCAGCAGCGAAAATACGCCCACCACAAACAGATTGTCACGGTCGCGCTTTTCAAAAAAAGGTTCGCCCAATAACTCGGTCAAGCGGCCACGTGTAATTGAGGTTTTCATCAGGGCAGGGGAGCTGCTGTTGTTTCCCGCCGTGACCATAAGTAAAGTCAGCCAGCGATAAAGCTGGTTGCGACCCAAGATGGTCAAAGCATGACCGATGGATTGCACTTCGCATGACAAGCCAAAGCCCACAGAGTTGATATAGCGCAGCAGTTTATAACTCAGCGTGGTATCACGTTTAAACCCATTTTCGATGTCCTTGTTTTCTGCCTCCTGGCTGACCAGGTTCAACAAATGCAACACGCCATCAAAGCTTGGATTAATGACCTTGCTGCTGATATTTTCTGGCTTGGCATAAAAATAGCCTTGGAACTGGTGGTAACCCGCATCCAGCAGGTCCTGAAACTGGTTATTTTCCTCCACCTTTTCTGCAATGAGGGAACATTGATCGTGCTGGTATTTTTTTAACCATTGTTTAGCTTGTGCAATGTCCACATTGCGCATATCGATCTTGATAAAGTCGGCATAAGGCAACAAGGCTTCCAAATGCGGATAGTGTTGCGGATTATCCAATGCGATACGGAATTTTAGTTGTTTCAACTCCTGGCAACGTGCCAGGATTTCTGGGGTGACCTGAAGGTGATGCACCACTTCGAGCACGGTTTTTTCTGCCGGCATCAATTCGAGAAACACGCTATTGAGCATGACATGATCGACGTTGATGAATGCCAGCTGCTGGCCGAGTAACCAGCTCTCATGCATTTCGTCCATGGTGGTATTCAGGATACGCGCGCAGGTTTGAATATCTTCCTCAAATGGCGTGTTGCTGCCATCCGTCTCATTACGGAAGAAAAACTCGTAGCCTATGATTTGTTGTTGATCATTAACAACCGGCTGGCGACCGATAATACTGTGTTGTGACGTGGTCATGACTGCATTCCTGATTAGCACCGATTACCAGTTTATGGCAGTCATCGCCATTTTGTATTGAAAAAAAAGCCCCGAATCTCGGGGCTTTTCTGGGGTTTATGATTATTCGACGGTCACACTCTTGGCCAGGTTACGTGGTTTGTCTACATCGGTGCCTTTAAACAAGGCGGCGTGATACGCCAGCAGCTGCACCGGAATCACATGCAATACCGGGGAGAGCGCGCCGACATGGCGCGGCGTGCGGATGACCTGTACGCCTTCAGACGCATGAAAGTGACTGTCTGCATCCGCAAACACAAACAACTCGCCACCGCGCGCCCGGACTTCCTGCATGTTGGACTTGACCTTTTCAAGCAAGGCATCGTTGGGGGCAATCACCACCACAGGCATATTGCTATCAACCAGCGCCAAGGGGCCATGTTTTAACTCACCGGCAGGATAGGCTTCGGCATGGATATAGGAAATCTCTTTAAGCTTGAGCGCGCCTTCCATCGCAATCGGGAAGTGGATGCCACGACCGAGGAACAGCGCATGCTCCTTATCGCCAAAGCGATGGGCCCATTCGCGAATCTGCGGCTCCAGATTCAGCGCAATTTGCACGCTGCCGGTCAGTTGGCGCAGCTCGGCCAGGTATTGTTGCTCTTGCGCATCGGTCAAGAGACCGCGCACTTTGCTCAGGGTAACTGACAGGACAAACAATGCAATCAATTGCGTGGTAAACGCCTTGGTACTGGCCACGCCGATTTCTGCACCAGCACGTGTGTAGTAAATCAGGGATGATGCCCGTGGGATGGCGCTTTCTTGCACGTTGCAGATGGCAAGACTGAAAGGATGCCCCAGTTTTTGGGCATGTTTGAGCGCTTCCATCGTATCCAACGTTTCACCGGATTGCGAAATGGTGACGATCAGCTGCTTGGGATTAGGCACCGAATCACGATACCGGTATTCGCTGGCGATTTCGACTGAGGTTGGAATTTTTGCGATGCTTTCCAGCCAGTATTTGGCGGTCATGCCCGCGTAATAGCTGGTCCCCGCCGCTAAAATCAATACGCTATCAATCTGTTTGAAAATGTCAGCTGCTGTCGCACCAAACAATTCACACCTGAAAGCGCCATCATCAATAAGCGCCTCAATGGTATCGCTAATCGCGCGTGGTTGCTCATGAATCTCTTTTTGCATGAAATGGCTATATGGGCCCAATTCCAATGAGGCCAGAGAGACATCACTCATGTGCACTTTGCGCTGCACGGTTTCACCTTGCTTATCGATAATCGTCACGCGATCAGTTTGCAAGGTGGCGACATCGCCATCTTCCAGATAAACCACTTTACGCGTGGCTGACAGCACCGCAGACACATCGGAAGCAACGAAATTTTCGCCTTCTCCATAGCCAATCAACAGTGGGCAGCCCAAGCGGGCAACAATCATGGTTTGTGGCTGGGCCAGGGCGATCACACTGATCGCATACGCCCCGGTCAGCTCACTGATCGCTTGTCTGACAGCCACCAGCAGGTCTTTGCTCTGCTGGTAATAATAATGCACCAGATGGGCAATCACTTCGGTATCAGTTTGTGAAGTAAAGTGATAACCCAAGGCTTGTAAACGGTCACGCTGTTCATCGTGGTTTTCGATAATGCCGTTATGTACCACGGCGATTTCAGCCTGGTCTTGCGTAGGCGAAACATGCGGGTGTGCATTTTGTTCGGTGACGCCACCGTGCGTTGCCCAACGCGTGTGGCCTATGCCGATCTGGCTGGTTAAGCCCTGTGCTTTGCGCTCTAATTCAGAGACGCGGCCGACCGCACGCACACGTACGATGGACTGGTTGAGTACAGCAATCCCCGCTGAGTCATAGCCGCGATATTCCAGCCGGCTAAGGCCTTCAATTAACAAGGGAACAATATTACGGTTTGAAACTGCACCGACAATGCCACACATATGTTTATTTTTTCACCTTTTGCGGACGTTTCCATCCTTGAATTGAACGTTGCTCACGTGCACGACAGAGCGTTAATGTCTCTGCCGGCACATCTTTAGTGATGGTGGAGCCTGCGGCAATCGTCGCCCCTTTGCCTATGGTCACAGGAGCGACCAATTGACTGTCAGAACCCACAAACACATCATCTTCTATCACAGTCTGATGTTTATTGGCCCCATCATAATTGCAAGTAATCGTTCCCGCACCAATATTGACGTTTGCCCCGACTGTGGCGTCCCCCACATAACTCAAGTGATTGACCTTGCTACCCAGGCCGACGCTGGCATTTTTAAGTTCGACGAAGTTACCCACATGGGTCTCGGCAGCCAGGTGCGTGCCTGGCCGCAAACGCGCAAATGGGCCAACTTTACTATCCTGTCCGACCCTGGCCTCTTCTATATGGGTAAATGCAGCTAATGTGGTATTGCGTGCAATCACAGCATTTTTGATCACACAATTTGGACCGACATCAACACCATCTTCCAAGGTGACTTCCCCTTCAAAGACACAGTTCACATCAATACGCACATCACGGCCGCAGTTCAGGTGACCTCGAATATCAATTCGCTGTGCATCCATGAGGGTGACGCCTTGCGTCATCAAGTTGAGCGCCTGTCTGTGTTGATATTCACGCTCCATCTGTTGTAAATCCAGCTTGGAATTGATGCCGGTAACAGACCAGGCATCGGCGACCACATGTGGTAGTACCGCCCGTCCTTCGTTCACAGACATTGCAATGATATCTGTCAGATAATACTCTTGCTGCGCATTGTTGTTTTGCAGTTGAGCCAGCCAATGCTTCAGCGCTGCATTAGGCATGGCCATAATGCCGGTATTCACTTCCTGAAGGGCTCGTTGTGCTTCACTGGCATCCTTATGCTCAACAATGGCCACAACCTGATTTTGTGCATTGCGCACGATACGGCCATAACCGGTCGGATCATCCTTGATAAACGTTTGCACAACCAGATGTGCATCTGCCTGTGACAGCATGTCGCGACAGGCCTCAACATCGACCAGCGGCACATCGCCAAGCAGAATCAGTGTTTTTCCTTGCGCAGGCAGATGGGGGAGGGCTTGCTGAACGGCATGTCCGGTCCCCAGTTGCTCGGCTTGTAAAACCCACACCAAATCCTCGCCCGGGGTTTGTTGCTGGACCTGTTCACCCCCAAAACCATAGACCACAATGATTTTTTGAGGATTGAGTTTGCGTGCGGCGTTGATCACATGATGCAGTATCGGTGTGCCGCCAATGGCATGCAGTACCTTAGGCAGATCTGAGCGCATACGGGTGCCTTTGCCTGCCGCCAGAATTACAATATTCAAATCAGTCATGCGATTATTTTATCTCAGAAACAAAAAAGGCGGCTTGAAAGCCGCCTCATTTGTCATTGTCTGCATTAAATTTAATGTTAAACGCTAATGCAACAACTAGTGGACTGATTTACGCAATTTCTGAATTGCCTGGATTTGTGCAACAGCCTCTGCCAACTCAGCTTGCGCTGCGGCATAGTCAATCTCCGAAGAACGGTTTTTCAATGCTTCTTCCGCCGCTTCCTTAGCTGCAATAGCCTTGGCTTCGTCCAGATCCTGCCCACGAATGGCTGTATCCGCCAGTACGGTAATCATGCCTGGTTGCACTTCCAGCATGCCGCCAGAAATAAAGATCAGGGTTTCTTCCTGTTCTGCAGATTGCTTGATACGCAATGCACCGGGCTTGATCGTGGTAATCATTGGTGCGTGATTTGGGTAAATACCCACTTCACCTGCACCTGCCGGGGCCACGACAAATTCGGCTTCACCGGAGAAGATAGATTCTTCGGCACTCACCACATCGACATGCACTGTATTTGCCATAATGTTCTCTTTTCTATATCACTGAAATAAACAGGCAGATGGCACCCATCTGCCTGTAGTCATATCCATTAGTTCAGTGTTTTAGCCTTTTCAACAGCCTCTTCAATGCCACCTACCATGTAGAAGGCTTGTTCTGGCAAGTGGTCATACTCACCATTTACAATGGCTTTAAAGCCTTTAATGGTTTCTTTCAGTGGTACATATTTACCAGGCGCACCGGTAAACACTTCTGCCACGTGGAAAGGCTGTGACAAGAAACGTTGGATCTTACGTGCACGGCCAACCACCAGTTTATCTTCAGGTGACAGCTCGTCCATGCCCAGAATCGCAATAATGTCGCGCAGCTCTTTATAACGTTGCAGTGTAGACTGCACCGCACGTGCAACGGAGTAGTGCTCTTCACCCACAATTTGTGGATCCAGCTGACGTGAAGTTGAATCCAGTGGGTCAACCGCTGGGTAAATACCCAATGAAGCAATGTCACGTGATAGAACCACGGTCGAGTCCAAATGCTGGAATGTGGTTGCTGGGGATGGGTCAGTCAAGTCATCCGCAGGTACGTAAACGGCCTGGATAGATGTAATAGAACCGACTTTGGTTGAAGTAATACGCTCTTGCAGACGGCCCATTTCATCAGCCAGGGTAGGTTGGTAACCTACGGCAGATGGCATACGGCCCAGCAACGCAGATACTTCAGTACCGGCCAGTGTGTAACGGTAAATGTTGTCTACGAAGAACAACACGTCACGGCCTTCGTCACGGAATTTTTCAGCCATGGTCAAACCGGACAACGCGACGCGCAAACGGTTACCAGGAGGTTCGTTCATCTGACCGAACACCATCGCCACTTTGGACTCTTTCATATTGTCCAGCTTGATCACGCCAGCTTCTGCCATCTCGTGGTAGAAGTCGTTACCTTCACGGGTACGCTCACCTACACCGGCAAATACGGACAAACCGGAGTGCTGTTTAGCAATGTTGTTGATCAGTTCCAGCATGTTCACGGTTTTACCTACACCCGCACCGCCGAACAGACCCACTTTACCGCCTTTAGCAAACGGGCAAACCAGGTCAATCACCTTGATGCCTGTTTCAAGCAGGTCAACAGAAGGAGACAGCTCTTCAAACGCTGGCGCTTTCTGGTGGATAGAACGGAATTCTTGTGAGTCGATAGGACCGACTTCGTCGATTGGGCGGCCCAATACGTCCATGATACGGCCCAATGTGCCTTCACCGACTGGGACAGAGATCGCTGCACCTGTGTTTTTGAACGCAGTGCCACGTGCCAGACCATCGGAGGAACCCATGGCGATGGTACGGACAATACCGTCGCCCAATTGCTGTTGCACTTCCAAAGTCAAGCCAGTCTCAGCTTTGGAATCTTTGTCATCAATAATCAATGCATCGAATACTTTAGGCATCTGATCGCGTGGAAACTCCACGTCAACCACAGCGCCGATACACTGCACTACTTTACCTGTTACTGCTTGATTTGCCTTTGCCATTTTCTTTTCCTAACTGTATGAGTCAGATCTAATTGAATTCTTAAACTTGCTGCCTTAAAACGCACCCTTAGGACGAAACCGCAGCTGCACCGCCGACGATTTCAGAAATCTCTTTGGTAATGGCAGCCTGACGCGCCTTGTTGTAGACCAGTTTCAGTTCACCAATCACGCTCTTAGCGTTATCTGAGGCTGATTTCATCGCTACCATACGGGCAGATTGCTCAGAGGCCATGTTTTCAGCCACTGCGTTATAAATCAATGACTCAATGTAACGCATCATCAATTCATCTACGACCGGTTTTGCTTCTGGCTCATAGATGTAATCCCAATGACCATTAGGACTGCCCAGTTGCTCGCCAGTCAAAGGCAACAATTGTTGCATGGTTGGCACTTGCTTCATGGTATTGATGAATTTGGTATAGCAGATGTAAAGCTGATCAATTTCACCGGCAATGTACGCATCGAGCATCACCTTGATGGTGCCGATGAGTTTTTCCAGATGCGGAGTATCGCCCAAACCGGTGATATGGGATTTCACTTGTGCGCCCACCCGGTTCATGAAGCCATAGCCTTTGTTACCAATGGCGCTGACGCTGATGCCTTTGCCTTCGCTTTCCCAGGTTTTCATCTGGTTCACCGACATGCGCAGTACGTTGGTATTCAAGCCACCGCACAATCCTTTGTCCGAGCTGACGACAATCAGACCCACGTTTTTCACCACGTCACGTTTAATCAAAAACGGATGACGATACTCTGATTGTGCAAATGAAAGGTGAGCCGCCACGTTGCGGATTTTTTCCGCATAAGGGCGGGAGGCACGCATTCTATCCTGCGCCTTGCGCATTTTAGAGGCGGCCACCATCTCCATCGCTTTGGTGATCTTGCGTGTATTTTCTACACTCTTGATCTTGGTTCTAATCTCTTTACTTCCTGCCATATGCGTTTCCTAAGTCGAAGTGTCAGAGATTAATAAGCGTTGGTCGCTTTGAAGTCCTGAATTGCTGCTTCCAGTGCCTTTTCGTTATCACCGCTCAAATCCTTGCTGGATTCGATCGTATCAACGATATTTTTGTACTTGGAGCTCAGGAAACCGTGCAATGCGTTTTCAAAGGCCAAGACTTTGTTGGTTGGCACATCATCAAAGTAACCTTTGTTAGCAGCAAACAGGCTGATACCCATATTCGCCACACTCAAAGGTGCGTATTGGGCTTGCTTCATCAACTCAGTAAACATACGACCGCGGTCCAGCTGTTTGCGGGTCGCTTCGTCCAAGTCGGAAGCAAACTGCGCAAACGCAGCCAATTCACGATACTGCGCCAAAGCCAGACGGACACCACCGCCCAGTTTTTTGATCACTTTAGTTTGCGCTGCACCACCCACACGAGACACGGAAATACCGGCGTTGATCGCAGGGCGGACACCAGCGTTAAACAGGTCACTTTCCAGGAAGATCTGACCATCGGTAATCGAAATCACGTTGGTTGGAACGAATGCAGACACGTCACCAGCTTGTGTTTCAATCACTGGCAAGGCAGTCAATGAACCTGTTTTGCCTTTAACTTCACCGTTGGTGAATTTTTCAACATATTCTTCATTGACGCGCGCAGCACGCTCCAGCAGACGGGAGTGGATGTAGAACACGTCACCTGGGTAAGCTTCACGGCCTGGTGGACGACGCAGCAACAGGGAAATCTGACGGTATGCCACAGCTTGTTTGGACAAGTCATCGTAGACAATCAATGCATCTTCACCACGGTCACGGAAGTATTCACCCATGGTACAACCAGCATAGGGTGCCAGGAATTGCAGGGCAGCCGAGTCAGAAGCAGTTGCCGCCACCACGATGGTATAGGCCATCGCGCCGTGCTCTTCAAGTTTGCGTACCACGTTAGCAATGGTAGAAGCTTTCTGGCCAATCGCAACGTAGATACAGGTCATGTTCTGACCTTTTTGGTTAATGATCGCATCGACAGCAACCGCTGTTTTACCTGTCTGACGGTCACCAATGATCAATTCACGCTGACCACGACCCACTGGCACCATGGAGTCAATAGACTTCAAACCAGTTTGTACAGGCTGTGACACGGATTTACGTGCAATCACGCCTGGGGCGATTTTTTCAATTTTGTCTGTCAACTTGGTGTTGACTGGACCCTTGCCATCAATCGGCTGACCCAACGCGTTCACCACACGGCCAATCAGCTCGGGGCCCACTGGCACTTCCAGAATACGACCTGTACATTTACAGACGTCGCCTTCAGTGATGTGTTCATACTCACCCAGCACCACGGCACCCACGGAGTCACGCTCCAGGTTCAATGCCAGACCGAATGTGTTGCCTGGAAACTCGATCATCTCACCAGCCATGACGTTAGACAGGCCGTGAATGCGCACAATGCCGTCTGTCACAGAAATCACAGTACCCTGGGTACGTGCTTCTGCGGCGGTAGAGAAGTTTTCCAAACGGCTCTTAATAAGCTCGCTAATCTCTGATGTAGATAACTGCATTTAATTCTCCTATGCCTTATGCTGTGAGCGTATAGGCTAAATTTTGTAACTGACCTTGGACAGACGCGTCGATAACGGTGTCGCCAACAATAATTTTGATGCCGCCGATGATTTCCGGATCAACGGAAACGCTTGCTTCAATTTTCTTGCCGAACTTGGCTTCCAGACGCTTGACCAAATCTTTGGTTTGCGTTGCCGTGATTTTGGCAGCGGCAATGATTTGTGCGTCCAAGGTGCCTTCATCTTGCGCTTTTAAAGCCTCAAAGGCTTCAGCAATGGCAGGCAATAAGGATAAACGGCCATATTCAACCAAAGTCTTGATCAAATTTTGACCATGCTCGTTAAGATTGTCGCCACAGACTTTGAGGAATGCGCCTTCAACATCTGCAGCATTCAGTTTGGGGTTATCAATCAGGGTTTTCATTTGGTCATTAGAAGCCACTCCGGCTGCCAATGCCAACATATCAGACCATGTTGCCAATGCATTTTTCTCTTTGCCCAACTTGTAGGCAGCGACAGCATAAGGCCTTGCAATGGTTGAGAGTTCAGCCATGTTTTATCCCTTTAACCTTATAGTTCCGCAGCGAGTTTAGACAACATTTCGCTATGTGCTTTGGCATCAATCTCTTTGCGCAGGATTTTTTCTGCACCAGCCACAGCCAGTGTTGAAACCTGTGCACGCAGACCCTCTTTGGCACGGTTCACTTCCTGATCGATTTCAGCTTTGGCACCGGCAATAATGCGATCACCTTCAGCCTTGGCGTTTGCTTTGGCTTCATCAATGATTTGAGCGGCGCGTTTTTCGGCTTGCCCAATGATCTCACTTGCTTTTTGTTTGGCCTCGTTCAATGTTGCTTCAGATTTTTTGGCAGCCACTTCCAGGGCATTCTTGCCCTCTTGGGCAGCAGCCAAACCATCTGCGATTTCCTTTTGGCGTGTTTCGATCGCTTTTAACAGCGGCGGCCAAACGAATTTCACTGTGAACCAGATCAACACTGCAAATGCGATAGCTTGCGCGATGAGTGTGAAATTAATATTCATGTTGGATCCATCATACTGATTGGTTGAAAGGTTTAAGTCACTACTTAAACCCTACCGGGCGGTGATTACCGAGTAAAAATTACTTGGCAACAACGCTCAACAATGGGTTTGCGAATGCAAACATCATTGCCAGACCAACACCGATAATGAAAGAAGCGTCGATCAAACCCAACAGCAGGAATACTTTACCTTGCAGGGCAGGGATCATTTCTGGTTGACGAGCAGCGCCTTCCAGGAAACTTGCACACATGATACCAATACCGATACAAGCGCCAGCGGCACCCAAACCAATGATCAAACCAATACCAACGCCTGTGTAGGCTTGAATCAATGCTAATGCTTCCATTTAATACCCTCTCTTATAAAGAATTAAAACAACGACAAAGTTAAAAATTAGTGCGATTCATGCGCCATGGCCAGGTAGACCACAGTCAGCATCATGAAAATAAACGCTTGCAAGGCCACAATCAGGATGTGGAAGATAGACCATCCAGCACCCAGTACAGCACCGGCAACGGTACCAGTCAGGCCAGTGGCAGCCCACATACCCAACAGCAAGAAGATGATTTCACCAGCGTACATGTTACCGAACAGACGCAATGAGTGAGAAAGTGGTTTTGAAACGTATTCAATCAGGTTAAACAAGAAGTTGGCAGGCCATACCAAAGGATTGCTACCAAATGGCGCACAGAACAATTCGTGAATCCAGCCACCCAGGCCTTTGGCTTTGATAGAGAAGAAAATCATCAGGAACCACACCGCCAGTGCCAAAGCAAACGTGGTGTTAATGTCAGAAGTAGGGACGATACGCCATTTGGTATGCTCACCACCAATTGCTGATGCCACATTTGCTACGTGGTCTACCGGCAGGAAGTCCATCGCGTTCATGACCAGCACCCAAACAAACACGGTCAGCGCAGCCGGCGCAATAAAGGAATGACGGTTACCGTGGAAAATGTTTTTAACCTGGTCATCGACAAAACCGAATAACAACTCAACAAACGCCTGACGCTTAGTCGGTACGCCAGCGGTCGCTCCGCGTGCCACCCACCAGATCAGCCCCATCACCAGCAAACCCAGCACGACTGAAGTCAGCAGGGTGTCATAGTGCAATACCCAAAAGCCTTCAGAGGTGGCATTGCCATTCACACCTTGTGCATTAAAGCTCAGGTGGTGCGCGATATATTCAGAAGGAGTCAGTTCTGCGTGTTGTGCGTGTTCGGTTGTCATATGTTCAAACTATTTTTAAGTTAACTGGTCTACACATTTGCTTGTGATTTTGCGAGCGCGGCGCCAGAAAAAAGCGCAGCGGCTGCCAAGCCTGCAATCAATGCAAAAGGCACCAATGCATGAAACAGCTTGAAAACCACAAACAGGATAATCGCGATGATTAATATTTTTACTGCTTCTGCCTTGAGTAAATTGAGTAATACCGCCGTGGGATCTGTTTTCAGCTGACCTTTGGCTGCAATTCTTGCAGCAAACCAGGCACCGATCACAACAGAAATGCCGCCCATCAAGGCTGATAATGCTGCATTGATCCCTGCCAATGCAAATGCTGCTATGGTCACTGCCGCTGTCGCCATGAGTTGCCAGCGCAGCATGTTACGGTAAAGCGACATGCCAGCCGCTTGGGTTTCGAGACCACTCATGGGGTTAGCCCGCAAAAATTCTAGACAAAATACTACAAAGACGCGAGATTTTGAATTATTCACCCGACGAAGTCAAGCACCAAACTAGCCATAACTGCCTGAATGAGCTGGAAAAATCGAGGCCTGCAGGTTGGCTACGTCATTTTGCTTACGATTTTAGGTGATTGTCGGTCAGTTTCGCTATCCAATCATCAAGCTGATCCAGATTTGCAAAACTCAGTTTCAAGACACCCGCACCGTTCGCCTTACTGCTAATACTGACCTCAGCCCCCAACTGTTCACTGAGTTGGTTTTGCAGAGTCGCCACATCTGGATGCACGGCAGGCTTGGCTTTTTTGCCGCTCGCCGGCTCGGATTGAATCATGCGCTCTACTTCACGCACAGATAAGCCATCCTGAACCACCTTGTTTGCCAATAAGATTTGCTGGGCCGGCTCTATGCCCACCAACGCACGGGCATGGCCCATGTCGATCTGGTTATCCAGCAACATATCCTGCACCATAGGGGTCAATGTCAGCAGGCGCAACAAGTTGGACACCGCCACTCTCGAGCGACCCACAGCTTGTGCCGCTTTTTCGTGCGTCATCTCAAATTCGTCAATCAGGCGCTTAATGCCCATGGCTTCTTCGAGTGGATTGAGGTTTTCACGCTGAATATTTTCAATCAGCGCCATCGCCAGTGCGGCTTCGTCGGCAATTTCCCGCACCAGCACGGGCACTTCGGTCAGGCCCGCCTTTTGCGAAGCACGCCAGCGACGTTCACCGGCAATAATCTCAAATTTTTCCGGGGCAATTTCACGTACCAGAATCGGCTGCATAATGCCTTGTGCCGCGATCGAGTCAGCCAACGTTTGCAGAGCTTCTTCGTTCATATAGGAACGCGGCTGATACTTGCCTGGCTGCAACTGCCCTACAGGCAATGTGCGCAACATGTCTGACTGGGCAATTGTTTCCGCATCCCCTGATAACAATGCGTCGAGTCCGCGACCGAGTCCCTTGGGCTTCACCATGCTGCTACTTCCTTATAAATGTATGTCTGAAATGAAAAGGATGAATAATTAATTTTTTTGAATGATTTCTTGCGCCAATTCAAGATAAGCCTGCGCACCCTTGGAAGAACGGTCATACAGCAAAACAGGCATGCCGTAACTGGGCGCCTCAGCCAGTCTGACATTGCGCGGAATAATGGTTTGATACACCTTTTTGCCAAAGTGATTCACCAGCTGGG
The DNA here is from genome assembly GCF_032248435.1 of Methylophilus sp. VKM B-3414. Classification (NCBI taxonomy): domain Bacteria; kingdom Pseudomonadati; phylum Pseudomonadota; class Betaproteobacteria; order Nitrosomonadales; family Methylophilaceae; genus Methylophilus; species Methylophilus sp. VKM B-3414. Next base: position 195,490 of record NZ_JAVTLI010000003.1, on the reverse strand, counting down.
CTGACACTTGCTGTGCCAGCATATTGCGGTTATCAAACATGGTACGCAGCAAACCCTCTATCTCCAGAACAGGATTTAAGTGAGCGCGCACTTTCTTGACAGTATTGACCAGATCAGACAAGCCTTCCAGTGCATAATACTCACATTGCATCGGGATCATGACTGAGTGTGCTGCAGTTAATGCGTTAACGGTCACCAGATTTAATGAAGGCGGACAGTCCAGCAAGACAAAATCGTAGCGATCATCACCCAACTTTAGAATTGCATTTTTCAACCGCGTTTCACGTGCCATTTCATTGACCAATTCCACCTCAGCCCCAGCAAGGTCGCGATTAGAAGCCGCCACATCATACTTAGCAGCTTCAGCATGAATCACCACCTCCTGCAGTGTCTTGTTACCAATCAGCACCTGATAAATACTGTCTTTTAAATGTGATTTATCAATACCACTGCCAGTACTGGCATTACCCTGTGGATCCAGATCGACTAACAAGACTTTTTTTCCGTGCTCGGCCAAACTGGCAGCCAGATTGACGCAAGTGGTGGTTTTACCGACCCCCCCTTTTTGGTTGGTGATGGCAATTATTTTCATTATGTATTCTCAAACACGATTAAATGTCTTTCGGCCTGCAAGTAGGGTACATGAAGACGGATCACTTCTTTGGGGATGACCTTTGCCTGCGCCAACTCATCGCTTGGCACCACTCCCTTCATGGCTAACCATCGCCCCCGTGGCGCAATTAGATGTGCAGTCAACTGCTTGAACAAAGCAATATCGGAAAAGGCTCTCGAGATCACTTGTGAAAAGCGAGTAGGGGGCGCATACGCTTCAACCCGGCCATGCACCACTTGCGCGTTTGACAATCCCAGCTCAGCCTTGACCTGCCGCATAAAGATAGCTTTTTTTTGTACAGTATCAATCGTGGTGACTTCGACCTCGGGACGCGTAATTGCGATTATCAACCCTGGCAAGCCTCCACCACTGCCTACGTCCAGCACATTACCGGCCTCTACAAAAGGCAGAACGCTCAAACTATCCAGCACATGTAGCACCAGCATCTCTTCTGAATCACGGACCGCAGTCAGGTTATAGACCTTGTTCCACTTTTGCATAAGCGCCATATAAGCGAGACACTTCTCCTGCATTTCAGGCGTAACCATCGCCTGCAAACCGAGCAACTCGACACCGGCCGCTAACTTTGAAGCCAATTCCATCATGCTGCTGCAATATCGCCAGACTGGCTCTGCTTTTTCTGTTTACGCTTGAGATAAACCATCAACAAAGAAATCGTGGCAGGGGTAATCCCCTGGATGCGACTGGCTTGGCCAATTGTTTCCGGTTTCTGTGCTAGCAGTTTTTGCCGCGCTTCAATACTCAAGCCATGCACATCATTATAATCGATAGCATCGCCCAACTTGACGTGCTCACTATTTTTTTGGCGTGAAATTTCCTCATTTTGGCGATCAATATAGCCTTGATACTTGGCAGCAATTTCTACTTGCTCCATCACATCTTCGGCCAACACTTCAGAGGAGGGAACAATCTCCAGCAATGATTGATAACTCACCTCTGGACGCCGTAATAATTCAAACAACGAATACTCATGCTCCAAAGCTTTACCAAAAACCAACGTTTGTGTTTCACGTGAAACAATTTTATTTTGGCTATTGCCCAGGGGTTGACCTTGGTCAGGCTGTAAAAACGTGCGCTTCAATCTTGCTTGCTCACGCGTGATCGCTTCCTGTTTTTTACAGAAGGCCGCCCAGCGCACATCATCAACCAACCCCAGTTGACGACCGACTTCGGTCAAACGCATATCTGCATTATCTTCACGCAACTGCAATCGGTACTCTGCACGGCTAGTAAACATCCGGTATGGCTCATTCACACCCGTTGTAATCAAATCATCCACCAACACACCCAAATAGGCTTGTTCACGGGAGGGGCACCAACCGTCTTTATCCTGCGCATAAAGTGCGGCATTTGCACCCGCTAACAGCCCTTGTGCTGCCGCCTCTTCGTAGCCGGTTGTCCCATTGATCTGCCCGGCAAAAAACAAGCCCTGCACAGCCTTAGTTTCGAGAGTTGACTTTAATCCTCTTGGATCGTAATAGTCGTATTCAATGGCGTATCCGGGGCGCAAGATATGCGCTTGCTCCAGCCCGCGAATTGAACGCACCAACGATAACTGAATATCAAAAGGCAAACTGGTGGAAATACCGTTCGGATAGATCTCATGGGTGGTCAACCCCTCAGGCTCAAGAAATACCTGATGAGACTCTTTGTCGGCAAAGCGATGAATTTTGTCTTCAACAGAGGGGCAATAACGCGGGCCCACACCTTCAATCACACCCGTGTACATCGGCGAACGATCCAATCCACTGCGGATAATGTCATGCGTCTGCTGATTGGTATGCGTAATCCAGCAAGGTAACTGTTGCGGATGCTGGGCTATATTACCCAAAAAGGAGAACACAGGCACTGGTGTATCACCAGGCTGCTCAGTCATCACACTGTAATCAATGGTTCTACCATCAATACGTGGTGGTGTTCCAGTTTTTAGCCGGCCAGCCGGGAGACCAATTTCTCTTAGCCTAGCGGCCAGGGAGATTGCGGGCGGGTCTCCGGCGCGCCCGGCGCTATAACTTTGCAAACCCACATGCACCAAGCCACCCAAAAATGTCCCTGCAGTGAGCACCACCGACTTTGCATAGAAACGCAAACCAATCTGCGTTACCACTCCCGCAGCGCGATGATTCTCAAGAATGATATCGTCTACAGCCTGCTGAAACAGCCACAAATTTTGCTGGTTCTCCAGACGGCGTCGAATGGCCGCCTTGTACAAAATGCGATCGGCTTGCGCACGCGTGGCACGCACAGCCGGGCCTTTGCTAGAATTCAAGATACGAAACTGGATGCCTCCCTCATCAGTGGCGGCCGCCATGGCGCCACCGAGGGCATCAACCTCTTTGACCAGATGACCCTTGCCTATGCCACCAATAGAAGGGTTACAGGACATTTGCCCCAGAGTTTCAATGTTGTGGCTCAACAAGAGGGTTTTTTGACCCATACGGGCAGCCGCCAGTGCAGCCTCGGTGCCGGCATGCCCACCACCCACCACAATGACATCGAATCGATCAGGAAAGTCCATCATAAAGAATCTTGAACTGTTTGATTTAAAAAGATTTATGATTTTAGCTTAAACTTACTAAATGGTCATTTAAATCACTGCATTGTTACACCTAAACTATGATTTAATACAATGTATTTACGGTTTAATACAAATCAATAACAAGCAGGCCATATTTGCTTAACATAACAAGAATAGAATTTTTCCTAAAACAACCAAGGAGCTATTACCATGAAAATCAAAACAATCATTGCCGTATTCGGGGTTCTTTTTTCTGCGCACGCATTGGCTGATGTCACCAATGCAGAAAAACTGGTATACAAATATACCAACATTGCACACTCTGCAAACTCCATGTACGAAGCCCCATCCATTACTGATGGTAAAATTTTCTTTAACCGCAAATTCAAAACACCTAGTGGTAAAGAAGCGGCATGTGCCTCTTGCCACACTAACAACCCTGCAAACGTTGGCAAGAACATCGTAACTGGCAAGGAAATCCCTCCACTGGCACCACGCGTGAATACCAAGCGCTTTACCGATATTGATAAAGTAGAAGAAGAGTTCACCAAGCACTGCAATGATATTTTGGGTGCAGACTGCTCACCTTCAGAAAAGGCAAACTTTATCGCTTATCTGTTAACCGAAACAAAACCTAGCAAATAATCAATGCTACGTTACGTATGGGATCCGTTTATACGGATCTTCCATTGGTCACTGGTCGCGGCGTTTGCTTATGCCTTTTATACGCACGACTCGATGTGGGATCGGCTACATCATGCTTATGCGGGTTATGTGGCCGGCACTCTGATCGTGGCGCGCATTATCTGGGGCATTATTTCCACAGGTTATGCCAACTTTCATAGCTTCCCGCTGAACCCTGTGTGGGCGCTGAAGCATCTCTACAAGCTTATCCATGGAACAGCCAAGCACTATATCGGCCACAACCCTACAGGTGCGATAGCAATTTATGCGATGCTGGGCCTAGGCATCCTGACGGTAGGTTCCGGCTGCATTGTTTATAACAATGGCTGGGACTTTATTGATGATGAAATGGCCAAAACCTTACATCACTATGTGACTTGGACATGGCTGGGTGTGGTGGTGGTCCATGTCTTCGGTGTGATTTTTGAAAGCATCATCAATCGTGATAACCTGATCTGGGCGATGATTACAGGGTGTAAACGCGTATGCAGTATTGAAGAACGGTTTGACCAAAAAAACACACCGTTCCCCCGAAAAAAAACCCGCTGATGCGGGTTTTTATTTACCTATACAAAAACGACTGAATATTTCCCCAAGCAAATCATCCGGCGTAAACTCGCCAGTGATACTACCCAACGCCTCTTGTGCGCAACGCAACTCTTCTGCAATGAGCTCCGCAGCATTCATTTGGCTCACCGCATAACTTAAGTGCTCTGATACGGCTTGCAACGCCTGCAAGTGTCTAGCCCTTGCCATAAACACACCTTCTCCGCCAGGTTGATAACCAATCATCTCCAGCAAAGTTTTTTGCAACAAAGGAATACCTAGACCTGTCTTGGCTGATAAAAACACGTGCTGCTCATGATCAATAACATCAGTGTGCGATGTTTCACGTGAAACATCTATCTTATTGTGCACCCAAACTTTTTTGACCTGACTCGGTAACTTTTCAAGAATGGACTTTTCAAATGCACCAATGCCATGCTGACTATCCACAAGTAACAAAGCCACATGCGCACTTGCAATCGCTTTCCAGGTCCGGGCTATGCCAAATTGCTCCACGGTATCTTCGGTCTCACGCAAACCTGCAGTATCAATGATATGCAAAGGCACACCCTGGATTTGAATGACGTTTTTGATGGTATCACGTGTCGTACCAGCTATCGGTGTCACAATCGCAACCTCTTCACCAGATAAAGCATTTAATAAACTGGATTTGCCAACATTGGGCTGTCCAATCAACACCACATTCATGCCTTCGCGCAGCAAAGCACCCTGTTTTGCCTGGTGGAAAATTCTTTGCAAGGTGACCTGATTTTGTTGAAGCTTTTCCAACACTCGCCCTTGCGTGATGAAATCAATCTCTTCCTCAGGAAAATCCAGGCAAGCCTCGACATACATCCGCAAATCAATCAATTGATGCAACAAGTCCTGTACCGCATTAGAAAACTCACCAGACAACGATCGAACTGCACTGCGGGCTGCTTCCTCGGTCGAGGCATTGATCAGATCAGCCACTGCTTCAGCTTGTGCGAGATCCAGTTTGTCATTCAAATATGCGCGTTGTGTGAACTCGCCGGCCACGGCGTGGCGTGCACCGCATTCGATGCAACGCGCAAGCAAGATTTGCATCAACGCAGTCCCGCCATGCGCCTGTAGCTCAAGCACATCTTCACCTGTATACGAATGAGGATTGGGGAAATAAATCGCAATGCCACGATCTATTAATACACCGTCGGCTTGTAGAAAAGAAAGATACGCTGCGTGACGCGGGGGTGGGCAGTGCCCGAGAATTTTAGCAGCAATACTGGCTGCTAGCGGGCCGGAGACCCTGACGACACCAATGCCGCCTGCACCGGGGGCGGTTGCAATCGCGGCAATGGTATCGTTGGCAATCGGAAGATTATTTGCCATGTCCTTTTTTCGCCAGCGCTTCGGCGTGGATCATGCGATTAATTGCCCATTGTTGCCAGATAGACAGGATATTGTTGACCAGCCAGTACAACACCAATCCGGCAGGAAAGAAGAAGAAGAATACGCTGAACAACACAGGCATAATCTTCATCACTTTGGCTTGAATCGGATCAGTCGGTGGTGGATTCAAGAAGGTTTGGATGATCATGGTGGCGCCCATCAATATGGGCAACACAAAATAGGGATCGGTGGCGGAAAGATCCTGTATCCAGCCAAAAAATGGGGCATGCCGTAATTCTACAGAGCCCAACAATACCCAATACAAGGAAATAAACACCGGGATTTGTACCAGTATGGGCAAGCAACCACCCATCGGGTTAATTTTTTCGGTGCGATACATTTCCATCATGGCTTGCTGCAGCTTTTGCTTGTCGTCGCCAAACTTGTCTTTCAGTGCTTGCATGCGTGGGGCAATTTCGCGCAAATGCGCCATATTGCGATAGCCAGAAGCTGACAGTTTGAAGAAAGCTGCCTTGATGAGGATGGTCAGCACAATAATCGACACACCCCAGTTTTTCACCAGATCGTGGATATGACTCAACAACCACATTAACGGTTTAGCAATCACGGTCAAAATGCCGTAATCGACCACATATTCCAAGCCAGGCGCCGTCGCTTCCAAAGCTTGCTGAACTTGCGGTCCACTGAATAATTTTGCGTCTACTGTTTTACTTGTCCCTGGTGCAATTTCACCTACAGGCAAAATAGTACCAATTGAGAAGTCATGCTCACTGAGTTTTGTCGTGTAAAACTTGCGTTCAGCTTTTGATTGTGGAATCCAGGCGCTGACAAAGTAATGTTGTACCAAGCCAATCCAACCATCTTTAGCATTGATAGAAACATCCTTTTTGGCCATTTCATCAAATTTCACCTTGTTGTATTTGTCTGCTTCGGTGAAATAAGCGCCGCCAGTAAAGGTCGGCATCATTTTAGAACCCTGATTGGATTCATTATCGTGAATGATTTGGTAATACACCGAAGGCGAAATGGCTTTTTCGCTGTTATTCTTAATTTCATACAACACATCAATGACATATTCACCACGATGAAAGCGGTAAATCTTGTCTACTGCAATACCATTCTTCTCCGGGGCAGTTAAACGGATATCCAACGTTTGTTGATCCGCTTGCATTTGGTAGCTGCTAGCCTCAGAGGTAAAGCTTTCATAATGCGTAGGCAAGCCTTCACCCTTGAGGCCGGTTTGCGCAACATATAATTTGTCTTTACTGCTATCACTCATCAACTCATAAGGGCCAGCGCCATTATCTGCTTTATGTTCTAACAAGGATAATTGACGTAAATCACCGCCGGCAGTGTCAATCACCGCCGAATAACGATCAGTTGTGACGGCGATACGTGTGCCTTTGTTTAAATGAAAGCCATCTACCTGCGGTTTATCAGCAGTTTCAGGCAGCGCTTGTGCCACTTGCTCGGCAGTTGGTTGTGGTGAATGGTCTTGTTGCCAGGCATCCCACAGCAACATGATGGAAAAAGAAAAAATCACGAACAGAATTAGACGGCGAGTATCCATAAGATTTCGTTTAAAAGTCAGGGTAGGGGGTCTACACCACCTGGATGCCAGGGATGACAACGACCGATGCGGCGTAAGGCTAACACACTCCCACGCCACGCACCATAGCGTTGCAAGGCCTCAATGGCATAGTGTGAACAGGTAGGGTGAAAACGACATTGTCTTCCCAACCAGGGACTGAGTCCCCATTGGTAACACTTGATCAAGAATATCAACAACGTCTTCATCGGCAAGAATTCATCAGGAAGCATGCACATGCACGGATTTGCTTAAACGGCGTAGCAAAGTCTCTACATCTTGACGCACTTGAGCAAATTCACCTTGTTTGAACGGCTTACGCACTTGTACCACCACATCAAAACAAACAGGCGCAATTGCTGGGTGAGCACGCAAGACTTCTCGCAACACCCGTTTCATGTAATTGCGTCTGACCGCCAGTTTGGACACTTTTTTTGAAACAACCAGACCGTAGCGGTGATGTGAAAGCTGATTTGGTTTGATATTGGCAAATAACCATTCACCATAAAACCGCTTCCTGAAACTAAAAACGGATGAAAATTCATCCGTTTTTTTTAGCTTATACAATGTCATGCATTGAGTATCCGCAATGCATCGTCAGGGATTACAGACCCAAACGTTTACGACCTTTAGCGCGACGAGCAGCAATCACTGCACGACCACCTTTGGTTTTCATACGTACCAGAAAGCCATGGGTACGTGCACGACGGGTTTTAGATGGTTGATAGGTACGTTTCATTATTAAACTCCAGCCAAAAATGGCAATTAAACTCTAATCCGGCAAGCTTGATTATTACGCTCAATATTTGCCGATTTCAAAAACCCTTAATTAAACATCAAATTCAGAGTTTATGTCAATGATTTTTTTTAATTTTTTATGATGGCGGGCTGTGGATAACTCGCCTTAAAACGTTTAGAATACTCAACAGATGGTCATGACAACAACCAAGACAAGACCACTTCTTCTGCCACTCTTTCCTGGCAATTATAACGAATAAATATTCAACACACTGATCCGTCTTCGCGATCAATGTGTTGCAATTACTTTTAAAAAAGCACTGGAGCAATGGAAAATTTTTGGGCCTATTGTTTGTTAAAGTTCGAGCAAGAGCTGTCAGCACAACAATACAACACCTGGATCAAACCCCTGAAAGCACGCATTAATGGGGAATCCGTGCAAATTGTTGCGCCCAACAAATTTGTCATGCAATGGGTTAAAAGCAAGTTTTTTTCACGCATAGAGACGATAGCGACCGAACTCTCTCCAACAGCCATTCTTGAACTGATTGTCGACAGTAGTGAATCCTTGGCACCGGCAGCACCCACCGTTGTTAACAAGGCAGTCAGTGTGAGCGAAAACCCGGTTGAAGCCGCCATTGCAACAGCACCGACAAAAACCGTAACCAAACCAAATCGGCCCCCCATTCAACGAGCAAGCGCAAAACCGGTTAAAAACGAGAAGAGTAGTGGGCTCAATGACAGCTTCTTGTTTGATAACTATGTCACTGGCCGTGCAAACCAGCTGGCACGCGCTGCGGCAATACAGGTGGCAGGCAATCCTGGCCAAGCATATAACCCACTGTTTATTTATGGCGGTGTCGGCTTAGGCAAAACACATTTGCTACAAGCCATCGGCAACGAATTAAAGAAAATTAAACCAGAAGCGAATATCCGTTACCTGCACGCAGAACGTTATGTCTCCGATGTGGTAAAAGCTTATGAAAACAAGGCGTTTGATGAGTTCAAACAACTTTATCATTCGCTGGATCTATTGCTAATTGATGATATTCAGTTTTTCGCCAAAAAAACACGCACCCAGGAAGAGTTCTTCTACGCATTTAACACGCTGATTGAAGAAAAAAAACAAATAGTCATCACTTGCGATACCTATCCTAAAGAAATCGCAGACATGGATGAACGGCTACGTACCCGCTTCAGCTGGGGGCTTACTGTCGCAGTGGAACCACCAGAACTGGAAATGCGGGTAGCCATTCTGCGCAAAAAGGCTGAAAACCTGAATATAGATCTGCATGAAGATGTGGCCTTTTTTGTCGCCAAACAGATACGCTCCAGCGTGCGAGAACTCGAAGGCGCATTGAATCGTATTATTGCCATGGCTAACTTTACCGGTCATGCCATTGATGTCCATCTGGCCAAAGACGCACTACGAGACCTGATTGCCGTACGCGGCCGCCAGATCACCATCGAAAACATTCAAAAGACAGTGGCTGACTATTACAAAATCAAAGTCAGCGATATGTTTAGCAAAAAACGCTCACGCAATGTCGCCAGACCGCGCCAGGTGGCCATGTCTTTGGCGCGAGAGCTTACCAATCATAGCTTTCCAGAGATCGGGGAAGCTTTTGGCGGACGTCACCACACAACCGTGATGCATGCCTGCGAAGAAATTGAACAATTACGCTTGAATGACCAGACGCTGGCACGTGATATTGGTTTACTCACACAAGTGATCAGGGATTAAAACAAGCAAGTCATGCTGTGGATAAGTTGAGAATGACGTGTGCTTAAATATTGCGTATAGACTGAATAAAATCAGTTTACAATATCAGCCACAAACGATTCAGGTTTAAACCGCAATTTATGCACAAGGCAATATTCGGATAAGTCTTTGAATTATTTATATTTTTAGACTTACCCACAAAAAAACGTAACATTACTATTATTCTTATCTTTTATATATTGAAATAAAGTTATTAATTAGGTCAGGCCATGCAAATCAAAATTAACCGTGAGGTTTTGCTTAAACCACTCAATAGTGTGACTGGCATCGTAGAGCGTCGGCATACATTACCTATCCTTTCTAACCTGTTGGTTAATATCAAACAGGATGAAATGCATTTGACCGCCACCGACCTCGAAATGCAGATTTCTCTGAAAGTACATGGCGGCATTGAAGGTGAATTGAGTACAACGATTTCAGCAAAAAAACTGCTGGATATCTGCCGTTCATTGCCTGACAGCACCACAATAGAAATGAATAATCAGGATAATCGCATTACACTGAAAGCAGGCAAGAGCCGTTTTAACCTGCAAACACTGCCTGCAGCAGATTATCCTTTGATGAGCAAAGCCAGTGGCCAAAACATCAGTTTCAGCCTGGCACAATCCGAGTTCAAACGCTTGCTCAAGCAAGTAGAATTTGCCATGGCGCAACAAGATATCCGCTATTATTTGAATGGCTTATTGCTGGAAGTAAATGGCAACCAGTTGCACGTGGTGGGCACTGATGGACACCGTTTAAGCTATACCAATACCACCCTGGCGCAAAGCTTTGAAAAAACAGAAGTGATCTTGCCGCGTAAAACAGTGCTGGAATTGACGAAGTTACTGGATGAGCAGTCAGATTCGCCTGTCGTGATTGAAGTCTTGAACGGACAGGTCAGCTTTGAATTTGGTGATATCCAACTGATCAGCAAAGTGATTGATGGCAAGTTTCCGGATTACAACCGTGTGATTCCCAATGGTCATCAAAATACTTTTCTGGTCAATCGCACACAAATCCTGAGCGCCTTGCAACGTGCTTCTATTCTGTCGAATGAAAAATATCGCAGTATCCGCATGGTCATCACCAATAATCAGCTAAAACTGATTAGCACCAACACCGAGCAAGAAGAAGCAGAAGAAGAACTCGATATCGACTACAGCAATGCCGCACTGGATATTGGTTTTAATGTCACTTACCTGATTGATGTGCTTAACAATCTGAGTGATGAACAAATTCAATTTGCGTTCGCAGACGCCAACAGCAGTTGCCTGATCACCGCAAGCAGCGATGCCAACTATAAATATGTTGTGATGCCAATGCGCATATAATGCTGGTAGCCGTGTTTCACGTGAAACACGGCCAATGTTAGGGTGATGGTCTTTTAACTCTCAATTAAAGAAACTTTTGTTATGGCACAGCCACAAGAATATAACTCAGACAGTATCAAGATTTTGGAAGGTTTGGACGCTGTACGTAAGCGTCCTGGCATGTACATCGGTGACACGTCAGACGGTTCTGGTTTGCACCACATGGTATTCGAAGTGCTGGATAACGCCATTGACGAAGCACTAGCCGGGCATTGTGACGATATTAAAGTGATTATCCACCCGGATAATTCCATCAGTATTTCTGATAACGGTCGCGGCATTCCGACCGATGTCAAAGATGACGATAAACATGAGCCCAAACGCTCCGCGGCTGAAATCGTGATGACCGAGTTGCATGCCGGCGGCAAGTTTGACCAGAACTCTTACAAGGTGTCTGGCGGTCTGCACGGTGTGGGTGTGTCTGTCGTTAATGCGCTGTCAGACTGGTTAAAACTCAAGATTTACCGTAAAGGTAAGGTACATCAGATGGAATTCCATCGTGGCGTACCGCAAGCGCCATTGGCCGTGACTGGAACCACAGATAAAACCGGGACAGAAGTACATTTTCTGGCTTCTGTAGACACGTTTGTGCTGGTTGAATATCACTTTGAAATCCTGGCCAAGCGTATTCGCGAATTGTCCTTCTTGAACAACGGCGTCAAGATTGAATTAATTGATCAACGTACCGGCAAGTCAGAAAACTTTGCGTTCAGTGGTGGTGTAAAAGGGTTTGTGGAGTACATGAACCGCAGCAAAACGGTTTTGCACCCTAAAGTGTTTTATGCCATTGGTGAAAAAGACAACATCACGATAGAAGTAGCCATGCAGTGGAATGACAGCTACTCAGAAACCGTGCAATGTTTCACCAACAATATTCCGCAACGTGATGGTGGCACCCATTTAACCGGTTTGCGCACCGCCATGACACGGACGCTGAACCAGTATATCGAGCAAAACGAGTTCGCTAAAAAAGCCAAGGTCGAAACCACCGGTGACGATATGCGTGAAGGCATTACCTGTGTGCTTTCGGTCAAAGTGCCAGATCCAAAGTTCAGTTCACAAACCAAAGACAAACTGGTGTCCAGTGAAGTGCAACCAGTAGTCTCCGAAATTGTGTCCGCTAAACTGGCTGAGTTTCTAGAAGAAAACCCGATTGATGCCAAAATCGTATGTGGCAAGATTGTCGAAGCAGCGCGCGCACGTGAAGCGGCCCGTAAAGCCCGTGAAATCACCCGCCGTAAAGGCGTAATGGACACCATGGGCCTGCCAGGCAAACTGGCTGATTGCCAGGAAAAAAATCCGGCGCTCTGCGAACTCTATCTGGTCGAGGGGGACTCTGCGGGTGGTTCTGCCAAACAAGGCCGTGACCGTAAATTCCAAGCCATTTTGCCACTCAAGGGTAAGATTTTAAACGTGGAAAAAGCACGTTTTGACAAGCTGCTGGGCTCTGCCGAAATTGCCACACTGATTACGGCCATGGGCACCGGCATAGGCAAAGATGACTTTAACCTGGAAAAATTGCGCTATCACCGCATCATCATCATGACCGATGCGGACGTTGATGGTGCGCACATCCGTACCTTGTTACTGACTTTCTTCTATCGCCAGATGCCAGAATTGGTTGAAAATGGCCATATTTACATCGCACAGCCGCCGCTGTACAAAGTCAAACAAGGCCGTGACGAGCGTTATCTCAAAGACGAACACGAGCTAGATGAATACCTGCTTAATTCAGCCTTGCGCGATGCTATTCTTGTGACCAAAGAGGGCGGCGAGATTCTGAAAGATGAAGCCTTGACCAGCATCGCCAAACAAATGGTGCTGACCGAAGCCGTAATCCGCCGCATTGCTAATCTGTATGACGAAAGCGTTTTACGCGCCATTCAGGATGTGGGCGAGGTTGACCTGAGCACAGAGGCCGCCGCTAACAATGTGGCAGAAAAACTGCGTCCTATCCTCGGTGCAGTCGGCTCAGAAGTGATTGTGTCACAAGATACAGAGACTAGCGCCTATCGTCTGGAAGTGAACAAATACGTGCACGGTAACCTGCAAAGTTGCGTCATTGATGCAGAGTTTGTAGGCAGCGGCGATTACCGCCAGATCAACCGCACTTCACAAATGGTGAATAACCTGCTGGGTGAAGGCGCCATGATCAAGCGCGGTGAAAAAGAGCAAAAAGTCAGCACCTTTAAACAGGCGTTAGACTGGTTGCTAGGCGAAGCCAAACATAACCTGAATATTCAGCGGTATAAAGGTCTGGGCGAAATGAACCCGGAACAACTGTGGGAAACAACCATGGATCCGACCGTACGTCGCTTGCTCAAAGTACAGATTGAAGATGCCATCGGTGCCGATGAAATCTTCACTACCTTGATGGGTGATAACGTGGAACCGCGCCGCGCCTTTATCGAAAGCAACGCCTTAAGCGTCAGTTCACTGGATATTTAAGCGCTTGTAGGTTCCATGAGATTTCTTTCAAATTCCAGAATTTTTTAAAAAATGATGAAATAGTTAGAAAATCACATTAAAGATAAAGGGACTCAATTTGAGTCCCTTTGTTATTTAAACATACACTTTTAGTATGCGCTTAACGACTATTAAATAATCCATTGTTCTGCAGCGCTTACAGCTGGAAGGGAATAAAGTGGTTGAGTTAGTTTTCCTCTAGTTTTATTACCGCCCCAATTGTTTTTTATTTTAGTACGCAGTTCAAACCAAGTTTCTGCCCTTAACAACATGGGCCAAATAAGTACAGGATGCCTTAATATCCAATCGTTAACAGCCCTACAAGCCTTTAATGCACTCCAATGATACCCTTTATTGGCTGAAGCATTTTTAGCAAGCTTGAAACAATATTTTTGTCATTTATTGGTAATGCATCAGATTTCAATTGGTCTGTCACGTTAGGTCGTCTATTCAAGAGACAATGGTAGATGTGCTTAGTGGGTAAAAAATAAGAAAAATAATTCTCACCATTGAGAAACTCAAAGGTTTCATAAGCGTACATTTAGTACATAAGTTAAAGATTGTTGAGTGGAATTAATAGATACTGAACTTTCCGTATTGCCAGACTCGTCGCCACCAGAAAGGAATTCGCTTGTTGGCTGGTGAGAATATTCTAAATTTTGTGTATATACCAAAATAAACCTATACCAGTCATCTCAACACCAACCGCATCACTAACTTCAGTACCTAAGACAGTTCCTACGACTTAAAATGCTACCAAGGTTGTACGAGTGCATGAGTAATCTTCTTTACTACCGGTAATATCATTAGCAAGGTTGGGAAAGCAATCACCCATGACAAAGCCCATGCACCCATCCAAAAATGGAAAAGATGTTCAGAGAATCCAACACTGCGCAGGGTGCTAATAAATGACACCACAAAAGTCATGAAGATTGAAAGTATCAGGGGCATCACAAAAATGGCGTATGGTGCTGGGATTACTTGAAATTTTGTAAACTTCTTTGGGGTGTAGTTACTTGATGTCATTTTCTACTCCATAAGGTTTGCCGTATTTAATCGAATACAGAGTATTATAGGTGTCAGATATAATCATTTTTAGACAATAAATATCTCAAACAAGACATTTTTAATGAGCATCCTAAATATTGCGCCTGATATCTATCAGGCTCTTCCTCACAAAGTCACGGCAAAGGCCGCCGATTATGATGGCGGCTCAACCCCCATGCATAGCCATCCAAGAGCTCAATTGATTTATGCATCTTCTGGCGTCATGCGCATTGAAACAGAGTATGGTTGCTGGATAGTGCCACCGCTTAGAGGTGTTTGGATACCGCCTGAAGTGATGCATACAGCTCATATGCAAAGTCGTGTTCAGGTACGTACGCTCTATATCAGGGCTGATATTGCTGCCAATTTATCTAAACACTGTTGCTTAGTTGAGGTATCGCCATTACTCCGCAGTCTTGTAATTGCGCTAACAGAAGATAACGTCGACTATGATGAAACCGGACGTTCAGGGTTAATTGCACAATTGGCCTTACTAGAAATCAAGTTTCTGAAAACACCTGCTTTGCATCTACCGCTCCCCCGTAACCCCAAGCTCATGCTAATTTGTCAGGAGATGCTAAAGCGACCCGATGTACAAGTCACCATCGAGTTGATAGCAGATCAACTGGCCATGAGTACCAGGACGCTTGCTAGAAAATTCAAAAAAGAAACGACTTTAAGCTTTAGTCAATGGCGACAACAGGCCAGATTAATTGAAGCCTTGAGTAAGCTCGCTGATCAGCAACCTGTTGCAAAAATTGCCAGTGACTTAGGCTATTTAAGTGCTAGTGCATTCACCGCTATGTTCAAACGGACATTGGGGATAGAACCCAGCAGATATTTCAAATAAAGGGGGTATGCATATGCAAAGCAGTCCCAAATCATTGCATTTGTATAATGAAGCTACCCGCAATAAGAAACCACTTTAAGATAAGTTTTTGAAGAAGGGGATGCGCTTGGCTAGGCAAACAACAATTTTTCAGGTCTTTGTTGCATCACCTAGTGATGTAATAGAGGAGCGTGCAATACTTGAGCAAGTTATTTCTGAATTAAATCAAATATGGAGTCGAAGCCTTGGCTTGACCTTAGAGTTGCTAAGGTGGGAGACAAACGTTCGACCAGCCTTCTCTTTAGATCCACAAACAGTAATCAATGATCAAATAGGCACAGATTACGACGTATTCATTGGTATTTTTTGGGGGCGTTTTGGAGCAGCCACCTCAAGGGCCGAATCTGGTACTTTGGAAGAGTTTGAGCGAGCTTACTCACGTTTTACGAATAGTGAAACTGTTCCGGAAATTATGTTGTATTTTAAAGATGCTCCTATAGCACCTTCTAAACTTGATCCAGCTCAGCTAAAAGGTGTACAAGATTTTAAGCGGTCGCTTAGTGCACGGGGAGGTCTTTATTACGATTTTGAGGATTCATCTGGCTTCGAGTCGTCGGTCAGAGCCCATTTATCTGCAGTTGCGCAAAAACTTTCACAATCAAGATTTTCAACAATATTAGCTAAAGAAGCACAGGCTATAACTGTGGCTGAAGACGAAGATGAGCTGGGATACTTTGATCACATCGAAATGTATGAATCAAAAATTGAGGAAATGACAATAGCTATAGAAATAATAAATGAAGCCACAATAAGAGTTGGCGAGCAAGTTAGCCAACACGCTAAAGAGGCAGAAAAGGGCGATCCTCAAAATATAAAAGCCGCAAGGCGTTTTGTCACTCGTGCTGCTGATGATATGGATAGTTATGCAACAATTATGAAGGCTCAGGTTTCAACACTTTCCTCCACTCGTGTTGTTGCTTTTAATTCACTTAGTAGCGCACTTTCATTGCGTAATGATTTTTCTCGAAATGGAGATGAGGATTTGCGTGAGCTGCGGGAATCTTTAAGCTCTATGAAGGAGGGCTCACTGACCGCAAGAAATGCAATGGCAGGAATGAGAGTAGCAACTGATGGTCTTCCACGTATGAGTAAGGAACTCAATAAGGCAAAGCGAGCTGTAGTCTCTCAAATCGATGGGCTTTTGTCTGAACTAGACAGCGTACACTCCACTATAAATAACATTGTCGAGGCCATAGATCAGATGCTTGGCGAGTAAAGTCAATGCCCCATGGCGGTCATATTAGAACAACTCAAAATTGTAGTACTTGTGTATGAAAATTTTTAAATGAAAAAGTCCTTTATTATTTAGAGTCCACACTCAACGTACTAATAAAAAAGAATATTGTATGAAGCGCTGCAGTAAAGCCACCAGTTTTAAGCTTAGGTTTTATCTATCAGACTGCTTTCTGATTCAAGCAGGGCTTTAAGATCCTCACGCCCTTGCGCCATGACAGTCGACAAGGCTTTTCTGTCATGGCGGATTTTGAGCGTGGTTTCCAGTTGTTCCACATCATGCTTTTCAAATTGCTGAATGATTCGATTTGCTGCTGTGGCTGTTTCACCAATGACCAATAAGGCTTGTCTGGCGGCTTCGAGTGAGGAGTAAAACGTCTCGCGGATGGGTTGCAAATCCAGCTCGCGCAAATCAAACGCATCGGTCCGGCTTCTGGCCCTGACCACAATATTGACTTGTGGCCAGCGCTCCTTGACCAGGCGGGCCATTTCTAGTGTGGCATGGGTGTCATTCAAAGCAATGACTAGCAATTTGGCCGAGCCTATGCCTGCTTCTTCAAGCACATCCAGTCGTGACGCATCACCGTAGTAGCATCGCCAGCCAAACTGGCGGGTTAAATCAACCTGGTTGGGGTCGTTATCAATCAGGGTGGCGCTGATGCCTTTGGCTAACAGTACACGGCCAACAATCTGGCCAAAGCGGCCAAACCCGGCAATGATGACGTTATTATTTTCAGGGATGGCATCGCGTGGACGCTCCCCGCATTGCAGGGTTAAAAAGCGGTCATACAATAACAGCAGCAGCGGGGTGATGAGCATAGACACGGCGACGATGGCATTGAGGGTGTTATAGCTGCCGCGAGACAAGGATTCCTGGCTTAACGCCAAGCCAAAAATCACAAACGCAAACTCGCCAATTTGTGAAATAGACAGGCCCAATAACAGTTTGTCGCGTAACGAGTACTTGAAAACCTGGCCCAGGCCCATCAATACGACCATTTTGATCGCCACAATGAGCAGGGCAAAGCCAAAAATCAATCCAGGCTGTTGCGTGATCAGTGAGATATCCACGGTCATGCCGACCGAAATGAAAAACAGCCCTAACAGCAGACCTTTGACTGGTTCAATGTCCAGCCTGAGTTCATAACGGTATTCAGAGCCTGCGAGCAACACGCCCGCCAGAAAGGTACCGAGGGCCATCGACAAGCCGACCGATTGCATGGCCAGGGAGACCCCGATCACCAGTAACAATGAAAAAGCGACAAACATTTCGCGCAAGCCGGTTTGGGCAATCACGCGCATGACCGGGGGCAACAGCGTGCGGCTGGCAAAAATAATGGCAACAATCACGGCAATGGCCTTGCCTACCGCCATCACATCAAACCCGGTGCTTGCGTGATGCGGGGCAATCAAGGCCAGGATCATAAACAGCGGGATCACTGATAAATCCTGAAACAGCAGAGTGGCAAAGGCCGCTTGTCCGCCCGGCGTGTGTAACTGCTTTTTCTCAATCAGCGCTGTCAATCCAATGGCGGTCGATGACATCGCCACGCCCATGCCGATAATCAGCGCCTCCTGCCATGAAAAGTGCATTAAGTAGGCGATGCTGCCAACCACGGCGATGGTCAGTGTTACCTGCAAGCCACCCAGGCCAAACAACAGCTTGCGCAACTCCCATACTTTTTGCGATTCCAGCTCCAGACCAATTAAAAACAACATCAATACCACGCCAAACTCGGCAAAGTGCAGCACTTGCTCCGGGTCGGCAATCAACTTCAAGGCATAAGGGCCCAGCAAAATCCCGGCAATCAGATAACCCAGCACCGAACCCAGGCCGAGCCGCTTGAACAATGGCACCAGAATAATGGCGAAAGACAGGTAAATGGCCGCTTGCACCAGAAAGTCAGAAGTGGAATGCATGATGCCCTTAAGAGAAATAAAGATTGAAATAACGGCTGCTAAAAATACTTTGCCAGATAAATCTGACATAACTATCAGATTGCTACCAATATATTACTGACAAACGCTTGTTTAAAGTGTCTATCAGCCATTCATAAACGCCATTTTAAAGAATTAACCGCTATGCAGACGCCTAAAGAATTTGCTGATCAGATTTTTGATGTATTAAGTTTTTCGATTGACTTAGCCTGCCATGAAAAAGAGTGGTTTAACGTCAGCCGCGATGCCCTCGCGTTTGGCTTTAACCAAACAGATGTCTCCAGTGATTTTGCCTACGCCCAGCGCTTTGACCTGGAAGTCTCCCCCGACATTTTCATCAGCCTGCATTACCGCTCGTTTGACCCCTCCGGCCCTTTCCGCCGCCTGCCTGGTGTCAGCAAGTTTGAGCTCACTCTGTCTGTTCAAGACAAAATGCAGCGCTTTCATCAAAACAGCTTTGATGAACCGCTCACGGCTAACGACCCCTCGGCTTGGGATGAGCTCTCCTACGCATAACGCCGTTTAAGACGGCCTTTGCCTTTTAGAGAGTCATCCACTGCCGGATCAGCGGCGCATGTTGCGCCCAACCTTTCTCGCTTACACACCAGTGTTGTACTTGCCCGCCCGCCAATAATAATTTTTTCGCATAGGCGGCTGCTTCATCCACAAGCGGATGGCCTTGTTCGCTAATGATGAGCGCATTAACCAGCCCCGCCAGTCGGCACGACTGGACAGGCGAAACATAAGGATGCCAGGCCAAACTGGGGCAGGGCGCATAGTCAGCCCATGCCGCCCGGCAGGGACTCTCGGTCAGGCTAGCGAGCGACGGCGAGGTTTGCAAGGCATCCAACATGGGGTTAATCAAGACTTGCCCTTGCAGTTGGGCAGGTGCACGCAGCCCGCGGTCTCTGTAAAGCAGGGCGGTGACGGCTGCCAGATTGCCGCCAGCGCGCTCGCCACCTACAAATAGCAGCTTCGCATCTGCCCCTAATACTTTTGCATGTTCACTGAGCCATTGTAAGGCCTGGTAGGCGACTTCTATGCTATGTGGAAACTGCACACCCGGCGCCAGTGGATAATCTACACATACCACGACACAGCTGTCTGAGAGGGCTTCAGCCAGTGCATGCGCGCTCTCAATCTGGCCCTGATTAAACAGGCCATCATGAAAATACAGCAGTGCTGGCCCTCGCTTTTGGCGGTGGTGGCGGCCAAACACCTGCAGCTTGATACTGTGGCCGGTGGCTGCATATTCAAAGGTAGTGGTCCACATGGTGTAGGGTTGATGCAAACGATAAGGCAGGCACTGCGTGCCTGCATTTGGGCATCCACTAGCGCAAACCGCCCCCCACCAGCAATTGCTCACCCGTCAGCCAATAAGCATCTTCAGAGGCCAGAAACACTGCGACAGAGGCAATATCATTCGGTTGCCCACTGCGCCCCAGTGGCGTCTGTGCCACATAGGCGGACTCCATTTCTGAACCGATCACCCCGGCGGTATGCGTGCCTTCTGTTTCCACCAGGCCAGGGTTCAAGGCGTTTACGCGAATCTTGCGTGGTCCCAACTCTCTGGCCAGCACGCCGGTGATGGCATCCACTGCGCCTTTGGTACCGGTATACACGGCACTCGCAGGGGGTGTTAAACGGCTCACTACCGAACCAATATTGATAATGCTGCCACCCTCAGGCAAGTGTTTGACCGCGGCTTGCGAGGTCAGTAACAGGCCCAGCACATTAATGTTGAATTGCTTGCGAAAATGGTCAGGCGTGATTTCTTCAAGGGGGGCAAATTCATACACCCCGGAGTTGTTGACCAAAATATCCAGCTTACCAAAGTGAGTGATCGCTGCGTCTACCAGCGCGTGTGCATCAGCCACCTCACTCACATTGCCGCCCACCGCCACCGCCTTGCCACCCGCTTGTGTAATCTCGGCCACTACTTTGTCAGCCCCAGCCTTGCTCGATAAATAATTCACCACCACCGCTGCACCCTCGCGGGCAAAGCGTTTGGCAATTTCTGCCCCTATGCCTTTAGAGGCCCCAGTGACTACAGCGACTTTTCCTTCCAGTTTCTTGCTCATCTTGATGCTCCTCAATTAATAAAGTGGTTTAAAACTGGTGACCACTATAAATAAATAAAAACCCCAGATAAATCACCTAAAAATGCAATCACTGTGCTAATTTATTGGACAATCAAGTCAAACAAGGACGGATATGGACCGTTTTGACACCATGTTGGCCTTTACTAGGGTGGTCGAGCTAGAGAGCTTCACCAAAGCCGCTATGTCGCTCAACCTGCCCAAAACCACGGTCTCGGCCCAGGTGCTGGCGCTGGAAAAACGCTTGCGCGTCAAACTACTGCACCGGACTACCAGACGCATCAGCGTGACTACGGATGGCGCTGCCTATTACGAGCGCGCCATTCGGCTTTTAAACGAGCTCGAAGAAATCGAAGCCGCACTCACGCAGTCCACCGCCAGCGCAAAAGGGCGCTTGCGCGTAGACGTGCCCACGCCTTTAGGCCGGTTAGTAATTATTCCGGCCTTGGCCGAGTTTTTTAAACGCTATCCCGAGATCCAGCTGGAAATCGGCTGTGACGACAGGCCAATTGATTTACTGGAGGAGGGCGTCGATTGCGTGATCCGTGTCGGCAATCCTCAAGACGCCAGCCTGGTTGCCAGGCGCGTAGGCACCATGCAGTTTTTACTGGTCGCCGCCCCGCAATACCTCAACACTTATGGCAGGCCCACACAGCCAGAAGCGCTGCAACACCACCAGGGCGTGCACTTTTTTTCCTCCAAAACCGGAAAAATCCGCTCCTTTATGCTTACACATTCAGGCGAAGAACAAGAGGTCCCCGCCATGCGTAAACTTGCCATCAACAATGGTGATGCTATCGTCGCCGCTGCGCTGGCAGGGCTAGGCATCAGTCAGCTGCCCGCATTCATGGTGCAAGGGTATTTAACTGAGGGTAAATTAGAAAAGGTCTTGGCCGATTTTCCGGCCGGGAGTTTGCCGATTAACGCACTCTATCCACAAAATCGTCACCTCTCATCCAAAGTGCGGGCATTTATCGAGTGGGTGGCAGAGTTGTTTGAAGGGTGTCGTTTACTGCAAAAAACCAGTTAACTGAAATCGCCTAGTGAATAGGAAGCAAAATGAGCCAACGCGAACAAAATTTTGAAGAAACCTTGTTTCAACGCATCCCCCAAACTAAAAACCTGGGGATACACATTGCTAGGATGGATGAACACCAACTCACCGCCTACGGCGATTTTTTGCCCAACAAAAACCACCTCGATATCGTGTTTGGTGGCAGCATCGCCGCTATTTCGATTACCACAGCTTGGTCACTGCTGCAGTCCAAAATTGAACAAGCCGGGCTTAAAGGCAGCCTGGTCATCAAACGGCAAGAGATTGATTATCTATTGCCAGTGAAAACAGACTTTGAATGTGTGGCGAGCTTTCAATCAGCTGATGATTGGGAGCAGTTTAAAGGCATTTATCAGCAAAACGGCAGGGCGAAAATTATAGTCATGGCTAAAGTGATCAGCGAAGCCAAAGTCACCTCAAGATTTCAGGGAGTGTTTGTTTTGTATCAATGATGCTTAATGCCCATGATGCACTTACGAGGATGATTAAATGGAAAATACAGAACCTACCCGCAAAGAGATCAATGCCCTCATAGGTGCCACGCTGCTAGAGTTTGGCGCCAGCTGGTGCGGCTACTGCAAGGCAGCACAACCTACAATCAGCGCTGAACTCACCCAGTTTCCATCTATCCGCCGCATCAAAATTGAGGATGGGAAAGGCCGCCGGTTGGGACGATCGTTTCACGTGAAACTGTGGCCGACGCTGATTTTTATGAAAGATGGCGTTGAGCTGAAGCGCTTGGTGAGGGAGATTGACGCGGGAGAGTTGAAATCAGCTTTAGCGTTGATTACTACCGATCAGGCGACTGCGGAATAATGGTTAAACTGCACTTTTCCAACAAGCGTGCATATCAATTTCATCAAAGGGTTTGGGTTTGCTAAAAAATAGTCTTCAGCATTTTTAATCGGCATAGTGGCTGCACTGGATGCCACCCGCACCATGTTGGCATAGGCAATATTTGCCACGGAGATGCAGCTGTCCTCGTCCTTGAGCCAGACCATGAAAGGAAAGGTATCAAGCAGGGTCTGTATATATTGATCGCTCTCAATATTCTAAATATTGATTTATTCCCATCTTCAGCGCTGGGTAAAGCAGGCTTTTAACCCCAGGACGCCTTTCTCCAGTTCTGCCGTGGTCAGGCTGCCAAATCCTAGCCGGATGGCATGCACACTTTGCTGTGATTCTGAAAAGAGTGTGCCGGGCAAAATGCGCACTTTGTGGACTAATGCCTGGGCCGCCACCGTTTCAACCTCGTAACCCTCCTTCAAACGTAACCAGATGGCGAGCCCACCATCGGGGGCGTCGAAAGTAACGTATTCTTTGAGCTCCTTTTTAATCAACGCAATCAACAGGTTTCGGCGTTCGTTGTATACCTTAAAGGTTTTGCGGATATGGCGTTTGATTTCGCCGGCGTTCATAAGCTCGGCGACGGCAAGCTCGGTGATGGAGTTACCTTGCCGGTCTATGAGCATCACCTCCTGTGCACAGCGGTCTATCAGGCTGGGTGTGGCAACCAGGTAACCGACACGCAATCCGGGGGCGAGCACTTTGGAGAGCGAGCCGACATAGATGACACGGCCACCGTGATTGGTGCTCGCCAGGGGGAATACCGGGTGATAAGAAAAATGAAATTCGTGGTCGTAGTCGTCTTCTACAATGGTGAAGTCGTATTGCTCAGCCAGCATCAACAGTTTTAAGCGCCGCTCGGCGGTCATGATCACGGTGGTGGGGAACTGGTGGTGCGGGGTGACATAAATGGCGCGGATCGGGTGTTGTTTGCACAGTTTTTCCAGTGCAGTGACATCGATACCGTGTTTGTCTTGCCCCACGGTGAGGATGTTGGCACCGCAGGAGCGGAAGGCTTCTTTGGCAGCGGGGTAGCTCAGTTGTTCCACCACCACATTGTCATTGGGTCGGGTGAGGATACGCGCGGCCAGGAAGATGCCCATCTGGCTACCGCGTGCGATGCAGATTTGGTCAATGTCCACACTCAGGCCTCTTTCCATATTGAGCATGGTGGCAATCGATTGCCGTAATGCAAACGTGCCACGCGGATCACCATAGCCAAGGTTGTTACCTTTGCTGGAGCCGATTAACGCATGGCGGAATGCACGCGACAAAATGTTGAACGGGATCAGCCGTGAATCAGGAATGCCATCATTGAAATCAATCACACCATTGAGGGGTGACTGGTAGTTGAGGAGTGGATGCGTGGAGCCCTCCACCACATTGGCGGGCTGATGACCGGTTTTGCTTGCTTGCGGTTGTGCAGTGAAATTGGGCAGATTGGCCGAAACAAACGAGCCACGTCTTTGCTCGGTGACCAGCCAGCCTTGGGCGATGAGTTCATCATAGGCGAGGATGACGGTTTTGCGGTTGACCTTAAGTTGTTCCGCCAGCTCACGTGTACCCGGCATGGCGGTAGACGGGGCCAATCTTCCTTTCTGGATTTCTTCCATGATTTGCTGGGCGATTTGCAGGTAGACCGGCAAGCCCGAGGTCTCGGCAATGGTTAATTGCAGGCTCCAAGAACGCAGCATTTTCCTCTCCTTTTTTTGTGATACCCGATGCAACAACGGGAATAATTCCCTTTATTTTGTTGGTAATCTGGATTAGCAAACAATCACTATATCGCATAAATGACTGGACCAGTAAGGTTCTCTAAACTGGAGGATTGTGGACCTGTAACACTCTGTTACATTTTTGAAACATTTTATTAAAGGAAAGATTCATGTCCACTACCTCTGATATTCGATTGGCATTAGATACCCAACTGACAGACTGGCGTCAGCATGCTTTGAACCTTGAAAAACAAGTGAATCAAGTGATTGTGGGACAAAGCAAAGCCGTCAGATTAATGAATATTGCGATTTTTGCCCGCGGCCATGTGTTGCTGGATGGTGGTGTTGGTGTAGGTAAAACAACCTTGCTGCAATCCATTGCCCGGGGCATAGGTGGGGCGTATGAGCGGATTGAGGGCACGGTGGACTTGATGCCGAATGATCTGATTTACCACACGTTTCTGGGGCCGGATGGCAGGCCGCAAATTGATGAAGGGCCATTGTTGCGGGCGGGTGAAAATTTATCAGTCTTCTTTTTTAATGAAATCAACCGCGCCAGGCCGCAGGTACATGCACTCATGTTGCGTGTGATGGCGGAGCGTCATATCAGCGCATTTAAAAAAGAATACCGCATGCCGCACATGATTGTGTTTGCTGACCGCAACCAGGTGGAGAAAAACGAAACTTTTGAGATTCCTTCTGCGGCGCGTGACCGTTTCATGATGGAAATTCCAATTGAGATTCCTTCAGATCGCGAGCTTAAAAAGTCTCTGGTGTTCAATACCAAATTCCAGCACGCGGAAAAACTCACGCAGCAGGTGGAAAGCAATATTCTGCAATTTGACCAGTTGAATGCGTTTTCCGACCTTTTGCAAAATCATATCCAGTCCAGCGACGTGCTTGAAGAGTACACCATGGATTTGTGGGACGCGACCCAGCATCCGGAGAAGTTTGGCGTGACCATGGACAGTGTGGATGTCAGCCGCGTGATCCAGACCGGCGCCAGTCCGCGCGGCATGGGCATGCTGATGAAAGCCGCACGTGTGAATGCCTGGTTGAATGGCCGCGACAGTTTGTATCCTGAGGACATTCATGCCCTGTTTCATGAGGTGATTTCACATCGCCTGGTATTTAACGCAGCTTACGAAAATCGCCGTACGGCGCTGGCCAGAGAGTTGACCAACAACATTATCCGCACGGTGGCCGTGCCTAGCTTGTCGTTTAGCAAAGCAGCTTAAAAGCAGGCCATCATGCGATCAACACTCAAACATGCTTGGAAAAAAGCCGGGCAGAAAATGCCGGTGCATCACGATGAGGGCGAATATGCGCGACCCTTCGAATATGTCATTGGCTGGAAATCTGACAGCATTCAGCTCGGTGATCATCCTGGCACGCAGCGCGGTATCGGTTCCGATTACCGTGGCACCATCAACCTGGTGGATTACCCGGATGCGAGGCGCATGGATTTACGGCAGACGATACGTGACCCGTTTGAACAGGTGCAGGTGCGGCAGTTTAACCAGGACAGCACGACGCCGATTTATGCCGTGTGTGATTTATCTGGCTCTATGCAGTTCACGGGGCAGCAGCGCAAGCTGGATACGGCAATAGAAATCGCCACGGCGGTGGCGAACTCGGCTTACCAGGCCGGAGATCTGTTCGGCTTTATTGGCTATCACCAGCAGGTGATTGAAGATTTTACCTTGCCTCTCAGCCGCAGTTTTCACCAGAGCAAACAGACTATCGCCTTGCTGCATACCTATCAATCGCAGCGCATGGGCATGGACGGCGTCACCGACATGCCTAATTTCCTGGGACAGACGCGCGCGCTGGTGTTCTGGATTTCGGATTTTCATATGCCATTGCCTGTGATTGAGAAAACACTGCTGGCCATGTCTGCACACAAAGTGGTGCCTATCGTGCTGTGGGACGATGAGGAATATAAAAAGCTGCCCAAGTTCGGCTTTGGCACCATGATAGACCTGGAAACCGGGCGTAACCGAACCCTGTTTTTCCGTGGTGAAGTAAAAGCCAAATTCCTGGCGGCATTTAATGCCCGCAGAGAGGCATTGGAAGCGTTGTTTTTGCGTTTTGATAGTCCGGCGTTGTTTATGCATGGCGATTACCGGCCGGAGCTGATGACGCATTATTTTGAACAAACGATGTGAGTGAAGTTTACCTAAGCGAGAGTGACAAGCATGCGTAATCAAATTTCAAACAATCCCCTGGTCAAGGCCATGCAAGGCCTGCTATGGGGAGCAGTCATGGTGTTGACGGTGAATGCTGCAATGGCGGCAACGCCAGTGAGCCAGGCAACTGTAACCCCAATCATTAGGGTCATCAATCCTGCCTTAAATAATCATGTGCATATCGGCGATGTATTGCAGCGGACTGTCGTGTTACAGGTGCCAGCGGCATATCAGTTTTCAGACCAAGCGTTGCCCAAAAAAGGGCGCAAGCATGACGGGATAGCGTTGGTGAATGTTGCGGTGCAATCCAAAGCGGAATCGGACCATACACAATACACCCTGCAACTCAGTTACCAGGTGTTTGCGGCAAGCATGACACCGACCGTGATGCAGTTACCCACTGAAAAACTCGTATTCACCAGTAAAACTCCGCCGGTTTCAACCAGTGTAGAAGTACCTGCCTGGGGTTTCTGGTTTTCACCACTGGTGACTGGCGGTAGCGTGACAGCCAAGAAAAATATGTTGCCGGAAGTGGCTACCCCGCTGATTGATCATCGGGCACACCAACAACGGCTGGTCGTGTTTCTCGCTTTGCTGGTCGGCAGTTTATTGGCGCTTTTATACATCAATGCAGATGGCCACTGGTTGCCGTTTATGGGCGGTGCCTTTGCCCGTGCGCACCGACAGCTCAAACGGCTGGCGAGATCATCCACACCAAAAACGGCCGTTGATGAGAAAAAGGCGTTGGTATATCTGCATCAAGCATTTAACCAGCATTACGGTGCCAATATTTTTGCGAGGGATGTGCAAGCATTTGTCAAATTGCGCCCGGGCTTTAAAAGCCTGCAACAGGAAATCAGCCAGTTTTTTGAAGCTTCCAATCAATCGTTGTATGACGTGAAGACACGCGATAGCCGCCAGGTGATTGCGCAATTGGTACAGCTTAGCAAGCGTCTGCGTGATTGTGAGCGGGGCGTGTCATGAGTATTTTACATCCATGGGCATTTGCCCTATTGCCCATCGCATTGCTGCCTTTCTGGTTAAAAGGACATCAGGGTCAGCATTACAGCTGGCTGGAGCTGATACCGGAGGACCTGTTTTCGGACCGGCTCAACCTGGCAGTTAAAGGGGTGATGTCGTTGTTACTGCTAAGTATCGTGATTGCATTGGCCGCCCCCAGGGGGTCGGATGAGCAAATCCCGCGTGTAGGCAAGGGTGCACAAACCGTGATGGTGATAGACCGCAGCGTGAGTATGGATCATCCGTTTGCGGGCGATGCTTCCGGCCATGTGGCGGAAATCAAGTCTGCCGCGGCACGCCGCATTATTACGCAGTTTATTGATTCGCGTCCGAACGACATGATGGGGGTGGTGGGATTTACCAACTCGGCGTTGTATGGCATCAAAATCACGACCAACCGTGATGCCATCCATGCCGCGATTTTGGCCGCCACCAGCCCCTCGCTCAACCAGACCAATATCGGTGCAGGCCTCACGGAGGCGGTCGGCCTGTTCGATAACATCGAAAACTCCGGCTCACGCGCGCTAATCCTGCTGTCTGACGGTGCAGGCAAATTAAGCCCGCGCGTGAAGTATTTGCTGAGCGAGCGCCTGAAAAGCCGCAAGCTGAGTATTTACTGGATCATGTTACGCGAACCGGGCGAGCCGAGTATTTTTTCCAAAGCCGAATATGGCGAGGACCGTACGCCTAACTCCATCGTGCTGCATAAGTATTTCCAGTCATTGGGCCTGAAATATAAAGCGTATGAAGCGGATGATCCAGAAACCTTGCAGTCGGCCATTAATGACATTGATTCGCGGGAAAAAAAGGCCATTAAATATCGCGAGACCATTGCCGGCTATGACTATTCCAAGGTGTTTATGGTCTCTGCGCTGGTGTTGGTGTTGTTGATGTTGGTGATTAAAAATCTGAGGGTGTATGAATGAAAAACCATTTAACGCGCAAAAACCAGGTGTTGGGGTTGATGCTGATTATCAGCGTGCTCGGCAGTGCTTATGAAAGTTACGAGGTCAGTCATATTGCGACGGCCAACCGTATGTTGCAGGCTGGCGAAGTGCTGCAAGGGGATCCATTTCCTTTCCATCAGAAATTTGCCGATGCTTACCAGCAAGCTAAAACAGGCAACTACAAACATGCCATCCAGAATTTTAGCCAATTGCTCGAAGCGCCCAAGCAGCAGGATTCGGCGCTCTTTGACCCGGACCAGGCATTGAAATCACAGATCCATTTTAATATTGGCAATCAGTTGTTCCGTTCCGGTTTGCAGCGCCTGGTCGAAGCCGATGGCGCCATCCAGGAGCAGGCCAAATTTGATTACTTGCAGGCGCGGGCGGCCTATGAACAATCACTCAAGCTGGATCCACACAACCAGGCGGCCAAGTTTAATTTGAGCTTACTGCATGGGGTGATTCCCAAACATATCAAAACTGTGCCGCAAGATCCTTCCGGCATGGAAATCAGCAATTTGCCACAGGGGTTGCCATGAAACGCTTTTTTAACCTGCTGAAAGCGCATTATGAGACCTGCTTGTTGCTGGCTGCAGCGGTCTTTTTGTTGTTGGCCTTAGTGAAGCCTGAGATTCAGCTCAAGCAAGAAGTACACAACTATTTATTACTGGCCGATATTTCGCAAAGCATGAATGCCGAGGATATGCACATTGCCGATAAACCCGTGACCCGCCTGGCCTACACACAGCATTTGATGCGGCAAGTTGTCAAAACATCGCCTTGCGGTACTTATGTCAGTGTGGGCGTATTTGCGGCGGAAAATGTCGCTCTGCTATTTATGCCACTGGAAGTGTGCGCTAACTTTGACATTATTAACGACAGTATTAACCACCTCGAATGGCGCATGGCCTGGAGTGGTAACAGCCGCATGACGTTTGGCGTTAAAGCTGCCGAGGCGACGTTTGATTACCTGAATATTCCGGCACAAATGCTGTTTTTTACGGATGGTGACGAAGCGCCCAAAGCCAATGGCATTAATAAACTGGACATCAGTGATGTACGTATAGGCAAAAACGTCATATTTGTCGGCGTGGGCGGCAAAGAGCCTGCACCGATCAAACGCTTTAATGCCAACAATCATTTTGTCGGCTATTGGGGGACGGATGCGGCAGCAGAAAGTGCGAGCGGAGGCGTTAATTACAGTGATGCCAGCAAGGATGATCCTGATCCACCGGTGGCTTATGCCGAGTTTGACCGCTATTTATCCAGCCAGGATGTGGAGCATCTAAAAGAGATGGCCACGGAAATCAAAGGCCAGTATATCGAAGGCATAGATCAACCATCATTTTATGCATTTGTGCAATCGCAAACGCCCGCTGCCAAGTTTGTCACCAGCTATTCAGTAAAGTGGATATTCCTGAGCCTGGCGGCATTGATGGTCATTGCGACTTACCTGCCGGATCTATGGGGATACATGCATCAGCGCCGCGTCATATGAGAATGCGAAGGGATGATTTGCGGCTTAACACAAATCATCCAGACTGGTGGGTTCGCAGATGCGAGCGTCTTCTTTTTCTGCCCGCATTTTTTTAGCCATCTCATAGCTCATTTTCCTGAGCCGCATCACGGATCCCAGTGGGCGGTGAGAGGCAATGCCATGCCAGGGTGAGAACAGCATGCCTTCATCCACCACATGCGAACGGTATGGACTCCAGGCAATTTGGGGTTTGGCGGTGATGCGGGCGACTGGGATATAAGGGGAGTGGTCTTCTGGCCAGATGATGGTGGCGTCTTCGATGGGCATGGTTTGGAGATCGGTGCAGAGTTGTACGCGTAGCTCCCAAACGGCGGTGCGTTTGATAAAAAAATCGACGATGGATTTTCTGAGGCCGTCGGAGGCGAACAGGTCTATGGGTTTGTTGCTGAGGGCGATGAGGTCGGGGGCGATGGGGACAACCGCGATTTTAGCCATGTAGTCGCCGTACATGATCGGGTCCTGGCTGATGTAGGTTTCACCGAGCAAGTTGGTTTCTTGCGACTGGTAGAGGTGGTTAAGCTGCGATTGCTGGCCATATTTGAGCGACTCGACCAAATGTGCGGTAGAACGGAACAATTGCGCGAGGAAATGCCGGAATTCTGTACTGGTGTTGGGCGAACACGCTAAGTGTTTGAGGTTGTTTAAAAACACCTGCACGCTGGAGGATAAAAAACTGGCGCCGTTTACAAATAAAAAATTTTGCGTGATGGCGTCTTCACTGCCTGGCAGGCGCTCGCCTTCTACACCTACCACCTTCAGCGCGAGGCTGCGGGGCGTACCGGGTTTGTCGTGCAGGATGTCACCAGGGACAGTGGAAAAGCGCATAATCAGCGGCAGGGTTTGCGGGCGTGAAAACAGGCCTTGTGCATAGGCAGGCGGCAGTTGGTTATAGATTTGCATTTCGGCTGTGAGCAGGCCGTGGCTTTTCAGGTGCACACTGCGTGCAGCATGGGTGGCGGTCTGGCTGCTGATTTCTGAAAGCTTGTGCAGAGTTTGCTGCAGGTGCTGCTGGCGGGTGCGTTCGGTGGTGGCTACCACCTCGTAATCAGGCTGGTAACTTAGGGGCGAGACTACAAATTGATCTGTTTGCTCCATCACAACCCCCTTTTGCAATTGGGTTTATCGGATCAGTGCCAAGCACATTGATTTCTAGAGGGCGGGGTACCGCCCACTCTGGTATTACTCTTTGGTCTCACCGGCTTCTTTGCGTTGTTTATTCACAATACGTGCAGCGACTTCTTCTTCGCGGCCAGGATAGCGGTGATCCTTTTTAAATTCCTCTTTGAGTTTTTCATATTCACGTTCACGTTTCGGGCTGGAACCTCTGGGCATGTCACACCTCCTTTTGCGTGAGTGCAAACGGCAGCCGTTATGGCTGCCGTATTGTCTTGTTATCAAACTGAAGTCGAAAATTCATTCAACCTTCATTTTCAAACGCGACAATTGCAGATTACGCGGGTAACTGGCGGTAGGGCATCCGGTTCAGGCTTAAGCGACTGTAGGAAGCGCTTTATGCCACGGGTTGCCAGTCATAAGCTTTTGAACGCATTTAGGCTAAAAAAATCCTTAAACCGGGATTCTTTACGCTTGCAAAGCCTTAAGGGTTGGCGGCAGACAAAGCATGGTAAGACGTCATCAAGTTTCGGTAATCTGGAATATGGTTGGCACAAAGGGCACCCAGGCCTTCAATATCGTGGCGCCAGTCGCGCTGCAGTTCACAGGCCACGCCAAACCAGGTCATCATGTGTACCCCGGCGGCTTGCATGCGTTGCCAGGCGGCATCGCGGGTGAGGGCGTTAAAAGTGCCTGAGGCATCGGCGACCACAAATACTTCAAAACCGGCTTCAATGGCTGAGAGTGCGACAAAAGCGACACAAACCTCGGTGACGACGCCAGCAATAATGAGCTGCTTTTTACCTGTCGCCTTGATGGCCTGTACAAAGTCCGGGTTATCCCAGGCATTAATCTGGCCGGGGCGAGCGATGTAGGGCGCATCGGGGAACAGTGTCTTGAGCTCTGGCATAAGCGGGCCGTTGGGGCCGGTTTCAAAGCTGGTGGTTAAGATGGTGGGCAGGTTAAAAAATTTGGCGGCATCGGCCAATGCAAGCACATTGTTTTTAAAGCGGTCTGGCTCGATATCGCGTACCAGTGATAATAAGCCAGCTTGGTGGTCTACCAACAATACGGCAGCGTTGTCACGGTCCAGACGGGTGTAGGGTGTATTTTTCATAATGTAATCCTCTCGAGATGTGGTTGGCTGGGTCACCGCCGTTTGTACTGCTGGTTGACGGCGGTGCCTGCTGTTTTATGTGATCAAGATGCCTGGCCTTTAAGCCGTGGCAAAGCGGCCCTGGTTGTAGTCATTAATGGCCTGGTCGATTTCCTCCCAGCTATTCATGACAAAAGGACCATGCCCGATCACCGGCTCATTGAGCGGCTCACCATTGAGCAATAGCAACGTGGTGTCTTGCTGGGCCTGCAATACCAGTTCAGTCCCTTCACGCTGCATCACGGCCAGTTCACTAGGGCGGATGGTATGCACTTCACCGGTTTTCACTGCGCCATGCAACACAAAAATCGCCGTCGTGTGTCCCTCAGGCAAGGTGAAGGTGGTGCGCGTGCCTGCATTGAGGCGTACATCCCACACATTCATTGGCGTGAAGGTCTTGGCCGGGCCTGGGTTGCCGTCATATTCACCGGCAATGACACGTACCTTGCCTGCCTCTTGTGGCAGAGTGACCTCAGGAATCTGGGCATGGGTAATGCCTTGATAGCCTGGCGCGGTCATTTTGTCCTTGGCGGGCAGGTTGACCCATAACTGGATCATTTCAAACGGACCGCCCGTGCGGGCATAGTCATCGCCGTGATACTCCTCGTGAATAATGCCTGAGCCCGCGGTCATCCACTGGACTTCCCCAGGGCCGATGGTGCCGCCCGCGTTGGTGGAGTCATGGTGCGAGACTTGGCCATCGTAGACGATGGTGACCGTCTCAAAGCCACGGTGCGGGTGTTGGCCGACGCCGCGTCTATGTGCTGTTGGCTCAAAGCTAGTGGGGCCTGCATAGTCCATCAGCAAAAAGGGTGAAATATCACTGGCGATATCGCGGTAAGAAAAAATGCTTTGTACCGGAAAGCCGTCACCGACCCAGTGGTTGCCGTTACTGCGTTTGATAAATGCCAGTTTTTTCATGGTTTGCTCCTTGTTCAGGGGTGTGCGTGATTGCATGGATCACACTATAGACAGATGACAATCAGGTGACTAGATGGTTAAATGTGAAATTACTTTTCATTTAATTGAATAATCATGGACTTTAACGAAGCGGCTGTGTTTGTCAGGGTGGTGCAGGCCGGCAGCTTTAGCGCGGCCGCCCGTCAACTGGGATTGCCGACGTCGACAGTGAGCACGCGGGTGGCAAGACTGGAGCGGCGGCTGGGTGTGACCTTGCTGCAACGCACTACGCGCCGTTTGCACCTGACCGAGGCGGGCAGCCTGTATTTTGAACATGCTTCGACCGGGCTGGGGTATTTAATGGAGGCAGAGGCCGCACTTGATGAGGCCAGGCAACAGCCGCAAGGGACATTGAAAATGACGGCTCCGGCGGATTTGGGCGATGCGCTGCTGGGACATTTGCTAGCCGAAACGCAGGCGCGTTATCCGGCATTGTCACTGGAGCTGTGGTTGACCGAGCGTTATGTCGATTTGGTCGCAGAAGGCGTGGACGTAGCGATCCGCATGGGGGAGTTACGCGACTCCAGCCTGATTGCCAAATCGCTGGGAACCATACAATGGGCATTATTTGCCAGCCCGGCTTATTTGCAGCAGGCCGCGCCTATCAACTCTCCGGCTGAGCTGGCAAAGCATCCCTGTGTGCAGTTTACGCCCATGGGGCGGCATCATTGGGAGTTGCAGCGGGGCGCCAATCAGATCAGGGTGCCCTTGCCGGGTCAGGTGTTGGTCAATAATATCGGTGTTGTCAAAACCATGGTCGAGAGCGGGCAGGGGGTGGCTTTGTTGCCAACCTTTATTTGTCAGGCGGCGGTGCGGCAGGGTGGCTTGCAACGTCTGTTGCCAGAGTGGCGTGGCCAAGCTGATGCGGTGCACCTGGTGTATCCTAAGCAGCGCTTTATGCCACCCAAGCTACGCGGGTTTATTGACCTGGCAGTGACTGCCCTGAAGCCATTGTTTGTGGCCTAGCCGGACACGAATTCTAAAGACTGCCTCCCGCAATCCATTGAGGGGCCTCGCTTTCTTTCTACAGGCGCTGTAGATGCCCCCGTGACCCGGGGCGACTGAAGTTACGCTTGCATCACTGACATTTCTTAGTATTTTTTTGCCATTCTTCAGCTAAAAATCGTGGCTTGGCTGCTGTCATTTTGCGTTTTTTGGCGCATGATACCAAGATAAGCAATTAAAGTATCAGCCGCTTTTAACCGTTGTTAAGACATTAACAATTATAGGCAGGGGGATGCGTGCGTTGAACAACACCACGGCAGAATCATCAGCGCTACACATTGAAATTGTGGATATGCTGTATGGCAATAACCGCAGGTCATTACTGGCTGCGTTTATTGTCATGGCTGCGTTGCTGCTCGTGCAACGGCATTTGATCGCCTCACCGATTCTGCTGATTTGGAGCGTACTTTTTCTGCTGGCCTATGGCGCACGTGCCTTTTTAACCTACCAATATGCCAAAGACCCGGTGCGTGAGGCACACACCCGGCAATGGTTGCAGTGGTTTCGCGCCACCTCTCTGTTTTGCGGCATCGCCTGGGGTCTTGCGGGGATCCTGCTGTTTCCTGAGACCGATACCGAACATCAGGCCTTTTTAATCTTTGCGCTGGTGGGGGTCTGCGGGGCAGGCATCGTCATTTATTCGGTGGATACCACGACGAGTAATCTGTTCACGGGTGGGATTTTGTTGTTCATGATTCCACGCTTTGTGCTACATGGCACACAGTTGTCGCTGGCGCTGGCGGTGCTATTTATAGTCTATGTGATTTATGTGACGGTGGCCGGCCGAAGCCTGGCCAGCAGTTTGCGTGACAATATCATGCTACGCATTGCCTCTAACCTGGACAATAAAAAAGTCCACCAATTGGCCTATTATGATTTTTTAACCGGGCTGCCTAACCGCCGTCTGTTAACGGATAGGCTCAACCAGTCATTTGCCCGCTGTGCACGGCACAAAAGTTATGGCGCGGTCATCTGCCTGGACCTGAATAATTTCAAGGGCCTCAATGACAGCAAAGGCCATCAGGCTGGCGATGAATTGCTACAGCAGGTGGCGGCGCGCTTATCCTTGAGCTTGCGCAAACGCGATACGATTGCACGCATGGGCGGCGACGAATTTATTGCCGTGCTGGATGACCTCTCTAAGGATAAGGCTGAGGCGGTGGTCGCCGCGCATCGGGCGGCCGAAAATATGATGGCGGTATTTTCTGCGCCGTTTGAGCTGCAAGACAGTTTGTACCGCACCTCGCCCAGTATCGGTATTTGCCTGTTTATGGGGGATCACTTCGACGAAGCAGAGGTGTTGCGTCGCTCAGATATTGCCATGTATCAGGCCAAAAAATCGGACAAGCTCAACAGTATCCAGATGTATGACGAGACGCTCCATCCCGCCATCGAGCAACGTGCGTCGCTTGAGAATGAGCTGGCATTTGCCTTGCAGGCCAATCAACTGTTGTTGTATTACCAGGTGCAGGTGAATGCGGATCAGCAACCCATTGGTGCCGAAGTCTTGTTACGCTGGCAACACCCGACACTGGGCATGATTCCGCCCGACCAGTTTATCCCGATTGCAGAGGAGACGGGCGACATTGTGCCCATCGGGCATTGGGTGCTGGCTCAGGCCTGCCAGCAACTCAAGCATTGGGCAGATTCTGCACACACGGCTGGACTTAAACTATCCGTCAATGTCAGTGCCAAGCAGTTTAGTCAGCCCGACTTTGTACGGCAGGTGACAGAGATTGTGCTGGCCAGTGGCTGTGATGCGCGCCACCTGTGCCTGGAGTTGACCGAGAGTCTGATCGTAAAAAACATTGATGAGGTAATTGGCAAGATCAAGGCACTTAAGGCGCTGGGCATCACCTTCTCGCTGGATGATTTTGGCATAGGCCAGTCTTCACTGTCGGTATTAAGACGTTTGCCGCTGGATGAACTCAAGATCGACCGCAGTTTTATTAAAGATATTGCACATAACAACTACGATTCATTCATTGTGCAAACCATCATCAATATGGGCAAAAATTTGAGTCACTCTGTGATTGCCGAAGGCGTGGAGTTACAGCAGCAGATGACCATGTTGCAGCATATGGGCTGCCAGCGTTTTCAGGGCTATTTGTTTAGCAAACCGGTGCCACTGGCTGAGTTTGAAGCCTGCTTGCAGGCGATTCTGACGCAGCCTGAGGCTTTGGCCAGATTGCAGACTGGCCTCTATTAAACCTTGATCCACTCTTCCGCCTGACTTAGCCAGCGTTGCAAATGTGCGCTCACCGCTGCAGGGTCTGTCTGCAGCAGTTTTTCGGCCACGGGCTTCGCCGCGTCAAGCAGGTGCTCGTCCCGTTCCAGGTCGGCAATTTTGAGCATGGGCACGCCGCTCTGACGCGTGCCTAGCAGCTCGCCAGGGCCGCGAATATGCAAGTCGGCTTGCGCAATGGCAAAGCCATCATTGCTCTCATAAATCACTTTCAGCCGTTGGCGGCCAATTTGTGAGCATTGCTGTTTGCTATATAGCAGGATGCAGGTACTTTTTGCAGCACCGCGGCCGACGCGTCCACGTAACTGGTGCAACTGACTCAGGCCCATGCGTTCGGCGTGTTCAATCACCATTAAACTCGCATTCGGTACATCCACGCCGACCTCAATCACGGTGGTGGCCACCAGCAACTGAATCTCATTGCCCGCAAACGCCTGCATGACGGCCTGCTTCTCTACGGGTTTCATGCGGCCATGCACCAGCCCGACCTTGAGGGTAGGGAACACCTGCTGCATATAGGCAAACGTGTCATTGGCGGTTTGCAATTGCAAGGCCTCAGACTCTTCAATTAGCGGACACACCCAGTAGGCTTGATGTCCTTGCGTGCAGGCCTCATAGACGCGCTGCAAAATCTCTTCACGTCTGTCATCCGCCACCAGTTTGGTGACGATAGGGGTCCGGCCCGGCGGTAGTTCGTCTATCACCGACACATCGAGGTCGGCGTAGTAGCTCATGGACAAGGTGCGTGGAATCGGCGTGGCTGACATCATGAGCTGGTGCGGTTCCAGCGCCGTGGCTTGTCCGCTGGTCGCACCTTTTTTTCTAAGGGCCAGCCGCTGGCCGACACCAAAGCGGTGCTGCTCATCCACAATTGCCAACCCCAGTTGCTTGAACTGCACTTCGTCCTGAAACAGCGCATGTGTACCTACGGCTAACATGGCTTCACCATTGGCAATCATTGACAGTGACTGCTCACGTTCCCTTTTCGGCTGGCTACCTGTCAGCCAGGCCAGTGTGATGCCCAAGGGCTGTAACCAGCTACTGAGTTTCTTGTAATGTTGTTCGGCCAGGATTTCCGTGGGCGCCATCATCGCCACTTGCCAGCCGTGTTCGATCAGTTGTAGCGCGGCCAGGCAAGCGACGATAGTTTTGCCACTGCCAACATCGCCTTGCAGCAAGCGCTGCATGGGGTAGGGCTGGCTCAGGTCCTGGCGGATTTCTTTCACCACTTTTTGCTGCGCTGAGGTCAGTTCAAACGGCAGCATGGCGAGCAGGCGGTCAGCCAGCGCATGGGTGTCTGCAATGGCGGGGGCCGTGGCACGTTTGCGCCGGGCATAATGCTGGCGCATGGATAACTGTTGGGCCAGCAACTCGTCATAAGCCAGGCGTTGCCAGGCCGGATGGCTGCGGTCTTCCAGGCTGGGGAGCGGGCTGTCTGGCGAGGGTTGGTGCAGCAAGTGTACGCTGCTGGCAAAGTCTGGCAGGGCCAGGGAGGCATATACCCAGGCGGGCAGGGTTTCGGTTAACAATGCAGGCTGCAATACCAGATTGACCGCTTTGCGCAGGCTATTCTGGCTCAAGCCTGCGGTGGTGGGGTAGACGGGCGTCAGTGCCTGATTGACGGGCGTTTCTTCACTGACTTTGCGTTGGGTGGGGTGCACCATTTCATAACCAAAAAAACCTGGACGGATTTCGCCAAAGGCGCGTAAGCGCTGGCCGGGCTGCATGGCTGAAACCTGGCTGGGGTAAAAATGTAAAAAGCGCAGGTTGATGACGCCGGTGTCGTCCTGTACCCGCACATTGAGCATTTTGCGGGGTTTGTAGCTGACCTCGTGATGGACCACCACGCCTTCAATCTGCGTCTGTTCGCCTAGCCGTAAATCGCGGATGGCAGTAATGCGTGTTTCGTCGAGGTAGCGCAGGGGTAAATGCAGCAGCAGGCTTTCCACACTGCGGATGCCCAGTTTATCCAGCTGGCTGCACAGGGCAGGCGTAAAACCTTTGATGTCGCTCAAGGGACGCATGCGGGCAGGACGGTTACTGGATGCGCTGTTCCAGCTGATTGCCTTTGACCCGGTTGATCCGTACGATTTGCTGGATCTTGCGCAGGTTGCGGATCAGGGTTGCCAGGTGCACACGGTTATGCACCTGCACGGTAAAGTTGACGTTGGAGTACTGGCTGCCGTCGCTGGTCTCCACGCTCACATTGTCAATGTTGGCTTCTGCATTGGAAATGGTGGCCGCAATCTTGGCCAGCATGCCGCGCTCATCCACCACCGTGATGCGCAAGTTGACGCTGAACAGTTTTTTCGGGTCCGCATCCCATTCCACATCCAGCCATTTTTCCGGATCCAGCCGGAATTTGCGGATGGCGGGGCAATCATGCGTGTGAATGACCAGGCCTTTATCTTTATTGATAAAGCCCAGAATCGGGTCGCCAGGAATCGGGCGGCAGCAGGGCGCAAACTGAACAGCCATCCCCTCGGAGCCACGGATGGTAATCGTATCGAGTACCTTGCCGGTTTTATCTTCGGTTTCGGCTGGATGGGCCAGCAGCTGGTGCGCTACCATCAGGCTGTTACGTTTGCCGAGGCCGATATCGGTCAGAATGGCCTGGCGCGTTTTGCTGCCATAGTCATTCATGACTTTTTGCCATTGTTTGTCGCTAATGTCGCCAGGCTCGATATGCATGGCGCGTAACGCCACATTAAGCATACGCTCGCCCAGTTGTGCCGACTCTTCCACCTTGACCGTTTTCAGGTAATGGCGGATATGCGAGCGCGCCTTGCCGGTCACCACATAATTGAGCCAGGCCGGATTGGGTTTGGCCAGCGGGGCAGTAATGATTTCCACATGGTCGCCATTGCGCATTTCACTGCGTAGCGGTGCCAGCTCATTATTGATCTTGACCGCGACACAGCTATTGCCCACATCCGAGTGGACGGCATAGGCAAAATCCACCGCCGTCGAGCCACGTGGCAAGGCCATGATGTTGCCTTTGGGCGTAAACACATAGACCTCGTCCGGGAACAGGTCGACCTTGAAGTTCTCCAGAAATTCGTGGCTATCGTCGCTTTCGGTCTGGATTTCTACCAAGCGTTGCAGCCACTGGTGGGTTTGTTGTTGCAGCTTGGTCAGGTGGGCATCGGTGGTTTTATACAGCCAGTGCGCGGCCACCCCGGCATCGGCAATGTTGTGCATCTCCTGGCTGCGGATTTGTACCTCAATCGGCGTGCCAAACGGACCAAACAGGGTGGTATGCAACGATTGATAACCGTTGGCCTTGGGGATGGCAATATAGTCCTTGAAGCGGCCGGGAATAGGTTTGTAAAGCGCATGCAGCGCCCCTAACGCCAGATAGCAGGCGGCGTTGTCCTTGACGATGACGCGAAAACCGTAAATGTCGTTAATTTGCGACAATTTCATCGATTTTTCGCTCATCTTTTTATAAATACTGAACAGATGCTTTTCGCGGCCCTGTACATCGTACTCAATGCCGTATTGCAATAGCTGGTTCTGGATGGCCTCCAGGATCTTGCTGATCACTTCTTTACGGTTACCGCGTGCCAGCCGGATGGCTTTGTCGATCACGTGATAGCGGTTGGGGTATAAATACTTGAGGCTCAGGTCTTCCAGCTCATGGTAAATCGGGTTCAGGCCCAGCCGGTTGGCAATGGGCGCATAAATATCCAGCGTTTCACGGGCGATGCGCTTTTGCTTTTCTGGCCGCATGGCGTCCAGTGTTTGCATGTTATGCAGCCGGTCAGCCAGCTTGACCAGGATCACGCGTACATCCTGGCTCATGGCCAGCAGCATTTTTCGGAAGTTTTCCGCTTGTGCCTGCATGGCAGTTTGCAACTCGACCTTATCCAGCTTGGTCAGGCCGTCTACCAGGTCAGCCACTTGTTTGCCAAAGCGCTCGGCAATAGCGGCACTGTCGACTTCGGTATCCTCGACCACATCATGCAGCAATGCGGCCAGCAGGGTAGGCAGATCCAGGTGCAGTTTAGCCAGAATACAGGTCACCGCCACCGGGTGCGAGATATACGGTTCACCGGTTTTGCGGGTTTGTCCCGCATGCGCCTGGTCGGCATAGCGATACGCTTGCCAGACCAGTTGCACTTCTTCTTCGTTGAGATATTTGCGGATCAGCTGGGTAAGGGGGGAATCCTCACGGTCAGCGGGGAGCAAGTCCGCTTCGCTCAGCGGCGGTTTGGACTTGCGATGGGCATGGTCGCCTTGGGTGTGGGGCATGGCTGCTTAAGCGTGGCCCTTTTTCTCTAAGATCTCTACACCGATTTTACCGGCAGCAATTTCACGCAAGGCAATCACGGTCGGTTTGTCTTTTTGTGAATAACCACTGACGAGTGGATCGGAACCGTTGGCCAATTGTCTGGCGCGATAAGCCGCGACCAGCGTCAGTTGAAAACGGTTAGGGATGTTGTCCAAGCAATCATCGACAGTAATACGTGCCATAAAAACCTCTATCTGTGTGAACCTGAAGTGCGGCGTGCGCCGGCTTAGGTAAGGGATTGAATCAATGACGCGTTGCAGGCTACCTGGCGGTTTAACTGCAAGCGCTGGGCGCGAACAATCGCCATCAGATCCTGCAAGGCCACGTCAAAATTATCATTAATTGTAACATAATCAAACTCATGCACGTGACGCATCTCCTCACGCGCGGCGGACAGTCGTTGTGCAATCACGGCTTCACTGTCCTGGCCGCGGCTGTTGAGGCGGTGCGCCAGCGCTTCGATGGAAGGCGGCAGAATAAAAATAGAGGTCGCGTCAGGGAATAAGGTTCTGATCTGCTGTGCGCCTTGCCAGTCGATTTCGAGGATCACATCGCGGCCGGCAGCCAGGGCGCCTTCGACTTCGCTTTGCGCGGTGCCATAGCGGGCGCTGTGCACATGTGCGCTTTCCAGAAAACCGCCGGCGTCTAGAATCTCCAGAAATGCGGGCTCTGAAACAAAATGATAGTGGATGCCGTCTTCTTCACCCGGACGCGGTGCACGCGTGGTGTGCGAAACAGACAGTTTCAGGATCGGGTCTTGCGCCAGCATGGCGCGCACCAGGCTGGTTTTACCGGCGCCAGAGGCGGCAGAGATAATAAATAAATGGCCGTGACTCATCATGCACACCATTCAGGGTCAGGCAAGGAAGAGAACACGGCTTTCAGGCCCTCGCTCCAGCCTTTACGGATGCTGGAATAACAAGGGTCATCTTCTGTCAGGCGTTGCCGTTTGCCGGCGCTTAAAGTATCAGTTCGGTATATCATCAAATCAATCGGTAAGGCCACAGAAATATTGCTGCGGATGGTGGAGTCAAAAGAAATCAGCACGCATTTTACCGCATCTGTGACATTGGTTTGATGTTTGATCACGCGATCAATGATCGGCTTGCCGTATTTGGTTTCGCCGATTTGCAGGTAAGGCGTATCCGGGGTCGCTTCGATAAAATTACCGGCGGCATACACATTAAACAGCCGTGGCTTTTCGCCCTTGATTTGCCCTGCGACCAGCACGCTGGCACTAAAGTCTATGCCGTGCTCCTTGAGTGCTTTGCCGTCACGCTGATGCACACTGCGCATGGCCGCGCCCACTACGCTGGCGGCTTCAAACATCGAATGCACATTGTGCAGGTTGGCATGGCCTTCTGCCGACTTGAGTTGTTCGCGGCACAAGTTGACCACGGATTGCGTGATCGCCAGATTGCCTGCGGTTAGCAGCACAATCATACGTTCGCCCGGCACTTCAAACACATGCATCTTGGGTGCAATCGCCACCTGGTCCACCCCGGCATTGGTGCGCGTGTCTGAGGCCAATACCAGACCTTGTTCAAGCAGGATTCCTACACAGTAAGTC
Source organism: Methylophilus sp. VKM B-3414 (assembly GCF_032248435.1). Lineage (NCBI taxonomy): Bacteria > Pseudomonadati > Pseudomonadota > Betaproteobacteria > Nitrosomonadales > Methylophilaceae > Methylophilus > Methylophilus sp. VKM B-3414. The sequence continues at coordinate 152,935 of NZ_JAVTLI010000003.1, read as the reverse complement.
ATCTCAAGTCAGTCATTTATCAAGTTAACAAATATCATAGCATGCGAGTACTTGCTATTGCTGGGCGGCTTGTGCCTGCTCACGTAATTGCTGTAAGTGTGCCTGCCGTTGCGCTTCGCTCAGCGCTGTCTGGCGGTTGACGCTCACCATGCTGGCCATGCCTTCCTGGCCGCCACCCATACGTGAGCCAGTCACCGGACTGGCACTGCGGTAGTCGAGACCGACCGCCAGTTTGACATGGGTTTCATCCACCGGAATACCATTGGAGACATCCAGCCCCAGCCATGTCTCTTGTTGCCAGACTTCTACCCAGGCATGGGTTTGCATCAGGCTGCCATCCTCGGTAAACAGGTAGCCACTCACATAACGGGCGGGCCAGCCCAGGCTGCGGCAGCAAGCGATAAAAGCATGCGCATGGTCCTGGCAGACGCCCTTGCCCAGTTCAAAGGCGAGGGCGGCGGGGGTGTTCACCTCGGTGGCGCCCTTGCTGTATTGCATGCGGTCGCGCAAGGCCTGCATCAGCGCGTGCGCGGGCGCATGGGCAAAGTCTTTGGCAAAGGCCATGATGGCATCATCGGGCTGGGTGAGGGGCGTGTCTCGCAAAAAAACAGTCACTGGCAAGGTTGCCGTATCTGCGCTGGTCGCGGCGCCCGTTTCGACCTCACCGCTCACCGTGATCAGTAAAGCCTGGTGCGGCTGGTCGACGACCAGCGTGTGCGCCAGGTTGCCAAACGCATCTGCAAACGGGGTCAGCTGCCCGGCTACCTTGATCTCCCAATGTCTGACTTGCTGGCGCGGGTCCGTGCGGGGTGTCAGGCGCAGTTGCTGTATTGTGTATGGCACCATTTCGCTGTACACATATTGGGTTTGATGTTCGATGGTTAACCGCATGTCGCTTCCCAAATAAAAAAGCGCAGTGCTGTCTTAGAGCAATCTGCGCATGAGGGGTTCATGGCAATCGTGTGTCAGGCGTCAGGCCGTGGCGCTTAAAAAATTACGTTGTATTTCCTCGCCCAGTTTGCGGTTGGCCAGAATAAATTCATCCAGAAAATGGTGTACGCCATCTTTTAAAATGTCCAGCATGCGGCCGTAATGCAGTCTGGCATGCATCTGGCCAGCCAGCCGCTCGGCTTCGGTGTGGCGGCTGCCGGCGACCTGACGCAAAATCGGCATGATCTCGGCGTAACAGGCATGCAGAGACCGCGGCATGTCTTCACGCAGAATCAATAATTCAGACACCTTGGTCGGTTCAATGGCATCGCGGTAGACTTTTTGGTAAGCCTGAAATGCCGAGACCGAGCGTAACACCGCACTCCATTCGTAGTAATCCACCGCGCCGTAATTGGCTTCTTGCATGGGCATCAAGTACTCATACTTCACATCCAGCAGGCGGGCAGTATTGTCTGCGCGTTCCATAAAGGTGCCCAGGCGCACAAAGCTAAAGGCCTCGTCACGCAACATGGTGCCAAAACAGACGCCACGGAACAGGTGCGAACGGCTTTTTACCCATTCGCAAAATTCGCTCAAGCCGGATTGGGTCAGGTCCTGTTTGATATATTGCCCAAACTCAATCCACAGTGTGTTCATGTTTTCCCAGGTCTCGGTGGTCATGGCCACACGCACGGCACGGGCGTTTTCACGCGCACTACGCAATGAGCTGTAAATGCTGGACGGGTTCTGGCTATCCATGACCAGATGCTTGATGACGTTGGCGGCCGACAGCTCTTTGTAATTGCTGTCATAAATGTCGCGGATCCCGGCAATTTCAAGCACGGCATCCCAGAGTTCGGCTTCGTTGCTGCTGTCTGAAGGCAACAGGGACATGTTATAAGTCACGTCCAGCACACGGGCCACGTTTTCAGTACGCTCAATATAGCGTGCCATCCAATATAAATGATCTGCGGTACGGCTTAACATATGACGGCCTCTTGCGTTGCTTGTTGGGCAGCCATTTGCGACTGCACGGTTTCTGCACTGACATCGTCCCGCTCCAGCACCCAGGTATCCTTGGTGCCGCCCCCTTGCGAGGAGTTCACCACCAGTGACCCTTCTTTGAGCGCTACGCGCGACAGGCCACCCGGCACCACACTGACCGTTTTGCCAGACAGCACAAATGGCCGTAAATCCACATGACGCGGCGCAATGCCCTGGTCGACCAGCGTTGGGCAGGTTGACAGTGCCAGCGTCGGCTGCGCGATGTAGTTAGCGGGTTTGGAGACGATGCGTAAACGGAATTCTTCAATTTCCTGCTTGCTGGCTGTGGGGCCCACCAGCATGCCGTAGCCGCCTGAGCCCTGCACTTCCTTGACGACCAGCTCGGGCAGATGATCCAGCACAAAGGCCAGATCATCTTCCTTGCTGAGTTGATACGTAGGCACGTTCTGCAAGATGGGGGATTCACCCAAGTAGAACTTGATCATCTCCGGCACGTAAATATACGTCGCCTTGTCATCGGCCACGCCGGTGCCTACAGCGTTGGCCAATGTGACGCCACCATTGCGGTAAACGGAGAGCAGACCTGGCACGCCCAACAGGGAATCGGGCTTGAACACCAGAGGGTCGAGGAAGTCGTCGTCAATGCGGCGGTAGATCACGTCCACCCTTTGCGGGCCTTGCGTGGTGCGCATATAGACGGCGTTATTACGGACAAACAAATCCTGGCCTTCCACCAGTTCTATGCCCATTTGCTGGGCGAGGAAAGCATGTTCAAAGTAAGCGCTGTTGTAAGCGCCGGGTGAGAGCAATACCACGGTCGGGTCAGTGACGCCGGTCTGGGCGACCGAGCGCAGGTTGTTTAGCAGTACACTGGGGTAATGCTCCACCGGGGCAATCGGGTATTTTTTAAACAAATCCGGGAACAGCCGCATCATCATCTTGCGGTCTTCGAGCATATAAGACACGCCGGAAGGGGTACGCAGGTTGTCCTCCAGCACGTAAAACTGCGACTCGCTGGTGCGGACCAGGTCTATCCCTGCCACATGCGCATACACCTGGTTAGGCACAGTCACACCCACCATTTCCGGGCGGTATTGCGAATTGGTCAGGATGCTGTGCGGGACAATGCCGGCCTTGATGATTTCCTGATCATGATAAATATCATGCAGAAACATATTGAGGGCGCGTACGCGCTGGACGGCACCTTTGGACAAATGCGCCCATTCACTGGCCGAAATCATGCGTGGAATCACATCAAATGGAATCAGGCGCTCGGCACCATCTTCTTCACCATACACGTTAAACGTGATGCCGACGCGGCGGAACAGGACTTCTGCTTCTGCGCGTTTGGCCGCCAGTTGCTGGGTAGGCACATTCGCCAACCAGCGGTTATAGGCCTGGTAAATCGCCCTTACATTGCCCCCATAGCCCTGCATTTCATCAAAAAACTGTTTGGCCGTTTGCGTCATCGTGCTGGACCTTTGCCTTACTTGTAAAATTCATTTAAACAAGAGCAAGCCGTGTGCCAGCCTGTAAAACCCATTTAAATCATGAGTTTATGTTTTATATGAGCGGGTTTTAGAAAGAAAGTGCACCTAAGTGGTGCACTCTCGAATCACGGTTTTGGTGCAAACCGCGTGTTAAATAGGGCTTATTCAATATTCTGAATCTGTTCACGCATCTGTTCGATCAGCACTTTCAGTTGCATGGACACTTGTGTCGTTTCAATCGCCACCGATTTGGAGCCTAGTGTGTTGGCTTCCCGGTTCATTTCCTGCATCAAAAAGTCCAGCTTTTTGCCCATGGTGCCGCCAGCCGTAAGGATACGGTCCATTTCAACAATGTGGGCATTGAGCCGCGCCAGCTCTTCATCGACATCAATCCGTTGGGCATAGAGCACGATTTCCTGACGTACGCGGTCATCCTCTGCCTGCATGGCTTCACGCAGTTTGGTGGTCAGTTTATCCTGATATTGGCTGATCAGGGCAGGTAACAGCGGTTTGACGATGCTGATCTGCTCACGGACGCCTTGCAGACGGTCGAGCAGCACTTGCTTGAGTTTTTCACCTTCGCGCTGGCGGGCGGCAATCAGTTCATCAATGGCCTGCGACAAGCCATTGAGCAGGCTCTGTGCCATGGCCTCGGTATCGATGCTCTCCGTTTGGCAAACACCGGGCAGCTTGAGCACTTCAACCAGATTGACGGGTTGCGCCTGCGGAAAATGTTGCTGTAAAGCGGCCAGGGTTTGCGCGATCTGCCCGACCATCTCAGGGTTGAGCGTCAGGTTAGCCACCGCGGCATCGCTTTTGAGATTGATGCGGCATTCAACTTTGCCACGTCCCAGGCGGGACTGCAGCAATTCACGTACTTGCGCCTCAAACTGGCGCAAGTTGTCATCGATTTTGACATTGAGCTCGAGATAACGGTGGTTGACTGCTCTCAGCTCAATCAGCAGCAGTCCGCCAGTAAAGCGGCTTTCGGTGGCCGCAAAGCCGGTCATGCTCAACATCGGTTGGCTAGCGGGGGAATTTTTTATCGTCATCATCTGGCTCCTGGCAAACTCACTGATTGTATCAAATGCGGTATCGTTATGCGAAAATGGTACAAACAAGGCGGCGCGCAGAACAAATCACAACCTCTGCTGATGCCATGCCCTTAATAAAAGCCATGATTGTGACGTTAAAGCGCTAGTGAAGCTCGCTCATAAATACGATTTTGCCTTGCCGGTAGGCACTGTGCTGCATGACTACACCATTACCAAGGTGCTGAGTCTGGGCGGGTTCAGCTTCGTCTATCTGGCGCAAGACGCGCAGAAAACCACGGTTGCTATCAAGGAATACATGCCGGTGACCTTGGCCGAGCGCGAGGGCGATACGCATATCCGCTCTAATGGCAAAAATGAAGCCGCCTACAAACATGGCATGAAGTGCTTTTTTGAAGAAGGTCTGGCGCTGGCCAATATCGAGCACAAAAATATCGTGCGCGTGAAAAACTTCTTCCGCGCCAACAGCACCGTCTATATGGTCATGAAATATGAGCGTGGCAAATCGCTGCAAGACTACATCATGGCGTTAGCGCAGCCTGTGCCCGAGAATTTTCTGATCCGCATGTTCGTTGAGTTGCTCAATGGATTGCGTGAGGTGCACTCACGCAAATTGCTGCACCTTGATATCAAACCGGCCAATATCTATATCCGCCTGGATGGCTCGCCAGTGCTGCTGGACTTCGGTTCGGCGCGCCAGGCTTTGTCCGAGGTGACGCTGGCGCCCACTTACACGCCGGGTTATGCCCCGCCTGAGCAATATATAGACCGCAAACATCTGGGCCCCTGGAGCGATATTTACAGTATAGGCGCCAGTATGTATGCCTGTATGCACCGGGCCTCGCCGATCGCGGCCAACCAGCGCCTCAAGCACGATATGCTGGTGCCGGCCGTGGAGTTGGGGCAACAGATCTACTCTGAAAAATTGCTGGCGATTATTGATGAGTGCATGCAGCTGGACTACATGCTCAGACCGCAAAGTGTGTTTTCATTGCAGAAAAAAATGATCGGCATCCATGTGGCTGAAGATCCGCGTGGCTCGCTGGTGGATAAAATTATTAAAGTGTTGACCAAGCCACTATGAAATTCATCCTATGAAATTCACCATTGCACAAGGTAGTCGCCAGGGGCCGCGACCCTATAATCAGGACCGGCTGGCCTACTCTTACCATCGGCATGCCATTTTCATGGTATTGGCAGACGGCATGGGCGGGCACCAGCATGGCGATGTGGCGGCCGAAATCGCGGTCAAAACCATGATCGATGCCTTTCAGCGCGAATCAAAGCCCATGATTGCGCAACCCGCGCAATTTTTGCGCGAGCAGATTGCACAGGTGCATGAGGTGATCGAAAACGTCCGCCTGCAAAAGCGTCTGCAAGAGTCTCCGCGGACCACCATCGTCGTGGCTTTGATTCAACACAACAAACTGTTTTGCGCCCATGTCGGCGATTCCCGCGCCTACCTCTACCGCAACGGCCTGGTCGAGTTTCAAACCGAAGATCATTCTGTGGTGCAATCCTTGTTGCGCGAGGGTAAAATCCGCGCTGACGAGGTCAACCATCACCCGCACCGCAATAAAATTTATAATTGCGTCGGCGGGGATCGTGAACCGCAGGTCGAGCTGACCGCGCCGATTCCGTTGCGTGAGGGCGATGTGGTGTTGCTATGCTCGGATGGCGTCTGGAACGTGGTGTCCGAGATCAGTATGGCGCAACACATGCTGGCGGCGGATATCCATGATGGTGTCACGCGTTTGCTCGACGATGCCGATGCCGCCAGTATTACCGTTGGTGATAACATGAGCGCCATTGCGCTGCAGTGGGGCGAACGCATTGTCACCCCGCTGACGATTTCAACGCTGGATTTACCGCTAGACGTCACCACCACCATGATGAATGAAAGCCCGGTCACGCCCAGTCCGTATGCGTTAGACCTGACTGACGAAGAAATCGAAAAGGCGATTGCCGAGATTCAGGAAGCGCTGGGCAGAACCCGGCAATTGATTAAATAAGAGAAAGTAACCATGACCAGACCCAGCCAGCGCGCCAACGACCAGTTGCGTGCCATCGAAATCATTCGCCATTACACCAAGCATGCAGAAGGCTCAGTACTGGTTAAATTTGGCGATACCCAGGTGATTTGCACTGCCAGCGTAGAAGAAAAAGTGCCTGGCTTTTTAAAAGGCAAAGGCCAGGGTTGGGTGACGGCAGAATACGGCATGCTGCCACGGTCTACCGGTTCCCGCATGGACCGTGAGGCCGCGCGCGGCAAGCAAACTGGCCGCACGCAAGAGATTCAGCGCCTGATCGGCCGCAGTCTGCGCGCCATCATCGACCTCGAAAAACTCGGTGAACGCACCATCCACTTTGACTGTGATGTGATTCAGGCAGATGGCGGCACCCGCACCGCCAGTATCACCGGCGCCTATGTTGCCATGGTCGATGCCGTGTCAACCTTGCTGCAAAAAGGCCTGTTGGCCGAGAGCCCGATCAAAGACTCTGTGGCCGCCATTTCCGTCGGCGTTTACCAAGGCACACCCGTGCTGGATTTGGACTATATCGAAGACTCTGACTGTGATACAGACATGAACGTGGTCATGACCGGCAACGGTGGCTTTGTCGAGATTCAGGGCACCGCCGAAGGCGAGCCCTTTGCCCGCGAAACCATGAATCAGATGCTGGACCTTGCCGCCAAGGGCATCAGCGAAATTGCCGTGATTCAGCAAACCGCACTGGCCGCCTAATATGGCCTTGCCGTTTGAAAAACTGGTGATTGCTTCAGGCAACAAAGGCAAACTCCGTGAAATCACCCATTTGCTGGCACCCTTGAATATCGAGGTGCTGCCGCAATCCGAGTTTAATGTGCCAGAGTGCCCCGAGCCGTATGGCACCTTTATTGAAAACGCTCTGGCCAAGGCGCGCCATGCCAGCGAGCATACCGGCTTGCCCGCGCTGGCCGATGATTCCGGCCTGTGTGTCGATGCCTTGCAAGGCGCACCAGGCGTGATTTCTGCACGCTATGCCGGGCCACAGCCAGCCAAAAGCCTGCTCACGCAAGACGAGCGCAATAACGATAAATTGCTCACAGCCATGGAACGCATTGCCGACCGCCGTGCCTATTTTTACAGCGTGGTTGTGCTGGTGCGCCATCCGCAAGATCCGCAACCGATCATTGCCGATGGCCTATGGCGCGGTGAAATCCTGCGTGAGTTCCGCGGTACCGAAGGCTTTGGCTACGACCCACTGTTTCTGGATACGCAGACGGGCAAAACCGTGGCAGAATTACCGCTTGAGATCAAAAGTCAGTTGAGTCACCGCGGTCAAGCGATGGCCAAACTGCTGCAACAACTGAAAACACTCAGTCATTAAACAAACAAGATGAGTAAACAAGACCATGAGTAATGAATGGCCAAAATGGGTACGCGATGACGGTTCGGTGGTGTCCTGCACCGAAAAGGTCAAAGTCATGGCCGAAAATTTTGACGAGCTGAAACAAATTGCCCAAGACGCGCTGGAAGACGGCTTGCTGATGGAGGTCAGCGAAGCGCAGATGCGTAAAGCGTTGCACGAGCTTGTTGACGCCTTAGTTAATCCTTATAACAATATTTAGGCCTGCCAAATGGCAAGCCTCTCACCGCAACAAATCCTCCAAGACGTTTTCGGTTACAACCAGTTTCGCCACCAGCAACAAGCCATCGTAGAACATGTCATCAGCGGGCAGGATGCGCTGGTGCTGATGCCCACCGGTGGTGGCAAATCGCTTTGCTATCAAATTCCAGCCTTGGCGCGTGATGGGCTGGCGATTGTTGTCTCGCCCTTAATTGCCCTGATGCAAGATCAGGTCGAAGCCTTGCAACAACTGGGCGTCAACGCCGCCTTTTTAAATTCCAGTTTAAGTGCTGAAGACAATGCCCGCATCACCCGCGAGGTGGTCAGCGGTGAAATCAAATTACTCTACGTTGCCCCCGAGCGCCTGATGGTCGGCAGCTTTTTGAGCCTGCTCGACGAAGTGCAGCAGCACACCGGCCTCGCCCTGTTTGCCATTGATGAAGCCCATTGCGTCTCGCAATGGGGGCATGATTTCCGTCCGGAATATCGCCAGCTCACCGTGCTGCACAACCGCTTCCCCGAGGTGCCGCGCATCGCACTCACTGCGACGGCAGATGCACCGACGCGAGCCGAAATTATCAGCCAGCTCAACCTCGAAAACGCCCGCCAGTTTGTCTCCAGTTTTGACCGCCCGAATATTCGCTACCACGTCGGCATTAAAAACAATGTCCGCCAGCAATTGCAGGCCTTCCTGGAGCGCGAACACCCTAATGACGCGGGCATTATCTATTGCCTGTCACGCAAAAAGGTTGAAGAAACCGCCGCCTGGCTGGTTGAAAAAGGCTGGCCTGCGTTGCCTTACCACGCCGGGTTGCCTGCGCAATTGCGTGAGCTGCATCAGCGACGTTTTTTGCGTGAAGAAGGCATCATCATGGTGGCAACCATCGCATTCGGCATGGGCATCGATAAACCCAACGTCCGCTTTGTCGCACATTTAGATTTGCCAAAAAGCATGGAAGGCTACTACCAGGAAACCGGACGCGCCGGGCGCGATGGCCTGCAAGCAAATGCCTGGATGGTCTACGGCATGGGCGATGTCGTCTCCATGCGGCAAATGCTCGATAGCGGCGAAGCCTCAGAAGAACGCAAACGGCTGGAGCGCTTAAAACTGGATGCCTTGCTAGGCTACTGCGAATCCACCGCCTGCCGTCACCAAAGTATTCTGCGTTATTTTGGCGAGAGCCACCCAGGTGCCTGCGGCCAATGCGATAACTGCCTGCACCCGGTCGAAACCTGGCAAGCCACCCAGGTCGCGCAAATGGCGCTTTCCTGTGTCTACCGCACCGGTCAAAGATTCGGCGTCGGCCATCTAATTGATGTGCTGATAGGCAAAGTCACGCCACAAGTCGAGCGCTTTGGTCACGAGAAAGTCAGCACCTTTGGCATCGGTAAAACACTCAATCAAAACCAGTGGAGCGGTGTTTATCGCCAGCTGATTGCGGCCGGGTTACTGGAAGCAGACATGGCTGCCTATGGCGGCTTGAAACTCACTGAAGCTGCAAGGCCAGTATTAAAAGGCGAGCAAGAAGTCTGGTTACGCCGCGATGCCGAACCCGAAAAACGCATGAGCAAAGCTGAACGTAGCGCCCGCGCCAAAGAAGCCTTTGAAGGTGCCAATGATGACCCACTCTGGCAAGCGCTTAAAGCCAAGCGGCTGGAACTGGCAAGAGAACAGGGTGTACCGCCTTATGTGATTTTTCACGATAGTACGCTGTTGGAGATTCATAACCGCAAACCACAGACACTGGATGAAATGGGGCAGATTAGCGGGATAGGGCAGGCGAAGTTGCAGAAATATGGAGATGCTTTTTTGCAGGTGCTTGAAGAAATGGCTTAAATCTAAAAAACGCATGCGCGTTAAAACTTCCATTGCACAAGGCGTAACAATCAACAATACTTTTTAGCTCATCATTTTGTTAACATATTTTAATAATTTAATTTAAGATATGAACACAAAATATTCCATTGACGGAATGTTGTAAGGGGGGCTAAGATGGCATGGTTGGTTGAATATACTGATGAATTCGAAGCTTGGTGGCATTCTCTGAATGAAGATGAGCAAGTATCTATTGCCGCTTCTGTTGGGTTGCTGGAATCGTTGGGCACTCAGTTACCTTTTCCACATTCATCAGCAATTAACCAGTCACGGCATTGCCACATGCGTGAATTGAGAACACAGCACGATGGCCGTCCATTAAGGACACTGTATGCATTTGATCCTCGCAGAGCTGCCATTTTGCTGATTGGCGGCGATAAGACAGGTGATGGTCGATGGTATGAAAAATATATTCCAGTCGCTGATCAACTCTACGATGAACATATCAAGGCATTGATAAAGGAAGGATTGATAGATGGCAAAAAACTTTAGTGCACTTAAAGCCGCGCTCTCGCCAGAAGCGCAATCCAAAGTGACTCAAAAAACGGAGCAAATGCTGCAAGAAATGCCTTTGCACGAGTTACGCCAGGCACGTGGTTTGTCGCAAAAAATGATGGCAGAAGCGCTGCATATTCAGCAACCTGCTGTGGCAAAAATCGAAAAACGCACCGACATGTATTTATCTACCCTGCGTAGCCATATTCAGGCCATGGGTGGGGAACTCGAGATTGTGGCAAGGTTTCCAGAGGGTTCGGTCAAGATTCAGAATTTTTCCGATCTGTGATTTTCGTCGTGTAAGAGGCTAGTTTTGCTGCTAGAAATGTTATTTTGCAAGACTTGACCCCCATTCTTTCCTAGTTCTGTATTACTTAATGTGGAGGTTAGAAAATAACTGTGAGTACAGCGCGACGCCATCATTACATTTCTCAAGGATATCTGTCTGCTTTCACCGATAACGGTACGAAAGATGGGCAATTTTGGGTGATGGATGTTAAGACCGGGAATTGTTTCTCTACAGCTCCCAAAAATGTTGGCCTAGAGCGTGATTTCAATAGAATCGATATTGATGGGCAGCCTCTTGATGCTTTAGAGACCTCTTTAGCTTCTTTTGAGAGTGAAGCAATAGATGCTGTTCGTAAAGTCCTCACTAATCTGGAGTTCCCTGAAGCTAAAGACTTTAATCTTATTCTAAATCTTGTTGGTTTAATTGCTGTTCGGAATCCTCGTGCACGTAATACCTTTAATCAAGCAAGGACGCGAAGTCTCAAAATGATTGCAGATATCCTTGTTTCAGATCGTTGTATATTTGAATCTCATATGCGCAAAGCATCTAAGGATGGGTATATTCCAAATGCAGACGTTTCGTTTGAAGATTTAAAGAAGTTTGTAGAAAATGAAAGGTATACAATTGAGTTTCATCCACAGGGTAACTCTAATATTGAATTTGAGGTTTTTGATAAATTACTACCGGTTCTTGCACAGAGACGCTGGTCAATTCTGCTTACGCCACCAACTGGACCAGAGTTTATATGTTCAGACCATCCCGTAACGCTTATTCATAAAAATGGTAGCAAAGGCCCTGTTGGATTTGGATTGAAACAAACAGAAGTTTTCATACCATTAGGGCCTGATGTTGGTCTGTACGGGACTTTTGAAGACCCATTGCCAAGAGTGGTGAATGTTACAGATAAAGAGGTTGCTGAAATAAACACAAGGTTAGTTGCAAATGCAGAGCGTTATGTATTTTCTCGTCTGAAATCTTTCAGCATATGGTATGAAGGTAGTATTAGAGAGATTGAGTGTTATTAAGTGCGTATCGGTACATTTGAAAAGTAATTTGAATAATCTTTTAGAACCAAATATTTAATACATTACTTGGCTGATTTGATATTGTTTTTAAGTAACGGTTTTAAAGTCGGCCAAATATTCTCCAATATTTTTACCTGTGCATTCACATTCGGGTGCAAGCCATCTTCCAGCACCAGATCACTATGCCCACTAATTCCATCCAGGAAAAATGGGATAAATGGTGTTTTGTATTTTTCCGATAAATCCAGAAAAGCTGCTTTAAAGCCGTTGGTGTATTTCGGGCCATAATTTGGCGGTATAAACATGCCCAATAAAACCACTTGCGCATTGACCTGCTTGCTGGCCTGGATCATTTTTTCAAGGTTGTTTTTCATGGCATCCAGCGGTAAGCCGCGCAGGCCGTCATTGGCGCCTAGTTCTATTAACACAATACTGGGTTTAAACTGCTGAATTGCGGCAGGCAAACGGCTGAGGCCGCCCGCAGTGGTTTCACCACTGACGCTGGCGTTGGCAACTTCGTAGGGTAATTGCTTGTCTTCTATTCTTTGCGCCAATAAATTCACCCAACCTTTTTCTTTGGGGATGCCATAGGCGGCGGATAAACTGTCTCCAAACACCAGAATCACCGGTTTGGATGTTGTTTCAGCCAGGGCGGCATCGGCAAAAAATAGAGTAGTGCAAACGCTTAATATCTTGAGAAATCGGAACATCATTAATGCAAAGTCCTTATGCCGTTGAAGCGGTATTGTTAAGTAAATCGGTTGTTAGCAATGATACAACACTCCCTATTTTGACTGGTTTGAATCTGGCCGTGCCGCAGGGTGAGCGGCTGGCGATTATTGGCAGCTCGGGGTCGGGTAAATCGACATTGCTGGGCTTATTGGCTGGATTGGACACAGCAACCAGCGGAAAAGTCCTGATTGCCGGTGAAGATATCGGCGTGATGGATGAAGATGGCCGTGCGGCGATGCGTGCCAGATACATGGGATTTGTCTTTCAATCATTCCAATTGCTGGGTTCACTGACCGCGTTGGAAAATGTGATGCTGCCTTTGCAGCTGGCGGGCCAGCGGGATGCGCAGGCGATTGCCATCGCTGCTCTCGACAGTGTAGGTCTGGCAGCACGGGCCACGCATTACCCAAAACAGTTGTCAGGCGGTGAGCAGCAGCGGGTGGCAATTGCCAGGGCATTTGCTGCCAAGCCTTCTATTTTATTTGCCGATGAGCCAACTGGGAACCTGGATGTGGCAACCGGTGAGGCGATTATCAAATTGCTGTTTGATTTAAACGCCAAGAGCGGCACCACGCTGGTGCTGGTCACGCATGATATGAATCTGGCAAGGCGTTGCCAGCGCGTGTTGAATTTGCAGGGTGGCGTGCTCAGCGAGATCGCGATAGCCGATACGCAGGCAGGGGCGCACTAATGCTGGCCTTCTCCATTGCTTGGCGTCAGTGCCGCAGCCTGTGGTCTTCGGGTGAAATACGCGTATTGCTGTTTGCGCTAATCCTGGCGGTCACGGCAACCACCTCAGTCAGCTTTTTCACGGACCGTATCAAAGCCAGCATGCAAACCCAGGGCAATGTGTTGCTTGGGGCGGATCTGGTGGTGAATTCAGACCATGTTCTCCCGGAAAAATACCTTGCTGAGGCACAGCGGCGCCAATACCAGACCACGCAGGCGCTGGAGTTTTCCAGCATGGTGTTGAAAGACGACAGTAGTGAGCTGGCCGAAATCAAGGCGGTGGAAGCAGGTTTTCCGCTACGTGGTCATTTGACCATTAGCAGGCAGTCAGCCGTGACGGCAAAGGCTGAGCCGCCTGCCACAGATATTCCTGCTCCCGGAACGGTGTGGATGGAGCCACGACTGGCGCAAAAGCTTGCGTTGAAGATTGGCGATGAAATTAGCGTCGGTGACAGCCAGTTTATGGTCGCGGCCTTTGTATTGCAGGAGCCGTCGCGTGGCGGCGATATGTTCAGCATTGCGCCGCGCCTGTTTATGAACAGTGCCGATGTGCCTGCGACTGGCCTGGTCCAGTTTGGCAGCCGGGTGAAATACCAGTTGCTGGTCGCCGCCCATACCGATGGCGCAGCGGTGAATCAGGCTATGGAAGACTACGCCGAATGGCTGAAACCGCAATTAGCCCGCGGTGAGCGGGTAGACGATATCCGCAGCGCGCGCCCTGAAATGCGCAGTGCGCTCAACAAGGCGCAACAGTTTCTCGGCATTGCCTCCATGGTCGGCGTGATTCTGGCAATGGTGGCCATGTTGCTGGCGAGTATCCCCTATGTGCAAAAGAGCCTGGATGCGTATGCGCTGATGCGCTGCTTTGGTGCAACCAAAAAGCTGATTACGCAGATTCTGCTTTACCAGACTTTGCTGCTGGCGTTGGTGGGTAGTGTGATAGGTTGTGTACTGGGCTTTGCCGCGCAATATGGCTTGGCGATACTTGCTGGCCGCCTGTTTCTCGAAACGTTGCCAGCCCCTGGCTGGATGCCGGTCGTATTGGGTTTCGCCACTGGCTTTGCTACTTTACTGACGGTGGTGTGGCCGCAATTGCAGCGTTTACGGGCGGTGCCAGCACTGCGTATTTTGCGTCAGGATTTAGAAGGCAATGTGCGCAGCCATGGTCTGATGTTTTTACCCGCATTGCTGGTATTGGCCGGGCTGGTGTTTTGGCATGCGGGGGATATCAAGCTGGCCGGGATTGTATTTTCTGCGCTATTTGGATTGGTCGTGGTGGCTGGTTTGCTGGCTTATGCGGGCATGCGTTTCGTGCAGACGTTCAGTGTGCGAGATTTCGGTGTGATCAAGCTCGGGTTCATGGGCTTAAGACGCCGACCGATGTTGACCATCGCCCAGGTGGTTGGCTTAAGCATGGGCCTGATGGCGATCTTGCTGCTGGCGTTTGTGCGTAATGACCTGCTGAAAAACTGGCAGACCTCGTTACCCGCAGATGCGCCTAATCGCTTTGTCATCAATATCCAGGCCGACCAGATTCCCGGCATCAATGCGCTATTAAGTACGCATGCTATTCAGCATGCGGATATTTTCCCCATGGTGCGCGCAAGGCTGATTTCTGTGAATGGCAAACCCATCAAGATTGAGGATTATAAAGATGACCGCGCCAAGCGTCTGGCCGAGCGGGAGTTTAATTTATCTTGGGCGGCAGAAATGCAGGCAGATAACGAACTAGTGGCAGGGCAGTGGTGGAGCGCTGAAGATGCTGGCAAACCGTATCTCTCTCTGGAACAGGGGCTGGCCGAGACACTTAACTTAAAGCTGGGCGATAAATTGTCTTACGATGTGGCTGGCACTCAGCTTGAGCTCACCATCACCAGCGTGCGCAAGGTGGAGTGGAACAGCATGCATGTGAATTTCTTCGCGGTGACGCCACCCCAGGTGCTGGATAATTACGCCGCCAATTACCTCACCAGTTTTCACCTGCCAGCGGGCAAAGAAGACGCCCTGAATCAGCTGGTCAAAACATTCCCCAATTTAACCATCATCAATGTAGCGGCCGTGCTGGAGCAGATTCAAAGCCTGATCAGCAAAATGAGCTATGCGATTGAATTCGTGTTTGGTTTTAGCCTGCTGGCGGGCTTGGCCGTGTTGTATGCCGCGCTGATGGCCACCCGCGAAGAGCGGGTGCGCGAAAGCACCTTGATGCGGGTGTTGGGCGCTTCAAGAAAGCAGGTGGTGCTGGCGATGCTGGTGGAGTTTTTATGCATAGGCCTATTGGCCAGTATCGTTGCCACTATTTTTACCAATATTGCCGCTTATGCCCTGGCGACGCGGGTGCTGGAGATGGACTATCAATTCAACGCCTGGCTGACCATGCAAGCCTTGCTGGCGGCGATGGTGCTGGTGCCCTTGTCGGCCTGGCTGGTGGCGCGCCACCAGTTTAACCAGCCGCCCAGAGCCTTGTTGCAAAGCGTTTAAGTCCCTGTGCCTGGATGGATACAGGTTAAAATACGCGCATGATTCCGATTTATCCTGCAAATAGCCTGAAAGATGCCCCGCTACAAGGTGACATTACGCTGAGCGGCCTCACCAATCCGCCGCCACTTTCGTTGTATATCCATATCCCGTGGTGCGTGCGCAAATGCCCTTATTGCGACTTTAATTCGCACGAAGCACGGCAGGAGATCCCGGAAGCCGCTTATGTGGATGCC
Organism: Methylophilus sp. VKM B-3414; assembly: GCF_032248435.1. Taxonomy (NCBI): domain Bacteria; kingdom Pseudomonadati; phylum Pseudomonadota; class Betaproteobacteria; order Nitrosomonadales; family Methylophilaceae; genus Methylophilus; species Methylophilus sp. VKM B-3414. The sequence continues at coordinate 136,992 of NZ_JAVTLI010000003.1, read as the reverse complement.
TTGATTGCCGACCTTGAACAAGCGACGCCGCTGGTGTGGGGCCGCAAAATCCGCAGCGTGTTTTTTGGCGGCGGCACGCCCAGTATTTTCTCTGCCGAGTCGATTGATAAGATTTTGAGCCATGTGCGTATGCTGACACCACTGGAATATGGCGCTGAAGTCACGCTCGAAGCCAACCCGGGCACAGTGGATATCGCCAACTTCAAGGGTTACAGAGAAGCAGGCGTCAACCGCGTATCGCTCGGCATTCAAAGCTTTCAGCCGCAATACCTCAAAGCGCTGGGCCGCATTCATGACCGCGACCAAGCGCTGGCCGCCGCCGAGTTGGCGCTGAATACCTTTGAAAAGGTGAATCTGGATGTGATGTATGCATTGCCGGAACAGAGCCTGGAAGATGCATTGCTAGATGCTGAAACTGCCTGCCAGATCAAGCCCGCGCATCTGTCGTTCTATCACCTGACGCTGGAACCCAACACGCCGTTTCACCGCACGCCACCGAGCTTGCCCGACGACGACACCAGCGCCACCATGCAGGAAGAAATCGAGAAAATACTAGCTGCAAATGGCTACCAGCATTACGAAACCTCCGCGTTTGCCCAGCCTGGCCAGCAGTGCCAGCACAACCTCAATTACTGGACGTTTGGCGATTACCTGGGCATCGGCGCAGGCGCGCATTCAAAGCTGAGTTTTCATGACAAGATCATTCGCCAAAGTCGTCACAAGCATCCGAAAAAGTATCTCGAGTCTATCGTTACTGGACAGATGGTGGATAGTGAATGGCAGATTGGGCGTGAAGACCTGGCGTTTGAATTTATGATGAATGCGTTAAGGCTGGTGGATGGGGTAGAGGCTAGTTTGTTTCAGCAACGGACGGGATTGCCATTAAGGACTATTCAATCGACCTTGCTGGCTGCGCAGCAACAAGGGTTGTTGGCGGAGCAGAGTGGGGTGATTGCACCGACATTGAAAGGGCAGCGGTTTTTGAATGAGTTATTGGAGATGTTTTTACCGTAACACCTGACGCAAGCAGGAGTTTGAAAGTGGTAGGGTGGGCATATATGCCCACGCGTGTGATCGGTGATTGGTTGTCACGCTCTCTGTCGCCCCTCGGCGAGTCACTTTTCTTTGCTTGCACAAAGATAAAGTAACCAAAAGAAAGTGCACCCTAGCTTACGCTTGTTTCCTGCGTTGCTCACCAAAACAAGCGGTCACGAAACTCGACCTGGCAGCTCACAAAATACGTGAGCTGCTGCGGGACTCGAACAGTCGCTCCCTTTATTCTTGTTTTGCCTGCGCTACTCGGCGCGTCAGATAGGGGCCCATAAAACCACACGCCTTCATCTATGCGAAACTTTTTACATCGCAGCCCGCTCGATCACCGTGAAAAAATGGTTTGTAGTTTCAGTTTTGAAATAGAAAAGTAACCTAGCACTCTGAATTCAACATGCCCGACTAACGTTTCATTGTGGTGGGTTTAAACGGGCCCCTATCTGACGCGCCGAGTAGCGCAATCAGCGTGGGAGCTGTCGGCCATTGCCTGTTTGAGTTCCACAACAAGCCACGAAGTATGTGGCTTGTCAGGGCGAGTTTCAATGGCCGCCCACGCTGATGAGCAACGCAGGAAACAAGCGTAAGCTAGGGTGTCTTGTTCTTTGCCTTCTTTCTTATGGACAAGCATAAGAAAGAACGGTCGCCTAAAGGCGAAAAAGAATGTAATGCAAAGGTTACCGCTTAGGCCGTCGCTCTTCCAAAACACCCCAAACCAAACTCAACACCAGCAACAAGAGCGCACTCAATACAATCACCGCCAATTGCGGTGTTTGATAAAGCTTGTTGAGCGGGGTGTTAGCAATCGCTGTTGCATTAGCCTGGTAGGTGTCTACCACATGCGTTCTCACGGCCATGACACGGCGCGTTAAATGATCCACCGAGAAGGAATAGCCTTTAAGTGCCGGTAATTCTGGCAGGTGCACGGTTGGCAGCGAAAGCTTTGGCAAATGCCACCCCGAGCTTTGCTGGGCGCCTTGCGAGAGTTGCACACTCATTACCAGGCCGGGTGTGACAAAGGTTTGCGGATCGACTTCATCGGCTTTTTTGATGCGGTGGGTGATGGTGTGCAGGGTTTGTGCATTGGGCACAGCGATTAATTGCGCATACTTGGCCGCTTGGTCGGCCTTGAGCAGGATGCCGCGGCTGCGGCTCAGCGTGAGTGATTGCTGCACAAAGCGTTGCTGGAGGACGGGGCTTTGCGGGTAAAGTTTGGCGGCGAGGCTGTTGACGCTTTCACCGGGCAGCAAGGGCCAGAGCATGGATTGCTCTTGCTTGGGATTGGCTATGCCAAACGCGGCCTGCACGGGATGGTTAAATAGCCGGAGCATCACGCCGATGACAATCATCAAGCCCGCCATCATCACCAAGTATGATCTGAGATTCCATTGGTGAGGGTGGCGGAGGATCATCAGCGCCCTAACTGTACTCTGGCTTGCGCAATGGCGCGGCGCACTTGTTCTGGGGCGGTGCCGCCAGTGTGGTTGCGGCTGGCGACGGAGCCTTCGAGCGTCAGCACTTCAAACACGTCGTCGCTGATGGTGCTGCTAAATGCTTGTAACTCAGCCAGGCTGAATTCGGCCAGGTCGCGGCCAGATTCCACACCCGCTTTGACAGCATGCGCGACGACTTCGTGCGCATCACGGAACGGCATGCCTTTTTTCACCAGGTAATCGGCGAGGTCGGTGGCGGTGGCAAAACCTTCCAGCGCCGCCTGGCGCATATTGTCGGCCTTGACGGTGATGCCGCGCAGCATATCGGCATAAATCTGCAAGGTCACCAGCAAGGTGTCGGCCACGTCAAACAAAGGCTCTTTGTCTTCCTGGTTGTCTTTGTTGTAGGCCAGTGGCTGGCCTTTCATCAGAGTCAGCAGCCCGATTAAATGGCCATAGACGCGGCCGGTTTTGCCACGCACCAGTTCTGGCACATCCGGGTTTTTCTTCTGCGGCATGATAGACGAGCCGGTACAGAAGCGGTCGGCAATATCAATAAAGCCGAAACGTGGACTCATCCATAGAATCAGCTCTTCGGAGAAGCGCGACAAGTGCATCATGAGCAACGAGGCAGCGGCATTAAATTCAATGGCAAAGTCGCGGTCAGACACGGCATCGAGCGAGTTCTGGCATACGCTGTCAAACCCCAGCAGTTCAGCCACCAGCTCGCGCTTGATCGGGTAGCTGGTGCCCGCCAGTGCGGCAGCGCCCAAGGGCAGGCGGTTGATCCGCTTGCGGGCATCGGCAAAGCGCTCGGCATCGCGGTTGAGCATTTCAAAATAGGCCATCAGGTGGTGGCCAAAGGTCACCGGTTGCGCGACTTGCAGATGGGTAAAGCCAGGCATGATGGTGGCAGCGTTCTGTTCGGCCAAATCTAGCAATGATGTTTGCAGGGCGCGGATACCGGCAATCGCGTCATCGACCACGCTACGCAACCACAGCCGCACATCGGTGGCAACCTGGTCATTGCGTGAACGGCCGGTGTGCAGGCGTTTGCCAGCATCGCCGATTTTCTCGGTCAGGCGTTTTTCGATATTCAGGTGTACGTCTTCAAGATCGAGCAGCCATTCAAATTGGCCTGCTTCAATCTCCGCCAGAATTTCGCCCAGGCCGCGTTTGATCTCTTCTACATCTTGCGCCGAAATGATGCCTTGCGCGCCGAGCATGGTGGCGTGGGCAATCGAGCCTTCAATATCAAACCTGGCCAGACGTTTGTCAAAATCGACCGAGGCTGTATAACGTTTAACCAGTTCGGCGACCGGCTCATTGAAGCGGCCGGACCAGGCTTGGTCTTTTTGATGCAAAGAAGACTGGGTTGTCGGTTTGGGTGCGGTCAAAACAAATTCTTTCTGCCAATAAGGCTGGCTTGCGCGCGAGGCGCTGAATACTTATGATGCTGGAGCCACATTATAAATGAACATCACGCTGTGCGTAAAACTAGCCGCATTCCCAATTTCCGCAATCTAGGCATACACTTACGTGTGCTGTTGCTGCATCTGTGTTTGCTGGCGTTGCTGGTGGTCTACGATGGACAGCCGGACGCAAGTATTAGCGCCTGGTTAAACGCACTGACGCAGATCAGTAGCCAGTGGCTGCCGCCATTGTTGCTGGTGATGGGGGCGCTGACCCTGGCTTATCCGTGGATGAGCCGCTGGGCGTATCGCCCGGCCCTGGCAGGGATCGTGCTGCTGGCGGTTGGCCTGACCGCATTGGCCACGGAAGGCTACCATGTCTGGATTATGCCTTTGCGTGCCGCGCAATGGTGTCAGGTGCTGTCGCTCTCTGCTGCCGATGTCCTCCTGTGCCTGTATTACCTCGATCTGCTGCAGCGGGCGTATTCGCCTGCCATCGCCGAGGCACGGTTGCAGGCCTTGCAGGCGCGCATTCGCCCGCATTTTTTGTTTAATAGCCTGAATGCAGCTTTGTCATTGATCCGCAGCCAGCCGCAGCGTGCTGAAACGGCGCTGGAGGATATGGCTGAACTATTCCGCGTGCTGATGGCGGATAACCGTGACCTGGTGCCGTTGTCGCAAGAAATTGCCTTGTGTCACCAATACCTCAATATCGAAAAACTGCGTCTGGATGAACGGCTGCAATGTGACTGGCAATTGTCTGAGCTGCCACCAGAGATAATGATTCCGCCGCTGATTTTGCAGCCTTTGCTTGAGAATGCCATTTATCACGGCATTGAGCCGCAGCCGCAAGGCGGCGTGGTGCATATTGAGATCAAACCCAGCGGCAAAAGCTTGCTGTTAAGGATAAGCAACCCACTCCCCCCGCCAAGCAACCGGGCGAGTGGCAATAAAATGGCGCTCAAGAACATTCGTGAACGCCTGCGCTTGCATTACGATCTCGAGGCGCAGTTGCGTCAGTACGAAGCGGATCAACGTTATATCGTTGAAATCGTCATCCCGACCCGGCCCTTGTCCGAGGTGGTGCATGGCTAGCCAGCGTCTGTTGATTGTAGACGATGAGCCCTTGGCCAGGCAGCGCTTGCGCGACCTGGTGGGGGATATCGGTGGTTATGAGATTGTTGGTGAGGCAGCCAATGGCGTGGAGGCATTATCGCTGTTGCAGCAACACGCAGCCGAGATTGTGCTGGTGGATATCCGCATGCCCGTGATGGATGGCATTGAGCTGGCCCAGCATTTGCGTGGCCTGGCAACGCCGCCCAAACTGATTTTTACCACGGCTTATGACCATTATGCGCTGCAAGCCTTTGATCTCAATGCGATTGATTATTTGCTGAAACCGATTCGAAGTGAGCGCCTGGCAACGGCCTTGGCCAAAGCGCAGCCTTTGCCAGCGGCGCAGTCACAAGCATTGCAGCCTTTGCAGCAAACCCATGATCATTTAAGCATCCACGAACGTGGCAAAATCATGTTGGTACCCATCGCCGAGGTGCTTTATTTGCGCGCTGAGCTTAAATACATTACCGTGCGCACGCGCGAAAAAAGTTATTTACTCGAGGGCTCGCTCACACAGCTGGAGCAAAGTTATCCCGATCTGTTCATCCGTATACACCGCAACGCACTGGTGGCACGCGCAGCCATCAGCGGCTTTGAAAAACAACGCATGACCGAGGGCGATGAGGCGGGCGAGGCAGCCTGGGTGGTCTTGCTTAAGGGTATTCCCGAGACCCTGATGGTCAGCCGCCGTCACCAGCACATCATTAAGGCCACTTAAGTAGTGGCCCTATGCCGCTATTTTTTCTTCTGTTGCGCCTGGTCTATCACTTTTGCGGCCCAATCACGGCCACCCAGACCAAAGGCGATGGCTAGCGCTAAAAACACCGCGCCAAACACAATCACAAATAATGAATGTATCAGTTGCATGCCGATGCCTAATTGCTCCAATGCGATGAAAATCGCCAGGATCTGGATGCAATACTCGGCCGAAGTGCTGATCACTAGCGCCTGGTCAAATTTGATGCTGTGCAGCCAGGCAAACACCAGGCGATTGATAAAGCGGGCAAATAGCGTCCCAAAGATCACGACCAAAATCGCCACAATGATGTGTGGCAGATAGCTGGCCAGTTCTTTTAACAGGGCGGCCACTTCACTCAGGCCCAGCGAATTGGCACCGGTAATGACAAACAGCAGAATCACCAGCCAATACACTACCTGGCTGATAATGCCGCTCAGGCTCACTTTGTAATTGGCGCTACGCATAAAGGCTTCCAGGCCTGACTTTTGCGCAAAGGTATCAAAATGCGAGAGTTCCAGAATACGCTTTACGCCCAACCGGACTGCTTTGGCTACCAGCCAGCCAAAAAACAGGATCACCATGGCCGCCAGTAATTTGGGCACAAAATGTACGAGTTCGATCCAGAATTGATTGAGAGAAGAAAGAAAAATTTCGATTTGGTACTGCATGAGTAGTCCTCCTCTTTATGTTTAAAAGCATGACTTTTATCGCCACTTGAGGTGTTTGCCGAATGCTCAGCATAACTCAATCCGACTCCCTTGTGGCTCAAAGGTTCATCTCCGCTGCTTGCGCGGCTATCTGGACATGCCGTGTTAAAATGCGCAGCTTAATCCAGCTAACTTCATCACAGGTTATTCATTTTGAGCACACTGAACTCTCCCGCCAAGTTGGTCATTGCCTCCCGCGAAAGCGCACTTGCCATGTGGCAGGCCAAGCACATCCAAGCCAGATTACAAGCCTTGTATCCACAATGCGACGTCAGTATTTTGGGCATGACAACCATGGGCGATCAGATTCTGGATTCGCCGTTATCGAGAATTGGCGGTAAAGGCCTGTTTGTCAAAGAGCTTGAAAACGCGCTGGCAGATGGCCGTGCCGATTTGGCTGTGCACAGTATGAAAGATGTGCCCATGCACCTGCCGGAAGGCTTTACGCTGGTGGCAACCGGCGAGCGCGAGGATCCGCGCGATGCGTTTGTCTCCAATGATTATGCCCGTCTGGAAGACCTGCCTGCTGGCAGTGTGGTGGGCACCTCCAGTTTGCGCAGACAAAGTCAGTTACAGGCGCGTTTTCCCACGCTTAAGATTGAATCCTTGCGCGGTAATCTGCAAACCCGGTTACGCAAGCTGGACGAAGGCCAATATGCCGCGATTATTCTGGCGGCGGCTGGATTGATCCGTCTCGAATTGGGTCATCGCATCCGCCAGTTTATTTCTCCGCAAGAGAGCATTCCGGCAGTGGGTCAGGGTGCCTTAGGCATTGAGATCAATGCCGCGCGGACAGACTTGAAAACTATTCTGGCACCGCTTAATCACCCCGACACCGAGCTTTGCGTGCTGGCAGAGCGTGGCTTTAGCCGCGCATTGGCGGGGAGTTGCACGGTGCCGCTGGGCGCTTATGCCACCAAGCAAAATGACACTATCACCATGCAGGGATTTGTCGCCAGCGTGGATGGTCAGCAAATGCTGAAAGAGACCGTCACGGGATCCGCAGCAGAGGCTGAAAAACTGGGTCAGCAACTGGCACTGCAATTGGTGGCGCGCGGTGCCGACAAGATTCTGGCATTGCTGGATGGCATAAAATGACCCTGCCGTTGGCCGGACGCTGGATTGCAGTCACGCGCCCCCCCGAGCAAGCGACCAAGCTAACGGCCGCCATCGAGGCCGCCGGCGGTGCGGTGATCTCGTTTCCGCTACTGGATATTCAGGCATTGCCTGATCTCAGTGGCTTTGATCAAGCCATCACGCCCTTGGCCCAGTTTGACTGGGTCATTTTTATCAGCAGCAATGCAGTGCAACATGGCATGCCTTTACTGCAGCAGGCAGGCATCCCACCCAGCCTCAAGTTTGCCGCGATTGGCCCAACGACTGCAGCCAGTTTGCAGGCGTTTGGTATTCCGCAAGTACTGACCCCGCAAGACCGGTTTGATAGTGAGTCGCTGCTGGCATTAGAGGCCTTCCAGGCAATGTCAGCGCAACGCGTGTTGATTGTGCGCGGGGTGGGCGGGCGTGAAGTGCTGGCCGAGACCTTGAAACAACGCGGGGCCGAAGTGGTGTTTGGCGAATGCTACCGCCGCGTCAATCCGCAAAGCAGTGCACAAGTGCTGGCGCAGGCCTATGCCCTAGGCCAGCTGCATGGCATTGTCGTTACCAGCAGTGAAGCCTTACGCTTTTTGCTTGACCTGGCGCAGGATGCAGCCTGGCTGCAAGCCACGCCGTTGTTTGTTAACCACGCCCGTATCGCCGAGCAGGCGAGCACGGCGGGTTTGACGGTTTACTGCAGTGGTGTTTCCGGGGATAGCGCCATGCTGGCGTTATTGCAAAACCATCTTCAGGCTTAAAGTGCCTTTTCGCGCTGGCGGATTAACAGGCTCTGCGTCTTAACGCTAACAAGCCCAGCCCTAGCAATAACATTGCGCCTGTGTTTGCCTCCGGGACGGATGAACCCGCGATTGGATTATTAGTCAGTGTGGCAGAGGTAATCTTGACATCGCCTGCATTGATAACGATTTGACCATTACCTTGAATTCTATTCAAGACGCTGCTGCTTGCGTCTGGCATGTTGAAGTGAATCAAGCCGCCAGGGTTGAGCGTCACGTCAAAAGGTTTCCAGTCAATGATCGGGTGCACTGGGCCTTGATTGATCACCACTTGCCCACCAATTTTGCCATCGTTTTGAACAGCTTTAATGGACACTGTGCTCGCAACCTGAATGCCGCCTTGGATCGTCGAAAACGAAATCTCTGGCGCATTCAGATTTAGGTTTTCAAGCAGTAAATCACCGTCTGCGCGAATAAAGATACTGTCGTCAGAGTTTATCCAGCCGCCATTTAGAGTCAGGTTGCCTGCACAGCTGAGCGAGGCACCAGTGAGTGATGAGATGTACAACGCACCACTGCAGCTGGTGCTGGCAAGGTTGATCACGGTATTGGCATGCGCCGCCACAGGTAGTGCTGAGATCAATGAAAAAAGTGCGGCGTATCGTCCCATTTTTTATTCCCTGAATTATTTATATTTAAATGTTTTAACATAGTGTAACGGCCTCTGTTTTGCGGTGAATGATGATTTAATGAAACCCGGATTAGGGCTGGGACTAAATATTTTGCGGTCAGCGCTTGACAAAATAAACTAAATAACTAATTATTTAGTTATATGAAAACAGTCACTCACATTCCAGAAGCCTGGACAGACATCTCGGCCCTCTTTGAGGCGCTGGGGGATGCGCACAGGCAACGGATTTTGCTATCGTTTGAAAAAAACGAGCGGTTGACCATCCTGCAGATTGTGGAAAGCTCTCAATTAAGCCGCACAGCCGTCACCCACCATCTCAAGGTGCTGGAGCGTGGTGGCGCGTTACAGAGTGAAAAAATCGGACGCGAAGTCTTTTTCTGGGTCAATAAAGCGTTCATGCAACAAGCACTGGAAAATGTGCTGGACTATATAAAAAACGAAATATAAAAGGGTAGGAAGTGAATATGCTAGTCAGTTTATTAAGGGGTGTCTGTCGTTTATTGTTCAGGGTGCGTGTTACCGGCCTCGAAAATGTGCCAAACGAAGACCGGTTGTTGATTATTGCCAACCACGAATCTTTTCTGGACGGCCTGTTGCTTGGCCTGTTTCTGCCCAAGCGGGCCACTTTTGTCGTGCATACCGGGGTTCTAAAGCATTTCTTCTTCCGGCTATGGCTGAAGATGACACCGCATTTGTCGGTGGATCCCGCGAGCCCTCTGGCAATGAAAAAAGTCATTCAGCGGCTGAATGCCGGTGAAAATGTGGTGATTTTTCCTGAAGGCCGTATCACGCTGACGGGGGCCTTGATGAAGGTGTATGACGGCCCTGGTTTTGTCGCGGCAAAAACCGGCGTCAAGATTTTGCCCGTGAGGGTAGAGGGGGCGGCGCAGTCATATTTTGGCCGCTTGTCAGATGCGCATCCACGCAAGCTGTTGCCTAAAGTCACCTTGACCATTTTACCGCCCACCCAGATTCAGATTGAGCCGCACGGGCATCACGCGCCGTTGACGGCCAAGCAGCGCCGCCGCATAGCTGGTGAAGCCATGCGCAATATCATGCAGCACATGCTGTTCAAGACGCAGCGCAGCACCACCCTGTTTGAGGCCATGCTGGATGCCATGGATAAATATGGTGCCAAAACGCGCATCATCGAAGACATGAACCAGGTCGAAGAGACGTATCAGGAAGTGCTCAAACGCAGCCTGGCGCTGGGCCGCATTGCCACCAAAGTCAGTCAGCGGGATGAGGCGGTTGGCGTGTTGATGCCGAATATCACCAATACGCTGGCTTTGCTATTAGGGATGACCGCGTTTAGGCGTGTCCCGGCCATGCTCAATTACACCGCAGGGGCAGAGGGCATGCGTAACGCCTGTATTGCCGCCAATGTCCGCACCATTATCAGTTCGCGCAAGTTTATTGAAGCCGCCAAGCTTGAAGACACCATCGCTAAAATGCGTGATCTGAATATTGTGTATCTAGAAGACTTGCGTGCCCAGTTTGGCATGCTGGATCGCGCCTGGCTCATGGGCTATGCCTTGCATTATCCGCGTGCCGCCATGGAGCCCGCGACAGAAAACGACACCGCAGTCATCCTGTTTACTTCCGGCTCCGAGGGCAAGCCCAAAGGCGTGGTGCATAACCATAAAAGTATTGTGGCGAATACGCACCAGATTCTGGCCATGCTGGATTTCAATCCTGCTGATAAATTCATGATGGCATTGCCACTGTTTCATGCCTTTGGCTTTACCGGCACCTTGTTGCCTTTCCTGAATGGCATCCCGATTTTGCTGTTCCCGTCGCCGTTGCAATATAAATTGATCCCGGAAGTCATTTATGACAAGGGCTGCACCGTGTTTTTCTCTACCAGCACCTTTCTGGGCAATTATGCGAAGTTTGCGCACCCCTATGATTTTTACAAGTTGCGCGTGGTGTTTGCCGGGGCTGAAAAACTCAATGAAGAAGTGCGCAAAATCTATCACGAAAAATTTGGCATCCGCATCCTCGAAGGTTATGGCACGACCGAATGTGCCCCAGTACTCGCGGCCAATACGCCGATGGCGAATCGCCATGGCACGGTAGGCCAGTTTTTCCCGGGGATCGAATACCGTTTGGAGCCGGTGCCAGGCATCGACAAAGGCGGCTTGCTCTATGTCAAGGGCGACAACATCATGCAGGGCTACTATCTGTATGACCAGCCTGGCGTCCTGGTTTCGCCCAAGGATGGCTGGTATGAAACCGGCGATGTGGTAGAGGTCGATACCGAGGGGTTTATCCACATCAAGGGCCGGGTGAAACGCTTTGCCAAAGTGGCCGGTGAAATGGTCTCGCTCGAAGTCGTCGAGAAAATCGCCCATACCGCCGCACCCGAGCATCAGCATGCCGCGACGACGGTCGCCGATGCCAGCCGTGGCGAGAATATCGTGCTGTTCACCACCGATGCCAGACTCAAGCGTGAGGATTTGCAGATTGTGGCCAAAAACCTTGGCTCCCCAGAAATCGCCATTGCCCGTAAATTGGTGGTGGTGGAGCAGATTCCGGTATTGGGTACGGGTAAAACTGACTACGTCACCCTCAAACAAATGGCGGAAAAAGCGGCATGAAGAGTCCTTTCCAATTACTAAGCCAGCAACGGTTTGGCCCTTTTTTCTGGACGCAGGGTCTGGGGGCGTTTAATGACAATGTGTTTAAAACCGCATTGATTACCCAGGTGGCGTTTAATACGGCCAGCCTGACCACCCTGGATGGCAAGATGCTGGCGACTTTGTTGCCCGGCCTGTTTATTCTGCCGTTTTTCCTGTTTTCGGCGTCGGCCGGGCAATTGGCGGATAAATACGAAAAGTCGCAGTTGATTCGCTGGGTAAAACTATTGGAGATTGGCATCATGCTGTTTGCGGGCATCGGCTTTTTAAGCAGCAGCCTGGTGATGCTGGCCCTGGCCCTGTTTTTAATGGGGGTACATTCAACCTTGTTTGGTCCAGTGAAATATTCCTACCTGCCGCAACATTTGCAAGTGAACGAGTTGACCGCGGGCAATGGCCTGGTCGAGATGGGCAGTTTTGTCGCCATTTTGCTGGGGCAGGTATTGGGGGCATGGTTAGGCAGTTTGGAGCAACATGCCTTGTTCACCAGCTTGAGTGTGCTGTTGATTGCGATTTCTGGCTATCACTTGAGCCGCAGCATTCCGCTTTCTCCGCCACCGGTGCCCGAGATCCAGGTGAACTGGAACCCCGTGACCGAGACCATCAAGAACGTACGGACCTTTTGGGCGCAGCAAACGTTGTGGGTCGCGATTGTTGCGATCTCCTGGTTCTGGTTTTTTGGCGCGACCTTGCTGGCGCAATTTCCCAACCTGGCCAAGCATGTATTGCAGGGCACGGAGCGTGACTTTATCAGTCTGTTATCGATCTTTTCGGTGGGGGTAGGCGTCGGTTCTGTCTGGTGTGAAAAGCTCTCCAAAGGCAAACAGGAGCTAGGCTTAGTCATGCTGGGGGCGGCTGGCATGTCTGTGTTTGCCTGGGATTTTGCCCAGGTGACTGGTGATATCCAGCAACAGTTATTGGCACATCCGGGCCTGACTTTGCATCGCTTGCCTGGCTGGAGCGATGAGCGCATGTTGCTGGATGTGGCCTTGCTCGGCATTTGTGGCGGTTTGTATATTGTGCCCTTGTACGTGTTGCTACAGAGTCGCGCGCAACCAGGCTATCAATCCCGTGTGATTGCGTCTAACAACATCATGAATGCACTGTTTATGGTGCTCTCTGCCGGATTTTCAGTCTTGCTGTTTGGTATGGGCGTCAGCATCCCGCAGTTGTTTGGTATCACGGCCATGCTCAATGTGCTGGTGGCAATTTATTTGTGCTGGCGCCAGCCAGAATATTGGGTCAGTGTGTGCAATTACTTGCGTGTTTGGGGGCGATAGCATGCGGCGTATGGTTGGGGTCGGATTTGGATTCGGCATCGGCTTGATGTCGTCGTTTGTTCATGCGGAGTCCGAAGTGGATAAATTAGGACCCTATGCCAACACGCAATTTCAAACGATGCGGGGGGCTTGCCAGCACTGCCAGACGTTGCCGCAAACCTTATGGTATTTCCGCCATGAGACGTTTTCTGTCCCGGCTGATGGCGAGCCAGTAACACGCATCGACACCCAGATGCGTGGAGTCGAGGATAGTGCGGCACTCAATCCTGTGGCTTTACCGTCACTGGTCTGGACCGGCGCAACTCAACGCTGGTCAGAAATGACGTTAACCGCTGCAGGCAGTTCGGTCTCAACCGCAACAGGCGAGCGCTTCCATTTTAAATTGGTGCCCAAACTTGCCAGTAACCGATCTTACTGGAATGCGGATACGAGTGCTTATTTCAGCCAGTCCAAACTGTGGATACGCGGTGAGTTAGAGGGCGAGACCTTGACGGCGCGCACCGTATGGCCACATGCGTTTAAGCTTGATTTAACCGCTGACCCGCAACCGTTGCAAAAGGATGAAACCTTGCAATCCCTGGTACAGTTTGCCAACGGGGGTGCCCGCAGCCCCTATCAAAGCCGGCTGTTATGGGAGAGGTCACCAGGCCTGGCGCAACAGTCGTCAGGCAAAACCGCCGTCGGCATTTTGCTCAATGGTGCCCAGGGCGATGATGATGAGGCCCATGGCGGTCACTTTGCCCTGGCTACCGGGATCGTCGGTGCGCAAGGCGAATATGCAAACTGGCTGGTCAATAACTACTATAACCTGGCCATCAATAGTGAAAAGGGCGTCATTGCCGGGGTCACGCCTTTCGATAAATACATGGGCGACCTCAATAGTGGGCAGGCATTTTACCGGCCATCCTATATGCTGGTGGCGGTGTTCAGTCAGACGACGATTCCCCAGCAAGTTCAGGCATTGAATAACCGGGTCATGCAGCATTTTTACCACAATGACTTTGTATATGATCACGCCAGGGATAACTGTGCTGGCATCAGCATAGATACTTTACGCCAACTGGGCTGGCAAGTGCCCCGGCGTGGAGTCGAGAGCCTGCTCAAGGCCAGTGCCGCTTACTGGTATGTGGCTGCCACGCAGCAGAGTCTGCAAAAAGGCCGTGCCATTTATGATTACCTGAATACTGAAATGACTCGGCTGTTTCCTGCGGTAGCATTTGACGCCATCGGGCATGACCTGCTCAATATGGCTCAAACTGGTGACCGGTCCACATTAACTTCACCTCGTATGGCGCCTCTGGCCGATCAGCTTGAAGCGATTTACTTTGTACGTATTCCGCAAATTCCATCCAGCCGTGAGTTTGGTCTCGCGCCTGTATATAGCTTTGCCCAGTATCTGCAACAAGCGCCAGCGGATCGTAGCCAATGGAAAGTGATTCCAGTGACGCCAAACCGGTTGCCGGCGTCTTTAAAAGAGGGGCTTGCGCGTCAGCCGCAAGCTGTGAGTCTGATTCCATTGCCTGCAATCCTATGTTTGCTTAGTGTGATCGGGGTCTTGGTGCTGTTGGGCATGCAGATGGTGAGATGGCTAAAACACAGAAAACGTTAAGGCATCCAAGGGCAGCTGGCCTGGCAAATGCGTGTATAGGCCATGGGCCTGGCTGGCGAACTTGAATTCCCGGTGGAGCCGACGCTGGCTTTCAGGATCAGCGTACTCAAACACGCAGGGCTGTTTGCAACTTTTAACGCCTCTGTTGTCACACTTATCATTAAAACAAGCCATTCATTCAGAGGAGTGTGACATGCAAGTTGCGATGAACCGCAAGCTGATACTAACCGCCATCATTTGTTTATTGCTGTATCAGGTAGGGACCTGGATTACGATCGTTGCCGGGGCTATCTGGGGTGCCGGGGCTGCCATTATTGTGGCGCTGGTCACATTTTTTTGTGCGCGTTTGGCCAAACGCGGGGCAAGCAGCACCGTCTGGTTTCTGATTCCCACGCTGTTATTCACGGTCGTACCTTTGTTGGCTAAAGGCTGGAGCCTGTTCACCAGCCAGACCGGTATGGTGGATATGCTGGTGGATTTGGTGCCTTTGCTGGTGGGCTTTGTGATCCCGGTCGCTTTGCTGTCGATGGTCTACCTCGATTTACGTAAAAAATCCTTTTAATCGCACATCTGCAGGCGGATGCTTGCCGGTAGGGCCATAAACGAGATAACCCGTTATAATTCCAAGCTTGATTCAAACAGATTAAGCCTTTATGCAACCTATCTATTTCGGCACGCCTCGCCCGTCTTCAAAACTGTGGAGATTTGCCCACTGGTTTGGCCCTTATGCACCGCTGATTGTCATGTTTATCAGTGGGCTGGTCTTGCTTTCTCTCACGCGCCTGGGGCTGGTGATCTGGAAGTGGGAGCGCGTACAGGCGACCGGTGAACTTTGTCAGATCTTGTTGCAGGGCGTGCGTGTGGATGTCATTCAGCTTGGTTTGCTGGCCTTGATCCCGGTGTTAGTGTCGCCGGTGCTGGCGACCCGTGGCCTGTTCAAGTTTTGGCGCCGATTCACCTTTTGGTGGGTGTTGCTCTCATTGGTGTTGTTGGTGTTTTTAGAGGCGGCCACGCCAGGATTTATTCTTGAGTATGATGTCCGCCCCAACCGCATCTTTGTCGAATATCTCAAGTATCCGCATGAAGTGTTTGGCATGTTGTGGCAAGGCTTTAAAGTCGAACTGTTTTTTGGCTTGGCCATGAGCTTGGTGGCTGTTGCACTGGTTGCGCGTTTATTGAAACCCTGGCGTCAAGCCGAGCCTAAATGGAATAATTTGGCGGTATGGCTGGTCTGGCCATTATTGCTGGTGTTGACGATTTTCGGCATCCGCTCTAGCCTGGGCCACCGCCCGGCCAATCCGGCCTTGTTTGCCATTACCCAGGACAGCATGGTCAACAGCCTGATTTTAAACTCAAGCTATTCGGTATTTTATGCCGCCTACAGTTTGCAGCATGAGGCAAAATCCAGTGCCATTTACGGCAAACTGCCGCGCGAAAAAATCTTTGCCTTGACCGGTGCGCAAGATACCGATATCCCGACCCTGACCACGCTGACACCCAGTGTGCAGCGAGACAAACCATTGAACCTGGTGATTTTGCTGCAAGAGAGTCTGGGCGCAGGCTTTGTCGAATCTCTGGGCGGCAAGCCGGTGACGCCAAATCTGGAAAAGCTCAAAGCTGAGGGCATCTGGTTTACGCATCTGTATGCGACCGGGACGCGCTCGGTGCGCGGGATTGAGGCGGTCGTTACCGGTTTTCAGCCGACGCCGTCAGACAGTACCGTCAAGCTGGACTTGAGCCAGAAGAACTTTTTTACGCTGGCTTCGCTATTGTCCAAACGTGGTTACCTGACCGAGTTTATTTACGGGGGGGAATCCCATTTTGACAATATGCGCAGTTTTTTCATGGGCAATGGTTTTCAGCAGATCACGGACCAACCGGATTTCATCAATCCGGTGTTTGTTGCCAGCTGGGGGGCTTCTGACGAAGATTTGCTCAACAAAACGCATGAGCAGCTGATGGCACACCACGCCAGCGGCAAGCCGTTTTTTACACTTGCGTTCAGCTCGTCTAACCATGCACCCTTTGAGTTCCCGGATGGGCGTATCGAGCTGTATGAGCAGCCCAAGGCGACTGACAACAATGCAGTGAAATATGCCGACTACGCCATCGGCGAGTTCTTTAAAAAAGCCAAAGCCAGCCCTTATTGGAACGATACCGTGTTTTTGATTGTGGCCGACCATGACATTCGCGTGCGTGGCGATTCGCTGGTGCCGATCGAACACTTTCATATCCCGGCGTTGATTCTGGGCGGGGCGGTGCAACCTAAAACCGTTGAAGCAATTGCCAGCCAGATTGACCTGCCGGTGACCGTGTTGTCACTGATGGGCATAGACGCCAAGCATCCGATGACCGGGCATGATTTGTCCAATGTGAGCGCTGACTATCGTGGTCGCGCCATGATGCAGTACAACTACAACTTTGGCTGGATGCAGCAAACTGGCCCAACGGTCGCAGATAACGAAGTGGTGGTGTTGCGTGAGGGCAAGGCGCCTGCCTTTGGTCACTACAATCCACTCAGTAAGCAGTTGCAGAATACCGCACCGCCAGCGGATGCCGCGGCATTGGCTGAACGCGCCCTAGCTAACAGCCTGTTGCCTGCCTTGTTGTATCAAGAGCAGCGTTATCGCTTGCCAGAGTAAGGGCTGACTTTGAAAAAACAACCCTCCATGCTGACCCGACAGGTCATTCTTGATGGCTTGAAATATCTGGCCACAGGTGGTTTCTGGCTCAAACACAGCCACTTACCAAAACTCGACCATGCCATCCCTGACGACTTTATCGGGATCTGTGTCGCGAGTAATCAGGATCCTGCCACAGATGATTACGTCTTGACGCAATTGCAGATGCTGGGTGTGACCAGGTTACGGCTCGATATCAGCGATGATGATGCCCGCCCCCATCAAGAGCGTTTTTTGCGCCGTTTGTTAGCGGCTGGCCTCTCGGTGACCTTGCATGTGGTGCAGCCATTTACCGCGGCCAGAAATATGCGTGACGCCAGTGTGCAGCAAGCGTGGGCAACTTTTGTAAATGAGCTATTGCAAGCCTATGCGGGGCGCATTGCGGCGCTGGAGATTGGCAACACGGTCAACCGCAAAAAATGGGCGGGCTATGACATGCCTGGCTTTATGTTGGCCTGGCAGCTGGCTTACGATCTGGCCAGACAATATCAGGTGCGGGTGGTGGGCCCGAATGTGCAGGATTTTGAGCCGCTGTATAACGTCAGTCTGCTGAAAACGCTGGCTCAGACCCGGCGCTTGCCCGATGTGCACAGCAACAACCTGTTTGTGGAACGCGTGATTGAGCCAGAGCTGTCCGATGAGCGTATTTTCAAATATCAGTGGACCCGACACCTCAAGTTTAACCTGATCAAAAAAGCCCGTTTGTTGCAAAAAGTGGGGGAAGATTTTGGTGTGCCTGCGCTGGTGTCGCCGGTGGCCTTCTGGGCGATTTACCGCATCAAACGCCACTTGCCGGATGGCGCGCAAAAACAGGCCGATTACGTGGCACGCTACTTTACTTTGTTGGCCGCCTCTGGGGCTTTGCAGCACGCAAACTGGGGCGCCTTCATTTGTCACCGTGAAGGCTTGATTGATGATGGCCTCAAAGATGCAGAGTATCCTGCTCTGGAGCGCGTCGCCTATTACAAATCGGCCGATGGCCTGCGCGAACACTATCAGCACAGACCCAGTTTTGCGGCATTTAAAACGGCATGCGACTGGCTGAACGGGGCGCACTATATTGCGCCTGTGAGTACCGGCCATGGACTCGAAATCCACGAATTACAGCAGCATGGGAAAACCGTGCATATCGCCTGGACCGTCAACGGTCAATGTGCAGTGCTCGACCAAGTCTATTCCCCGCATTGTTTGCAGCTCGCGCAAATTTTTGACCGTGACGGCCAACCGGTACCAGACCGGCAATTAGTGACCGAGTCACCGGTGTATCTGGTGTGGCCAGAGCCGGACCAGATGTTACTACGCACGGCGCAACCTGCCTTGAGTGGCACGGTGATTCATGCGCATATAGGCGGTAAACAGTATTTTCCGGTACATGAAGGCGATTGGCGCGGCTTGATTCTGGCCAAGGATGCCGAAGAAGCCAGACAATTATGGCAGGCCTGGCATCCGGAAACGCTGACTCCGCCTGCCAAACAGCAGGCGTTGCGCCATGCCAGAAATGCGATTTGGTCCTTGCCTGATCCGAGAACTCCCGGTCAGCAAGTGACTGTGAAAAAACCGGTGCGCATGTATTGGCATAAAACGCTACTGGACAGATTTAAACCCAGCAAAGCCAAGCGTAGCTGGAACGGGGCGATGGAATTGCTGCGGCGAGGCGTGGGCACCGCCATGCCTGTCGCATTCATCGAGCATACGCATGACACTACATTGCGCCGCAATTTTTATATCTGTGATTTTGTGCCGCATCAGTTTGCCATTTCCAAGGCGTTTTTGGCTTTTCGCGAGGGCGCGACCGAATACGAGGGCCTGACTGCCGAGCATTTGTATCAGGCCTTTGCCCGGTTTTGCCTGCATATGCACCATTCGGGGATTTATTTCCGCGACTTTTCCGGGGGTAATATTCTGGTGCAGCGTGAAGGGGATCAGTTACAGTTTGTGCTGATAGACACCGCCCGCTTGCATGCAACGCCTAGAGCGACGCCGATGTCAAATCGTTTGGCAGATTTGACACGCGCCTTGAACAAACTGCATTGGGAAGGCCGCAAGCAGTTTTTGCAAATATATCTCGGCATGAGCGGTCGCCGCCTGAGCTGGCAGTTTTTATGGCCGTTTTACGTCTATGACTTCAAGGTGAGCCTCAAGCGCACCATCGGCCGCAAAGGCATCAGCAAATTGTTGCGCCAGATCAAGTCACGGGTGGATTAAGGGGTATATCAGGCGATACTCATGAAAATCATGAACGCATGTTGCGCAGTTTAATCACGACAATCTTTTAGCCGAGTTTTAATATAGTCACACGTTGATAGCAAGTGCTAAGACGAATTTAGGATAAAGGAGAAATGACTATGTGGACTAAACCAGCTGCTACCGAAATGCGTTTCGGCTTTGAAGTAACTATGTACGTTATGAACAAATAATTTGTTCCTGATGGCATGAACGGGCGCTTTAGCGCCCGTTTTCATTTCCGGCTACTCTGTTATCTTGATAAAAGATGCCGCACAAAACTTTTCTGGTCAAGCCTGCTCAAATGCCAGAATCATTTGAGAGAATTCACTATGCCTGGCCTTACGAAATGCCTGACTCAAATCAGCTCCGCCCTGGTGTTATGGATGGTCCATGCCACCGTCATTGCCTGTCTGGATGAGCAGTCTTTAAAAAGTCTGGCAGACAAGGAAATGCAATACATGCTGCAGCGTATCCCACCTGCATTTGCGGATGCAGTGGCTGATCAGCAGGTCAGTGGCAGCATGTCCGTCACCACGACGCAACCTTGTCAGATCCACTGGCAGTTGCAACTGCCAGCGGCAGACCTCGCCGAAGCACACGCCTTGTTGCAAGCCGATCCGGCCAAGCAAATCATGTTGGCTGCACAAGGCTATCAAGTGCCTGAGACGACAGACAATCAGGCTGATTTTAGTCTAGATGCGGCCAGCTTGCAGCCGCTGCATCGCGATACCTTGCAGACTGCGCCACTGGGTAAATTGCGCGCCAGCGTGGAACTCATGTATGCGATGTTGACCCAGGCCAGGGCCGATGCAGTATCCACGCCCAAGCCCTGGACGGGTGCGGATCAGCAGGCACTGAAGCAGACTTGCCAGCAGCGCTACCATGCCGACGATATGACGCAGGCCTGCGACTGCTATGCACTCGGTCTTGCGCAAAAGTATAGTTACCGGCAAGTGCGTTACAACCACTATCTTTTGACCAATCCATATGCTTTTGCGACCGGCAATGGTGCGGCTTACAAGCAACTGGACAAAGCCTTGCAGGCGACTTGCGGTCTGCAGACGCTCAAATAATGACTTGTGGGTTCACTTAGTAATTTAACTGGCCTGAGAAGTACCAACCGGTCTGGTCGTCCTTGTTGGCGATTCTGCCCAAATCAATATAGGCGCCAGTGATAGACACGTTGCGGTGCGGAAACCAGGTCATGAAAATATCGTGCGCACTGTTTTCTTTGTATACCGACAGGTTATTTGGTTTTCCGCGATATTCAGTGCCGATGAGCCAGTTATCCGAAAGCATGATCGCTGCCGAGGCGGCTGGCAGGATACGATAGCGGTCATGCCGGTCACCGCCAAATCCCAAGAGGCCAAACTGGTTGGCTTTACTGGCATGCAGATTGGCATTGATGAGCAAGTTGTAGCCATTAATCGCACCCAAAAATAACTTGCTGGTGGCCACATAATAATCAATGCCATCGCGATCTTTGGCGCCCAGCGCCTTGGGCACAAAGTGGTAGTCCTCGTTATATTTGTATTGGGCCCCCACCGAGATTTGTGGCAGCCAGCTGTCCTGTTCATAGACGGCGTCGCCTATCAGGCGTAATTTTATGCCTAATGTGTTCAGACGGACTTCCTCGCCAGGCACCGTATCGCTCAAGCCGAACCGCGCCTGGCTGGCACTGAGTTCGATGCGATTGAAAGCACCAATCGCGATCCCAGAGGTATTTAATTTAAAGTCGCCCTTGGTTTGTGCATGCGTATAAAACGCCGAGCCGCCAATTTGTTTGTCTGTGCCATAACCGCTAATCACAGCCCAAGGCATCAAGCCACCGCCTGCCGCCCCCTCAATCTGGGTGACGCCACCGGTCGCTAACAGGCGATCGCCTGCGTTGGCTACGAAAGGCAAGGTCATTGCTGTTGCCACTGCAATGCAGCCGATCAGAAGGGGAGAAGAATGCATGGTAACGCTTTCAAAATTTGATCGAATAGCATCATTATCTCGTTTTCGCGATAAGAATCATTGCGAAAATAGCGATTGATTTGATTGGCTTTTTCATCGTTTCAAACTTTTTAAGCTCACGTAATATGCTGATAGTGTGGCAATTTAACGGAGGAAGAAATGCGAAGGTTGATCTGGATTGGCTTGTTGCTGTGCATGGCGGGGTGTACCGCCCAGCCCAAGCCTGATGCAAGCTTGTTCAGCCGTATCGGTGGCCTGCCGATGCTGAGCCGCTTGTCGAATCAAACTTTGGATATTGTCAGCAAGGATCCACGTACAGCCCGCTCATTTGAAGGGGTGAAAATGGTCACGCTTAAACAGAGTCTGACCAATTTTTTATGTGTTAAAACTGGCGGGCAATGTGAGTATGAGGGCGAGACCATGAAAAATGCGCATGCCGATGTCCATATCACCATGGCAGAATTCGAAATCATGGTTGAGGTATTGCGGGAGCGCATGGATATCAATGGCGTAGGCACCAAAGAAAAGAATGAGCTGTTGAAGATACTGGCGCCCATGAAGCGGGACGTGGTCAGTGATTAAGCTTGCAAAGGATAAAAACATGCGTTTTTTGAGCAGGCCGCTGCTTGGCGCAGGACTCTGGTTACTCTGTCTGGGGCTGTCTGCGCACGCCGCGGAAGTGACGCTCATTGTGACGGATGCTGCGGGCCGGCCGGTCACCGATGCGGTCGTCGCGTTTTATGACAAGAAAACCCCGGCAATCAGTCCAGCCCCTGGCAAGATCGTGCAAAAAAACAAAATGTTTAACCCCAAGGTAACCGTAATCCAGACCGGTACCAAGGTGAATTTTCCGAATGAAGATACGGTGAGGCACCATGTCTACTCATTTTCACCTGCCAAAAAATTCGAGCTGAAGTTGTATTCCGGCGTGCCGACGGACCCCGTCTTGTTTGATCAGGCGGGATTGGTGACATTAGGGTGCAACATTCATGATTCTATGGTAGGGTATATTTATGTCGTCGATACCCCGTTTTTTGTCAAAACGGACGACCAAGGCAAGGCCATGATCAAGCTCAGTGATGGTCAATACAGTTATCAAGCCTGGCTACCAGGACAAAATAAACCTGGTACAGAACAAAAGGTAAATATTGAAGGGGCCGCAACCGAGCTGAAAATTGCGCTTCCCTAACATTCTCACTGCATGATCCAGTTCAAACACATTCGTTCGCGAATTGCTTTTACATTCTTAACCGTGGTCATTGCCATTCAGTTGGCAGGTCTGGTTCCGCTTAAATACGCCCTGGTAAAACATGCCAACCGCCTGGCCAAAGAGCAGATGGAGGTCGGCGAACGGGTATTTGTCAATTTGCTGCAACACAACACGCAAAGTCTCAAACAGGCGACGCAAGTACTGGCTGCGGATTATGCCTTTAGGGAAGCCGTTGCCACCAACGATGCGGAAACGATTGCCTCTGCATTGGAAAGCTACCAGGGCCGCATCCATGCCCAGGTCGCCTATTTCGTCAGTCAAGATGAAGCGATGGTCATCGGCACCCAGGAAAGCGAGTCTGCCATTTCTGGCAGTGCAGCCCATCAGGAGTTTGTACAGGCCATTACTGAGAATCAAACCGGCACACTCAAGTTTGATCTTGTGGATGGCAAGCCTTATCAGTTGATAGCCGTGCCGGTCAAAGCGCCAGATGTCATTGGCTGGATTGTGATGGGCTTTGCCGTGGATAATCGCCTGGCCGCGCAAATCAAGCAACTGACACATCTGGATGTCACCTTTGTACAAAAAAACCATCAGCGTGACTGGGCGCTGGTTACGGGGACCGCCAACCACGAACTTTCAAACCTGCTGGTCAAAACCGTTTCCGATGTGTATGCGCAGAAGCTGTCTTTACACAAGGTCGACCTGGATGGCATTACCTACCATCTTAAAATACGTTCCTTGCATGAAACCAAGGATGAAGCTTTGCTGGTGGTGCTGCAGGGCTCGGTAGAACCTTACCTGCAGGATTTGAACACGCTGTTTAAAGTGATGATTTTCCTGACCTTGCTTGGTGTGGTCATTTTCGCTGCCTTGATCTGGTATGTTTCGCGCAAAACTACCGAACCGATTGCGACGCTGGTTAAAAATGCCGATGACATTGCCATGGGCAATTATGACAAGCCAATTCAGGTGACCAGTACGGATGAGATCGGATTGCTGGCAACCGCCCTCAACAGCATGCGTGAAGCGGTGTTGCAACGCAGCTTGCGCATCCAGCGGCTGGCATTTAATGATGAGCTGACTGGTCTTTCCAACCGCCTGGCATTTACCCAAGGCGTACATCAGGCCATGCTGGCCCATGCCCAGAGCAATGCCAAGCTGAGTATTCTGGTCATCAATATTCACCGCTTCAAGCCCATCAACAAAACGCTAGGTCGGGATTTTGGCGATGATTTGCTGCGCCACGTCGGTCAGGTGCTCAAACAGCATGTATTGAGTGAGCAAGACATGGTGGCGCGCCTTGATGCTGATGAATTTGCCGTGTTGTTACAGCATGCCGATCAGGCGCAAGCCACCCGCTTTGCAGATGCCATCCAACAGGTATTTGAGCAACCGGTGCAGGTGCAGGGCCAAGCCATTGATGTACAGGCGGGCATGGGGATTGCGCTGTATCCCGAACATGGCATGGACGAAGAATCTTTACTCAACCACGCCGAGACGGCACTGCAAGAATCCAGACTCAAAAAGACGCCCTGGATTGTCTACAATACCTCGCTGGAAATTGACCAGTCCGAGACATTGACCCTGATCTCTGACCTTAAGGAAGCCATCCAGCAAAACCAGTTATTGCTCTACATCCAGCCCAAGGTCGATGTCTCGACCCGCCGTGCGCTGGGCGGTGAAGCCCTGATTCGTTGGGTGCATCCGCAAAAAGGCATGATTTTCCCTGACCAGTTTATTCCGTTTGCAGAACAGACCGGTATTATCAGTGACCTCACGCAATGGATGTTGCGCCGCGCCTGTGAAGCGTTGGCGGATTTCAAAAAACAAGGCTTGCATATCAGCCTGGCGGTGAATCTTTCAACCCGTGACCTCAACAACATGGAGTTGCCGCAACAGATTGCCGATTTGTTGGCCGCACATGGCTTGACCACCAAATCACTCAAGCTTGAAATCACCGAAGGCAGCTTGATGCAGGATCCTGAGCGGGCGGAAATTGTCGTGCGCAAACTGGCGGCTATGGGATTGCATCTGGCCATTGATGACTTTGGTACCGGCTACTCCTCGCTGGCTTATTTGCGTCAACTGCCGGTGCAAGAACTTAAAATTGACCGCTCATTTGTCATGTTTATGGATAAAAACGCCGGCGATGCCAGCATCGTGAAATCGACCATCGATCTGGCGCACAACCTGGGCTTGATCGTGGTGGCCGAAGGGATAGAAAACGAACTGGTGCTCAACCAGTTGGCCAAGCTCGGTTGCAATGAAGGGCAAGGCTACTTTATTGGCAAGCCCATGCCAGAAAAAGACTTTTCGATCTGGCTCGAGCGCTGGCAAGGTCAAAACGACATAGACATTGATATCGGCGATGATTTTAACTATGCCGTCAATCCGCTCGATATCGAGCCGGCGCCTCAAGACCCCTACACGCTGGATAACCTCAATTAATTCAATGCTGCGCACCAGGCCTTGATTTCAAGGCAACTGGCCTGTCTATAAGAATTATTTATTGATTGAATTAAATAATTCAATTTTATTTAAAAATAAAAGCGTTTTATCATGCATCTCATACATGAAAGGAGCGCCAAATCAGAATGCACAAGAAAGCCAACTTCATCATTCACTATATGATGCAGTGGCTGAACAAATAAGATTAAAAATTTGTTGAAAATATAATAGCACGCGATTTATAATCGCAGTATATGAATAATTCTGCATCAACCCAAACGCCATTACTTAATGAGCAGTTATGTTTTTCTGTGTATTCGCTGTCGCTGGCGATTAACAAAGTATATCGCCCACTGCTCAAAACACTGGAATTAACCTATCCGCAGTATTTGGTCATGATGGTGTTATGGGAGAGCGATCAGCGTACCGTCAGTGATATTGGTGAGCAGTTGTTTCTGGATTCGGCAACGCTGACCCCTTTGTTGAAAAGGCTGGAAGCCGCTGAATTTTTGCAGCGTGTGCGCTCGACCGAAGATGAAAGGCAAGTGATTATCTGCCTGACGCAGACCGGCCGTCAGCTGAGGCTGAAGGCCGCCGGGATTATGGATGACATGTTGTGTGCCATGGGCTGTTCATTGCAAGAGGTCGGTGAGTTACGCGAGCGCTTGAATGCGCTGCGCAACCATTTGATTCAGCATCAAGCGTAGTAAACATAAACAAATGGTTTATGGTGTTTTAAGTAGTGTGCGATTTAATTTTAAACAATATGAATTTTCATAGAAAGGATTCAACATGAAGATACAAGCGTTAGTTGCCGTGTTATTTGCCACAGCATTGACTGTCTCCAGCCCGTCGGTATTTGCAGAGGAAAAACCGGTGACCGAACAATTGGTGGACACCTTGACCACTTTATCCGGCGGCCCCCATGCCGGCTACCGCGCCAACCATGCCAAAGGCGTGATGGTGGAGGGGACATTCACCCCTTCTGCACAGGCGGCTTCGGTCAGTAAAGCAGGACACTTCCAAAAGGCAACGCCGGTGTTGGTCCGCTACTCGAATGCCACCGGCGTGCCAAATATTCCGGATGCTAATGGCAATGCGTTTCCTAAAGGCATTGCGATCCGCTTTCAATTACCGGATGGCACCGCAACGGATATCGTCAGTATCTCGGTGAATGCTTTTCCAACGGCGACGCCAGAAGATTTTCTGGGCTTGCTCAATGCCGTGCGTGACTCTCAGGGCAGTACGGCCAAGCCTAGCCCCGTCGAGCAGTTTTTAGGCAGCCATCCAGCTGCACTCAAATTTGTGACCACACCCAAACCGGCGCCTGTGAGTTTTGCGACGCAACCTTTTTATGGGGTAAACGCGTTTGAGTTTACCAATGCTGCAGGTAAAACCGTCTTTGGCCGGTACCAGATTGTGCCCGTGGCCGGCGCCAAATTTTTGAGCCAGGAAGCGGCAGACAAAGCCGCACCTGACTACCTGATGACCGATATTGTCGAGCGCGTAAAAACAGGCGGGGTGCAATATAAATTATTGCTGCAACTGGCTGAAGCCGGGGATGAAGTCAACAACGCGACCGTCGTTTGGCCGGACAGCCGCAAGGTGATTGAGTTGGGAACACTGACCTTGAATAAGGCTGTGGCAGACAGTAAAGCGGCTGAAAAGCCCATCATGTTCAATCCGCTACAGCTGACAGACGGCATTGCGCCTAGCAAAGATCCTATTTTGCTGGCCAGACCAGCGGCTTATGCCGTCAGTTATGGCAGAAGATTGGCGCATTAAGCTTATTCAGCAAAGCATGGCGAGCTGAATGTGGAACGGCGTTGTTTGCGTGAGCAAACCGCGCCGTTTGCTTTTAACGCCGGCCAACTACTGGGCGACAAATGCAATCGCTTTGCCATTAATGCAATAGCGCAGTCCACTCTCTGTTTTGCCATCGGGGAAGACGTGGCCCAAATGCGCATCACACACATTGCACTTCACTTCTACGCGTTGCATGCCATGGCTATCGTCGGCGTAATAAGCAATCGCATTCTTTGCAAGGGGCTGGTCAAAGGAAGGCCAACCTGAGGCAGAGTCAAACTTTTGGCTAGAATCAAACAGCGTTTGCGCGCAACAGGCGCAGGCATAGCGCCCTGGCGTAAACGCCACACACATTTCTGACGAAAACGGCCGCTCGGTGGCACTTAAACGTGTAATGGCAAACACATCGTCATCCAAAATCTCGCGCCAGGCACGCACGGATTTTTGCAATTTGCGTTCTGGGGGCAGATTCCCTTCGCGCGAGAGTTTAAGTATATCTTTCCATTTAAGCATGATATCCATCCATCAATTTCCAACCCGGTGACTTGTTACTGTTGAAGGTTTTAATCTTGTATAGCGCTGGGAAAACGGCGTTAAATCATGCATTTCCATGTCTTATCGCCACATTTGCGACTCGCGCTGACAGATAAACTACAAACTATCGAGTATATCACTGGTGTGATAGTTCACCAGACGGGAGACATGCCTTGATTGTTAGACCCAGACCGCACTTGTTTGAACTGTTTTTTATCATCAAAGGTTCTATCGTGCTCAAGATCATGCCGCTGCTGACATTTGTAGCAACACTGTCAGCTATCGTGGTCTCGATTTATACCTTGAAGCCCGACTGGTTACCCAAGTTTGATGGCGGGCCGTTCGCCTTGCTTGGCATCACGCTGTCTATTTTTCTTGCCTTTAGAAACAACGCCTGCTATGAGCGCTGGTGGGAGGCGAGAAAGGTGTGGGGTGAGTTTATGCTCACCGCGAGAAACCTGGCACGCTTGAGCCAGATACTGGATACCCAGGGTGAACTCAGTGCCGCCCGCAAGCAATTGCTGGAATGCAATATTGCTTACGCGCACGCGTTGCTGAAGCAGCTGCGTCCAGGGGATCAACTGCCACGGATCAAGCAACTGTTAGCCGCGCCCGTGGCAGAAGCATACTTGCAGAGCAAAAATCCGCCAGAAGTCATTTTACGTGCCATGGAGCGCATCCTGATTCAGGCCTTAGCGGAGGGGCGCATCCAGCCCATACAGTTTAACCTGCTCGAAGAATTGATTCAGAAGCTGGCGGCGACGCAAGCCGCCTGTGAACGGATCCAGAATACGCCGATTCCGTTTGGCTACACCTTATTGTTACACCGCACCGCCTATACTTTTTGTTTTTTGATGCCCTTTTGTTTTGCCAATACCCTGGGCTGGGCCACACCGTTTGTGACTGCGTTGGCAGCTTATACCCTGTTTGGACTCGATGCTCTCGGTAACGAACTCGAAGAGCCTTTTGCCCCGATTGCCAATGCGCTGCCGATCAACGCGCTGACTGAAGTCATAGACATTGAGCTCATGGAAGCCTTGGGGCAAAGTGATTTGCCCGCGTTGCCGACCGCCAAAGAATTTGTACTAATGTAACTGCACAGACGATTTCTCTACTGAGTGATTTTACTCAGTAGCAGCGATGGATTGGGTGACCGCGGCTAGAGATAGCGGGAAAGTTGCAGGTCTTGCGTCTCGATGGCCGGTGTCTCCTGCGCCATCAAATCGGCCAGTACTTGCCCGGAGCCGCAAGCCATGGTCCAACCCAGCGTGCCGTGCCCAGTATTGAGCCACACATTGGGGTAAGCCGCGCTTGCCTGGCCGATCAGCGGCGTGCCATCCGGGGTCATGGGGCGCAACCCCGTCCAGAATTGCGCTTGTGCGACATCCCCGGCATACGGGAACAAGCCGTTGAATACAAATTCCAGCGTGGCCCGGCGGCTTGGGTTGAGGCTTAAATCAAACCCATGCAATTCCGCCATCCCGCCCACCCGGATGCGCTGGTCAAAGCGCGTAATGGCGACCTTGTAAGTCTCATCCATCACGGTGGACACGGGGGCGGCGGCAGCGTTGATCAGGGGCACGGTCAAAGAATAGCCTTTTACGGGATAGACAGGCAGATTGAGCCCCAATGCCTGCGAAAGTTGGCGCGAGTAGCTGCCAAGGGCGACCACATAATGGTCTGCCTGCAACACTTCCACGCCACTTGCCGTTTGCACTTCTACGCCAAGCAACTGGCTTTGCTGTGTCAGTAAGCGGTGTATTTGCGTTTCTTGTCTGAACTTCACCCCAAGCGCTTGCGCCTTGGCTGCCAGTTGCGTGGTAAATAGCTGACAATCCCCGGTTTCATCCCCAGGCAGATACAACCCACCCAGCAACGCATCTTGTACGTGAACCAGAGCGGGTTCAATGCGCACGCAGCCTGCCGCATCCAAATGCTCAAACGGCACGCCCATGCGTTCAAGTACGGCAATATCCTTGGCTTCGGCGGCGAGTTGTTTTTGGGTGCGGAATACCTGTAAGGTCCCTTGACTGCGTTGCTCATAATGCAAGCCCGTCTCTGCACGCAAACGACGCAGACAATCGCGGCTATACTCAGCCAGACGCACCATGCGCGATTTATTCAATTCATAACGTTCGAAGGAGCAATTGCTTAAAAACTGTGCAATCCATTGACATTGCCAACGCGTGAAATCCGGTTTGAGTGAGAGTGGCGCATGGCGCTGAAACAGCCATTTAAGCGCCTTGAGGGGCACATCCGGGCTGGCCCAAGGGGCGGAATAACCCGGTGAAATTTGCCCTGCATTGGCAAAACTGGTCTCCAGGGCGACCGCTGGTTGACGGTCTATGACCGTGACTTCAAAGCCTTTTAACGCCAGATAATAAGCGCTTGTCACGCCTATCACCCCGGAACCCAGCACTAAGACCCGCATGATGACACTCCTGCAACGATAGTGAGGCAGTCATGATGGACTTACTCGCACTGGATGATGTTAACAAAATCGGCTGTCAGCAGGGGGAATATGATCGCGTTAAGGTTGAGACGGGCGGTCAGGCTATCTGCTTTTCCAGTGCCTCTAGCATCACTCTGGCCGGATCACAGTCTGTTTGTGCCGCAATTTCTACCATGCCAGTCGGACTGGTGACATTCACTTCGGTCAGGTAGTCGCCAATCACATCCAGCCCGACTAAAAACAGGCCGTGTTGTTTCAGCACACTGCCGACGGTCTCGGCAATTTCTTTGTCACGGGCAGTCAGGGGTTGGGCCACGCCTTTGCCGCCGGCGGCCAGGTTGCCACGGGTTTCGCCGGTTTTTGGGATGCGGGCGAGGGCGTAGGGCAGGGGGTCACCGTTGATGATCAGGATGCGCTTGTCACCTTTGACGATCTCTGGAATATAGCGCTGGACCATGATGGTTTGTGCTTCAAATCGGGTCAGCGTTTCCAGGATGGCGTAAATATTGGGATCGTCCTGACGCAAGCGGAAAATGCCGCTGCCACCCATGCCATCCAGCGGTTTGACGATGATGTCCTGATGTTCGGCCAGAAAGGCCAGAATTTTGCTTTGCAGGCTGGTGACGATAAACGGCGGGGCAAATTGCGGAAAGCGCGCGACAGATAGTTTTTCGTTCCAGCCGCGAATGGATGACGGGTCGTTAAAGATACGTGCCCCTTGCTGTTGCGCCAGCTCAAGCAAATAGGTGCTATACAGGTATTCGTTATCAAACGGCGGGTCTTTACGCATCAGCACCGCATCAAAACTTGCGGGGGCTTGTGTGGTTTTGTCACCGGTTTGCCAGTGCTCGTCTGCATTAAACGCAAATGTCTGCGCATCCACCTTGACCTCGGCTTGCTGCAAGTGCCAGTCGTGTTGTTCGCAGACCCATAGCACGTGTCCACGCGCTTGCGCCGCGCGCATGATGGCAAGGCTGGTGTCTTTGTAACTTTTGAGTGAGGCCAGCGGATCAAGAATAAACAGCAGTTTCATGATGAACCTTTGCTATGCGGTGAGCAGGTCGTTTTCCGGCAGGTCCCGCGCTTGCAGCTCGAGGCCAGCCGCTAACAGGGCCAGTCTTGCGACCACGCCATAAGCATAGAAGCGGTTGGGTGGCGCATCGGGGGCGCCGGCACAGTCGGGTAGGGTACAGGGTTTTTCAAACGCGAGCGGGGCAAAGTGCATGCCGGGCGCATTCAGGTTCTCATCGACGCCACGGCCGGTGTGCACACGGTAAAAACCGCCAATCACAAAGTGATCCATCATATACACCACTGGCTCGGCTACCGCGTCATTGATGCTTTCAAAGGTATAAACGCCTTCCTGGATCATCACTTCAGACACTTGCATGCCTTCTTTGATCACCGACATTTTATTCCGTGCCTTGCGGTTGAGGTCGCGTACCTCGTCAGCAGATTTCACGCTCATAATGCCCATGCCATAGGTACCTGCATCGGCTTTGACAATCGCAAACGGTGGCTGCGTGATGCCATATTCGTCGTATTTAGCCTGCGTTTTTTTCAGGATGGCTTCGACCTTATCGGCCAGCAGGTCTTCACCTACCCGGGCGTGAAAGTCCAGGCCGCTGGCGGTATCAAAGTAGGGATTTAGCAACCAGGGATCAATTTGCAGCAATTGCGAGAATTCATCGACAACAGTGTTATACGCGCTAAAGTGCTGCGATTTGCGTCGGCTGAACCAGCCTGCATGTAACGGTGGAATCAGGGTTTGCTCCAGGCCTTGCAGCAGGTCGGGCACGCCACCGGACAAATCGTTATTGAGCAGAATGGCACAGCTGTCAAAGGCCGGGTATTCCACGCCTTCAAACGTTGCCGCCTTCAGTTGCAGGCGGTTTTTTACGCGCACCAGCGGTTCCAGTACCAGCGGCAAGCCATCATGGGTTTCTAGTTTGGTGATCTCGGTAATCTCTGGCGACAAGCTGCCGACACGGACTTCCATGCCGGCGGTTTTGAGAATGTGACAGAGCTCAACCACATTACGCAGGTAGTAGGTGTTGCGGGTATGGTTTTCGGGGATCAGAAGTAAACGGCGTGCATCTGGGCAGATTTTTTCGACCGCCATTTGTGCGGCTTGCACAGCCAAGCTTAAAAATTCGGGATTCAGGTTATTAAAACCGCCTGGAAACAGGTTGGTATCCACCGGGGCAATCTTGAAGCCGGCATTGCGCAGGTCCACACTGGCATAAAACGGGGCGGGAATTTCCTGCCATTTGGTGCGGAACCAGTGCTCAATATCCGGCATGGCTTGCAAAACGCGTTTTTCCAGTGTGTAGAGAGGGCCGCTTAAAGCCGTGGTTAAGTGTGGAACCATGGTTGCTCCTGTGCTTGTTATTTTATTCACCGGTTACCCGGCAGTGCTGATGCAATGATTAGGCGATGACCGCATGCGCCTGCTGGTCGGCATGATAGCTGCTGCGCACCATGGGCCCGCTCGCCGCATTGTCAAAGCCCATGGCATCGGCTTGTTGTTTAAACCATTCAAAACGCTCTGGCGTGACATATCTCAACACCGGCAAGTGATGGACGCTGGGTTGCAAGTATTGCCCCAGGGTAAGCATGCTGACGCCATGTGCGCGCAGGTCACGCATGACCTCTAAAATTTCCTCATCTGTTTCACCCAGGCCCAGCATCAAGCCAGATTTGGTCGGCACCGTTGGGTACAGTTCACCAAACTGTTTGAGCAAATCCAGCGAATGCTGGTAGTCAGAACCAGGGCGCGCCTGTTTATACAAACGCGGCACCGTTTCCAGGTTATGGTTCATGACATCTGGCGGTGCTTCACGCAGAATTTTGAGCGAGATGTCGAGGCGGCCCCTAAAATCTGGCACCAGAATTTCAATTTTAATGGCTGGGGATTGGGCGCGAATGGCGCGGATGCAGTCGACAAAATGCTGCGCGCCACCGTCAGGCAAATCATCGCGGTCTACTGAGGTGACGACTACATAGCGCAGTTTCATCTGTGCGATGGTGCGGGCGAGGTTTTCTGGCTCATTTGGATCGGGTGGTAAGGGTTTGCCGTGTGCGACGTCGCAAAAGGGGCAACGGCGGGTGCAGATATCGCCCAGAATCATAAAGGTCGCCGTGCCGCCACTAAAGCATTCGCCAATATTGGGGCAGCTGGCTTCTTCACAGACGGTATGCAGATTGTTGTCGCGCAGGACTTGCTTGATTTCCTGGAACCGTGCCGAGTCCGGCACTTTCATGCGTATCCATTCGGGCTTGCGCAGCATGGGTTGCGGCACGATCTTGATCGGGATACGCGAGGTTTTTGCTGCGTCTATTTCTTTCACGCCAGCCACTTTCTTGGCCGGGCGGCTGCTTGCATCTATTGGGGTCGAATTATCTGACATGCGTCAGTTTCTCTTTCAATCGGTGGGTTAAATCGGCGGCAATGTCAGGCATTTGCAGCGCAATATTTAATTCCCGGGTTTGCGTCATTTGCATGCCGGCATAACCACACGGGTCTATATCGGCAAACGGCTGTAAATCCATGTCTATATTCAAACTCAGGCCATGGTAGCAGCACTGGTTTTTCAGGCGTAGCCCCAGCGAGGCAATTTTTTTGCCGTCTACATACACGCCAGGGGCATCCGCGCGGGCCACAGCCACCACGCCTTGTGCGGCCAGCCATTCTATCAGGCTGTCTTCCAAGATGGAGACAAGTTGCCGGACATTCAAGTGGCCGCGTGCCAGATCGATCAGGCAATAAATAATGAGTTGGCCCGGGCCGTGGTAAGTGATTTTGCCACCGCGGTCTACATTCACCACCGGAATTGCATTCTGTGGCAGGCGCACGCCGCGGCGGTTGAGGCCTAGCGTATACACAGGCGGATGTTCGGTGACCCAGAGCTGGTCAGGAGTACTGGTCGTGCGTTGGGCAGTGTATGCCTGCATGGCAGCCAGCGTGGCTGCATAATCAGTCAGCCCCAACTGGCGGATTTCCAAGGCAGGCATGATCGAAAAAGGCTTACAGCACAACCTTGACCATGGGGTGAGCGGTCAGGCTGCGGTAAATATCATCCAGTTGTGGCTTGGAGGTGACATACACCAGACAGGTCAGGCTCAGGTATTTGCCATTGCTGCTGCCACGCATTTCAATCAGGTGCGTATCAAAGTCTGGCCAGTGCAACTGGATGGTGCGGGTAATTTCGCTGGCGAAATCATCATGCGTTTCACCCATGACCTTGATCGGGAAATTGGTGGGAAACTCAATCAGGGTCTCTTCTATTTCCGGTAATTGCTCGAACTTGGTCATATGTTACCTACCTTTTAAACAGTCAGTGACGGTCAGCCTGTTTATTGCAAATACAAGCGGACCTGATCGATCATGCGTGAAAAGATATTGCTGGCCTCGACTGCCTGCATGGTGACCAGCGGCACGCTATGCACCACCTTGCCATTGAGGCTGAAATCCACCGCACCAACCGTTTGATGTGCTTTTAACGGCGCTTCAAGCGGTTTGGGCACGCGTAGATTCGCTTTCATATTGGCATATTCACCCTGGGGCAGCGTCAGGTAAACCGGTTTTACCACTGTGAGGTCAACCTGGTTTTCTGTCCCTTTCCATACCTTTTGCCGCGTAATCGCTTTGTCCGCCGCATAAATCAGTCTGGATTCATAAAACTGGAAGCCAAAATTCAGTAATTTTTGACTCTCAGCGGCGCGTACATTGTCAGAGGTGGTGCCAAGTACCACAGAAATCAAGCGGAAGTCATTGCGTTTGGCCGAAGAAATCAGGCAGTAACCGGCGGATTCGGTATGGCCGGTTTTCATGCCATCAACCGTGGGGTCTATAAACAGCAAGCGGTTGCGGTTAGGCTGGGTGATGTTGTTATAGGTGTAAGACTTTTGCGAATACAAGCGCGCGTAGTCTTGCGGAAAGTCCCGAATCAGCGCATTGGCCAAAATGGACAAGTCACGTGCGGTGGTGACATGGGCCGGGTCTGGCAAGCCTGTCGCATTCATAAAGTGGCTGTTTTTCATGCCCAGCGCGGCCGCTTTTTTGTTCATCAGCGTGGCGAACAATTCTTCACTGCCCGCAATGCCTTCGGCCAGGGTAATGGCCGCATCATTGCCTGACTGAATAATCAGGCCATGAAGCAACTCATCCACAGTGACGGTCATCGTCGTGTCGATAAACATTTTTGAGCCTTCGACCTTCCAGGCTTTTTGACTCACGGGCAAAGTCTGTGTCAGTGACAAGCGCTTTTGCTTGACCGCTTCAAAGGTCAGGTAAGCGGTCATTACTTTGGTCAGTGACGCAGGTTCCACCGGCATGTCGGGGTTGTTCGCAGCCAGCAGATTGCCGGTATTAGCATCGCGCAGCACAAAGGCTTTGGCCGCCAGCGTGGGTACAGGTACATTGCCGGTAATGGCTTCAGCCGCCACCGTCATTAAAGGAATGGAAAGTAGAAAAGCAATACAAGAACGCCACATGGTCATCATTTAACGAGAAAAAATACTTAACGAGAAAACGGTGCTAGCGGGAAAAAACAAGCGCTGGCAACTGCAATTGGTCACGCATCTGATTGGCTGCTTGCGCGGCCATGGCGTGATCAGGATATGGGCCCAGAACAACCTGGAACATCTTGCCATTATACACTTTGTTCAGCAGGCTTTGTGTCTCGGGTACCGCATTGGAAATGCGCTGCTGCAGGCGGTCGGCATTTTCTTCAACGCCAAAGGCGCCGACCTGTACATACACACCGGTGTTGTCGAGTGAGGCAGATGGTTTTGCCGATGCTTTGGGCATGCTTGCCGGCGCAATGTCTCTGGCGACGCCTGCACTGCTCGGGGCCGCAGCTATCTCCGGCTGGTTGGGATCAATTAAAGTGATCTCTACCTGGGCCGAGCCATGCTGGGTGATATCGAGTTGTTTGGCGGCGGCATACGATAAATCGATGATGCGGTCGCGGCCAAAAGGGCCGCGGTCATTGACCCTGGCAATCAGGTTTTTGCCATTGCTCAGGTTGGTGACGCGCACATAACTTGGAATTGGCAGTGTGCGGTGGGCGGCGCTGAGTTTATACATGTTATAAGGCTCACCACTGGCGGTACGGCGGCCATGAAATTTTTTACCATACCAGGAAGCGTGTCCGGTTTGCGTAAATGGCGTTGTAATTTCCGACATTGGCGACACCAGTTCCCCATTCACGATATAAGGCTTGGTGGTCCCTTTCACGATGGGCTCCAACTTGGGCGTCACCGAGGTTTCCAGTGGAATGTTCGGATCAATGCCTTCGGTGGCATTGCCAGTGCTCTCGGGTTTGGGGTCAATATTAATGACTTTGGGTGCGCCTAGGGGCGCACTGCTGCCCGGCAATACCGCAGGCGGCGCAGGCGAGGCTGCGGGCGCGGCAGGGCGTGGCGTGGGCACGGGTTTTATTGGCGCAGGCGCCGTTGGACGTGACGGCATGCTGCTTTCGCAGGCAACCAGCCCGGCAGCCAGCAGCACGATAAAGAGTCTTTGTAGGGACAATGACATCAAGGTCCTTCAGTGGTTTCTGGCCACGTTAATCGGTGGCTACCAGCCGTTTATGCGACTGCACGCTCATCAGCAAACCCAGGCTTAGCCCTAAGGTCAAGAGTGAGGTGCCGCCATAACTGACCAGCGGCAAGGGAATGCCGACCACAGGCAGAATGCCGCTCACCATGCCCATGTTGACGAAGCAATAGGTAAAAAAGGTGGCGGCAATGCTGCCAGCCAATAAGCGGGAAAAAGTACTCTTGGCTTGTGACGCGATGATGAAAGCGCGGCCAATAATAATGGCGAACAGCAGCAATAACAGGCTGCAGCCTACCAGACCAAACTCTTCTGCAAACACGGCAAAAATAAAGTCTGTGGTGCGTTCTGGCACAAAGTCTAACTGTGACTGGGTGCCGTTGAGCCAGCCTTTGCCGGTCATGCCGCCAGAGCCAATGGCAATGGTGGCCTGAATAATGTGATAACCCGCGCCAAGCGGGTCCTGGCTAGGATCGATGAGAATTTCCACCCGACGCCGCTGATAGTCATGCAGCATGGACCATAAAATGGGCAGCGCCGCGCCAAAGGCAATCGCGCTGCCAAAAATAAATTTCCAGCTCAGACCAGCCAGAAAAATCACATAAAAACCGGCGGCAAAGACCAGGGTGGCGGTCCCGAGGTCGGGCTGCTTGGCAATCAGCAAGACCGGCACCAGCAAAATGACCCCGGCGACGACATAGTCCGTGGTGCGTAACAAGGATTCACGTTTTGAAAAATACCAGGACAGCATAATTGGCACCGCCAATTTCATGAGTTCCGAGGGCTGGATTTTGGTCACGCCCAGATTGAGCCAGCGCCTGGCGCCATGGCTAATATCGCCGACCAGCGCTACCGCAATCAACAATGCCAGCCCGAACAAATAGGCGGGCAGGGCAATGCGTTCAATGTGTTGCGGCTGTGTGTTTGCAACCAGAAACATCACGCCCATCATCACCAGGATATTAATCAGCTGTGCATTAACCTTGAGCAGGGACTGCCCAGAGGCGCTATAGAGCACCATAAGCGCAACCACCAGCACCATGAGGACGGTGGCCAGCAAGATGGAGTCAATATGGCGGATAAAATGGCCGATCCACTGTTTAATCATGCTCTTCCTCCTCAACGACTGGGGGTGGGTTCTGTGCTTGTGTTTCGGCGGGCACCGCAGGGGCTGCCACTGCGGGTATTTTGCCCAGCAGGTAATAGTCCATTACTTTGCGTGCAATCGGCCCCGCCGCCGAGCCACCGTGGCCACCGTTTTCCACAATGACGGCCACGGCAATTTTGGGGTCTTCAGCCGGTGCGTAAGCAATAAACCAGGCGTGGTCGCGATGGCGTTCTGCCGTGGCTTTTTCGTTATATTTTTCATTTTGCTTGATACCTACCACTTGCGCCGTACCGGTTTTGGCAGCGATGTCATAGCCTGCATTGGCGCCTACTGACGCGGCTGTGCCTCCCGGGCGTGTCACATCCATCATGCCCAGTTTCACAATCTCCAGATTCTCCGGGCTGAGGTTCAACTGGTCCGCCACTTTATGCGGCAACATCCTGACCTCGTTGGTTTTGGCATTCACAATCGCATTGACCAGATGCGGCTGGATGGCCTTGCCACTATTGGCCAGCGTGGCCGTGGCGTAGGCCAATTGCATGGGCGTGACCAGCGTATACCCCTGACCAATGCCTACAATGACAGTTTCACCCATATACCAGGGCTGTTTGAAGCGTCTTTGCTTCCAGCCTGGCGTCGGCAGCAAGCCCGCCAGCTCGCCCTGGATATCAATATTGGTTTTTTCACCAAAACCAAAATGTCTGACAAAGTCGGTCAGCCGGTCTATGCCAAGCTCGACGGCCAGCCCATAAAAAAACGTATCGCAAGACACGGTAATCGCCTTGCGCATATCGACCGAACCGTGGCCGGATGGTTTCCAGTCGCGGTAGCGGTGATGGCTGTTGGGCAGCATGTAGTAGCCCGGGTCGCTGATGGTAAACGGCGGTTGCCGCTTGCCTGATTCCAGCCCGGCTAGTGCGACAAAGGGCTTGAAGGTGGAGCCAGGCGGGTAAATCCCCTTCAAGGTACGGTTGATCAGCGGTTTATCCAGCGAATTGTTCAACAGGTTCCAGTTATCAAAATCAATGCCATCCACAAACAGGTTGGCATCAAACGACGGCATGCTGGCCATGGCCAGGACTTCCCCTGTTTTGGGTTGGATCGCCACCAGCGCGCCGCGACGTCCGGCAAATTCCTGCTCGGCGATTTCTTGCATTTTGGCGTCCATGGACAGCACCACGTTGTTGCCAGAGGTGGGCGAGGCGCTTGACAGCACGCGCACAGCCCGGCCATCTGCATCAATTTCTACCTGCTGAAAGCCGGTGACGCCATGCAGCTCGGTTTCATAGGCTTGCTCGACGCCCGCCTTGCCAATATGCTCAGTGCCTTTGTAGTTGGAGAGCTGGTTGTTTTCCTTGAGCTGCTTGAGATCGTGTTCATTGATCCGGCTGATATAGCCGATACCATGCGTGCCCAGGGTGCCATAGGGGTAATGGCGAAACAGGCGCGATTTGAGCTCAACGCCAGGAAACCGGAAGCGGTTCACGGCAAACTTGGCGGCTTCGTATTCATTAAGGTGGGTACGGATTGGAATGCTTTCAAACGTATGGCTTTGCGCCCGCAGTTTTTTAAAGCGCTTGAGATCCGTTGGCGAAATCTCGACCAGTTTGCCCAGCTCGGCAATTGTGTCCTGCAAGTCTTCGGTTTTGGAGGGCGTGATTTCCAGCGTATACACAAAAAAGTTATGCGCCAGAATAATGCCGTTGCGGTCAGAAATCAGGCCACGGTTCGGGGTGATGGGGACAATCGAAATCCGGTTGTTTTCTGCCAGTGTTTGATAATAGTCATAGCGAAAGACTTGCAGAAAGTAAAAACGGCCCAGCAGCGCAGAAAACGCTGCCAAAACCAACAGTACCAGAAAAACCAGACGAACCCGGAACTTGTGCTGTTCGTTTTGATGGTTTTTGAGTTCAGTGCTATACCCCATGTGCTTACAATTTCTTCGGGCGGGTCAGTTCGCCAAACCAGATAATCATGAATTGCCACAGTATCAGGTCAGACACGATGGGGAAGGCGTAGGTCCAGTCGGGCAATTCGCCGCCGGCAAACAGCTTGAGCAGCAAAATCAGCCCGCGCTCTACGCCAAACAAAAACAACACATATAAATAGAGCTGCCAGCGATTGAACAGCACCAGCCTGCGTTGATAGATCAGGCCGAGAAAGGCGGTGATTGCAAATGTCAGGGCATGTTGTCCGAGCAGGCTGCCCGTGGATAAGTCCACCAGCAAGCCAGCAAACCACACCCAGCCAATATTGCAGTGGTAGGGGGCTTGCAACAGCCAATACAGCATGATAACCAGCAGAAAATCCGGGCGCACAATAATGCCCGCATTTGACCAGGGGTAAAGTTGAAAAATCAACCCGACCAGCAAGGTGAAAAAGAACGTGCTGAACTTAACCGGTTTCATCGACGCTCCGGTGTGGTTGGTGGAGTGGGCGGCGCCACTGGGTCAGTAGGCACTGCGCTGTCTGGTTGTGCGGTCATTTCGGTGTCTGGCGGCTGTCCGGCATCCAGTACGGGCGGTGTGGTGACCGGGTTGGGGTCAACCAGCGCATTGTTCTTTTGCAAGACATCCACTACGGACTGATCCAGGTGCTGCGCGTTGTTGCGTTGCAACATGGGGCGGCTTTCGGACATCGGATTGGTGGCCGGGGACTCTGGCACTTTGAGGATCAGCACATGTTTGTGGTTATTCACGCCGGCAATCGGGCGGCTGATGATCTTGGCAAACGGCGAATCCTGGCTTTGCTTGATCTGGGTGACGATGGCCACTGCCAAACCGGCGGGATAGACGCCGTCAATGCCCGAGGTTACCAGTTTGTCACCAACCTTGATGTCGACGCTGGTGGGCAGGTAGGGGATGTCCAGCGTGTTGCGTTTGCCCTCCCCAAAGGCAATGGCGCGTAATTGGTTGCGCTCGATCTGAATAGGAATCGACAGTTTTTTATCCGTGATCAGCGTGACTTCGCTGGTGAACGGATACACGCGTGTAATCTGGCCGACCACCCCCTGTTCATCAACCACGGCTTGCCCGGGGGTGATGTGGTGGTGACTGCCGCGGTTCAGCGTGATGATGTTGCTAAATGGGTCGCGCCCCATATGCATGACTTCACCCAGCGTGGCTTCCGGGATAATCGGTGCATCCCCGGCCAGCAATGTGCGTAAATGCGCATTTTCGGCATCGACAGTGGCCAGGCGCTGCAAGGCTGCATGATCGATCAGCGCCTGCTGTTTGAGCTTGAAGTTATCCTGAATCAGCTGGTTATGCGAGGTAAAGTAGGTATTGATGTTGCGCCCCCATTCGTTAGGGGCGCTGGCGATCACTTCAAGCGGGTGCAGGGCGGTACTGAACCATTGCCTTACCTGGCTCAAATAATCAAAGCGTGCATCGACCGCCATCATGACCAAAGACAGCGTACAAAAAAACATCAGGCGCGAGAAAGGCTTGGGCCCCTGGATAAAAAAGGCCGGCGACTCTTGCGGATCAAGCTGTTGGTGGATGCCTTTAAGCATAGTCAGGGTCGCGCCAACTGGGTGCGGATTTATTCGCTAGCGAATACGTTGCCCAGCTTGTCCATTTCCTCAAGTGCGCGGCCACAGCCACGGGCGACACAGGTCAGTGGATCTTCAGCCACGATGACTGGCAAGCCGGTTTCTTCTACCAGCAAACGGTCC
The DNA here is from genome assembly GCF_032248435.1 of Methylophilus sp. VKM B-3414. Classification (NCBI taxonomy): domain Bacteria; kingdom Pseudomonadati; phylum Pseudomonadota; class Betaproteobacteria; order Nitrosomonadales; family Methylophilaceae; genus Methylophilus; species Methylophilus sp. VKM B-3414. The sequence goes on along the minus strand of NZ_JAVTLI010000003.1, from coordinate 95,822 downwards.
AGGTCGCGCAACAAAGCACCACCACCGGTCAACACCATGCCTTTTTCGGCAATGTCTGCGCCCAGCTCTGGCGGCGTTTGTTCAAGTGCGGATTTCACTGCACCGACGATGGCATTCAGTGGTTCAGTCAAGGCTTCAAGAATCTCGTTGCTGGAGATGGTGAATTTGCGTGGCAAGCCTTCAGCCAGGTTGCGGCCAGTCACTTCCATTTCAAGCACTTCAGAGCCCGGGAAGGCGGAGCCGATTTTTTTCTTGATCGCTTCAGCGGTGGGCTCGGAGATTTGCATGCCGTAGTTACGGCGGATGTAGTCAATGATCGCCTGGTCAAACTTGTCACCACCGACGCGCTCGGACTTGGCGTAGACAATGCCGCCCAGTGAAATCACGCCAACTTCAGTCGTGCCGCCACCAATATCGACGACCATGGAGCCGGTGGCTTCCGCCACAGGCATATCGGCACCAATCGCAGCGGCCATCGGTTCTTCAATCAGGAACACCTGTTTAGCACCTGCGCGCTCGGCAGATTCTTTAATGGCACGACGCTCTACCTGGGTGGAGCCCACGGGGACGCAGATGATGATGCGTGGGCTGGGTGAGAACCAGCGAGATTCGTGTACCTTGCGGATAAAGAATTTGAGCATTTGCTCGGTGATGGTGAAGTCGGCGATCACACCGTCTTTCATCGGGCGGATGGCCTGAATGTTGGCTGGCGCGCGGCCCAGCATGCTTTTTGCATCAGAGCCGACTGCCAGCAGTACTTTTTTGCCGTTGGGGCCGCCTTCGGTACGAATCGCCACCACTGAGGGCTCATCCAGCACCACCCCTTTGCCGCGTACGTAAATCAGCGTGTTGGCGGTGCCAAGGTCAATGGCAAGGTCATTGGAGAAGTAGCTGTTGATTGAACCGAACATGTTTTATCCTGTGAAAATTCTGACTTTGGTGCTGCCCGCTGGGTGCGGCATAAAATCAAGGTATAATAGCGCAAAACGCACATGAAATTAAGATGTGTTTTCAAAATCTTATAGACAATTAACCACACATGGCACTGAATCTAGATGATATCAAGCGTATCGCGCACCTGGCCCGCATCGAGGTCAGCGACAGTGAAGCGCAAGAAACCCTAAGCAAACTTTCCGGTATTCTGGGGCTGATTGAGCAAATGCAGGCGGTGGACACCACCGGCATCACCCCCATGTCGCACTCGCAAGACGTGACACAGCGTCTGCGTGAGGACGTGGTGACTAAAACCAACCAGCGCGAACTGTTTCAATCCATTGCACCAGCCACGCAAGATGGCTTATACCTGGTGCCCAAAGTCATTGAATAAGCGCTTGCCAGCCCCTGCTTTGACGGTTCATTTTTACGGTTTCCATTATGATAAACAGTAGTTTAAAACAGCTGGGCCAGCAGTTGGCCAGCAAACAAGTTTCCAGCGTGGAGTTAACGCAGGCCTATTTGCAACGCATGGCCAAACTCAACCCCAGCATCAATGCCTATGTCACCATAGACGAACAAAAAACCCTGGCGCAGGCGCAAGCGGCAGATGCCCGCATCGCCGCCGGTACAGCCGGCCCGCTCACTGGCATCCCCATCGCGCAAAAAGATATTTTTTGTGCCCAGGGCTGGCGCACTACCTGTAGCTCCAAAATGCTGGAAAACTTCATTGCCCCCTATGACGCGCATGTGATCAGCCAGTTTGATGCGGCCGGTGCGGTCAATCTGGGCAAAACCAATATGGACGAGTTCGCCATGGGTTCCTCCAACGAAACCAGTTATTTTGGCGGCGTCAAAAATCCATGGGACTTTGATCGTGTGCCTGGCGGTAGCTCTGGCGGTTCCGCGGCGGCTGTGGCCGCCCGCTTATGTGCAGCGGCCACCGGGACGGATACCGGCGGTTCCATCCGCCAACCCGCTTCATTGTGCGGCTTTACTGGCCTGAAGCCAACTTATGGCCTGGTCTCCCGTTACGGCATGATCGCGTTTGCTTCCTCGCTGGATCAGGCAGGGCCCATGGCCAAGTCGGCCGAAGATTGTGCGCTCATGCTCAATGTCATGGCCGGGTTTGACGAGCGTGACTCCACCAGCGTGCAGCGCGAGCAAGAAGATTACACCCGTGGCTTGAGCGCCATGCAAGGCACGCAGCCACTCAAAGGCTTGCGGATTGGCCTGCCCAAAGAATATTTTGCCGAAGGCTTGAATGCTGACGTGGCTAAAGTGATTGAAACGGCGATTGCAGAATACAAAAAGCTGGGTGCAGAGATTGTCGAGATCAGCTTGCCAAACAACAATCTGTCGATTCCGGTGTATTACGTGCTCGCTCCAGCCGAGGCATCGAGCAATCTGTCACGCTATGACGGCGTCCGTTATGGTCACCGTGCGGCGGAATACAATGACCTGCTCGACATGTACATGAAGTCGCGCGCAGAAGGTTTTGGTGCCGAGGTCAAGCGCCGTATCCTGATTGGTACCTATGTGCTCAGTGCTGGTTATTACGATGCCTACTACCTCAAGGCCCAGCAAATCCGTCGCCTGATTGCCCAGGACTTTGTGGAAGCCTTCAAGCAGTGTGATGTAATCATGGGCCCGGCCGCGCCTTCAACAGCCTTTAAAGCCGGTGAAAAAACCAGCGACCCCGTCGCCATGTATCTCGAAGACTTATACACCATTGCCGTGAACCTGGCGGGCTTGCCAGGCATGAGCATCCCGGCCGGGTTTACCACCAGCAGTGAGGGCAAGGCTTTGCCGGTTGGTTTGCAGATTATTGGCAATTATTTTGATGAGGCGCGCATGCTCAATGTTGGCCATGCCTATCAACAAGTCACAGACTGGCATACACGCATGCCAGCCGGTTTGGAGAACATCTAACATGCAGTGGGAAGTCGTGATCGGGTTGGAAACCCACGTACAGTTACAAACTAATTCCAAACAGTTTAGCGGGGCCTCCACCACTTATGGGGCGGCGCCAAATACGCAAGCCTGTGAGGTGAGTATTGCGCTGCCAGGGGTGTTGCCTGTGCTCAACAAAAAAGCCGTGGAATGCGCGATCAAGTTTGGCCTGGCGATTGATGCCGAAATGGCGCCGCGCAGCGTATTCTCGCGTAAAAATTACTTTTATCCCGATTTGCCCAAGGGCTACCAGATCAGCCAGTTTGAGCTGCCGGTAGTGGGTAAAGGTCAGCTGACCATTCAGGTCCCAGCCGGCAAAAATACCGAAGCCTATGAGAAGGTGATCAATATCACGCGTGCGCACCTTGAAGAAGATGCTGGTAAATCTGTGCACGGTGCCGTCGAAGGCATGTCCGGCATAGACTTGAACCGTGCGGGGACGCCCTTGCTGGAAATCGTGACTGAACCCGATATGCGCAGTGCCGCCGAAGCGGTCGCTTATGCCAAGAAGTTACATGAACTGGTGCAGTGGATAGGCATTTGCGACGGCAATATGCAGGAAGGATCTTTCCGTTGCGACGTCAACGTCTCGGTGCGCCCCAAGGGAACTGAAAAGTTCGGTACCCGCCGCGAGATCAAAAACCTGAACTCGTTCAAGTTCATGCAGCAAGCCATTGAGTATGAGACCCAGTGGCAAATCGAAACGCTGGAGGATGGCGGCACCATCCAGCAAGCAACTGTCCTGTTTAACCCGGACACCGGTGAAACGCGTGCCATGCGTACCAAGGAAGAAGCCAATGATTATCGCTATTTCCCTGACCCGGACCTGCTGCCGCTGGAAGTGACTGAGGCCGATAAAGCACGCGTGCGTGCCGAGATGCCAGAGTTGCCACAAGCCTTGCAGGCGCGGTTGGTGAGCGAGTACCAACTCTCTGCTTATGATGCCAGCACATTGACGGCTTCACGCAGCATGGCTGATTATTTTATGGTCACGGTACAAGCAGGTGCTGAGCCTAAACAGGCGGCTAACTGGGTGATGGGCGCGCTTTCTGCCAAGCTCAATGCGGAAGAAAAAACGATTGCTGACAGTCCCGTCTCTGCCCAGCAGTTGGCTGCCTTGCTCAAGCGTATTGCAGACAATACGATTTCCAACAACGCTGCCAAACAGGTGTTTGAAGGCTTGTGGGCAGGCGAGGGTGAAGTAGATGCCATTATCGAAGCCAAAGGACTCAAGCAAGTGTCTGATACAGGCGCGATTGAAGCCATCATCAAAGAGGTGCTGGCGGCGAACCAGGCCATGGTCGATGAGTACAAATCTGGCAAGGAGAAAGCCTTTAATGCGCTGGTAGGCCAGTGTATGAAAGCCTCTAAAGGCAAGGCGAATCCGGCGCAGGTCAATGAGCTACTTAAGAAGATGTTGGGCTAGTCCCTTAATTGGCAGTTGGATAAAAAAAACAAACCCCGCTTTTGGCGGGGTTTGTTTTTTTGACACGACTCTCTAAGCTTGGTGGCTCAGGATTACTTGCAATGCTCTTTGTCGTGATGGTCTTTGCAATGCTCATCTGCAAAAGAAACATTTGAGAATACGGCCATCATTACCAATACTAAAGCTGCGAATTTTTTCATTCTGATCTCCTGTTAGCATTTCAAGTGTAAAGTCATTTGCTGCCTGCGCATGACGACCGTCACACGCATAAATAGTTATCGGCAGGCAAGCATCAAACTAAAACTGGATAAACCCGGGTTAGAGACCTCAGTTCATCTATTCGCTATTGGCCCAAGGCATGGCAAATCAGCTGCCATGAAATGGTCATAAAGCCGATGGTCGTGAGCACGAAGCTGATAGCAGAATAAACTTTCCATTTGGTTTTGTTCCAGAAGTCGGGATCAAATGCGGCAATCACAAACACGGTCGGGTTGGTAAAGCCGCCGATAGCCACGCACGCACAGGCAAAATAATGCAACTCTATGCCTGCGGCCTTAGCTGCGCCATAAAATCCCAGTCCAAACAGGGCCATAAGGGCGTAGTCGACATGGGCGCGTATCATGGTTTTATAGTCCACCAAAAACTCGCCATCTATACCCTTGATCGGAAACCAGCGGGCAAAAGTCATCAGCCATGCAGACAAAATCAACGCAGTGATACAAGCCACTGCACCTATTAATAACACGTTCATATTTTCTCTCCTGAGCCTATTAAAAAATTAACCCGTGATGTTTTTTGTGTCGGGCAGGTGAATTGTAGACAGGTCTGTCTACTTGTCAAGCGCAGGCAGACGCAAAACTTTGTTTTACTTGCGTTATCAGGCGTTTTCCCGCACAATTCGTCCGTTGCTAGGGGTCTGTAAATACTTCATTTTGTGAGGTTTTTGCAGTGAGAGTTACCCTTCGAACCTGATGCGGGTCATACCGCCGTAGGGAATGCAAGTCTTCGCATCCTTACGTCTTTTCTTTTAAGGATGCCTAATGAACGCTATTGATAAGAACATCAAATTCGTCAACGCGGATGCCAAAGTTGACGAAGCTGCTACCAAACCGTTTGCCAAATCGCGCAAAATTTACGTTGAAGGTTCACGCCCTGATATCCGTGTGCCATTTCGTGAAATTTCACTGAGTGATACCCCTTCCAGCTTTGGTGGGGATACCAATCCACCTGTGGTTGTGTATGACACTTCCGGCCCTTACACTGACCCGAATGTAGAGATCGATATCCGTAACGGTCTGCCAGCCTTGCGTGCGCAATGGATTATGGAGCGGGGTGATGTAGAGCAGCTGGATGGCCCGACGTCTGAATTCGGTCATCAGCGCCTGGTCGATCCAGAATTGTCACAAATGCGCTTTAACCTGCATCGCAAACCGCTGCGTGCCAAAGCGGGTAAAAATGTTAGCCAGATGCATTATGCGCGACAAGGCATCATCACACCCGAGATGGAGTTTATCGCCATCCGTGAAAACCAGCGCCGTGAAAACATGAGCGAGCTGTTGCAAACGCAACACCCTGGCCAGAACTACGGTGCCAGTATTCCCCCTGTCATCACGCCAGAATTTGTGCGTGACGAAGTGGCGCGTGGCCGTGCCATTATCCCTGCCAACATCAACCACCCGGAAATCGAACCGATGATTATTGGCCGTAACTTTTTGGTCAAAATCAATGCCAATATCGGTAACTCGGCGCTGGGTTCTTCCATCTCTGAGGAAGTGGAAAAAATGGTATGGGGCACCCGTTGGGGTGGCGATACCGTGATGGATCTGTCCACTGGTAAAAACATCCATGAAACCCGTGAGTGGATTATCCGTAACTCACCCGTGCCGATTGGTACTGTGCCTATCTACCAGGCGCTGGAAAAAGTGAACGGCAAGGCTGAAGACCTGACCTGGGAAATCTTCCGCGACACGCTGATTGAACAGGCAGAGCAGGGCGTAGACTATTTTACGATTCACGCTGGTGTGCGCCTCGCGTACATTCCAATGACCGCCAAACGCATGACCGGTATCGTGTCACGTGGCGGCTCTATCATGGCCAAATGGTGTCTGGCGCATCATAAAGAGTCTTTTCTGTATACGCACTTTGAAGAAATCTGCGAGATCATGAAGCAGTATGACGTGTCATTCTCGCTGGGTGACGGCTTGCGTCCAGGCTCTATCTACGATGCCAATGATGAAGCGCAATTTGCCGAGCTGAAGACCTTGGGTGAGTTGACCCAGATCGCCTGGAAGCACGACGTGCAGTGCATGATCGAAGGCCCGGGTCATGTGCCTATGCACCTGATCAAGGAAAACATGGACCTGCAACTGGAGCACTGTGGCGAAGCCCCGTTCTACACGCTGGGCCCATTGACCACCGACATTGCGCCTGGCTATGACCACATCACTTCCGGTATCGGTGCGGCCATGATCGGCTGGTATGGCTGCGCCATGCTGTGCTATGTCACCCCGAAAGAGCATCTGGGCTTGCCGGACAAGGAAGACGTCCGCGTAGGTATCATTACCTACAAGATTGCGGCGCATGCCGCTGACCTGGCAAAAGGCCATCCTGGCGCACAGATCCGGGACAATGCCTTGTCCAAGGCGCGTTTCGAATTCCGCTGGGAAGACCAGTTTAACCTCGGGCTTGATCCTGAAAAAGCCAAGGAATTCCACGATGAAACCTTGCCGCAAGAAGGTGCCAAACAGGCACACTTCTGCTCCATGTGCGGCCCGCACTTCTGTTCAATGAAAATTACACAGGATGTGCGCGACTACGCCGATAAACTGGGGGTGGATGAACAGGTGGCGCTGGAAAAAGGCATGCAGGAAAAAGCCATCGAGTTTGTGAAAAAAGGCGCTGAGGTTTATCAAAAAGTGTAATTTTTTGGTGCCTTAAGCTTTTAAAAACCGGCCTCGTGCCGGTTTTTTTATGGCCAGCAATCTTGTCATTTAGTCCACAAAATGACTGTTTTTTGCGCCATGTCGCCATGGTCAAACGCGCTATAGTTTGCCATCACAATCGCGGTCAGGAGACTGCACATGCCAGACAATCTGCACACCAGTATCGTCAGGGATTTTCGGCAAACTTTGCTGTGGCCCGTGCAATTGATGACTGATCATCTTGTCCCCGGCGCCGTAGATGCGCCCTGGGAAACGCTCAAGGCCATCAAGGATTCGCCCTGGGTAGAAATTGAGGATGATTTTTTACACAGCGCCCCGCACTTAAGTGAAACGCGCTATCAAGAGTTCGTCACCTTTATGCCTTTTGCCCAGCGTTTTTTATATGGCGAGGGCAAGCATGGCCATGCAGCTGGCGGCTATGGCGAATCGCCACTGCATATATTTAGCCGTCAGGATATCCGTGCCGTCCGTATCACCTTGCCAGAGCATGCGACCCCGCTCACTTTGCGCGTCGCGCATATCGAGCTGTATTTCTTTTTTGATATTGATGTTGCCATGCTGGCGCTTGAAGTCACTGCCAGCGATCTCGAGCTCAATGACGCCATGGAAATCCTCTACCGTCTGGGCCGCACCTATCCCAATTACTGGGATGATACCGGCGAGGGCGGGCATTGCGCAAAACGCGTGGAGTGGCTGGATCAGTACGGCCAAGTGATTGCCGCCTCTGATTATGAAGACAAGGCCCGCTACCTGGCCTTTGTGAAAGAGAATCACGTACCTTGTGTCTCATTGCACTGGTCAGCACTGATGTCGCCGCTCGTGCAACATTACTCTGGCCAGGGCGGCGATTTGCGGTACCGTGAAATTGAATATCAGCGCATGCCCTTGATGGCTTATCTGGCGTTTGACGACGTGAGCACCTTGTCGCGCGGAGACTTGATCCGGCTGGGTCTGGTTTGCCAGCCCTGGCATTCAGATACCTTGCCGTTTAGTGAACAGTTTTTGCAAGACTTTGAGCAACAGCATTGCTATGACCGCTACTGGGATGAGGTCCGCCAAGACCCCTGGAGCACCACGCGCATAATGTGTACCGGCCAGAATTTTGTCGTGGTAGGCAGTCATCAGCACCGCGTGTTCAGCAATGACAAAAACGGCATCAAGCGCCATTACCAAAACCAGTATTTTCTATTGTTCTTAATCGCCCATTTTCAAAAAGCGGCCTTGCTGATGCTGTCAGACCGCATGGTGCAAGCCATCAGCCGCCTGAATATGCAGAGTGAGGACTCGGTCAAATCTTTCCGCAACAATATCCGGCATGTCACGGCCGTGTTTCTGCGCTTTACACACCGCTACTGGTTTGAAAATGTGTCTGATCAGGCCGTCGCCAAAGACCTGTTTGCCTTGATGCTCAAGCAACTTGATTCGGTCAGCCTGTTTGAGAAAACTCGCCGCCGCATTATGGATATGGCCGAATATCTGGAAGGCGAAGAAATCAAGCGGCAGGCGGATACGGTCGTCCGCCTTACCGTGGTCACTATTCTGGGCCTCATCGGCACCATGACCAGTGGCTTGCTGGGTATGAATTTAATCGACCTGACCCAAACCAGTCTGCTGGAGAAGCTGGCATATTTTGGTATCGTCTTTGTGCCTGTCAGCCTGCTTACTTTTTATACTGTGATTAAATCGCGTCGGCTGTCATTATTTCTGGATGCGCTTTCTAATGAGAGCACAGGCATGCGCTATAAATTATCAAAACTGGCCCGTGTATGGAGCGGTCAATTAGAGGACCGTTAGTGATTCTGTTGGCGTGAGCCTGTTTCAGCCATACAGGTGTTAAAAAGTGAATCTTCAACGCATTCTTCTATCCATCAATATATTGATGACAATATGGATAGGAGAACACGATGAGACGCAGACTCTATTTTGTTTTACCCAATCTTCACAGTGCTCAGGCCGTGATGAATGAATTACTGCTTGATCGTATTGATGAAAATCACATCCATTTTCATGCCCGGCATGAACATTTGCTAGAGCAATTACCAAAAGCCGGTGCCGTAGAAAAATCCGATGTTCTTTATAGTGCGATGGCCGGGTTTGTCTTTGGCGCAATCGTTGGCTTGTTAAGCGGCTTACTCGCCTGCTTTTTCCCATGGTGGTTTGGCGAAGTTGCTTTCACTGTGATTCCGTATTGCATGGTCATTGGAGCACTCGCCTGTGCTGCGTGGGCAGCGGCCATCGCGACTGCGGCGCCCGGGTATCGCTTGCGTGCCCACAGTCAACAGCTGGAGCAAGGCAATATCCTCATGGTTGTATCCGTCCCATTGCGCAGGTTACGCGAGATCAGGCAGCGCCTGATGCTACGCCATCCTGAAGCCTTGTATGGCGGTGTTTGGCCCGCCGAGCATCGCTTGTTTCCTTGAGCATACCTCTGGTTTGCTGGCATTCACCTGGCGAGCAATCTCAGCGCATTGGTTGGCTAGGCACTTACTTTCAATAGCCATCTAAATAATGATGTATGCCGTTAGGTATATACCAAACTACGTATATCGAGAGATTCTTTCTTGTCTGCTGGCTGGCAAAATGCAAACCATCGTGATTGAGCAAACATGTAAACGAGAAGACATGAATCACATTAACCGTATAAGGAGACACATGATGCGTAAATTTATTTCTGTGGGTTTTATGGTTTCAAGTTTGTTCGTGGCCTCAACGGCCGTGGCATTTGAAGGTGAGAAAAATATTCAACAAACCGCGCATACACAGCATTTTTTAAGCAAACGGCCTTATGCCACACCTGCCGTGGTGGCTAGCGCAGCGGCTGATCAAGCCTGGGTAGGTGCGACTTTGGTTGTAAATCCTGCATCCGCACAAGCGCAGCAAGTGATGAAAATGCATCAATTGTCCAAACGTGCGTTTTAGTCAGGTAGTTGTCAGGTAACTATGCCACCATAAACCTGACCGTTACTCACCCTAACGGTAAAAACTATTAAAGAATGAGCGATTTAAGGAGCGTAAAATGAGTAAATTGTTATTAGCAGTACTGGTAACATTTGGCTTCATGGCGAATGTTCAAGCAGGCGATACCTCTGACGCTGAGAGTGGTGTACACAATCTGCATCAGAACCACTTCCTCGGCAAGCGGCCTTACAGTAAAGCCCCGCAGGCAAAACAGCAAAGCCCAGAAGATAAATGGGAAGGCACAGGCTTGATCACAGATAACCCGGATAAAGGCCTGGACAAGCACCAGCAAATGCGCCTGAACTTTATTGGCAAGCGCCCTTACATGGGCTCACCGGCAGACTGAATTTAATTGAGTGCTGTTGAGCGCCGGCTGTGCCGGTGCAACAAAAACCCTTCATGTGATCCATGGAGGGTTTTGTTTTTGAGCCTGTGCTCGACAGTTTCCAAGGCGGAAGAAGGATGCTAGGCCTTGAGGATGACGGGAGAGAGCTCAAAACTCCCGTTGTCATGACTCACTAATAATTGCTGATCTTGTATGGTGACGCTCATGCTCAGGCTGCGTGAGGCAGCGGCTGTGAGTGCCTGGGTTTCCGGCAGGTTAAGCACCGTGACATTATCCAGTTTAAGCATGGCTTTTTGGTGTTGCTCCCACCACATCTCTGCACTTCTGCCACCATAAAGCACTTGCACCACTTGCTTGGCTTTTCCGCAGGCTTTGCGAATCTCACGCTCGTCAGGCAGGCCGACGCCTATCCAGCGTTCTATTGCCCCGGTAAGGTCTTTTTGCCAGAGATCCGGCTCATCGTCGTCACTCAGGCCTTTGCCAAATTGCAAGGCTTCATCCGCATAGAGCACAAACGCCAGCAGTCTGACCATCAGTCGCTCTTCTGTTTCCGAGGGGTGCTTGGCCAAGGTCAGCATATGCGTCTGATAGTAATGCCTGTCCATATCCGCAATATTGAGATTGATTTTATAAATGGTGGATTTGAGAGCCATGGCGACTGCCTGCGATTAAAAAGTGCAGCGAGTATAACAAACTAAACTATCCTCTTAAGCGCTTTGTAGCCAGCCAGATACAACAAACTGCTTGCGCTTTTTTAGAATCTTCATAAAATTGAAAATAAAACGTTTTATTTTTATTTTATGGATACGCAGGACGACATGCCTTCTACACGCACAGCCGCTGCCAAACCTAAGGTGGGGCGGCCAAAAACCGGGACAACACAGGAGCGGCACGCCCAATTTCTGGCGCAGGCCCTCGAACTGTTTATGACCGAGGGCGTGGCACGGACCAGTATTGCGCGGATTGCCGCAACCTGTGGCGTCTCGACGCGAACCATCTATGAGCGTTACAGCAACAAGGATGCGTTATTGATCGCGGCGCTCAAGCACATGGTGGAGCAGGATGTGCGTGCCATGACCAATCTTGAGCAGTTAGCCGACCCGTCGCTGGCCACAGTGCTCACGCATATCGGGCGACTGATGTTGAAAAAAGTCCTTGAACCGCGCATGGTGTCCTTTTTTAGAATTGCGATTTCAGAAGTATCACATTTGCCGGAGTTGGCGAGGGCAGTCAAAGAAGTGGGGCCGGAGCGCATCTATCAAATGTTGGCAAATATCTTTAAAACGTATGCGGATAAAGGCGAGTTGCCACAACTGAATTTTATGCGGGCGGCTGAGTCTTATTGCGAGCTACTGATCGCCGGCCCTCGCCATAAAGCATTATTCGGGGTGCAAGAAGCAGATTGGGATGCAGAAGCACACATTGCATTTGTGGTGCAGTTATTCTTGAGAGGATTACACGGGATGGAACAAAAATGAAGCAGCCTGTCTTAAAGGTTGCGGTAAACCTGCGTCGCCTGCCGCTATGGTTGGCTGTCGTGTGTTTGCCGCTGGCGAGTTGCTCGGTGATGGATGAATATATCCGCCCAAAACCCAAGGTAGCTACAGAATGGCAAGCGCCGTTGCCGCATGGCGGCAATCTGGCGTCGCTGAACAATTGGTGGGGGCAATTCAACGATCCTGTGCTTAACCATCTGCTGACTGAGGCACAGAAAGAAAGTCCCTCGCTTGAAATTGCGCTGGCCAATATCCGTGTGTCGCGCGCCAATGTCTTGTCTGCCCGTGCGCAAGGGATCCCTGATTTAACCAGCACCGGCAGTGCCACCAAGAGTAAAGGCGGTGGTGGTGGCGCGTTTCCGGCCAGTACCATTGAAGTTGATTCGATTTCACTGGATGCCAGCTGGGAAGTGGATTTGTTTGGCAAGGTGAAAGCCGCCAAGCAGGCAGCCAAAGCGCAACTGGAGTCCAAAAAAATTGCCTGGCACGATGCACGCTTGAGCCTGGCCGCCGAGGTAGCAAATAATTATGTCAATTACCGTGCCTGCCAGGCATCGGTAGACGCCCTGCAACAAGCCTATGACTCCCGTAAAGAGACCGCGCGTTTGACAGGCATTTCTGCCAAGGCTGGTTTCTCCGCTCCGTCAGACCTCGCACTCGCAGAGGCAGCGACACGCGCCAGTGAGTCTACGCTGGATGGGCAGCAAGCCGAATGTGATGGACTGGTAAAAGCGATGGTGGCGTTGACCAATTTGCCTGAGCCTGAGTTGCGTCAATGGTTGGCGAAAGGCAAAAGCTTGCCAGAGCCTGCCATGTTTGACGTGCAGGCCTTGCCGGCCAGTTTACTGACCCGGCGCCCAGACCTGGCCATTGATGAGCGCAACTTGGCGGAAGCCAGTGCCAATATCGGCGTCTCCAAAGCCCAGATGTACCCTAGCCTGACCCTGACCGGATCGATCGGCTATCGCCGCACCAACTTTAATGGCACGGTGACACGCACCGACTCCTGGTCGTATGGCCCTTCTCTCAAGTTGCCGATTTTTGATGGAGGCACTTTGCGTGCGGATCTGGCAGAAGCGCGTGCCAATTACGATAGCTTGCTGGCAACCTATCAGCAGGATGTGCGTAATGCTGTCAAAGAAGTAGAGCAGGCTTTGGTGAATCTGGAAAGTGCTACCCGCCGTGCCACCTCCGAGCAGGCCAGTGCCCAGCAATATCAGCAATATTTCAAGGCCGCCGAGATCAACTGGAAATCAGGCGGGCTGGATTTATTGTCACTCGAAGATGCCCGCAGGCAAAAAATTAATGCCGAGCTGAACGTTATCACCCAGCAAAAAAACCGTGTGTTGCAGTGGATTGCGTTATACAAGGCATTTGGTGGTGACTGGCTGGAAACACAGGCGACGGTGAAACCCATCATCCTCAAGCCCATGGAAAAAAGGTAAATAAAAATGGCGAGCAGACTGACAAAAAAAACCAAATTCTTAATCATTGCGGCCGTGCTGGTGGGCGTGAGTGCCTGGTTCTGGCAACATCCGCGGCATCAGGCCGAGCTGGCAGAAAAACGTGCTAACCGCGCGGCCGTCAATCAAACTGAAACAGAACATGCGCCGCAGTCAGCGGGCAAGGGCAAAGCCGCCCTGAGCGTGGAGGTCACCCGGCCCGTGAAGGTGCAATGGCAGACGACTCTGATGCTAAATGGCAGCGTCTATCCCTGGCAAGAGGCCCTGGTCAGTGCGGAAATTGCCGGATTGCGCATACAGCAAGTGCTGGCCGATGTCGGCGCGCAAGTGAGCAAGGGACAGTTGCTGGTTGTCTTGGCCGATGAAACCGTCAAGGCGGATTTGCAAAAACAGCTCGCCACGGTTGAAAAAGACAAGGCCGCGCTGGCTGAAGCAAAGAGTAATGCAGACCGTGCGCGTGAAATCAAGGACAGTGGCGCGCTATCGGCGCAAAAAATCAATGAATACATGATTGCCGAGCAGACGGCACGGGCCAATCTCGCCTTGTCCGAGGCGGAGCTGGAGAACCAGAAAATCCGCTTGCGCCAGACCAAAGTGGTGGCGCCTGACGATGGGGTCATTTCATCACGTTCTGCCAATTTGGGGAATGTGGTGTCGGCCGGGGCGGAGTTATTCAGACTGGTGCGGCAAAGTCGTATTGAGTGGCGCGGTGAGGTGAATGCGGATCAGCAAAATACTTTGCATGCCGGACAAGCGGTCAACCTGAGTTTGCCGGGCGGCAAGAAGGTAGCTGGGACCGTGCGGTTGATCTCGCCGACCGTCGACAACAATACCCGTAATGCGCTGGTATATGTGGATATCCCCAAAGGCAGTGCCAAGCCTGGCATGTATGTGCAGGGACAGGTGGATATCGGCCAGCAGCAAGGGTTGGCGGTCCCACTGAGTGCCGTCACCTACCGCGATGGCTTTGCCTATGTGTTTGAACTGGCGCCATCCGGGTCTGACGGTATCAGCCAGGTCGCACAGCGCAAGGTACAAACCGGCCGTACCCGCGAGCAGCTGATAGAGTTGCTTGGTGGCGTGGAGGCAGGGGCCTCGCTGGTGCTCAGTGGTGGCGCTTTTCTCAACGATGGGGATAGGGTCAAAATCGTGACGGTGACCAAACCTGAGGCTGCAAAATGAATTTTTCAGCCTGGTCTATCCGCAATCCGGTTCCCGCCATTCTGCTGTTCGTGGTGTTGAGCTTTCTTGGTCTCAAATCACTTAATCAATTAGGCAAACAGAACTTTCCGGATATTGAGCTGCCGGTGATTTCGGTCAGTGCGACGCTGGAAGGTGCGGCCCCGCCACAGCTGGAAACCGAAGTGGCCCGCAAGATTGAAGACAAGATTGCGACCATTGGTGGGATTGAGCATATGACCACCAAAATCACCGATGGCAGTGTCAGCATCAGTGTGCAGTTCACTATAGATACCAACAGTGAAGAGGCACTGAATCTGGTACGCAATGCGGTTGATAGCGCCCGTTCGGAGTTGCCCGCTGCGGTAC
Organism: Methylophilus sp. VKM B-3414; assembly: GCF_032248435.1. Classification (NCBI taxonomy): domain Bacteria; kingdom Pseudomonadati; phylum Pseudomonadota; class Betaproteobacteria; order Nitrosomonadales; family Methylophilaceae; genus Methylophilus; species Methylophilus sp. VKM B-3414. The sequence goes on along the minus strand of NZ_JAVTLI010000003.1, from coordinate 80,757 downwards.
TGACGCCTACCGTGTCTAAAGTGACAACCTCCGGCAGTGCAATCCTCACTTTCGTCGCCTCGGCTGACAATATGGATGAAGGCGAGCTATCGTGGTTTGTCGACAACGAAGTGAGCAAGGCCATGCTGGCAGTGAATGGCGTGGGCAAGATTACGCGTACCGGTGGCGTAGACCGCGAAGTGCAGGTTAATCTTGATCCGACCTTGATGGCGGGTTTGGGTGTCAATGTCAGCGATGTGTCTGCACAGCTCAAACGCGTACAGCAGGATGCCTCGGGCGGGCGAGGGGATATTGGCGACAATATTCAGTCGGTACGCACCCTGGGCGCCTTGCATAGTGCGGATGAAGTCCGCAATCTGGATATTCCCATCGGCGATGGTCGCCACATCAAGTTGTCGCAAGTGGCGGAGGTGATTGATACCTATGCCGAGCGCACCACCTATGCCAGCTATGATGGCAAGCCAGTCATCCGGTTTGAAATTACGCGTAGCAAAGGCACCAGTGAGGTGACGGTGGCCAAAGATGTGCGTGCCGCGCTGGAAAAATTCAGGGTCTTGCATCCACAAGTGAAGATTGTGGAGGCTTTTAACATGGTCAAGCCGGTAGAAGATAACTATCACGGCTCCATGCAATTGCTGTACGAGGGGGCTTTGCTCGCTATTCTGGTGGTGTGGTGGTTTTTGCGCGACTGGCGCGCCACCATTATTGCCGCCGTCGCTCTGCCTTTATCCATGATCCCGACCTTTGCATTTATGCAATATTTCGGCTTCTCGCTCAATATTCTTACTTTGCTTGCCATGGCGCTAGTGGTGGGGATTCTTGTCGATGATGCCATTGTGGAAATCGAAAACATTGTCCGCCACCTGCGCATGGGCAAATCCCCTTATCAGGCCGCCATGGAGGCCGCTGATGAAATCGGCTTTGCGGTGATTGCCACCACATTTACGCTGGTGGCGATTTTTCTGCCCACCGCATTTATGGGCGGCATACCGGGTAAATTTTTCAAGCAGTTTGGCATTACGGCGGCTATTGCCATCATGGGCTCGCTGGTCGTCGCCCGCTTGTTGACGCCCATGATGTCAGCCTATTTGTTAAAACCGCACCCAGTCAAGGAAGAACAAATCTCTGGCTTTATGCGCGCTTACTTACGCAGTGTGGAGTGGTGTTTGCGCCACCGCAAAACCGTGGTGCTCGCATTTGTATTGTTCATTGTCGGCTCATTGAGTTTGATGCCACTGTTGCCCAAAGGCTTTGTGCCTTCCTCTGATAGTAGCCAGACCAAGGTCAATATTGAGTTGCAGCCGGGGACCGCGCTGGAGCAGACGCGCGAAGTGGTTAGTCTGGCAGAGCAGATCGTCAAGCAGCACCCGGAAGTGAAAGCGGTGTTTAGCGCCGCGGGCACGGCCAGTACCGGTGGGGGTGGCCCCAATGCTTCGCAGAATAGTACGGATGTGCGCAAGGGCAGCCTGGTGATTAGTCTGACGGATCGTAGTGAGCGGCATCAGAAGCAATCCGAAATTGAAGCCGAGTTACGTGAGCGACTCAAGGCCTTGCCGGGCGCACGCGTCAACGTCGGCATTGGGGAATCCGGTGAAAAACTGCAGATCACATTGGCCAGCGATGATGGCATTGCGCTGGGCAATGCCAGCCAACAGCTGGAGCAACAATTGCGTACCTTGAGCGGTGTCGGCAACATCACATCCAGTGCCAGCCTGCAACGGCCAGAGGTGCAGATCATCCCCGATATCGACAAGGCCGCCGAGCTGGGGGTGACGGTAGAGTCGATTGCACAGGTGATTCGTATTGCTACCTCGGGCGACTTCTCCAACACGATGCCCAAGCTCAATTTGCCTCAGCGCCAGGTGCCAATCCGGGTGCGATTGGGTTCCAGTGTACGCACCAGTTTGCAAGAAATTGCCCAACTACGGGTACCCGCACGCAACGGCAGTGTTAGCCTGGAAACCGTGGCCACCGTTCGCATGGGCAGTGGGCCGCAGCAAATTGACCGTATGGACCGCATGCGTAATGTGACCTTTGATATCGAGCTCAACAAGCGTCAGATTGGTGAGGTCATGCGTGAAGTACAACAGCTGCCCGCCATGCAATCGCTGCCGCCCAGCGTGAAGCAGCTGGAGTCGGGCGATGCCAAACGCATGAACGAATTGTTTGCCAGCTTTGGCGGCGCCATGGTCATCGGCGTGATGTGCATCTATGTGGTGCTGGTCTTGCTGTTTGGCGACTTTCTGCAACCAGTGACCATTTTGGGGGCGCTGCCCTTGTCACTGGGTGGGGCCTTCTTTGCCCTGCTGGTCACCCACAACAGCTTCTCCATGCCGAGTGTGATTGGGTTGTTGATGTTGATGGGTGTGGTGACCAAAAACTCGATCTTGCTGGTGGAGTACACCATCATGGCCAGAAAAGAGCGCCAGTTAAGCCGGTTTGATGCGATTATCGATGGGTGCCATAAACGTGCGCGGCCGATTGTCATGACCACCATTGCCATGGCTGCCGGTATGCTGCCGATTGCACTGGGCTGGAGTGCGGATCCTAGTTTCCGCGCGCCAATGGCGATTACGGTGATTGGCGGATTAATTACTTCAACCGTGCTGAGTCTGGTGGTGATCCCGGTGCTGTACACCTACGTGGATGATTTGCTGGGATGGTTGAGGGGGCTGGCAAGATGGGCTAAACAGCATGTTTGATCAGGCGTGTCCCTGCGAGCGAGCGGGTTGTTTTTGCGTCCTCACACAATCAAGGGCTCTGCAGAGCCCTTGATAAAACGATCAGTGAAGCGCGCTGATCGCCGCGCCAGTCGGTTTACTATAGCCCGTTAATTGGGCGCAAACGTAAACGCATCGCTATAAAATTCTTCTTCTGGCAGGCCCTGTTTCACAAACGTTGCTTTCGCAATCTCCACCATGCCTGGTGCGCCGCATGCATAGACCTCAAACCCGCTTAAATCGGCGTGATCTTCCAACACGGCTTGATGTACCAGACCACGGCGGCCTTGCCAGCCATCGTCGTCGTGACCGTCGGAAATGACGGGGATATACTGAATATTCGGCATGAACTGTGTCCAGCGCTGGCAGAGGTCATCCATATATAAGTCGCCGGTTCGTCTCGCGCCGCGGTAGAGGTAAACGGGGCGCTGGATCTGATTGAAAATCACGTGTTCTATCATGCCTTTGACCGGGGCAAACCCCGTACCACCCGCCACCATGATGATGGGTTTTTGGTTTTGCTCTCGCAGGAAAAAACTGCCGAGAGGCGCTTCCATACGCAATATGGTTTTAAGCGGCATGTCATTGAACACTTGCTCGGTAAAATGCCCGCCAGCAATTTTACGGATATGCAATTCAATAAACCCTTTTTCATGTGGCGCATTGGCGATGGAGAAAGCCCGGCGGCGGCCATCCTTGAGTAAAAATTCGATGTATTGTCCAGCCATAAAGGTCAGTTGTTCAGTGGCAGGTAATTGCAGGTGCAAGACCATTACATCGTCGCCGAACTGCTGTTTGTGTTGAATGCGTACCGGCAAAATACGCGGTTTGATGCCTTGCACCATATCGATCTGGCGGCATTCAATGACCAGGTCTTCAAGGGGTCTGGCACAGCAAAACAAAGCCATGCCAGCTGCAAGCTCGGCATCGGTCAAGGCGTTGCCTTGGTAATCATCATGCATGACTTTGCCGGTCAGCACCTTGCCTTTGCAGGCGCCGCAAGCGCCATTACGGCAGCCATAGGGTAAGTTGATACCCGCTTCTATGGCGGCTTCGAGCACGGTTTGGCTGGGGCGGACATCAAAGGTATGGCCACTGTTTTCAATCAGGACACGGTTCATAAGACGATATTTTCCAAGCGTTAATCTTTGCGCGGGAGATGCACGACATTATCTACCGGTTTGCTGTCAGGGACTTCGGTAAATTCCCCCTCAATCACCTCGTCATTCGCGCTGTGACGGTAGCGTGCATGGGGTTGTTGATGCTGCCCGCTGACGTTTGGGTTGTTGGTTGGAATCAGTAACAGAATCACGGCAATGACATCGCTAATGACGCCCGGAATCAGGAGTAATACTCCGGCCAGCAAGTTTCTGGCAGTGGAAAAGATGGCGGCTACCGGGTTGCCACCGGCCGTCATTTGCTGAAACAAGCGTGACGCGATCAGGTCTTTTTCACCACGAATCAGCTTGAGGCCCAGGTAGCCGATGATGATCAGGTACACCAAGACCCACCAGCCATAGCGCTGGCTGAGTTCGATCAGGACCGCTATCTCCAGAAACGGAAAAGCCAGTAGAATAGCAAGGATGAGAAAACGCATGTCAGAATCCTGTCTGTGAGTCAGCGCGCGATGACGCCAAAAGAGGAAATTATAATCGTGTTTACGCATGTGCCGAACAAGGCATGTGCCGAGCATATCGCGCAGACGTTGCTTACAGACAAGTTGGCGGCATGCGTCAATATTTCAAGTCCGGTTACCTCTATTTATCGCTGGCAAGGGCAGATTGAGCAAGCGGAAGAAATCGCCCTGAGCATTAAAACCACGCGGCAGGGGTATGCCGCCTGTGCGGCCAGGCTTAGAATGCTGCATCCTTATGAACTTCCAGAGATTGTAGGCATCCATGTGAGCGAGGGTTTGCCGGAATATTTGGCATGGGTGGCGGCCGAGACAGGGATGCAGGAGTGAAGCGTTGATCAAAAATGGGTTTAAAGTAGCATGGGTGCTGGTCATGTTGTGCGTGATGGTGTTGCCTGTGCACGCGGCGTCACAATTCTCAAAACTATTCACTGAAGATAGCAGCGAAGATTTTTTGCCTGTCGATCAGGCATTCAAGGTCGATGCGGCACTGACGGATGCCACGCATGCCCAGATCCGGTTTACTGTAGCACCAGGCCACTATTTATATAGAGGCCGCATACAACTCTTACCGGCCAGCGACACGACACAGCTCAGCTTGCCAGCCGGTGAAACCAAGCATGATCCCAATTTTGGCGAACAGCAGGTGTTTCACCACGATACCGTGGCCGAGGTCACGTTTGCAGGGGCCGCCCCTCAGGTGTTGCAAGTACGCTATCAAGGCTGTAGTGAAAAAGGCCTGTGTTATCCCCCACAAACCAAATCACTTGCATTGGACGCGGTTGCCTCGGCGAATAATATTCGCAGTGCACAGCCCGTCAACGCGGAGAGTGAGGACGAGTTTTCTGGCAAGCTTTTGGCCTCTGGCCACTGGTGGCAGATTGTGGCAGGCTTTTTTGGTGCAGGCCTGTTGCTGGCATTCACCCCTTGCGTGTTCCCCATGATTCCTATTTTGTCTGGGATTATTGTGGGCAAAAATGCCCATGTGTCGCGTGGCAAGGCGTTTACTTTGTCATTGGCATACACGCTGGGTATGTGCCTGACTTATACCCTGGCTGGCGTCGCCGCCGGGCTCTCTGGGCAACTCTTGAGCAGCGCGCTGCAAACGCCTGCCGCCCTGATCATCGGTGCCCTGATTTTTGTGGTGCTCTCATTCTCCATGTTCGGCTTTTACGAGCTCAAACTGCCGTCAGCGGTTGAAAATTACTTTTTTAACTGGAGCAGTCGTTTCAAGGGTGGTCATCTGGCCAGCGATTTCTTGATGGGGGCCATATCTGCCTTGATCATCAGCCCTTGTGTCGCTGCGCCGCTGGCGGGTGCGCTGCTTTATATCAGCCAGACGCATGATGTGGTGCTGGGCGCGGTGGCATTGTTTTCATTGTCGCTGGGCATGGGCGTACCGTTATTGCTGATTGGCGCATCAGCGGGCACGGTCTTGCCCAAGGCGGGCGAATGGATGAATGCCGTTCGTCGTTTGTTTGGGGTGTTGATGTTGGCTGTCTCGGTCTGGATCGTCAGCCCGTTGCTGCCTGTGTCAGCGCAACTGGTTTTATGGGCGGCCTTGTGTATTGTCCCGGCCATTTACCTGCGCGCAATAGACCCTTTGCCTGCGGATGCGGGGAGCACCGCGCGTCTTTGCAAGGGATTTGCGGTCATGTTGCTGCTTTATGGCGCCGCGCTGCTGGTCGGTGCCTGGTCGGGTGCACGCTCACCGCTACAACCTTTGCAAAGGGTCATGTCTGCTTCGGCGACGGATGTGCAAGCACTGCCATTCAAACGCGTGCAAAGTGTACAAGCGCTCGAAAATGCGCTTGCGGCCGCGCGGGGCAAACCCGTGATGCTGGATTTTTACGCAGACTGGTGTGTCTCGTGCAAAGAATATGAGCAGTTTGTCTTTAGCCAGCCAGAAGTGCGGGCTGCGCTCAAAGATGTGGTGCTGTTGCAGGCAGATGTGACCGAAAACCGGGCGGAAGATGCCGCATTGCTCAAGCGCTTTGAATTGTTCGGGCCGCCAGGGATCGTGTTTTTTGATGCGCAGGGACGGCCGTTGCAACCTGTGATCAAAGGCTATCAGGACGCCACACAATTTCTTGACCGTTTGCGCAAATTGCCTTTAAGCGCCATGGAGAAGTCTGCACATGCATAATATTGCGCGTTTGGTCATGACGATATTACTGATCGTTGTTCTCGGTAGCGGATTCCGTTGGCTTTACCTTCACCGTGATCAATGGATGACGTCTGCCCCTACTCAAACGGCGATGATGGTACCTGACGCGGTATGGAGCGTCGGTTTGCAGGATGCTGGTGGCAGGGAGTATGCGCTTTCAAGCTTTAAAGGCAAGCCTGTGATCATGAATTTTTGGGCGACATGGTGTGAGCCTTGCCGTGAAGAAATGCCCGAAATCTCAGCGCTGGCGGCCGAACACTCCGAAATTGCAGTATTAGGCCTGGCCATTGACGAGGCAGCCGCTGTGCATGAGTTCGCGGAGAGTACGCCCGTCAGTTATCCTTTGTTAATTGCCGAGAACGAAGGCATGCCTTTGGCCGAGCAACTGGGCAACACCAAAGGCGTATTACCTTACACCGTGGTGATTTCTGCCAACGGCCAAGTGACACACACCTTCTTCGGCAGAGTCAATCGCCAAATGCTGCAAAAAGCACTCAACTTGCCTTAAATGCCTGCCCAGTTCTGTGCGCAAACAGGCCGCTTATGGCTTAGGTTTGTCGCCTGATCTGTACCAGTTGCTGCCGTTTTGGCGACTTTCCATTTGTTCCAAATTGCGAATTTTACTGGACAAAATGCAATAACTTCGGCAAACTTCGACGCCATGAAGGTTGTATTTTTCTCTTTGAGAGGCATCTGAAATGGGCGCCAAATCCATCCTGGTGATACATGGACCCAACTTGAATATGCTGGGGACACGTGAGCCACAGCACTACGGTAGCCAAACGCTTGCAGATATCAACCAGCATCTGCTGGAATTGGCGCGGGCCGATCAGGTACGTCTTGAATCCTTTCAGAGCAACTCTGAGGCGGAGATCATAGAGAAAATTCATGCATTGTCTGTGAACCGGGTGGATTACGTCATTATCAATCCTGCCGCCTTCACGCATACTTCTATTGCCATCAGGGATGCCCTTTCGGCAGTGAACATTCCATTCATTGAAGTGCATCTCTCCAATGTGCATGCCCGCGAGTCATTCCGGCATCATTCTTATTTCAGCGATCTGGCAACCGCCGTCATCTGCGGTTTGGGCGCAGAGGGATACTACGCCGCCTATCGCTACATCCAACAACGCTAATAACATTTAAAACATTTACATTCGAGGCTAATATGGATTTACGCAAACTCAAAAAACTGATTGATCTGGTCGAGGAATCGGGGATTTCCGAGCTGGAACTGACTGAGGGTGAAGAGAAGGTACGTATCAGTCGCGCCATGGCACCGGGTGCTGCACCAGTGACTCAATATGTCGCTGCGCCTGTTTCCGCGCCTGCAGCAGCACCCGCAGCAGCCGCTGCTCCCGCCGTTGCAGCGGCAGAAGTGCTAGAAGGCACGGTAGTTAAATCACCGATGGTCGGTACGTTCTATCGCGCGTCTTCTCCAGATGCAAAAGCGTTCGTCGATGTTGGTAGCACTGTCAATACAGGGGACACCCTGTGCATTATTGAAGCCATGAAGCTGCTCAACGAAATTGAGAGTGAATATGCGGGCACGATTAAAAAGATTTTCGTTGAAAACGGTCAGCCTGTGGAATACGGCGAGCCTCTGTTCCTGATTGGTTAATCGTGATGGTTGAAAAAGTACTGATTGCCCGTGGCGGCGACCAGCAGCCCTCTGCGGGTTTCGCAGCAACGAAGTTTAATTGTCTAGCGGCTATTGAGACGCGGAGTAAATAATGTTCGAGAAAATCCTGATTGCCAACCGCGGCGAAATTGCCTTGCGCGTGCAACGTGCTTGTCGTGAGTTGGGGATTAAAACGGTGGCTGTGCACTCTGAGGCTGACCGTGATGCCAAATATGTGAAGCTGGCCGATGAGTCTGTTTGTATTGGCCCAGCACCTTCTGCAAAAAGCTACCTGAATATTCCTGCCGTGATCAGTGCGGCTGAAGTAACGGATGCGCAAGCGATTCACCCCGGGTATGGCTTTTTATCCGAGAATGCCGACTTTGCCGAGCGGGTTGAACAAAGCGGTTTTGTCTTTATCGGCCCCCGCGCAGAGACCATTCGCCTGATGGGTGACAAGGTGTCTGCCAAGGACTCCATGAAAGCGGCGGGTGTGCCATGTGTGCCTGGCTCAGATGGTGCGCTGAATGATGATCCGGCTGAAATCATTAAAACGGCCAAGCGCGTAGGCTACCCGGTGATTATTAAGGCAGCGGGTGGCGGTGGTGGTCGTGGCATGCGCGTGGTGCATACCGAAGCCGCCTTGCTCAATGCGGTCAATATGACCAAAGCCGAGGCACAGGCTGCTTTTGGCAACCCGATGGTTTACATGGAAAAATTCCTTGAAAACCCGCGTCATATCGAGATCCAGATTCTGGCTGACCAGCATGGCAACGCCGTGTTCTTGGGTGACCGCGATTGCTCCATGCAGCGCCGCCATCAAAAAATTATTGAAGAAGCACCCTCGCCCTTGTTGCCAGAAAGACTGCGCGACAAAATTGGTGAGCGTTGTGCCGAGGCCTGCCGCAAGATTGGTTACCGTGGCGCCGGCACCTTCGAGTTCCTGTATGAAAATGGCGAGTTCTACTTTATTGAGATGAACACCCGCTTGCAGGTGGAGCATACCGTCACTGAAATGATCACGGGTATCGACCTGGTTCAGCAGCAGATCTTCATCGCTGCTGGTGAGAAGCTGCCGTTCCGTCAGCGCGATATCGTGCTCAATGGCCATGCCATCGAATGCCGGATTAACGCCGAGGATCCTTATACCTTTGTGCCTTCACCAGGCTTTATCAATCGCTTTCATATGCCCGGCGGCCCTGGCGTACGCATGGATACGCATGTGTATGGCGGCTATACCGTGCCACCGCATTATGACTCGATGATAGGCAAGCTGATTACACACGGTGCGACACGCGAACAGGCGATTGCCAGAATGCGCGTGGCCTTGTCCGAGATGTATGTCGAAGGCATTAAAACCAATACTGCGCTGCATTCTGATCTGATGGCCGACTTGGCTTTCCAGCAGGGCGGCACCAGCATTCACTATCTGGAGCAGAAGCTGGGTATCAGCTCGAAATAATTTTGCATTGGCTGTTACTTAAAATTCAATCAACCGAGCCGCAGGCCGAGGCACTCAGCGATGTGCTGATGGAGCAGGGTGCGTTGTCCGTCAGCATTGAAGATGCGCACGCTGACACCTTGGCCGAGCAGGCAATTTTTGGCGAGCCGGGGGATCCCCCGCCCGGCATCTGGCAGCAAAACATTGTCACGGCCATGCTGGATGCAGAAGCCGATGTCCAGGGTCTACTGGCCCGTGTACAAGCCGAGCTGCAACTGGATGGTCTCAAATATCAGTTAGAGCAGATCGAGGAGCAGGATTGGGTGCGGGCCACGCAAGCGCAGTTTGACCCTATCCGCGTGACCGATAGATTGTGGATCGTGCCTTCCTGGCATGAGGCGCCGAATGCGGAGGCGATCAATATTGTGCTGGATCCGGGCCTGGCATTTGGCACTGGCAGTCATCCGACCACGCATTTGTGTTTGAGCTGGTTGGCGCAATTACCTGAAACACTGTTGCGCAGTGCCAATGTCCTTGATTACGGATGTGGCTCAGGCATTTTGGCGATTGCCGCCAAAAAACTGGGCGCCAACACCGCCACAGGCGTTGATATTGACCCGCAGGCAGTGATTGCCAGTCGTGATAACGCGCTCAATAACCAGGTCGAGGCCATTTTTTATGACTCTGCCGAATACCTGCATGAGCCGTTTGATCTGGTCGTGGCTAATATTCTCTCCAGCGCCTTGATGGTGCTGGCCCCAGTGATTGCCAAATCTTGCAAAACTGGCGGTAAAGTTGCATTATCCGGCATATTGGAGAGCCAGCAGCAGATGTTGCTGGCGCATTATGCCGAGTGGTTTGAAATGGATGCCACCATCCAGCAAGATGGATGGGTCTTGCTGACGGGAACCAGAAAATGTCCTTGATTACGGCCTGCCCGGCCTGCCAAACACAATTTGAAGTCACTGACGAGCAATTGCAGGCCTATGCTGGCAAGGTGCGCTGCGGTGAATGTGACCATGTGTTTGATGCGCGCTCGCATTTGCTGTCGTCATCTGCTGCCACTGCTGCAAGCGAGGCGGTAGATCCCCAGCCTGCCAGCGATGCCGCGATTTACTTTCAGGTGAGTGCCGAGGCCGCACAGGCGCATCCGGTGCCTGACGAGCCGTTTGAAGCAGTCATGCCGGAGCTGTCTATTCGGCCTGACGAGGCGATTGAGCCTGAAATCCCAGCTTTTCTGCGTGACGTTTCACTCGAGGATGAGCGCCCGCAATCCCGGGTGACGCCCGCCACCCCTTGGGCATATAGCCTGCTTTCTGTCCTGCTGCTGGTGACTTTTTTTCTGCAAACACTGTATTTCTCTCGCACCACGCTTGCCGCCAGTTACCCGCACACCAAACCATGGCTGCAAGCGCTATGTAAGCCACTGCATTGTGAAGTGGGCTTGCCTAGAGATATTGCGCAATTGACGATAGATGATGCGGATATTCAAGAGCACAAGACACGCGCCGGCGTGCTCGTGTTTTCCAGTGTGCTCATGAATCACGGTGAGGTGCGACAGGCCTATCCGATGATAGAGCTGACTTTGACCAATACGGCTGATGAGCCGGTATTGCGCAAAACGCTCAAGCCGGAAGACTATCTGCCCAAGACGGTCGATGCCAGCAATGGCTTGGCGGCCTTGCAAGAGCAGTCCGCCAAAGTGTTGTTAGGTGTAGACGAAAAACTGGTAACGGGTTTTCGCGTCGCCATTGCCTACTAGTTGTTTGTGCACCTAAACCGGGTCAATCTGTTGTTGCGCAGCGCCCACTTCAGCCATCACTTTTCCTAATATTTCAATCGCCTCTTTGCGCACAAAACTTTTGCGCCAGGCCAGCGCAATACGTCGGCTAGGGGCAGGGCGGGTAAACGGGATCACGCGAATCAGCGCGTTCTGATAGCGCGCCGCAGTTGCCATGGCTGGCAGCACCGTGATACCCAAATTCGAAGCCACCATATTTCTGATTGTTTCCAGCGAATTGCCCTGTAACACTTCGCCTTTACGGCTGAGCTCTGGGCAAGCCTGGGTTACCTGATTGCTGAAGCAATGCCCGGTGTTGAGCAATAACACTTTCTCCTGGCTCAATTCATCCGCCTCGACCGATGTGCGCTTGGCCCAGGCGTGACTCACGGGTACGACGACATTAAAGTCCTCGTCATACAGTGGCAAGGTTTCAATGCCCGGCACATCAAACGGTAAGGCGACTACAGCCGCATCGATGAGCCCGTTCTTCAGCTGCTGCTCCAGGGTCGCCGTGATGTTTTCCTCAACCTCCAGCGGCATCTGCGGCGCCACCTGGATGAGTGGCGGAATGATTTCGGGTAACAGATAAGGCCCGACCGAGTGAATCATGCCCAGCTTGAACAGGCCGTTGAGCGGATCGTTACCGTGTTTCGCCATCTCTTTAATCTTGGCTGCTTGCTCCAGCACGATATTGGCTTGTGCAATAATCTGCTCACCAATTTCGGTGGGGGTCACCTCGTTGCGGTTACGTTCAAACAGAGAGACACCCAGCTCTTCTTCCAGTTTTTTGATGCCCAGACTGAGCGCCGGCTGGGTCACAAAACATTTTTCTGCTGCGCGTCTGAAGTTTCTCTCTTGCGCCACCGCCAATACAAACTTTAATTCAATCAAGGTCATTTGCTTGTCTCGCTGTTTTCACCATCACTAGTCTATATACATTAATTTTATTAATCAATAATATCAAAACATACAATTATACAAATTAAATGGAGCGCCCTAGAATGCGATGCATGGATGACAACATAAGGAGACAAGATGTGGACCTGGCTTAATCAGGAATCAGCCGTGTGGCAGGAAGCTTTAGCCGCTTACGCTGCCAGTTTTTAACTCTGTAGTTTATTTTATATCAAATTATTATCGTAACAATCAAGGCGTAGTATATTTGAGTCTTGATGAATTTTTTGCCGCACTCATCAATTAACAACAAGGAGCTAACACATGCAGAATCAAAACACGGGCGCCAAGTGCCCATTCGCGCATGGCGCAATCACGACAACCGCACAAACCAATACGAATTGGTGGCCGAACGCCCTCAATCTGGATATCTTGCATCAACATGATCGTAAAACCAATCCGCTTGGTGAGTCATTTGACTATAGACAGGAAGTATCCACGCTGGATGTAGATGCGCTTAAAAAGGACATGCATGCCTTGATGACGGACAGTCAGGCATGGTGGCCTGCAGATTGGGGTCATTATGGTGGCTTGATGATTCGCATGGCCTGGCACGCCGCCGGGACTTATCGCGTAGCAGATGGCCGTGGTGGCGCAGGTACAGGTAACCAGCGCTTTGCACCACTCAACAGCTGGCCTGATAACGTCAATCTAGATAAAGCGCGCCGCCTGCTGTGGCCGATCAAGAAAAAATATGGCAACAAGATCTCCTGGGCGGACCTGATTGTACTTGCGGGCACCATTGCCTATGAATCCATGGGCCTCAAGACTTTCGGATTCGCTTTTGGTCGTGAGGATATCTGGCATCCGGAAAAAGATATCTACTGGGGCAATGAAAAAGAATGGCTGGCAAAAACCGGTAGCGAAGGTAGTCGTTATTCTGGTCAGCGTGACCTCGAAAACCCGCTGGCTGCCGTGATGATGGGCCTGATTTATGTGAACCCGGAAGGCGTGGATGGCAACCCTGATCCGCTGAAAACCGCGCAGGATATCCGCGTTACCTTTGCCCGCATGGCGATGAACGACGAGGAAACGGTAGCGTTGACGGCAGGCGGCCACACGGTGGGCAAAGCACACGGGAACGGTCAGGCCAGCAACCTTGGTGTCGACCCGGAAGCCGCCGACGTACATGAGCAGGGGATGGGCTGGAACAACCACACCAGACGCGGAGTGGGCCGGGATACGGTGACCAGCGGCATTGAAGGTGCCTGGACTACACACCCGACCCAATGGGATAACGGTTACTTTGCCATGCTGTTTAACCATGACTGGGAACTTAAAAAGAGCCCGGCCGGTGCGTGGCAATGGGAACCCGTGAACATCAAGGAAGAAGACAAGCCAGTCGATGTCGAGGATCCTAGCATTCGTTATAACCCCATCATGACAGATGCGGATATGGCCATGATCAAGGACCCGATTTACCGCAAAATCTCGGAGCGATTCCGTGACGACCAGGCGTATTTCTCTGAAGTGTTTGCCCGTGCCTGGTTCAAGCTGACACACCGTGACATGGGTCCCAAAGCCCGTTACATCGGCCCGGATGTGCCGCAAGAGGATCTGATATGGCAAGATCCGGTGCCTGCAGGTTCAGCCATCAGCGAGACAGACATTGCTGCACTCAAAGCACACATTCTGGCGAGCGGCTTAAGCACCGCAGAACTGGTCGCGACCGCTTGGGATAGCGCACGTACTTTCCGTGCCTCAGACTACCGCGGGGGCGCAAATGGTGCACGTATTCGTCTGGCGCCACAAAAAGACTGGGTAGGCAACGAGCCCGTCAGACTGCAAAAAGTGCTGACCGTGCTCGAAGGCATACAGCAGGGCTTTGGCAAACCTGTCAGCATCGCTGACCTGATTGTCCTCGGTGGTTCTGCTGCCGTTGAGCAAGCCGCCCAAGCCGCCGGAGTGAACATCACGGTACCGTTTGTTGCAGGCCGTGGTGATGCGACGGCAGAGCAGACAGACATTGAGTCTTTTGAGGTGCTGGAACCTGTGCATGATGGTTACCGCAACTGGCTCAAGGCCGACTACGTGCCCTCGGCAGAAGAAATGCTGCTGGACCGTACCCAGCTGATGGGTCTGACTGCACCAGAAATGACCGTCCTTGTGGGTGGGATGCGTGTGCTGGATACCAACCACGGTGGTAGCAAGCACGGTGTATTTACCGATCAGCCCGGTGTGCTCAGCAATGACTTTTTTGTCAACCTGACCGATATGCGCTACACCTGGGTGCCTGCTGGCAACAACCTGTATGAAGTCCGTGAGCGTGACACAGGTGCAGTTAAATGGACGGCTACCCGTGTGGATCTGGTGTTTGGCTCCAACTCCATCCTGCGTTCTTATGCCGAGGTGTATGCACAAGATGATGCCAAGCAGAAGTTTGTGCACGACTTTGTCGCCGCCTGGACCAAGGTCATGCATGCGGATCGTTTTGATCTTAAATAATTAAAAATTTCTGTGACTCTGTCGTCATGCCAAGCGCCTTGAGGGATCAAGGCGCTTTTTTATTGATGGCTTAGTATGTATGCAGACATGGGTCATGATGCGTATCACGGACATTTTCCAGGCGTAAGCAACGTGCGCCCATGCATTTTCAATCGTGAAATTTCTATGGCCACGGCAAGTCTGCAAAACTGTCTGTTAGAATAACTGCATGGATATCTATTTGATGCTGAAGGCCGTGATCATGGGCCTGGTCGAAGGCGCGACCGAGTTTATTCCTGTGAGTAGTACAGGGCATCTGATCATTACCGGGGAGTGGCTGGACTTTCTCTCTAAAGATAAACGTGATGTGTTTGAGATCATCATTCAGCTGGGCGCGATTCTGGCGGTCTGTGTCGAATACCGGCAACGGCTCTGGCATACCGTGCAGCGCATTCAAACGGATACCAACGCCCAGCACTTTGTGCGCAATCTCATTATTGCTTTTTTACCTGCCGCCTTGATTGGCCTGGCATTTCATCACCAGATTAAAGAGTATTTATTTTCCTCCTTCACCGTTGGCATCGCACTGGTCGTGGGTGGAGTATTAATTTTGCTGATTGAAAAATTTGTGCCAGCAGGTAATACGCGGGATATCGACCAGATTTCAGCCAAGCAAGCCTTGCAGATTGGCTTTGCGCAATCGCTGGCATTGTTTCCGGGCATGTCACGTTCAGGCGCGACCATTCTGGGCGGCATGTTTTTTGGCCTGAGCCGTCAGACCGCGACTGAGTTTTCATTCTTTTTAGCCTTGCCCATCATGTTCGCAGCCACCGGGCTCGACCTCTATCAAGCCCGTGACTTACTGTCTGTGGACGATGCATTGATCTTTTTGATCGGTTTTGTGGTCTCATTTTTGTCAGCCTTGGTGGTGATTCGCGCCCTGATCCGATTTGTCGCCCAGCATTCGTTTGCCGTGTTTGCCTGGTACCGTATCGTGTTTGGCATTCTGGTGCTGGTTTTCTTTGCACATTAATTTGTTTTAAGGTGTATGCATGAACCGTGCGCTGTTTAAAAAGATAGCTTATGTGCTTGCCGCCATCCTGGCGGTGTTGCTGTTGCTGGTGGTTTATCTGGCTGCGACGTTTAATCCCAACGATTACAAGTCGACTATCATTCAACTGGTCAAAGACAAGAAACAGCGTACGCTAGACATCAAAGGTGACATCAAGCTGAGTTTCTGGCCAAAAATCGGCGCCGATTTAGGTGCAATCAGCTTGTCCGAGCATCAGTCAGAACAACAGTTTGCCGCGATTAAAAGCGCAAAAGTGGCATTGGCCGTGCTGCCCTTGCTCAAAAAAGAAATTGTCGTCGATACGGTCTATCTGGATGGCGCGCAGGTCAATGTCATCCAGCATGCTGATGGCAGCTTCAACTTTGATGATCTGCTGAGCAAAGAGGAAGAAGAGTCACAGCAGATCAACTTTGATGTGCAAGGCATTAAAATCACCAATACTGAGGCCAGTTTTACGAATGAGAAAAGCGGTGCCAAGTATTCAGTTGACCAGCTAAACCTCACCACCGGCCAGGTGGCACTGAAAAAGCCGTTTGATATTGCGACCGATTTCCATCTGACGGCAAACCAGCCCGTCGTGGATGCCAAGGCGTTGATTAAAGCCAATGTCATGGCCGATCCGGAAGCCAAGCACTTTGCGATCAAGGGTCTGGGTGCGCAGCTCAAAGGCGCCTTGCTAGATGGCCAGGCGGTGACGGTTACGGCGCAAGGGGGCATTGATGTGGATGCCGCTAACACTGCCCTGGATGTTTCTGATCTCAAGTTGGCGATGCAAGGTACTTTTAAAGGTGCCGAGCGCGCAGTCAGCCTGCAGGCGCCTGCGCTTGCCGTCAATCCGCAACTCATCAGCAGTGACAAGGTTACCTTGTCACTCAAGCAAAAAGATGGCAACGGCGATCTCGATCTGGCCGTGGTCTTGGCCGAATTAAAAGGCAACCAGCAAACCGTCGAAAGCAAAGGGTTGACCGCGGATGTTAGTCTGAATGCCGGTGCACGCAAGGTTGAAGGGCATTTTGCTTCGCCTGTGACCGCCAATCTGGCCGACTTGATGTTTGAAGTGCCTGCGCTGGCAGGCAAATTTGATATTAAAGACCCCGCCTTGCCGAATGGAACCATGCAAGGGCAGTTCAAGTTGGCCCTCAACGCAAACGTGAAGCAAGAGCAAGTTAACACCACGTTTGATTTGAGCTTGGCGGAAACCAAGCTCAATGGCGATGTGCGCGTGGCAGGGTTTGCGACGCCGCATATAGGTTTTAAAGTGCACGCCGACACCTTGAACCTGAATGCGTTGCTGGGCAAGGCCAAGCCTAAAAAAGAAACCGTTGCCAGCCCAAATGCCAATCGCGCGCAAGCAGACAAACCTGCCGATTTGAGCGCGTTAAAAACCTTATTCCTTGATGGCAGTATCAATATCGGCAAGATTTTATACAGCCCCTATACCCTGACTGGCCTGAACGTGGGCATCAAGGCCGATGGCCAGAAGCTGGCTTTGCAGGGCCTGGATGTCAAACTGGATGACAGCCGTATCCAGGGCAATGTTGGCATTAGCCAGTTTAGTAAACCGCTGTATACCTTTGATCTCAACATCGACAAGCTGGATTTGAACCGTTATCTGCCTGCTGCAGAAGCCAAGGCGAGCGAAGCGACGGCCAAGCCTGCCGAGAAAACCGCGCAAGCGGAGCAGCCGCTGGATTTGTCTGCCTTGAAGGCGCTCAATGCGCAGGGCAACATCCGCATTGGCTGGTTGAAATATGGCAAAACCGAAGCCAAAAACCTCAATATTGGACTGAAAGCGCAGGAGGGCTTGGCTAGCCTGAATCCACTCAATGCCGATGTCTATCAAGGCACGGTGCGCGGTGCCGTCAAGCTGGATGCACGTGCCACGCCTGCAGTCACCATACAGCAAAGCCTGCAAAACATCGCTGTCGGCCCGTTGTTAGTCGATACCATCAACAATGACATGCTATCTGGTAACGGCAATTTGAATGTGAACGTGACCGCGCAAGGAAATACGGTGACTGCACTAAAAAAGTCACTGGGCGGCTCGGTTGATTTACGCATGGCCGATGGCGCCGTTAAAGGGTTTGATCTGGCCGGAACTATCCGCGAGGCGAAAAGCAAGCTCAACTTGCTCAAGGGTCAATCCAGCGCAGACGCAGATAAAAGTAAAAAAACTGACTTTAGTGAGCTGACCGCCAGTTTTAATATCAAGAATGGCGTGGCTCACAATGATGATCTGGCCATGAAGGCACCGGTTTTTCGGTTGACTAAAGGCGAAAGCAAAGGCGATATTGATATAGGCAAAGAACAGATCAACTATCTCGCCAAGCCTACTTTGGTGAATTCGCTCAAGGGGCAGGGCGGTAAAGAGGCTGAGCAATTAGGCAGTCTTGGCATTCCGGTGAAGGTCACCGGTAGTTTTAGTGCGCCAAAATTCGGTGTTGATATGGCGGCTTTAGGTCAGGCACTGGCCAAATCGGTGGCTATGGACGCCTTGACTGAGAAAATCGGCGGAGACAAGGCCGAAGCTCTTAAAGGGTTGCTGAATGGAAAAACGCCGGGGAATAGCGGTAGCGAGGCTGCCAATCCTGAAGGTGGTAATAGCACTGAGCCTGCCAAGCCCGTGGACCAGCTCAAACAAAAAGCACTCAAAAAGCTGCTGAATTTTTAGGGCCAGCAGACAAGCTTTTAAGTGTGAGTGATTTTGCAGAAAAACTGATCGCCTGGCAGCAGGCGCATGGCCGCCATGATTTGCCATGGCAGCAGACGCGTGACCCTTACGCTATTTGGGTCTCAGAAATCATGTTGCAGCAAACGCAGGTGTCGGCGGTCATTGCTTATTATGATCGGTTCATGCAGCGCTTTCCTACCATTGCCAGCCTAGCCGAAGCCGAACAAGATGAAGTCA
Source organism: Methylophilus sp. VKM B-3414 (assembly GCF_032248435.1). NCBI lineage: Bacteria > Pseudomonadati > Pseudomonadota > Betaproteobacteria > Nitrosomonadales > Methylophilaceae > Methylophilus > Methylophilus sp. VKM B-3414. Next base: position 62,034 of record NZ_JAVTLI010000003.1, on the reverse strand, counting down.
TGCGCTATTGGAGCGGGCTTGGCTACTATTCACGCGCGCGCAACCTGCATCATGCCGCCCAAACCATTATGCGTGAGCATTGTGGTATTTTTCCAACAGATTTCGAGACCATCCAAACTTTAAAAGGCATCGGGCGCTCTACCGCCGCAGCGATCAGCGTGTTTGCATTTAACCAGCGGCAAACGATTCTTGATGGTAATGTGAAACGTGTATTGGCAAGGCTGTATGCTATTGAGGGTTGGCCAGGGTTACCAGAAGTAGAGAAGAAATTGTGGCAAATCGCCGAAAGTGTGTTGCCTAGCCAAGGCTTGCCCGCCTATGTGCAAGGGTTGATGGACTTTGGTGCGACCTTGTGTACGCGTAGCAAACCAAATTGTCATCGTTGCCCGATGCAGGCGAGTTGTCTGGCGTATCAGCAACAAATGGTCTATGTGCTGCCTGCCCCCAAGCCTCGTAAAGCCTTGCCAGAAAAACAGACCACGGTATTGATGATTTTAGATGCCGGGGAGATTTTGCTGGAGCGACGGCCGAACCATGGTATATGGGGCGGTTTGTGGAGTTTGCCTGAGTTGTCCCCCAGTGCGCTTGCCGTCCCCCATGTAAAAACTACCTTCGACATGGATGTGGAGCCACTGGAAACATTGCCCGTGCTCTGGCATACCTTTACACATTTCAAGCTTGAAATAACGCCACAGCCACTGCTATTGCAGGGGAAACGCCCGCCAGCAGCGCCCAATCAGCAATGGCTCGCCTTGGCGGATGCTGTCGCCGCAGCCTTGCCAACCCCAATACGCACGCTGATCAAAGGGCTTCAACAATTACGCTTTTAAATGCGTAGGCCTGCAGCTTAGAGATTGGCTAGACGGAAAACATGGCTGGCCAATTCCCGCTGATTGTTTTTGAGATGTTGTAACAAGGCGTGCCCTCTGTCAGGCTTCACCAACGCTTTTTGGTAAATCAGCGGCAATTCAAAAATAGCGATTTCACGCTCTACGATGTTCAATGTCTGATGCTTGGAGCTTTCAAGCACATCAAGCAGTTTTTCATACACGTCATCTTGCACACGCGTATAAGGAAACAAAATCCAGAAGTCTGTCCCTTCCCGGCCTACCAGGTCAGATCTTCTAAAAGAGTTTTGCAGATCATGGGTTAACGATGAGAGTTGACGCAAGGCCTCAGGCGCGCCGTAGGCCTCACCCAAACTATTGTCATCCCCATAAGCAATTTTAACCAGGGCAATATTGAAATCCTCAGAATGCCTGATCAGCACTTGGCATATCCAGTCCAAGGTCTCTACAAAGCGACTACATAACTGAATGTCCGAAATCATTCTCTTCCCCTGCGGATGTGCTTCACTTAAATAGAGGCGCACGTGTAAATTTAAATAAGGTGCAAATTGTTCCTATGCTAGCAGAAAGATATATTGATGTTGATGGGAAATCAGCTAAAAAACGGTAGCAATTCAAAAAAACACCCTAGTCCGGCAGGTGTTAGATTGTTGCAAATCTGCAACAACGTTAACTAGGACTAAGCAATTTGACGTATTCACTTGCGCCACCTAGGCCGCTTTTGCAAAAATTGCTCTGACCTTGCAGGAAATGCTTTAAGTGATTCCGCAGGAGTTATTAGAAAGAGCATTCAATGGCTCTTTACTGGAAAGCAATATCCTTACACAAGTTGTGAAAACAACATTTTTGGAGATTCGTATGAATACAAAATTGAACGTTGCAGTTGCAGCAGCTCTGTTCGCTGCCGCTACTGGCGCACAAGCTGGCATCACTATCCCAGCTGGTGACTGGACTCTGGACATCGGTGGCGTTGTTAACGCTTACTACACTCACACTACTTTCAGTGGTGACACAGGTGCTGGTACTGGTCCTTTGGGTTTAGGTGATGGTAATGCAGACAGCTCTGCAAACATCACTACTGGTTTGCTGCCAAACTACTTGAGCGTTTCTGGTAAAACACGTCAGAACGATCTGGATGTTGGTTTCACAATCAGCATTAACCCAGGTGCTTCTACAACAAACTCTGGCCGTCAAACATCACAACAAGAAAACCGTCAAGCATTCTTGACATTCGGTGATGCTTCATGGGGTTCTATCAAGCTGGGTAAAGATCTGGGCATTTTCGCTTCAGACGCTATCTTGAATGACATGACTCTGTTGGGCGTTGGTTCTGGCGCAGGTTCCTTGGCTGGTAACACAACGACATTGGGCCGTATTGGTACAGGTTTTATGTATGCTGACTGGAAATCTCAAGTTGCTTACACATCACCAAACTGGAATGGTTTCCAATTCACAGCTGGTGTGACTCAGGCTTGGAATGCCGTTGGTGATGGCAGTGGTACTGCCGGTGCCTTGACAGCTTCTACAAGCGCATTTAGCTCTACTCGTGGCGGTTCTCAACCAGCCTTCGAAGGTAAAGCTTCTTATGAGTGGACTGGTGATGTAGCTGGTAAAGTTTGGGCTTCTGCTATCAGCCAAAAAGTTGACAACCTGCAATCATTTAATGGTGTAAGTGGTACAGCAGTTTCTTTGGGTAGCGAGCGCGCTTACGCTTGGGATTTGGGTACAACAATCAAAGTTGCTGACTTTGGTTTGACTGGTTATTACTACGATGGTAAAGGTATTGGCCAGACACTGCAACTGAATGGTGGTTTCGACAGAAACGGTAAGCGTCGTGATTCCAAAGGTGGTTATGTACAAGGTACATACACAGTACCAGGCGCTGGTACTAAACTGGGCTTGAGCTGGGGTCAGTCTAAACTGGACGGTAACACTGTAGACACCTTCGACGAAATCAAAGATGAAATGTGGACTGTTGGTGCTTACCATCCTTTGACCAAGCACTTGAACTTGGTTGCTGAGTACTCTGACGTTAAACGTAAAGTTGATAACGTTTCAGCAGCGACTGCTGAAGGTAAAGCAAAAACCATCTCATTTGGTGCTATCCTGTTCTTCTAATTTAGTTGCAGTTTAGCTGCGTAAATTATAAGTCAGTAAAAACGGCAACTTCGGTTGCCGTTTTTTTATATATATCAACTATTTATCTTTAATTGTGGCTTAATTATTATGAATTTGTATCCTGTGACAATCGTGGAGAATTTTTATGAAGATCCAGACGCTGTTCGTACATTTGCGTTAAATCAGAAATATCAATATCGACATCAATTAGGTAACGTTCCCTATGTTTTTCCAGGGTGTCGAACCAAGGATTTGTCTGTTATTAACAAGCCCCTCTTTGAGAAGCTTAGTACCAAAATCATTTCACTTTTTCATAACTCGGAATATGAGCGTATGCGTTGGGCAATTTCGACCAACTTTCAAAGTGTCACTGAGGATTATGGTCGCGGTGTAATTCATACCGATGGGAATGCTGTTTTTGCAGCGGTGTTATATTTAAGTCCTGATGCGCCTTTGGATTCCGGGACTTCTTTATTTAGGCCTAATAAAAGCTTTGATCAGGCTTTATACGAAAAAGCACTTAAGGTGAATGATAGGCGCTTTGCAGAGGGTACTGTAAAGATGGATACCGCTTATCACAGCATGTTTGATGAGATTGTGAGAATCAATAACGTTTATAACACCTTGATACTCTATGAAGGCAGACATTTTCATGCCGCAAATAACTTTTTTGGGAAGACATTAAAAGACTCACGACTGGCGCAAGTCTTTTTTGTCAGTAGTATTGATGCACAACGGCACAGCTCGTTCCCGCTTTGGCGCAGTCAGCAAGTACACATTTAATTTGCTAATCATCAATCCCTAACTCCTGTATCTTGCGAGTAAGTGTATTCCTTCCCATCCCTAGCTGATTGGCAGCTTCAATCCGGCGGCCATCGGTATGGGCGAGGGCGCGGGTGATCAGGATACGCTCAAACTCTTTGGTTTTGGCGTCTAGAATATTGGTTTCCCCGCGGTTGAGCGCGTCGGTGACTTCTTGGGCTAGCGCTTCTTGCCAGGAGCCTCCGCTACTATGTTTGCCAGTATCCTCTTTAAGCTCTGGGGGTAAGTCATTGACGTCCACGTTTTGACCTGGGGCCATCACGGTGAGCCAGTGGCACACGTTTTCGAGCTGGCGAACGTTACCGCTCCAGTTGACCGACATCAGGTATTTGATGGCTGCCTGCGACAGTTGCTTAGGCTCAACCCCCAGTTGCTGTGCGCTGTGGGCGAGAAAATGCTTGGTCAGCAAGGGGATATCTTCTCTACGTTCACGCAAGGGCGGTAAGCGCAGACGAATGACGTTCAGGCGGTGAAACAAGTCTTCACGGAACAGACCTTGTTTGACGCGTTCTTCGAGGTCCTGGTGAGTGGCGGCAATCACGCGTACATTGACTTTGATTGGTTGATGTCCACCCACGCGATAAAACTGGCCGTCGGACAAGACGCGCAACAATCTGGTTTGCAAGTCAGCAGGCATGTCGCCGATTTCATCAAGAAACAAAGTGCCGTTATCTGCTTGTTCAAAGCGGCCCCGTCTGGCGGCGGCGGCTCCTGTAAATGCTCCGCGTTCATGACCAAACAATTCAGATTCTAATAAGTCTTTTGGGATCGCGGCTGTGTTGATAGCGATAAATGGTTTGTCAGCCCGTGGACTGTGTCTATGCAGGGCGCTTGCGACCAGTTCTTTACCGCTGCCGGATTCGCCGTTAATGAGCACGGTGGAGTGCGAGCGACTCAGGCGGCCAATGGCACGGAAAACCTCTTGCATGGCGGGGGCCTGGCCGATAATTTCTGGCGAAGGGCCAGTGTCTTCTACGGCCTCGACAGATTGACGCATGCTTTCTTCAACGGCACGTTTGATAATTTCGATGGCTTGGTCTACATCAAACGGTTTGGCCAGATACTCAAACGCACCACCCTGAAAGGCGGCGACAGCGCTTTCGAGGTCTGAGTAAGCGGTCATGATAATGACGGGAATCTCGGGAAAGCGCTGCTTTACCTCGGATAAAAAGTCCAGGCCCGAGCCATTCGGCATGCGGATGTCACTGACAATGACTTGGGGTTGTTCACGATTTAAAGCGTTGAGTGCTTCTGCCGGGGATGAAAATGTTTTGAAATCAAAGTCCGTGCGGGCAAGTGCTTTTTCAAACACCCAGCGGATGGATTTGTCGTCGTCTAGGATCCAGATTGGCTTCATAGCTGTTTCTCGTGAATTATTGTACTGATGATTTTAATTGCGTACTTTCAATAGGTAGCAATATATGGAAGATGGTTTTACCCGGCTGTGAATCACAGTCGATCATGCCATGGTGTTGGGTGATAAAGGTTTGCGCCAGCGCAAGGCCCAAGCCTGTGCCGCCTTCGCGACCAGATACCAGCGGGTAGAAAATGCGTTCTTTGATGCCGGCAGGGATGCCTGGGCCGTTATCAATAATCTCTAAATGAATCCCGACACGGTAACGTTTTCTGGCTAGCGTAATTTGGCGCTCAGCACGCGTGCGGAAAGTAATGCTCGCGCCTTCGGTCTGATGCTGTTGCATCGCTTGTGCCGCATTACGCGCAATATTGAGCACGGCTTGTATCAGTTTCTCGCGATCGCCAATGAGCTCCGGCAAGCTGGTATCGTAGTCGCGGATCACGCGGATATGGTTAGGCGATTCTGCCAGTAACAGACTGCGTACGCGCTCCAGCACTTCATGAATGTTGGTGGGCTCATATTTTGGCACGCGGTGAGGTGCCAGCAGTCTGTCCATGAGGCTATGTAGTCTGTCAGCCTCTTTGATAATCACCTGGGTATATTCTTTTAGGCTGGGTTGCGGCAACTCAAATTCAAGCAATTGTGCCGCACCACGCAAGCCGCCTAGCGGGTTGCGGATCTCATGCGCCAGATTCCTGAGTAATTCAGAGTTGGCTTGCTGCTGTATCAACATGCGCTCTTCACGCGCAATACGCAATTGCTGATCCATTTGCACAAACTCCAGAATCAGCATGTCTTCCGGCGTTTGGTTGAACGCGGCTGAAATAGGGGTGGCTGTGCAGGTCACGGCCGTTGTATGGCCGCGTTGGGTGGTCAGTGCAAACTCATGCTCACGATATGGGCTCTGTGTTTCTATGGCGTTGGTCACGGCCATTTGCAAAATTTCGCAATTCACAAATACGTCATGGATATGCGCCCCTTGAATCTGGTTGGCACTAAATGCAAACAGAATCTCGGCGCTGGAGTTGGCGTAAGTAACTTCTAGTTGGTTATTAAGCAAAATGACTGCCGTGGCAATATGCTCTAAACCACTAAAGCCGTTGGGAGATTTCTGTACCATGTCCTGAGCTTGTTAAAAAGAGTGAATCACGCCCTGTTTTAAAGCAAAACCCAAGCCAATTCTTACAAGAAGCGTAAAAATGATTGAGCAAGCCCCCAAAATGGTGCATTTAAAGGTTGAGTTCTTTATTTAACAGCTCGATATTGCGCTCATGTGCCTGAATTTCCGCCTCAATCACTCGCAGTTTTTCTTCATACTTGGCGACGTTTCTAAACGTTTTGCCATTGGCGCCTCTGTAGACTTCTGGCGTGTTCTGGGCTTCTTCATATAACAGGCGAGCATTCTCAAGTGCTTGTTTTTCTTGAGAAAGCTCGTTCATTAATAGCTCTCGCCGCTTTTGGTCGCGTTGATTTTGTGTCTGATTATCGACTTTGGGAAAATCGGCCGGAGAGGGTGTTTTTACATTGGCTTTTTTCTCCCTGGCAGGGGGAGGAGGCTCTGCGGTTCTGGGCCCACTAATAATGAGCTCTGCCTTGCTTTTGCCTTCGGGTTTGATATTGGTATAGGTGGTGACGCCGTTACTGTCGGTATATTTGTAAATATCTGCCCAGCTTTGGTTGCACATGAGCGCGAAGGTGCAAATGTAAAAAAGTCTTTTCATGGCAATAGTTTAGAGTAGATCGTTGAGGGTATCAACGTCTGCTCGCCTAAAAACGTTGACGGAACAGCGCGCACATAAAAAAACAGGGCAGCCTGGGCTGCCCTGTTTTAGTGCGTGCTCTTGTGATTAGCAGGAGTAGTACAGACCAAATTCCACTGGGTGTGGTGTTTGGCGCAGTTTAGTGACTTCTTCCATTTTCAATGCAATGTATGCATCAATCCAGTCGTCTGAGAAAACGCCGCCGCGTGTTAAGAACTCGCGGTCTTTATCCAGATACTCCAATGCTTGTTCCAGAGATGAACATACTGTTGGGATCAATGCATCTTCTTCTGGTGGCAGATGGTACAAGTCTTTAGTCGCTGGTTCACCTGGGTGAATCTTGTTCTGAACGCCATCCAGACCAGCCATCAACAGGGCTGAGAAAGCCAAGTATGGGTTAGCAATCGGGTCTGGGAAGCGCGCTTCAACACGGCGTGCTTTGTCTGAATGCACAAATGGAATACGAATCGCAGCAGAACGGTTTTTAGCTGAGTAAGCCAATTTCACTGGTGCTTCGTAGTGTGGAACCAAGCGCTTGTATGAGTTGGTGCCTGGGTTGGTAATCGCGTTCAAAGCACGTGCGTGCTTGATGATGCCGCCGATGTAGTACAAAGCGAAGTCGCTCAGGCCTGCATAGCCGTTACCTGCAAACAGGTTTTTGCCATCTTTCCATACCGACTGGTGTACGTGCATACCGGAGCCGTTGTCACCAAACATCGGTTTAGGCATAAATGTAGCAGTTTTACCGTAAGCGTGTGCAGTATTAGTCACTACGTATTTCAGGATTTGTGTCCAGTCAGCACGTTGTACCAAGGTCGCAAACTTAGTACCGATTTCACATTGACCGGCTGTTGCCACTTCGTGGTGGTGCACTTCAACAGGCACGCCCAGTTCTTCTAAGGTCATGACCATGGCAGAGCGGATGTCATGCAATGAATCGACAGGAGGCACTGGGAAGTAGCCGCCTTTAACGCCTGGACGGTGGCCAGTGTTGCCGCCCTCGAATTTTTCACCTGAGGACCAAGCGGCCTCTTCGGAGTTGATTTTCACAAAGCTACCACCCATGGTGGCATCCCATTGTACGCTGTCAAAAATGAAGAACTCTGGCTCTGGACCAAAGTAAGCAGTGTCGCCCAGGCCGCTGGATTTCAGATAAGCCTCTGCGCGCTTAGCCAGGCTACGTGGGTCACGGTCATAGCCTTTGCCATCGGTAGGGTCTACCACGTCACAGGTCAGAACCAGGGTTGGTTCGTCAAAAAATGGATCGATGAATGCGGTGCTTGCATCAGGCATCAATTGCATGTCAGAGGCTTGAATGCCTTTCCAGCCAGCAATGGAAGAACCATCAAAGGCATGACCTTCGGTAAATTTATCTTCGTCGAAGGCAGACACTGGCACGGTCACGTGCTGCTCTTTACCTCTGGTGTCGGTAAAACGGAAATCAACAAATTTGATGTCGTTTTCCGCAACCAGTTTCATTACGTTTGCAACGGACATTACATTCTCCTCAGTGATCAAGATCTAAAATGATTCAACTTGCGCACGCAAAAAAGGGACATGTTGCGGATGTCCCGGAACGTGAGCAAATATAAAAACACAAACTAGCAAAACAAATAGATATGTGGAATTTTTGGTTTACGAATTCCATTGAATCTTAGGATGTAATAGTAGCAGGAAGCATGCCACCCAAAAACAGGCATTTTGCATGGATATGAGATATCTGACATAAAAAAGCAAAATCAATGGGCACTAATTAGGTGCACTGCAACAAATTGAGCACAAAAATGGTGCCAAATGTGTTTGCATGGCTTTCACAGGTATACTCGCGGTTTAACTAAGTGATTGAAAGAGTGAAGGTGTCATTTGGAGAGTGTTGAAAAAATCTTGCAACAAGCCGCTCAGCGTGCTCAGCAAAATGGTTTGCCGTATGCCGGCGCGATGACGCCCCAGGAGACGTATGCGCTGATTAGCCAAGATCAAAATGCGGTGTTGGTGGATGTGCGCTCACGTGCCGAGTTGGAGTTGGTTGGGCGCGTGCCGATGGCGGCCCATCTGGAATGGGCATTTTATCCAGGCATGATTGCCAATCCTGAGTTTGCCGATCAGCTACAGGCGCTGGTTGATCCTGCGCGCACCGTCGTATTTATGTGCCGCACGGGTGGCCGCAGCCATAATGCTGCCTTGCTGGCGCAAAAACTCGGATATCCCAACGCCTACAATATGCTCGAAGGCTTTGAAGGCGAAGCGAATGAGGCCAAGCAAAGAACCCTGATCAATGGCTGGAAACATGCAGGCTTGCCCTGGTCCAACTAGGTGATCTTGGTATGTCGGTTGAAAAATACGCAGTCATTGGCCACCCGATTGCGCACAGCAAATCGCCGTTGATTCACCAGGCATTTGCGCAGCAATTTGGCAAGACGATTGTTTACGAAAAGGTGTTGGCACCTCTGGATGGCTTTGCGTCCACGGTGCAGCAATTGCAGCAGCAAGGGTATGTGGGTGCAAATGTCACGGTGCCATTCAAATTTGAAGCCTATGACTTGAGCCAGACTTTATCTGAACGCGCGCAGGCGGCCGGGGCAGTGAATACCCTCAGTTTTGGGCAAACGCAAATTCAGGGCGACAATACTGACGGCTGTGGGCTGGTCAATGACATTCTCAAACATCACCAGACGGTCCTAGCCGCAAAAAAAATCTTGTTGCTGGGCGCAGGCGGCGCGGCGCAAGGCGTGATGCTGCCGTTGATTGCACAAGGCCCGGCGCAATTGACCATTGCTAACCGCACGCAGGATAAGGCGCAAGCCATGCTGGATAAGTTTGCGGGCGCGGGGGGGCAATGTGGCGTCTCGCTGGCTGTGACCACGTTTGCAGCACTTACCGAGACCTATGATGTGGTCATTAATGCCACTTCTGCAGGATTGACTGAAACGCCATTACAGTTTTCATCGCATGTGTTTGGCACGCATACCCTGGCTTACGACATGATGTATGGCCGGGAGACGCCGTTTATGCAGCAGGCGCGTACCGCAGGCGCACAGGTGGCAGACGGATTGGGCATGCTCATAGAGCAGGCGGCAGAAGCGTTTTTTATCTGGCATGGCTTGCGTCCTGACACGGCCCCAGTGATTCAGACATTCCGCTAATCTTCTTTCAGTCATGAAACAAAGCATCAAGCTGTTTTTTGCCCTGTTTTTACTCTGGGCCTTGTTATATCAGGTTTGGATACTCGGCCATATTTTGTGGTGGGTAGATCACAATCCGGACGCCACTGCCTTCATGCAGGCGCGGCTGGAAGTGATGCAAGAAAGCCATCCCGAAGCCACCATACAGCAGCAGTGGGTGCCTTACGCCAAGATTAGCAACCATTTAAAACGCGCAGTGATTGCGGCGGAAGATAGCAAATTCGTTGACCATGAAGGCTTTGACTGGGTCGGGATCGAAACCGCTTTTGAGAAAAACCTCAAGAAGGGCAAAATCGTCGCTGGCGGCTCCACCATTAGCCAGCAACTGGCCAAGAATTTGTTTTTATCCGGGCATCGCACGCCCTGGCGCAAAGCACAAGAAGCGGTGATTACCTTTATGCTGGAAAAGCTCATGACCAAGCGCCGGATTCTGGAAATCTACCTGAACGTGATTGAGTGGGGCGAGGGCGTGTTCGGTGCACAAGCGGCGGCCAAGCATTACTTTCACGCTTCGGCCGCCAGTCTGGCACCCGCCCAAGCGGCGCGCTTGGCGGCCATGATTCCTAACCCGCGTTTTTATGATCTGCACCGCAGTACCCGCTATTTAAATCGCCACACCGCTACCATTCAGGCGCGCATGCGATTGGTCAAAATACCCTGATTTTACGGGCCTGATTTAGGCATGAACGTGAAACACGCCTGCATACAATGTTTGCTATCAATGGATTTGATACATCATTTCCATCGGCGGTGTATGCAGATGCACCGTCAGGCAGGTTGCATGTTGACCTTAGCCTTTGACAGCGAGATGTTTTACAAGGGTGTGAGGTAACGGCCAGGTAACTGGCCGTATTTTTTTGAACGCATCCACGCTTACCTCACCAAACTTCAGTAGGTGGCCGGTATTAACTGGACCCGATATCAAACATGGCGTCCAGATCCTGTTTGCGGTACGTGCGCAGTGATAGCATGGTTTCGGTTCTCACAATGCCGTTGATGGCAGCCAGTTGGTGGTTCACCAGTGCAGAGAGTGCCTCGGGCCCGGTGACTTGTATGACGGCCACCAGGTCATATTGACCACTCACTGAATAGACTTCTGTCACTTGCGCTAATGATGCCAGGGTTTCCGCCACCGTGGCCATTTGTTGGCGCTCAGCGTTCACCAGCATAATACACGTCATCATAAGACACTCCTTTTCAAGACCTCCGCCTGTGCGCGGCGGAGGCTACGCCCTTCAAACGGTTTTGGTCTGTACCGGCATCTTCTGTGCAGCATGAGGCTGATGGCGTTGCAGCAGGGCCTTGTGCAAATACTGAAAATCCGCCGGATCAATCGGTAAAAACCACTGCTTGAAGCGGGTCGCGACGCCCAGCGGCAGGCGCATGTCCGATAACAACTCGTCAATATGATGCAGTGAGAACGGAATGATATTGGTGCCTTTAGAGTGTTTGCCTTCTGTACGCGCTTCCATCCATGCCAGACGTTCCTTGATTGTGCTGCGTTGTGCTTCTGCGGTCGGCAACTTCATCTTTCCACCAATCCAGTCGGCCAGCCAGTAAGCGCCTACTTCGGCATTGAGCTGGCTAAAGAATGAAGAGTTATAACCATTAAACGCCAGACCTGGTATGCCAACCGGTGCCATCGACCGGTACAGCACAAAATTACCTTCTGCATCGGTCACATGTTTCATCACTTCATCAGTTAAAAAAGGCACACGCTGATGCCAGCCTGTCCCGCAAATCACAATGTCGGCTGGCAAGCGACGGCCATCGGTTAAATGTGCATAACGCACGCCATGCTCAATGCTAAAGCCTGTGATGCTGTTTTGTTTGGCAACGTCAATATGACCCGCTCCCACGCTTTCAAAGAAACCTTCGGTGACCAGGCTGACGGTGCTACGCGCAATCGATTCTAGTGGCTGGTCAGGCTTGAGGCCCAGTTTTTCGAGGCGGCATTGGCGGTTGATGACCCACTGCACCTGATTCAGCATGCTGTTACGGATTGGTTTGCCGATGCCGTGCAAAAAGCGCTCTATACCTTTAAGCCGGATATATTTAAACAAGCCTTCGCCCATGCGCGTCAAAAACAGGTATTTGTAATTGAGTACATTCATGAGTCGTTTGGGCACTTTCCAGATCAAATGTCTGGCCACCACCGTGGTGCTCGCCGCTTGCTGGCAAACCGCTTGTGCCACATCGGTAGAAGATTTGCCGTAGCCCACAATCAGCACATGTTTGCCTTTGGCATCTGCAAGCTCCTTGAACTCGCTGGTGTGGCAAATACGGCCACCTGCGGCGGTAAATTCGGCTGCACCCGGATAGTCCGGGATCATGGGCTGCGAAAAAATTCCGTTACAGACAATTAAAAAATCAAAATGTCGCGTTTCCTCTGCTTTGCCTTCGGTCTTGACGGTGAGTTGCCAGCCTTGACCAACCGGTGTAGCCAATTTCACTTCGGTATTCAAGCTGATCAGGTGTGCAAAATTGAACTGCTTGGTATAGGCATCCAGATAGTGCTGCACCTGCTCGCCACTCGGCCACTCAGGGTAATGCTTGGGATAGGGGAAATCTGAAAAGGCATAGGTGGACTTCACATTTTGTGTGGTCAGGCTAGGGTAGCGTCTGGAGGCGCTCCACACCCCGCCGACGTCAGCCTCCTTCTCAAACACCGTGACCTGGTGACCAAATGCAGTCAGCACTTTTGCTGTACTCAAACCGGCAAACCCGGCACCCACAATCGCAATATTCATACGGTTTCCTTTGCGCTTAAAAAAATCATACAGGGCCTATCCCTGTATCGTCGGCTGCAGTATTGAGCGAGCAAAGTTTGCCGACTATCCAGAAACTGCCTGCACTATCCGCGTTCGGCAACAACCTGCATGCGCACTGCATTTGGCTGCGCAATGCGGATAGTGGCTGCACGGAGCGGATAGCCCCGCCGTCTGCGCTGCGAGAAAGTAGAAACCACAACGAAGGTGATCACTTGCCTTCCCACCCTTCAACCGAGCAAGCGAGACGAAAAATGGGACAAATGATAGAAATCAGCGCGCAATTCCCGGCCTTTAAAGGCTATCTGGCCCTGCCAGCCACCGGCAGCGGGCCGGGCCTGGTGTTGTGCCAGGAAATTTTTGGCGTGAATGCCAATATGCAGGCCATTGCCGACCTGTATGCCGAAGAGGGTTATATGGTGCTGGTGCCAGATTTGTACTGGCGCCTGCAGCCTGGTATTACCCTGACCGATGCAGCCGAGGATATGCCGGCCGCGTTGGGCTATTACCAGCGGTTTGATGAAGCTACCGGCATGCAGGATGTCCAATTGGCCATCAGCTGTTTGCGTGGCATGGCAGGGGCCAGTGGCAAGGTGGGTGTGCTGGGCTATTGCCTGGGCGGCAAGCTGGCTTATCTGGCGGCCAGTCAGACCGATGCCGATGTGGCGGTGGGTTACTACGGGGTAGGTATAGAGCAGGCCTTGCCACAGATGGCTGCGCTACGTTGCCCGTTAACCCTGCATATTGCTGAGAAAGATGCCTTCTGCCCACCTGCGGCCCAAGCCGAGATTCTGGCTGCAGCCAGCACACAGCCGCTGGCGAAGACCTATGTGTATGCCGGTGTAGATCATGCGTTTGCCCGCCTGGGTGGTGCGCATTACCACGCCCCCTCGGCACAAATGGCATATAGCCGCACCCTGGGCGCCTTGCGTAAAGCCATGGGGCCGGATTATGACCTGAGTGCGATTGCAGATCATCACTTTGCGCTCGAATTTGCCACCCGCGATGCCGATGCCACCATGACCACCATGGTCGCCCAGCCGTATGTGAATCATGTGCCCACCATGACGGGCGGGGTCGGCTACACCATGCTGCGTCGCTTTTATCAGCATCACTTTATTCACAATAACCCGGCAGACATGCAAATGACGCCAATTTCACGCGTGGTCGGTACAGACCGCATGGTGGATGAGTTTGTGCTCAGTTTTACGCACGACTGCGAGATTGACTGGTTGCTGCCGAATGTACCGCCGACCGGGCGCCGGATTGAAATCCCCATGCTGGTGGTGGTGACTTTCCGTGGTGACAAGCTGTTTAACGAACATATTTACTGGGATCAGGCCAGCGTGCTGGTGCAAGCGGGGCTGCTGGATCCCGCCCTGATTCCAGCCATCTGCGGGGTCGAGCAAGCACGCAAACTGCTGGACCCCAACCTTCCTTCCAACACGCTGATGGCCAACTGGTCACTCAGTGCTAATGCATGAGGTGTGCCATGAAAGGGATCGCAAACAAAGTCGTCATCGTCACCGGTAGCGCCACGCTGATCGGTGCGGCCGTGGTCGAAGCCTTCCACGCCGCGGGCGCAAAAGTGGTGGCGGTGGATATTGATGCACGTGGGGCTGCGGTGGCTGCGGGCATCAGCCCGGACATTCTGTTTTTACAAACAGACATTACCGATGATGCCGCCTTGCAACAGCTGGTGGCGACCACGCAACACACCTTTGGCGGTGTAGATTTTCTGGTCAACCTGGCCTGTAGCTATGTGGACAACGGCTTTGCTGCCAGCCGCGAGGATTGGTTGCTCAGTTACAACGTCAACCTAGTGGGCAGTGTCATGCTGGCCAAAGCTTGCCATGCGGCCATGTGTCAGCGTGGCGGTGGCGCCATCGTGCATTTTTCCAGCATCTCAGCCAGTGCTGCGCAAACCGGCCGTTGGCTATATCCGGCCAGCAAGGCCGCAACCGAACAACTGACGCGCAGCATGGCGATTGATCTGGCCAGTGACCATATCCGGGTCAATGCAGTGGCCCCCGGCTGGATCTGGTCACGCGTCATGGACGAGCTGACGGGCGGCAACCGCGCCAAAACCGATGCCGTAGCAGCGCCTTTCCATGCCCTGAAACGCGTAGGTGACCCGCAGGAAGTCGCCGATGTGGTGCTGTTTTTATGTTCTGACCATGCTTCGTTTGTTACGGGCGCCGTCTATGCCGTCGATGGTGGCTACAGCGCGATGGGCCCCGAACAGGCAGAGCCCGCCATTCCCAAGCTGGCGGATTGATAGTTATACCCAGATTTTTTAAACGATTGAATCTCACTCTGAAAGGAACCCCTCGATGAACCTCCTCTCCTCTGGCAGTAAACCCCTTGGCGCACTGGGTCTGGCACTGGCCGCCACCAGCATCCCCATGCTTGCCCAAGCCTATGATTTGCCCCCAATCAACCTTGGGTTCACCAGCTTTCTGGATGGTGCCCCGCCCGCAGGCAATGGCTGGTATTTCAGCCAATACGTGCAGCAATACCATGCCGACAAGTTCAAGGATAACGCAGGCAATAGTCTAGGTTTGCCTAACCCCAAAGTGGATGTCACCGTCAGTCTGTCGCAAGTACTGTATATCTCGGATATCGAAGTCGCCGGGGCTAATCTGGGCATGGATGTGATTGTGCCCGTGGTCAGTCCGCATACCAGTTATGGCGCCGCCTCCAATGCGTTCCCCAAAGCGGGTGACAGTGGCGTAGGCGATTTACTGGTCGGCCCCTTCCTGCAGTGGCCTATTGTCATGGGCGAAAAAGGGCCTAAATTCATGCAGCGCGTTGAATTACAGTTTATTTTGCCCACGGGCGAATACAGTGCTAACCGCGAAATCAACCCGGGCAGCAATGCCTGGTCGTTCAACCCTTACTGGTCAGGCACTTATTTTTTTACGCCAGAATGGACCGCCTCTGTGCGTGCACACTATTTGTGGAACGGCAAAAATGATGATCCCAACCGAGGGTTTCAGGCATTGGGCGCCAGCAGCACGCGTGCAGGGCAGGCGTTTCATACCAACTTTGCCATGGAGTATGCCTTTACACCGCAACTGCGCTTGGGCGTTAACGGTTACTACCTCAAGCAAACCACCGATACCCAAATGAACGGTCATGACGTGTCTGGGCGTCGCGAGCAGGTATTGGCACTGGGCGTGGGGGGCATGTACAGCTTTTCCAAGCAGGATCATCTGATGTTTAACTTCTACGATGAAATGGCAGTGAAAAACCGTACCGAAGGTGAACGTTACAACCTGCGTTTTGTGCATCACTTTTAAGGATTCGAGGTCAATATGAACGCTATTCAAGCACAAGCCGTCCAGTTCCATACTGGCAAGTCCCAGTCTGGTGAGCCCTTGCTCAAGTTTCCCACCGATGACGGTTCACGTATTCCCTACGCCGTGTTCAGCTCGCAAGCGGTATATGAGTTGGAACAAGAACGCATCTTTCGCGGCCCGACCTGGAGTTTTCTCGGGCTGGAAGCCGAAATCCCCAACCCCGGCGACTTTAAAAGCACGTTTGTTGGGGATACGCCGGTGGTGATGACCCGCACCAAAGAAGGCGGACTGGCCGCCTGGGTGAACCGCTGTGCGCACCGCGGCGCACAAGTCTGCCGTCAGGCGCGCGGTAATGCCAGTGAGCATACCTGTGTGTATCACCAGTGGAGTTTTGACTGTGAGGGCAATTTGCAGGGCGTGCCGTTCCGCCGTGGGCAAAAAGGCATGTCTGGCATGCCCAAAGACTTTAACCCCAAAGAGCACGGTCTCAAGCAGCTGCGGGTAGACAGCTATAAAGGCCTGGTGTTTGCCACCTTTAGCGACACGGTGGCGCCTTTGCCTGACTATATCGGTCCTGAAATGCGGCCGTGGATAGACCGTATTTTCCACAAGCCGATCGAGTATCTGGGCTGCACCCGCCAATACTCCAAGTCCAACTGGAAACTGTATCTGGAAAACGTCAAAGATCCGTATCACGCCAGTTTGCTGCACCTGTTTCATACCACCTTCAATATTTTCCGTGTCGGCATGAAGGCGCGTTCGATCCCGGATGCCACCCATGGCTTGCATAGCATCATCACCGCAACCAAAAACGAGGTGCAAACCGCCGAGGCGTATAAAGCGCAGGCCATCCGTTCGTTTGATGAAGGCTTTCAGCTCAAGGATGACAGCCTCCTCGGACAGATACAGGAGTATGAAGAGCTGACCACCAACCATATCCAGCCGATTTTCCCGCAATTGGTCGTACAGCAAATCCACAATACGCTGGTGGCGCGGCAGTTGCTGGCCAAAGGCCCCCACAATTTCGAGCTGATTTTCCACTTTTTTGGCTATGTGGATGACACGCCGGAATTGCGCGCCATGCGGCTCAAACAGGCCAATCTGGTGGGCCCGGCGGGGTATATCTCGATGGAAGACACCGAGGCGACCGAGCTGGTGCAACGTGGCACCGTGCGTGATGGCGATGCCTGCTCGGTGATTGAAATGAGCAAAGACCAGCCAGACCAGCAAGACACGCTGATCACCGAAAGCCTGATCAGACGCTTCTGGGTCGGCTATCAGCAGCTCATGGGTTTTTAAGGAGGACAGCATGCAAGAATTACAAACCTGGTTTGAAGTGCAACAGTTACAGCAGGCCTATATTGCGGCGCTGGATAACGATCAGCTGGAGCGCTGGCCACAGTTTTTTACCGAAGACTGCCACTACAGCATTGTGCCGAAAGAAAATTTTGATGCGGGCTTGCCCATAGGCATGATTTATTTTGATAACCGCAATATGCTCGAAGACCGCGTCACTTCCTTGCGCCATGCCAATATTTTTGAGAGCCATACTTACCGCCACATGACCTCTGGCCTGGTGTTGCAGGCCAGCAGTGCGGATGAGGTGCAGGCAGAGTCCAGCTATGTGGTGGTGCAAACGCTGCAAAATGGCGAATCGCACGTCTACCAGACGGGTCGTTACATCGACCAGATTGTGCGTACCGACCAGGGCTGGCGTTTCAAGCGGCGGCAGGTGGTGTATGACACCTCACGTGTACAAACCTTGCTGGCGACGCCGATATGAGTACCGTCCATTTACACCGCTGGACAGACATTGGCGCCGTCGAGGACTTTAGCGAGGAGGAGCCGGTCGTGGTTGAGGCCGGTGGCATGCAGCTGGCCATTTTCCGGCTTGAGGATCAGTTATTCGCTTTGCATGATTTGTGTACCCATGGCGTGGCACGGCTGTCTGAGGGCTATGTGGAGGATGGCTGTGTCGAGTGTCCTTTGCATCAGGGCTTGTTTGATATCCGTACCGGGGCCGCCAAATGCGCGCCGGTGACCGAGGCCGTGCGTAGCTTCCCGCTCAGGATACATGAGGGCAGGGTGCAGGTGGCTGTAGAGGCGGATGCCGCGCCAGCCACTGCCAAGCCTGCGGCGGTGGAGGTGGTGTTGACCAGCCTGGAGAAGGTGGCGCCGGATGTGGCGCTGGTGCGGATGCAACTGCCAGCTGGGCACCGTTTTGCTTACCAGCCCGGTCAATATATCGATATCCTGCTCGGCGACCAGCGCCGCAGTTATTCATTGGCCCAAGTCACGGCCAATGCGCTGGAGTTGCATATCCGTCATCTGCCAGGTGGCTTGTTTACCGATCAGCTGTTTCATCAACTCGCACCGGGCACGCCGCTGTCGATTGATGGTCCGCATGGACAATTCACGCTGCAGGCAACGCAGAAGCCAAAAATCATGGTCGCGACCGGCACCGGCTTTGCCCCGGTCAAGGCCATGCTCGAGGCGCTGATTGCTGTAGGCAACGGGGTCCCCGTCACCTTGTATTGGGGCGGCCGCACCTTGCCGGACTTGTACCAGCATAGCCAATGCCTGAATCTGGCCACCCGCTACCCCTGGTTTCAGTACGTGCCGGTATTATCGGCAGCCACAGCGACGTCCTGGCAGGGGCGGCAAGGCTATGTCACGGATGCGGTATTGCAAGACTGGCCAGACTTACAGCCATTTGAGGTCTATGCCTGCGGCTCGCCAGCCATGGTGGCCACTGCCAACCAGCGCTTTGTCGCACAAGGCCTGGCACCCACGGCATTTTTTGCCGATGCCTTCTATTCACAGGCCGACCGTCGACAGGCCGCATAACCCACGTGTGTCGCGCTGATTAACCAGCCATTACGCTGGCAAAAAGCGCGACACACGGGGCCATCCGCAAGGCTTCAGCACATTGCGCTGTGATGCGCCCATCACCTGAATTAAGTCATCGTGGGACTTAGCGCTAGCCATGAGGTTTGATGATGGCTACTGCTCACTGAGCATCAATGCCCCGGCCCAAACCGGCGGCTGGCGGAAGGGGATTCGCCAAAGCGTTTTTTATAATCAATCGCAAACCTGCCCATATGATTAAATCCCCATTGCATGGCGATTTCAGTCACTGACAGGTGTGCCGTTTTTTCCGATAACAGCATCTCTCGCACGCGGTCCAGCCGGACTTGCCGCAGGTAATCCATCGGGCTCAACCCCCGATAACGCTGAAAGCCCGCGAACAAGGTGCGGGCGCTGACCCCGGCAATCGCCGCCAGGGATTCTATCGTCATGCTGTCGGCAGTATGGGCATGAATATAGTCTTCAACCCGCTTGATGTAGAACGGCGCAATATTGGTAATCGGGGCTTTCATACACAGATTGTGAGGTTGGCCATACAGCAGGGCATTAAACAGGGTGGATTCAAACTGCTCAAATACGATGGGTTCATTTAACTGCGGATACGGGCTCTGCATGTTGTCGGCCAGCATGCTCACCAGTCTTAAAAAATATTGTCCGGCTGGCGTTTGCAGTTGCAAGTCAGGATGAAACTCCAGCGGTTTTTCCAGCTGCGGCATGCCCAGATGCTGCGCACAGTGCTTGTCCAGGCGGGCGCGTTCAATGCGCAAAATGATGTCTGCACTGCCAGCTTCCCATTCAATTTCGAGTGGCAAGGTCGGTGACACCAGCGAGGCATTCTCGGGGGTAGACACAAAGCGGTGATTGCCACAGCGGATGGTGGAACTGCCATTCATCGGGATATGCACCAGAAAAAAATCATTGAGGCGGTCAGGGTCTATCACCACTTCATGCTGGTACTGCAAGCGGTTTAACGACAAGGCGCCCTGACGCACATGATGCATGCTGGCAATGCCATGCTCGCGGTGGTCGCGGATTTTCAGGCGGTGAGGCTTGAAAATATCGCCTACGGTCTGTTGTACTTCGTCCATGTCCGACGAACAAAACAGCCGATTATCGTCATTAAATAATGTCGTTTCCAGCTGAGCAATCAGGGCCGACACACGGTGGTCCGTCCGGCTGGATTGATCCAGTCTGGTTTGCTCCAATATAGTGCTGCCTAACACAGTCATGGTGCGCCTCTCTCTTCCCTCTGGCCTGAGGATCTGCAGTATCCGGATAGTGGCTGCACTTTTTGGATAACCTCAGCTATCTATCTGGATTAAAAAGAATTTTTTACTGTTATAGGTCTTAAAGATAGCAAGATGCATACCACCCCAATGGCGCAGGCACACAGAAAAAAGCCAGGCGTGCATTTGCAGGCCTGGCCATAGAAGCAGGGGGGTAAATCAGGGTTTGAGCTGTTTTAACAGCGGAATCAGGTAGCGGCCCGTGTAGCTGGCGCTGTTGTCTGCCAGTGTTTCCGGCGTACCGACACCGACCACCACGCCCCCGCCATCGCCGCCTTCGGGGCCCATGTCGATCAGCCAGTCGGCGGTTTTGATCACGTCCAGATTGTGTTCGATGATGACCACGGTATTGCCCGCGTCACGCAAACGGTGAATCACGTCCAGTAATAACTGGATATCCGCAAAGTGCAAACCGGTGGTGGGTTCATCGAGGATATACAGCGTGCGGCCGGTGTCGCGTTTGCTGAGTTCCAGCGCCAGTTTGACCCGTTGTGCTTCACCGCCAGACAGCGTGGTGGCCGATTGCCCCAGCGTGATATAGCCCAGGCCCACGTCCAGCAAGGTTTTCAGTTTGCGTTCAATCACCGGCTGCGCATTAAAGAACTGGTGCGCTTGTTCCACCGTCATGGCCAGCACTTCGTGGATGTTTTTGCCCTTGAACTGGATTTCCAGCGTTTCGCGGTTATAGCGCTGGCCTTTGCAGACGTCGCAAGGGACATACACATCCGGCAAAAAGTGCATTTCCACGCGGATCACGCCATCGCCCTGGCAGGCTTCGCAACGGCCGCCCTTGACGTTAAATGAGTAGCGGCCCGGACCATAGCCGCGCGCGCGGCTTTCCGGCACGCTGGCAAACAGGTCACGGATCGGCGTAAACAAGCCGGTATACGTCGCCGGGTTAGAGCGCGGTGTGCGGCCAATCGGGCTTTGGTCAACATCGACCACCTTGTCAAAAAACTCCAGGCCTTCAATACTTTGGTGCGCGGCAGGTTCGGTGCTGCTGCCATATAAGTGCGCGGCGACCACGCGGTAAAGCGTGTCGTTGATCAGCGTCGATTTGCCGCTGCCGGAGACGCCCGTGACGCAAGTCAGCAGACCGACCGGAATCTCAATACTGACGTCTTTGAGGTTGTTCCCGCTGGCGCCATTGAGCTTGATCATGCGCTTGGGGTCTGGCTGCGTCCGTGGCAGCTTGAAGGTAATCTGTTTTTTGCCGCTGATGTATTGCCCGGTCAATGAGTTGGGGTCGGCTTCAATCTGGGCCGGGGTGCCAAAAGACACAATATTGCCGCCATGCTCGCCCGCGCCGGGGCCAATGTCGACAATAAAATCTGCCAACTGAATGGCATCCTGGTCATGTTCGACCACAATCACGCTATTGCCAATGTCGCGCAGGCGCTTGAGGGTTTCCAGCAGGCGGTCATTGTCGCGCTGGTGCAAGCCGATGGAAGGCTCATCCAGCACATACATGACGCCAGTCAGGCCGCTGCCGATTTGCGAGGCCAGGCGGATACGCTGCGCTTCGCCGCCAGACAGGGTTTCTGCCGAGCGCGACAGCGACAAGTAGTCCAGACCGACATTGGTTAAAAACTTGAGGCGGCTTTCGATCTCCTTGACGATCTTGTCGGCAATGGCCAGCTTTTGCCCGCTCAGTTGCAGTGTTTCAAAGAAATTGAGCGCCTGTTTGAGCGGCACTTCGCAGATCTGGTGAATGTTTCTGTCGCCGACCTTGACGTGGCGTGCCTCTTTGCGCAAACGCGTGCCGCCACAATCCGGGCAGGCAGTCGCATTGATATATTTTGCCAGCTCATCGCGTACCGCAGTCGAGTCACTCTCGCGATAACGGCGTTGCAGGTTATTGATAATGCCCTCAAAGGTATGCGACTTGCTAAAGAAGGTGCCTCGCTCATTGAGGTATTTAAAGGCGATTTGCTCGCGGCCAGAACCATACAGCAGAATTTGCTGGGTTTCTTCAGGCAGCGTCTCAAACGGCGCTTCCAGGTCAAAGTCATAATGCTGGCTCAGGCTGGCCAGCATCTGAAAGTAAAACTGGTTGCGCTTGTCCCAGCCTTTAATCGCGCCACTAGCCAGTGATAAATGCGGAAAAGCCACCACGCGCTTGGGATCAAAAAACGTGACCTGACCCAGGCCATCGCATTTTGGGCAAGCGCCCATCGGGTTGTTAAAGCTGAATAAACGCGGCTCGAGTTCGGCCAGTGAGTAGTCACATACCGGGCAAGAGAACTTGGCAGAGAACAGGTGTTCTTTTTCGCTATCCATCTCCAGCGCGACCGCTTTGCCATCTGCCAGTCGCAAGGCAGTTTCAAACGATTCAGCAATCCGTTGCTTCATGTCTTCGCGCACTTTAAGCCGGTCGACGACCACGTCTACACTGTGCTTGGTGGTTTTCGCCAGTTGCGGCAGGCTATCCATTTCGTAGATCTTGCCATCAATGCGCAAGCGCACAAAACCCTGGGCTTTGAGCGTATCAAACAGATCCAGCTGCTCGCCTTTACGGTTAGAGACGACCGGCGCCAAAATCATCAGCTTGGTGTCTTCCGGCAACTTGAGCACACTGTCCACCATCTGGCTCACGGTTTGTGCTTCAAGCTTGATGCCATGCTCTGGGCACTCCGGGTCCCCGGCACGTGCATACAGCAAACGCAGATAGTCGTGGATTTCAGTGACGGTGCCGACGGTGGAACGCGGGTTGTGTGAGGTCGATTTTTGTTCGATGGAGATGGCCGGTGACAAGCCTTCAATCAGGTCCACATCCGGTTTGTCCATGCGCGCCAAAAACTGGCGGGCATACGCAGATAAACTTTCGACGTAGCGGCGCTGTCCTTCTGCATACAAGGTATCAAAAGCAAGCGAAGACTTTCCTGAGCCTGACAGGCCGGTGACCACAACCAGTTGGTTGCGCGGAATATCCAGATTGATGTTCTTGAGGTTATGGGTGCGCGCCCCGCGAATTTTGATAAATTCCATGATACTTTCACGAACAGACAGCCAACCTGATAATATACGCAATTATTTGAAATTAAGCCAAGTTTTCTTAAAGGATTCATGCAGTTCTCCGAAAAAATGACCCAGCTGGAAACCCGTGCCACTGCGGCATTGGCCTCCATCTACGGGCTACGTATGTTGGGCATGTTTTTAATTCTGCCTATTTTTGCCATTTATGCCGAAACCCTGCGCGGCGGCAATAACCATACCCTGATTGGTCTCGCCCTGGGCGCCTATGGCTTCATGCAAGTCATTTTCCAGTTGCCGTTTGGCATGGCGTCTGACCGTTTCGGCCGTAAAAAGCTGATTTATCTGGGCTTGATCATGTTTGCGCTGGGCAGTGTCTGCGCCGCAATGGCGCAGGATATTTACATGGTGATTGTCGGGCGGGCGATTCAGGGTGCGGGTGCCATTTCTGCCGTGGTCACTGCGCTGGTGGCCGATTCCACCCGCGAAGAGCACCGTACCCAAGCCATGGCCATGATAGGCGCAACGATAGGCGTGACCTTTGCCGTGTCACTGGTCGCGGGGCCCATCCTCAACCAATGGATAGGCGTGCCAGGCATTTTCTGGCTCACCGCCGTGCTGGCCATTCTCGCCATCGGCGTGGTTAAGTTTGCCGTGCCAGAGCCCTTGCATGCGCACTTTCACTCCGATGCCCAGGCGGTGCCGGCCAAAATCGGCGAGGTATTACGCGATAAGCAATTGCTGCGCTTGAACTTTGGCACGTTTTGCTTACATGGGGCGCAAATGGCCATGTTTATGGTGGTGCCGTTTGCCATCAAGCACAGCACCGGCATGAATGAAAATTCTCACTGGAAAATTTATTTACCAGTGCTGCTGATTTCATTCATCTTAATGGTGCCCGCCATTATTTATGCCGAGAAAAAAGCCAAGCTTAAACCGGTATTTATTAGCGCCGTCGGCCTCATGCTGTTCACGCAAATCGCCTTCATGTTCAGCCTCAACAGCCTGTGGGGCATTGTCGCCACCCTGTTCTCCTATTTTGTGGCGTTTAATATCCTTGAGGCCTCGCTACCGTCACTCATCTCAAAAATGGCGCCGGTTGCTGCAAAAGGCACCGCCATGGGCGTGCACAACACCGCGCAGTCCTTTGGCATGTTTTTAGGCGCCGCCCTCGGTGGCTGGCTCTCGCACACCTATGGCAGCAGCACCGTGTTTGTCTTCTGCGCTGTGCTCATGCTGATCTGGTTTGGCCTCGCGCTCGGCATGCAGGCACCGCCCAGTGTCAAAACCAAAATGTTCCATTTGCAAGCAGGGTATAATGACGCCCAGGCCGCCAAACTGGTGCAAGATATCCGCGCGATGGAAGGCGTCTATGAAGTCGTCGCCATTCCCTCAGAAACCATGCTCATGGTAAAGTTGGAAAATCAGCGCAGCAAAGCATTTCAGGCGGCATTGTCGCAAGCAATCATGAATCGAATAGGGGAGTCGTAACACCATGGCATCAGTCAACAAAGTGATTTTGATGGGCAATCTCGGGCGTGACCCTGAAGTGCGCTACATGCCAAACGGTGAGGCAGTGGCTAACTTCAGTATCGCCACCACCGAAAACTGGAAAGACAAATCCGGCGTGCGCCAGGAAAAAACTGAATGGCACAATATCGTCATGTACCGCCGTTTGGCCGAAATCGCCGGCGAATACCTAAAAAAAGGCCGCCCAGTCTACATTGAGGGCCGTCTGCAAACCCGTAAATGGGAAAAAGATGGCGTCACCCGCTACAGCACCGAAATCGTTGCCGACCAGATGCAAATGTTAGGCACTGGCCGTGAAGGTGGCAGCGCCTCCTATGATGGCGGTGAGATGGATCAAGGCGGCGGCATGGACGACTACAACCAGGCCCCCCCACGCCAGCAGCAACCTGCGATGGGCAGCGGTAACGCCGCTGGCGGCGCAAACCGCAATGCCTTCCAGCCTGCTAGCAAACCAGCTGGCAATTTTGACGATTTTGATGACGATATTCCGTTCTAGAGTCGACTAAAAGTTATTATGTAAATAACTATTTGGAGCCAATTGATTTGGCTCCATTTTTTTGTTTACATGATCTTCAGTGAGGCATACTATTTTTATAGAAAGCTCACTTGGAGAATGTAAACAAATGAGTAATTCTTTTCTAGTTAGAACAGTCATCTTTGAATCTGGTGAGAGATTTCCTGTCCTGATCGATCGGGATTCTGGAATGCCTCTTTTTGATCCCACCGTATATTTGAATATATCGAAGTGTTTTACAATCGTAAACGTCGGCACAGTCACTTAAGCCAACTAAGTCCGATGATGTTTGAAAGTTACAAAATGGAAACTAATAAACGTCTATGAAACTCTGGGAAGTCCACATCAGGATTCTTTGGGGAGAACATATTCTCAATAGCATTGCGGCATACAAGCAAATTAGTGACAGCTCAAAATTGCAACTTATGGCATATCTCACAGTTGTTTCGCAACTTGTAAATAAAATTTACTTGCTTTTGTATACATAATACAATTTCATAAAATAT
Organism: Methylophilus sp. VKM B-3414; assembly: GCF_032248435.1. Lineage (NCBI taxonomy): Bacteria > Pseudomonadati > Pseudomonadota > Betaproteobacteria > Nitrosomonadales > Methylophilaceae > Methylophilus > Methylophilus sp. VKM B-3414. The sequence goes on along the minus strand of NZ_JAVTLI010000003.1, from coordinate 36,200 downwards.
TTGGTTAGTGGTCGCGATTATGCTCTGATCTGTTGTGAAATTCTAATTAATTTAGAATAATTGATTCATAGACTCAAACTTAATAAGAAATGGATCTGAGTCACGTTAAAAGTGAAGTTAAAAAATAGCTGGAATTGATAAAGCTCTAACGATTAAAAAACTGAGCAAAGCTTGAAGCTCTTAAAGGATCGATAATTTGTTTAGGCTTAATTGTGAAATTCAAGGGGAGAGCTATGAGCAATTTCAGAGATGCCGTGAGCAGGATGCATGCAATCATTCAATTTTCTGTTTTATTAATAAGTCCACTTTCAGGCGCTGCCGCGGATCAAAGCGAGATCAAGAAGTGCGCTAATAACCAGCATGAAGTAATGGAACCGTGCATTGAGGCACGCGATACCATATTTCAGTCTGAGCCAGAAGAGAAGAGTCAAGAGGCCCCTAAAGAACCATCAATCCTCAAAGAAATGCCCAAAGTTGATGATATTCAGGTGCCTTCTACAGTTAATTCCAAATCCCAAATATTAAAATATTTTTCCAACGAACCTTGGTCAAAAAAGAAGGAGTTGCCTTCCATTGGCCTTGCGTTATCAGGTGGGGGGTCTAAGTCGGCGCCCTTCGTAATGGGTGTTATGAAGCGGTTTGCAGAAAATGATTGGATGGCCAAAACAGACATTATCTCAAGTGTTTCTGGCGGAGGATATTCAGCCTATTATTATTATAAAAAGATGTGGATGATAAAGTATGAACCTGAATTCATGAAGGAGTACAGAACCCTTGAAGATTACAAAAAGGGTGTGAAGTCCTTACCATCAACCAGAGAGATATTTGTTGATATAAGAAAGGAAAAATACGGAGAGGTTTTGGGTAATAAAGCATGTGAATCAAACACAGAAACAAATTTGACTAGATGTAATGTGATTACCGACGATTACAAGACCTATGGCAATTTAACTAGAGCAAATAGCTCGTGCAACAAATTTGAACTAAATTCTACTCGACATCAAGACTATATCGAGTGTTACCAAGATGTACTTTCGGTAACACCAGGCGGTACATCGAACACTGATTCTTCGTATCCAGTCCCTGCATTTGTAGGGATGCTGCTAACTACAATCGCTTCTTTGCCTTTTCATCATATTGCAAATAGTTTATTCGATTGGAAAGTGCCTCTTAGCCCTACCCAGTTTACTTACAAACGCGGCATAAAAAGAACTTATGGGAATACGCCGGATGATAAAAGTAATAATCTACTTAAGGACTTAATTCCTACGACAGACAAATTCGATTTCAAAGGGCTGATGGGTCTATATGAGGAGTGCGAAGGGTGCGGCAAGCTACCTTGGTGGATAATCAATATGACTAATAGTGTTTATGAAGATGATAAAAAATCTATAAATAAAACAGTCTTCGAATTAACAGCTAATTCTATGGGTTCTGGCAACTATGGTTATGTTTTTGGTAAGAACTTTTCTGACCTGATTCCGGGTTTTAGGCCCATTGATGCTGTAGCTGCTTCAGGAGCATTTTTTGATACATTAAGTGCTTATTTTCCATACGCAGTCTCAGGGAAGGTCGTATTTCTTATCATGCACGGACTTAATCTCAGGTGGGGCATAGAAATTCCTAATTATTTGGTCAGCAATAGAGTCCGAACGCTTCATTCATTAATCCCCTGGCCTATTTATTACAAATTTAACTTTGATCGAAAACCTGATAGTGCATACATCCGTTTAGCTGATGGTGGACAAAGTGGCGAAAATCTAGGTATTTATTCTTTACTTAGAAGAGGTACGCGAAATATAGTTATTGCTGATGGCGCTTGGGATATTAACGGGGATCGTAAATATTCAGAATTACCAGAGCTATGTTTGACAAATCAATTTCTAAATAGACATGGATTGGAAATGGTTTTCGTGGGTTATCCAAATCGTTTGCCAAGTCAGGAAGGTGATAAAGAGCTTATACGTCTTTCAAAAGTATGTAGTGATGACGAAAAGTTAGGCCCAAGGATCAAAGGTGAACCTCTCAAAGACTTCTCTCCTTATGAGTGGAAGCGAGCAATCTGGGTAGGTCAAATTCAAACTATTGAAAATAAAATCTTACCAAAAGCATATGAGAGTCTAGATAAGGTGAAGTTGTTTTACATAAAGTCAGCAATCGACTATAAACTTGTAGCAACCGAATTAATGAATATTCAAGCTAATCCTACTTTATGCGATGGGGAAGATGACAATCCTCAAGGAGTAGTGACTAAGAACGAAATTCCGTGCACGATGTTGGGATATATTATTGATTCGGGAAATTACCAAACCAGTGATTCAAAAGTGGTAGAAATGAAGATTCCCAATGGTAATAGTGTGTGGCCTCAGACAAATACAGTTAAGGACACTGCTAACAGCTCGGCTAATAAATACAAAGCATACAGAGATCTTGGTTGGTACGCAGCTAGGAAACTGAGTTGTTTGATGGATGACGATGGAATATCCAAGGAAATAGTTAAACTGGATGTTTGTATGAATTACAGTAAGTATGCAAATAACTCAATGCAAGCAGCTGCTTCTTATTGATTAAAAAAAGAGATATAAGGTCGGCTTTTTTGTATCAACCATAATTCAATACCGGGAAAGCTGTCATGAGAGCAAGATAGAATTCCAATTCGGCGTTGTAATATGGGGTGAAAGTAGTCGCTAAATTGAGGAGTGTTGTAAATAAAATGCATTAATACTCTTGCTATAGTTACATTTTGAATGAATTAAAAGGATAAATTTTATAAATTATATAGTTAAATCAGACTGTTATGATCTATTTACATCTGCTTTGGTATGCATAACCTTTTTGATCGACACAATAATAAATGTTGTTGATTTAAATTAGATAAGGCCCTGTTTTTACAGGGCCTTTTTCTTTTGCTATAGCTAAGAATATTCCAGAAGGGCAAAAGAATCTTGAAGAATTATTGGTGTTGCATGAGCCCCGTTGACTCTTTATTCCAATCTGTAGAATGCCAAACTTAAGCAGTGTTGGAGCTTAATAGGCAATTTACAGAAAAAGGTAAAATTGTTTTAGGCAAGAATTTCATAAATTTATACTTGATTCGGGGTTTAAATTAATTCACTCTTGAGTTATTCGTGAATTAATTTATTTCAATGAATAATCGTATTTCATAATAAAAATCACAAGTAGTCGTACGTTTTCAAGGAAGGAGCCATAGATGGCAACCCTGAATATTAATGGCACCACCCACCAAGTGGATGCACCCGCTGATATGCCTCTTCTTTGGGTGATCAGAGACATCATCGGCTTAACCGGAACCAAGTTTGGATGTGGCATCGCGCAGTGTGGCGCGTGTACGGTACATGTGGATGGTCAGGCAACGCGTTCCTGTGTATTGCCCATTTCGGCCGTTGGCGGCAAGAAGATTACGACCATAGAAGCGATTGGGGAAACTCCCGCTGGTCAGGCTGTGCAAAAGGCCTGGCTAGATCTGGAGGTGATGCAGTGTGGTTATTGTCAGTCGGGCCAGATCATGTCTGCCTGTGCGCTGCTTGACCAGCACCCTCACCCGAATGACGCGCAAATTGATGCCGCCATGGCTGGTAATATTTGCCGCTGCGGCACTTATCCACGTATACGCGCAGCTATCAAGGTGGCTGCTAAGGAAGGGGTCTAGTTATGTCACAAGGGCTTATCCAGGGCTTGGCCGACAAATATACGGTTTCTAATCCTCCGCGACGTGATTTTCTTAAAATTGCCGCGACGGTGAGTGCGACGACTGCAGGCGGGATGTTGCTGAGTATCAGTTTGCCTGCATTGAGTCAAAGCAAGCAAACCCAACCTTATAGCGAGCTGGAAACCGGTAAGGATGTGCTCGCCCCGAATGGATTCATCAAGATTGATACTAAGGGCGAGGTCACCATGATCATGCCCAAGGTGGAAATGGGGCAGGGGGTTTATACGTCTATTCCCATGTTGTTAGCAGAAGAGTTGGAGGTTGATCTCCAAACTGTGAAACTGGAACATGCCCCACCGAATGAAAAGCTGTATGCCGATGCGCTGCTCGGGGCTCAGGTGACGGGCGGTTCAACTTCCATCCGTGCCTTGTGGGAGCCCATGCGCCAGGCCGGTGCTGTGTGTCGGTCATTGCTGATTGCTGCGGCTGCACAGCAATGGAAAGTGGCCGAATCTGCCTGTTATGCAAAATCTGGCGTGGTTTACCACGATGCCTCCGGACGAACACTGCGTTATGGGGAATTAGTCAAAGTGGCCAGCACCTTGCCTGTGCCCAAGCAAGTCGCTCTCAAAGACCCTAAAGACTTCAAACTCATTGGCACCGCTGCCAAGCGATTAGATACGCCTGATAAAGTAAATGGCCTGGCGAAGTTTGGTATTGATGCACGCCCTGACAATGTGAAGTTTGCAGTGATCGCTACCAGTCCTGTGTTCGGCGGGACGCTGGCCAGTGTAGATGATAGCCGCGCCGTGAAAATGCCCGGTGTGCTGCAAGTGGTCAAAGTGGATAATGCGGTTGCCGTGATAGCCACGAATACTTGGGCCGCCAAACGCGGCTTGGGCGCACTGGATATTCAATGGAATGAAGGTAAAAGCACTGCGGTAAAAACCAGTGATTTGGTGAATGATCTGCGTGAGGCGTCCAAGAAACCGGGGGCTGTGGCTAAAAAGCAAGGCAATGCCACCAGTGCCTACAAAAAAGCGGATAAAACGCTGAGTGTGGAGTATGAGCAACCCTTTTTAGCACATGCGACGATGGAGCCCATGAATTGCACTGTGGAAGTGAGCGCTTCTGGCTGTGATCTTTGGGTAGGGACGCAAATTCCGACGTTTGCCCAAGGCATGGCCGCCAAAACGCTCAACATTCCGGTTGAAAAAGTCAGGTTGCATAATTTCCTCATTGGCGGTGGTTTTGGCAGACGGCTAGAGTTTGATGGGGTCGTGCAGGCGGTCAAAATTGCCAAGCAGGTAAAGGGGCCGGTCAAGGTCATTTGGACGCGGGAAGAGGATATTCAACATGACATGTTCCGCCCCTATTACTTTGATCGTATCTCAGCAGGATTGGATGCTAACGGCAAGCCGGTCGCTTGGTCACACCGTATTGTTGGCTCCTCCATCATGGCCCGCTTTGCGCCCCCGTTAGTCAAAAACGGGGTAGACCCGGATGCAGTGGAAGTGTCGGCAGAGCCTCCATATGATTTGCCTAATCTGTATGTGGATTATGTACGGGTAGAGCCGCGGGATGTACCCACCGCGTTTTGGCGGGGAGTTGGGCCGACACGCGGTACTTTTGTCGTCGAGAGTTTTATCGATGAACTGGCGCATTTGGCGAAAGTGGATCCGGTGAAATACCGTTTAGATCTACTCAATAAAACGCCTAGATTGAAAAATGCCTTGCAACTTGCGGTGAGCAAGAGCGATTGGGGCAAGCCATTAGCAAAAGGCCAAGGTCGTGGCGTCTCTGTGATGCATGCTTTCGGCAGTTTCTTGGCCATGGTGGTTGATGTCACCGTGAATGATCAGGGAGAGGTTAAAGTCGACCGTGTCGTGTCTGCTGTCGATTGTGGCATGACCGTGAATCCAGATACCGTGATTGCGCAAATTCAAGGGGGCGTTATTTTTGGCCTGACGGCCGTGCTATATAACGAAATCACCATTGAGCATGGGCGTGTACAGCAAACTAACTTTAATGATTACCGTATGCTGCGTATTAATGAAGCACCGGCCATTGACGTCCACCTGATTAAAAGCGCTGAGGCGCCGGGGGGGATTGGTGAGCCTGGTACTGCGGCGATTGGCGCTGCTTTGGCAAATGCCGTGTTCTCAGCGACTGGCAAACGTATTCGCAAGCTACCTATCGTACATCAACTAAAAGCATAAGGAGTCACCATGAACATGGCCTCAGGTTTGATGAAAATAGGTTTCGCAGTCGTCACCTTTACATTCTCGTTGAATGTGTTTGCCGTCAATCCGGTAGAGATCAAAAAAGGGGAGTATCTTGCGCGGGTAGGCGATTGCATCTCTTGTCACACCGCGCCCCATGGCAAAGCCTTTGCTGGCGGGCTGCCCATGCTGACGCCAGTGGGTGCGATTTATACGACGAACATTACGCCTGATGCTGAGACAGGTATCGGCAAATATACCGAGTCCGACTTTGCCAAAGCACTACGGCGAGGGGTGGCAAAAGATGGTCATCATCTTTATCCGGCCATGCCATATCCTTCTTATGCCAAAGTCAGTGATGCCGACATTCACGCCCTCTATGTGTATTTCATGCACGGCGTGAAACCGGTGCGCCAAGCAAACCGGGCGAATGAGATTCCTTGGCCATTGAATTACAGGTTCCCTTTGGCCATATGGAATAGCCTGTTTTTAGATAAGCATGGTTACCAAGCGGATGCCTCAAAAGATGCCAGCTGGAATCGTGGCGCTTATTTGGTTCAGGGGCTTGGGCATTGTGGTGCTTGCCACACGCCACGCGGATTTGCCTATCAGGAAAAAGGGCTGACGCATGCCTCGGATCAATTTTTAAGCGGAGAAACCCTGGAAGGATGGTCTGCTACCAACTTGCGGGGGGACCATAATACCGGGTTAGGCAGATGGTCTGAGGCGGATATTCTTGTCTATCTGAAATCAGGCGCCAATCAGCATAGCTCCGCTTTTGGCACCATGACTACGGTCATTAATAACAGTACTGAAGGCATGACTATCCAGGATTTAACGGGCATCGCTAGCTACTTGAAAACAATCAAAGGGACAAACGATAAAGGTCAAACGACGTATAAATACAATTCTGGTGCGACATTGGCGCAGTTCAAATCATTGACAACCTATCCTGGCGCCCGGCTTTATCAGCAATATTGTGCAGCGTGTCATGGACAAGAGGGTAAAGGGGTTGCCCCTTATTTATCACCGCTTGCGGGCAACCCGGCTGTGATGGATCCAGACCCCTCCTCACTCATTAATGTCATTTTGAATGGCTCGCCTCAACTCAAACCGCAAGGGGTGGCGGCACCCTTCAATATGCCAAAGTTCAGACATACCTTGAATGATACTGAGGTGGCGCAGTTAGTCAGTTTTATGCAGTCCGCCTGGAATCATAATCTTAAACCGACGAGTGCGAAGGCCGTTGCAGACATTCGAAAACTGCCCGCTTCGGCACATGAGTGACAGTGAAATCTATCCATCGGTAGATTGCCAATCGAGCCTTTTGCCAGAGATAAAAGGCATGATTGTTGCTGAGAAAAATGTGTGTGCGGCTTTTTAATGACAAACATACAGTATTGAATGTCGAGAGGATTGACAACCGTTACAAAGTTTGATGAACTTGTCACCTATTGTTAAGTACCATTATAAAAGGCAAACCTGCTGAAAAGCAGGGACGCAAAGCTTCCGGTCTAAAAGCAGTTGCTGATGACAGCGGGGCTACCATTTACCGCAAGGGTTAATGTATCAAGTTCTTTCAAGTAGTGTGTTGTGTGGGCTGGGCTTATGCCGTCTCGGCAAAGCCTGCGTGCTGTTTCGCCCATTGAGGGTATCCGCCGCTGAGGCCTTTATGATCGACCACTTACTAAAGAGAAATGACTTGCTTGCACTGCGCTGTCGCAGTCGTTTGTGGTGGATTGGCAATGGTCAATTGGATGACAGGCGCGCCTAATGCCACACTTTAAAAACACTCCTCTACAACTGAGACTGGTTGCCAAACTTTTTAAAGGCGAGCTTTTTCAGTTTGCCCAAGACCCGCATCAACTGCGGGTGAAACTGTTACTGGCGATTGCTGCCTGTGCCTCCATCATTCTGGGCGGTGCTTGGAGTGTTTACTATTTATGGCAGGCCAAATGGCTGTTAATGGCCTTTAACTTTTCCCTGGTGATATTGAGCATGCTTGTGGTGACCATGATCAATGCGGGCCGGGATCGCTTGGCGGCCATTTTTATGGCGCATGGCTTGGCGCTGATTATTTCTGCGATTTCTGTGTTTGATGTGCCGTTGCCCGGGGTGGTCCGCTCGGTGCATATGTATTATCTGCCGATAGCCGCAGGATCATCGCTGGTGTTCCGTAAAGAGGGCATTTATCTGCGCGTGATTTTTCCGTTGCTCATGCTGTTGGGATGTTTGATTTTTGGTTCGTCTGACATTGGCATTACCCAGGCATCTTTGATTGCAAATCCTGAAATTCGGGCGGTTGGGGCATGGATGAATAATCTGGCCGCCTTAGGTGTTTTGGGGATTGCCTTGATTGTGATGCAGTCTGATATCACCTTGCGAAGCGGGCTTTACGCGGATATGCGCGAAGCGCTCGCCAAAGGGCATTTTTGTTTGCATTACCAGCCGCAGGTCGATGCCCAGGGTCATATTTTTGGCGCTGAAGCGTTGCTACGCTGGCAGCATCCTGAACGGGGCTTGATCCCGCCTGGTGTTTTCATCACTGCCGCGGAAGAAACCGGCCTGATTTTGCCGATTGGTAATTGGGTATTAAAAGAAGCCTGTGCGCAGTTGGTGAAATGGTCTGATCATCCGCATTTGTCCCACTTGAGTATTGCAGTGAATGTGAGCACTTCGCAGCTGCGCCAGCCCGATTTTGTGCAAGAGGTGCAGGAGATTGTAACGCGCAGCGGCGCCAATCCCGGCCAGATTAAACTGGAGCTCACAGAGAGCATGCTGGCAAACGAAGTAGACGATACTATCCAGAAAATGCGCGCATTGCAGGCATTTGGCATGAGTTGGTCGCTGGATGATTTTGGCACCGGATACTCTTCATTAAACTACTTGAAGCACCTGCCATTTGAGCAATTAAAAATTGATCAATCCTTTGTGCGCGACTTGCTGAATAATGAAAGTGACCAGGCGATTGTCGATACGCTGGTGAATCTGGGTAAGCATCTCAAAATGACCCTGATTGCTGAGGGGGTGGAAACGATAGAGCAGCTCGAATACCTGCATAGCAAGGGCTGTATGAAATACCAGGGGTATTTTTTTAGCAAACCTTTAACTGTGCAGGCCTTTGAACAATTGCCTTCGCCGCTGCTTTCGCCAGTTGCGCACTCAACCTCGGGCCTGTTCTGACGAGCATATTCCCACCCCTTGCCTGGCAGTGATTGTAAAAAGGAAAATCTCCCAAGACCCACGCAACTGCAGCTGATTACACTGTGCGCTTTGATTGACGGTGAAAGGGCGTGCATGTTGGTAAATTCTGCAGTCTTCAGGGCGTTTGCTTGCTTCAAGGGGGGTGTTTGGGTGATCAGCCTGTGGGCAATGCTGTCTCTGCCACAGGCGGAAGCGCGCACTGTAAAAAAAGCGGCGCCCTCTTCGGCGCAGCGCGCAGAGATCAGCCCCAAGCAAGCCATGAGTGAGCATACCGATGACTTGCGGGCATTGATGTTGCAGCTCTATACCGAACATCCAGAGGAATTGGCGAAAAGCACGCAGGTTGGGCCGCGCGAAATGACGGAATGGGTATTTGATGGCAAGGCCAACTGGAAGTTTGAGGCGATCCGCCGTTTGCAGGGCATGGCCGCGATAGACCTGGCTTTCGATGAAGCGTTTGGCGGTGACCGTATTCTGGCTTTGGTGGTGGGGATAGAAACCTTGCTGTTTGAAGGCTATGGCAGCCAAAATGAGTTTGAAATCCCGCCGCAACGCGATCCCCAAAAACTGCAGCAGTTGCAGCAACAGCTTAAGGATTTGCAGGCACGCCTGCAGCGTGCACCGCTGCCGTCTTTGCTAGAACAACCCGCCGTGCGCCAGCCCATCGAGGCCACACTCAAGCAGCTGTTGCAACGCTTGAGCGTCTAGCCTAAGGCACCAAACTCAGGTGATGCCCCAGTCTGTGCTTTTTGGTCGCCAGATAGTCGGCATTGGCTGGATTACTTGCGATCTCTAACGGCGTCACGGCCTCCACCATGATGCCCAGCCGGGTGAGGGCGTGCGACTTATCCGGGTTGTTACTCAGTAACTCAATTGACTTCACCTCAAAATGCTGCAACATACTTGCTGCATCATCATATGCTCGGTGGTCTACAGGCAGGCCCAGGGCGAGGTTTGCCGCCACCGTATCCAAGCCGGTGTCTTGCAAATCATAGGCCTGCACCTTGTTGCTGATGCCGATGCCGCGCCCTTCATGTCCGCGCAGATACAGAATAATGCCATTGCCACGCGCCTGAATCAGTTGCTGCGAGCGTTTGAACTGTTCGCCGCAATCGCAGCGCTGTGAGCCAAACACATCCCCGGTCAGGCATTCAGAGTGCACGCGGGTCAGCACTCTGGCTTGACCGCTGACCTCGCCGAGCACCAGTGCGATCTGCTCCTGCCCGCTGTGCATATCAACAAACGCGTGTAAACGGTACTGCCCATATTCTGTCGGTAAGTGAGCACTGGCTTTCCAGCGCAGGCTGCCGCTTTCGATGGCCGCTGTTTGCACAGAGGCAAGCTTATTTAAGCGCATTGATCGCTCCCATTTTAATCAGTTTGGCGCGCAACACATTGCGGCTCAAGCCCAGCAGCTTGGCGGTTTGTACCTGGTTGTGGTGGCAATGCTGATAAGCTGCGCGCACCAGCGTGTCTTCTACATAGTCATAGAGCTGGGCTTTGCCAGATTCAAACAACTGCAGCATTGAAGCTTCCAGCGAATCGCTCTCTGCTTCGTGTGGCAACGCCTGCAGAGCGGCTTTGGGACGATGTAGCGAGATCGAGGACAAATGTAAATCCTCACTGCGCACCACATTGTTGCGGCAAATCAGCAATGAGTGATGAATCACATTTTCGAGTTCCCGGATATTGCCTGGCCAACTGTGTTGCAATAGTTTTTGTTTGGCAGACTCATCGAGACGGATACTCGCATAGCCCAGCCGCCGTGTATATTCGCCAACAAAATAATCCGCCAGTGGCAAAATATCGCCGGGCCGGTTACGTAACGTTGGCAATTCCAGATGCGCGACGCGCAGGCGGTAAAATAAATCCTCCCTGAAGTTACCCGCCAGCACCGCTTCTTCCAGGCGCACATTGGTCGCTGCAATCAGCCGCACATCAATCGGCGTTGGTTTGCGTGCGCCCAGCCGCACGACCTCCCGCTCTTGTAGAACACGTAACAGTTTCACCTGGATACTCAGCGGTAAATCGCCAATCTCGTCTAGGAACAGCGTGCCGCCATTAGCCTCTTCAAACCAGCCTGCTTTGGCAGTGACGGCACCGGTAAAGGCGCCTTTTTCATGGCCGAACAATTCACTTTCGACCAGGGTTTCCGAGAAAGCACCGCAATTCACTGCGACAAATGGTTTGGATTTTCGGTAGCTCAAGGCATGCACATGACGGGCAATCAGCTCTTTGCCCGTGCCCGTCTCGCCGATGATCAGGACATTAGCGTCGCTAGGGGCAATTTGTTGGATGCGGTTGAGCAAGGCAATGGACTTTGGATCTTCAAACACCTGAGCGGTTGCCCGAATTGAAGTCGACATGGCCCGCGAGTTAGGCATGGTTAAGAGGCGCTGCTGCTCCAACTGTGTATCGTGTTCAGTCGCGTAAAAATCGTTTGCTAATAGATTTGCCATCGTGAGGATCTCACTGTCTTTCCATAAGATTAAGCCTGGATACAGTAATTCAGGCTGCAATTTCGTGCCAATAAGTAATGGCGCTATTCATATTCTTTAAAGTTATAAATAAATCTCTCAATAGAAATAATGATTTGATTGCCTAATGAATTAGCAGAATGCATGCCAATCAGGCCGAGGTCGTGCTACCGCAGGCATGAGATGTCGGATTAAAACAATAAATCCCATCAAATCATGGGCTTAAGAAAAGGAGGGCTTGCGGTTGCTCATTGCTGCGTGAGGCATGCAAATGTCACTGTTCTAAATCCGCCTGCTGAAATCGACGCAGAGATGCTGCAAACTCAGCAGCGTTGTAGAACAAGCTGCTGAGTTTGCAGCAATCAAAAAAAATATTTTTTTAAGTGATTGAATTAGAAGTATTTTATTTGTGGCATGGACTTTGCAATTTTCAAGCTGTTATTTCTTTTGAATGGGTTGTAAAGGGGTGTCGATGCAAATATTCTGGTTTTTACCCACGCATGGCGATCAACGGTATCTTGGCAGCAGCCAGGGCGCCAGACCGGCCACGTTTTCTTATCTGAAGCAGATTGCTCAAGCGGCAGATCGGCTGGGCTATGGCGGTGTGCTGGTGCCGTCTGGCCGCTCTTGCGAAGATGCCTGGGTGATTTCTTCGGCACTGATCAATGAAACCAGCCAGCTCAAGTTTTTAGTCGCCACGCGCCCTGGGTTTATTTCACCGGTGGTGTCGGCACGCATGACCTCCACACTCGATCGGATTTCAGGCGGGCGGCTGTTGATTAACGTTGTCGCTGGCGGCGACCCGGCTGAACAGCAAGCCGAAGGTAGCTTTCTCGACCATGATGCACGCTATGCGGAGGCTGAGGAGTTCTTGTCTATCTGGCGCTCGGTACTGAGCGAGCAGCGCGTGGATTTTGAAGGCGATTATTTACGCGTGAAAGGGGCCAGCTTACCGACCGGTAGCCTGCAAAAACCTTACCCGCCACTGTTTATCGGCGGCGCTTCAGAGGCCGCCATCAAACTCAGCAGTGAGCATATTGATGTGCATTTAACCTGGGGTGAACCGCCTGCCGCCGTGGCCGAAAAAATCAAGGTGATCCGTGCGGCGGCGGCAGCCAAAGGCCGCCACATCCAGTTTGGTATCCGCTTGCACGTGATTGTGCGTGAAACCAGCGAGCAAGCCTGGCAAGCCGCCGACACGCTCATTTCGCAGGTCACCGATGACACGATCGCAGCAGCACAGGCCGCAGTGGCCAATTTTGATTCTGTGGCACAAAAACGCATGACGGCCTTACACCACGGCCGCCGCGACCGGCTCGAAGTCTCCCCGAATCTGTGGGCCGGTGTGGGCTTGGTGCGCGGCGGTGCCGGCACTGCGCTGGTGGGCAATCCGCAAGAGGTGGCTGACCGCATTAAAGAGTATCAGGCACTCGGCATTGATTACTTTATTTTCTCAGGCTACCCGCATCTGGAGGAGGCTTACCGTGTCGCTGAATTATTGTTCCCGCTTTTGCCGCTCCAGCAACAGGCCCCGCATGAAGTCAGTATCACGACCAATCTCACCGGCCCGTTTGGCGCAGCCCAATCTGTTAAGCATGCTGCGTAGGGGGGAAGATGACTTTGGCTCTGAATTTACGCCAGCCCGCCGTTGAGGCGGAGCACGGCATTGTGTTTCACGGTACCCCAGAACAGCGCGCAGAACAGCTTTGCGATTATCTGGCACTCACTGCAGTTGAGCGTGATGTCGCAGGAGGGACGCCCTACCTGCAGCGTCAGGCGGTGCGTGATAGTGGCTTACTCAGCTTGTGGATTCCGCAACAGGCCGGTGGCTTGGGCGCTAGCTGGACGCAGACTTTCCGCATCATCCGCCAGATTGCCCGCGTCGACAGCTCAATTGCACAGGTGTTTGCATTCCAGTTTTTGATGCTGGCGTCCATCCGTTTGTATGGCAGCGAGACGCAATGGCAGCATTATTTCAAGCTCACTGCGCAACAGCACCTGTGGTGGGGCAATGCCCTCAATCCGCTGGACCAGCGCACGGTGGCACATAAGATAGACGACGGCTATGTGTTTCACGGGCAAAAAAGTTTTTGCTCCGGCTCCATGGATTCTGATTTCTTAATCGTCTCCGCGATTGAAGAGGGCAGCGGCAAATTTCTGGTGGCTGCAGTGCCAACCAGTCGGGCAGGCATCACGCTCAAGGGCGACTGGGACAACATCGGCCAGCGCCAGACCGACAGTGGCAGTGCAGAATTTAACCAGCTCAAGGTGGAAGACCATGAGTTGCTTATGCAGCCGGGCCCGCTCAGTTCGCCGTTTGCCAGTTTGCGTTCGTTGGTGGCCCAACTGATCTTTACCAATATCTATCTCGGCATTGCCGAAGGTGCCCTGGCCGAAGGTGCAAACTACACCCTTGGCAGTAGCCGGGTTTGGGCTGGCTCGTTGGCAAACAATGTGTTTGAAGATCCTTATACCTTGTTGCATTACGGCGAATTTTGGGCTGGATTACACGCGTCATCGGTGTTGGCTGACCATGCTGCAACCTTGCTTGATGCGGCCTGGCAGCAAGGGTTGGGACTGGAAGATGCACAACGCGGAGAAGTGGCGCTGGCCGTATTTTCAGCCAAAGTGCAGGCGACCCGCGCCGGGCTGGATGTGACCACGCGTATTTTTGAAGTGGCTGGCGCCCGTGCGACCACCGCCAAGCTGCGCATGGACCGTTTCTGGCGTAATTTACGCGTTTATACCCTGCATGACCCAGTGGATTACAAATTCAAGGAGTTAGGCGATTGGGCGCTGAATGGGCAGTATCCCACCCCTAGCTTTTACTCATAGAAAACACATGATCCATAGCTACGCGGGCGAATAACAGCGTTGCGCGGTACTCAAAATCCTCATGCACGCCTTGTACATTCCGATTTTTGCGTGCCGTGCGCCTTGGTCTTCATCCCGCTCGCGCATTGCTTAAGTGTTTCCATCACTAAAGAATAGATATGAAACAAAAAATTATTGATTTACGTAACCGTCCTGCGTTTTTGCATGACTTTTTTGGTGCCACGCCCAACACGCCTGGCTATGAGACGGCTAAATGGCTGAATCAGCGCGTGGGTTCACTGGAACCAGAGCATTTCCGCCGCTCGTACACCGTTGAGGGCTATTTGCAGGAAATAGACGACGCTGGCATTGATATTGCAGTGGTGGTCGGCCGTGAAACGCCAGACCTGACCATTGATGACCAGCAGATTGCAGACCTGGTCAAACACAGCCAAAAGCTGGTGGGCCTGGGCTCGGTGGATATTGCAAGCCGCGGCGTAGACAGCACCTTGGCAGCGATTGAAAAAGCCATTCACCATTATGGCTTTAAGGCCATCAATATCGAGCCGGGCTTTGGCAAGCCTGCGCGGCAGGTGGATGATCCACTGTTTGACCCAGTGTATGATGCGTGCCAGCAGTATGGCGTGCCGGTGTGCGTGATGTCGGGCCCGACCACGCCGGATCTCGATTATGCGCATCCCAATGCGGTGGCACGGCTGGCGCGCAAATATCCCCAATTGAACATTATTTGTTTTCACGGCTATTACCCGTTTGTGAACGAGATTGTCGGTGCCGCCTTCCGCTACCCAAATCTGTACCTGGTGCCGGATATGTACATTTTCCAGCCCGGCGCCGAGCTGTATGTGCAGGCCGCCAACCAGTTTCTGGGCGACCAGTTACTGTTTGGCACCTCTTATCCGTTCCGCCCCATGAAACAAACTATCGCTGATTTTGCGGCATTGGGCTTCAAGGATGCCGTGCTCGAAAAAGTGTTTTATCAGAATGCGGCCAGGGTGCTGAATCTCAGCCTGACAGCGTAAGTAAAAGGAATCTGTATGTTAGAAACAACCCAACCATTTGATACCGTTGCAAGCGCCATTCAAGCCATCGCTAACGGCGAGTTTGTTATCGTGGTCGATGATACCGACCGCGAAAACGAAGGCGATCTGATTATCGCCGCCGAAAAAATCACCACCGAAAAAATGGCCTTTTTGGTCAAACACAGTAGCGGCCTGGTCTGCGTCGGTATGCCTGCGCCACGTCTGCAAGCCCTGGACTTGCCACAAATGGTGACACACAATGCCGACCCGTTCCGCACCGCATTTACTGTGAGCGTGGATTACAAATACGGCACCACCAGTGGCATATCGGCCGCGGATCGTGCCCTGACCCTGCGCAAGCTGGCCGATACCAGCAGCCAGGCAGATGATTTTCACCGTCCCGGCCATATCTTCCCGCTACGCGCCCGCCGTGGCGGCGTGCTCGCGCGGCCTGGCCATACCGAAGCCGCGCATGACCTTGCCGCCATGGCTGGCCTGCAGCCAGTCGGCGTGTTATGCGAAATCGTCAATGACGACGGCAGCATGGCCAGACGCCCCGATTTATTCAAATTTGCCAGCGTACACGGGCTTAAAATTATCAGCATTGCCGATATGAAAGCCTATCGTGCGCGCGACCTCAACTACGCGTTGCCGGGCTTGCAATGCATTCCGCGCCAGCAAAGCCGATTGCTGGATGCGGCCATGGTGTATAGCGGTTAAGTACGGATACCGGCTAGCCTTGCGCCCAACCTTGCGTTGGGCTTTTTAATGGCCTGGCCGGAGATGAGGTGGCCGCATTGTTTGTGGGCGATGCAGACGCGTTTTAAGCTTGTCGATTGTCTGGCTTAATATTAAAATGAGAATTATTATCATTTATGTATTAAGCAGTCATGGCAGACTCTTCGCATTTACCGGTCACGCATTGGTATCAGGCGCATCATCACTGGTTGTGTTGCTGGCTGAATAAAAAAGTCGGTTGTACACACCACGCCGCAGACCTGGCCCAGGATACCTTTGTCAAACTGTTGCTAAAACAGGAGGCGTTACAGCATGTCTATACGCCGCGTATCTATCTGTTGCAGATCGCCAAAGGCTTGATGATAGACCAATGGCGACGTCAGGCCCTGGAGCAAAGTTACCTCAATGCGCTGAGTCAGGAGGAGCCTGCCTGCATCTCCCAGGAACAGCAGGCCATGATTACCGAAGCCCTGCTGGAAGTGGATGCGATGCTGAGCCGGTTAAACCCCAAGGCCAAAGCCGCATTTTTGCTGGCGCAGATCCACGGCTTCCAATACCAGGAAATTGCAGACAGGCTGGCAGTCTCTGAGCGCATGGTCAAAAAATATATGGCAACTGCCATGATGCATTGCTTGATGTTGCGCCGGCAATGGCAAGATGAAAGACAGGCCTCATGAAGTCATCAGCCGTTAAGGTGGCGATGTCGCCGGTAGAACAGTTGGCGCTGCAGCAAGCGGCAGAATGGTTTGCCGTACTCAGTGATGACGCCCCCGAGGCGTCTGAGCGGCAGGCCTGGCAAGCGTGGCTAACTGCGCACCCAGCCCACCAACGGGCTTGGACAGAGGTGGAGGCGATTAATGCCGCCTTCTCCAATCTCAATGCTGTGGCAAGCAAGTCGGCCTCGCATCAGGCCTTGTTGCATTTCAGTGGGCGCAGGCAGGCGTTAAAAATGCTCGGCCTGGCGGGCGTCACTTACTTGGGCGTGAGCCTGTTGCATCGCTACAGCCCCTGGCAAGATTGGCTGACAACGCTCACTGCCAGCGCCATCACCTACCATACGCCAGCAGGCAGAACGCATCGCGTGCTATTGGCGGACCAAGGCAAACTTTGGCTCAATACCGACACCCAGGTGCGCGTCACCTATGGCTGGATGTTGCGGCGCATCACGCTGGAATACGGCGAGATACTGCTGCAATCTGGCCATGACCCGCAAGCGCGGCCCTTGGTCGTAGATACGCAGCATGGGCGCTTGACGGCCCTGGGGACGCGTTTTACCGTCTGCCAGGAGGCCACTCGTACCTTGCTCGCCGTGTATGAGGGGCGGGTGGCGATTACGCCATCACAAGGCACTGCCATCACGTTGAATGCCGGTCAGCAGGCCTACTTTGACCGGTATGGCGTCGGTGCAATACAGGCCGCGCTTCCTGCCCGTGAAGCCTGGACCCGTGGCATCCTGATTGCGGATAATCAATCGCTCAAAGACTTTATTGCCGAGCTGGCACGCTATCATTCAACCAGGCTATCGGTAGCCCCCGACATTGCCCATTTACGCTTGATGGGCGCATACCCGTTTGCCAACGTGCCGCTGGTGCTGCAGGAAATTACCCATAGTTTGGGCATTCGCCAGCACACCGACGCGCAAGGCAATATTCAATTGCTCCCTGCTTCTTGAGCGCCTGTCATTGGCTTTGGTATCAGGCGCGCGCGAAATTTTCGTATTTTTTGCGCTGGAGGTTCCCTTTTTAACGGGCTGTTTCGGTTTAGAGATAACAACACGTTATTTTTAACCTAACAGGGAGCTTGAATGAAATCGCATCACACTTTGCCGCTTGCGCGGCATGTCCGGGCGGCGTTACTGACACTGATGATCAGCAGCATCACGCCCATACCGGTATTGCATGCTGCTGAAAAAGAGGCGGTGGCACAGGAATACCAGATTCCTGCCGGACCATTGAGTCAGGTATTAAGCCGATTTGCCGCTGAAGCCGGCATTCTGCTGTCAGCCAATGCTGCGCTGGCAGATGGTAAAGCTAGCGCAGGGTTGCATGGCAAGTTTACTGTGCAGCAGGCGCTGGACACCTTGCTCAAAGGCTCGGGTCTGGAAGTTGAGCATCGCGGGGATCACCGCTATGCCATTCTCCCGCACTCAGCCAAGGCGAGTACCTTGCCCGAGGTACAAGTGACAGCCGCGGCCAACAAGGAAATGGCCTGGAGCCCAATTAAAGGCTATATTGCCGAGCAATCAGCCACGGGGACCAAAACCGATACGTCGCTGATGGAAACGCCGCAGTCGGTCTCGGTGGTGACGAAAGATTTTATTCAGGCCATTGGTGCACAAAGCTTGCGCGAAGGCATGGCCTATACGCCGGGGGTGAATGTGGCGCCTTACGGCCCGGATTCCCGCTATGACTGGATTGCCTTGCGTGGCATTGATGCGTATTCACCCGGTTTTTATCAAGATGGCTTGCCATGGCGCAATGCCGGCACGTTTGCGACCGGCAGAATCGAAAATTATGGCATTGAGCGTCTCGAAATCCTGCGCGGGCCAGCCTCGGTGCTGTATGGACAAAGTACTGCAGGCGGCTTGATCAATGTGGTTAGCAAACGTCCAACCGCAACCCCGCTTAAAGAAATCCAGATGCAATTGGGGAATTACTCGCGTGAGCAGCTCGCCGGTGATTTTTCGGGGCCGCTCAATGAAGACGGCACCGTGTTGTACCGCATTACCGGCCTGGTACGCGATGCCGATTTGCCGCGTCAAGGCATGAAGGATGACCGGGTGTTTATTGCGCCGTCAATCACTTTCCTGCCCTCCGACAAAACCAGTTTGACGGTCATGTCGCAGTATATGAACTCGGATGCCGGGATCGTGGCTGGTGCCTTGCCTGAGCAAGGCACCTTGCTGCGCACGCCATCGGGACAAAAGTTGCCTTACAAGACCTTTGTCGGCGATAGAAAATTTAACCGCTTTGAGCAAAAGCAATGGTATGTCGGCTATCTGTTTGAGCATAGCTTCAACGACCAGTGGACCTTCAGGCAGAATGCACGCTACAGCGAGGTAGACTTGGCTTACTGGCAGGTGTTCGGCAAGAGGTACACGAAGGTCAACCTGGCTAATCCTGAGGATCCTAGCAACTTCCGCTATATCACCCGCGATATGAACGGTAGCCCGGATCACATCAAAGCGTTCACCATCGATAATCAGCTGCAATGGCGGATTCAGGCGGGGG
This sequence comes from Methylophilus sp. VKM B-3414, assembly GCF_032248435.1. Classification (NCBI taxonomy): domain Bacteria; kingdom Pseudomonadati; phylum Pseudomonadota; class Betaproteobacteria; order Nitrosomonadales; family Methylophilaceae; genus Methylophilus; species Methylophilus sp. VKM B-3414. The sequence continues at coordinate 16,805 of NZ_JAVTLI010000003.1, read as the reverse complement.
ATTGGCAACATACCTTGCTGGCGGGTCTGGATTACCAAAAGGTCAGGGACCGCAATCAATTCTATTCTGGCAGTGCGCCAGATCTGGATTTGTTGGCCCCGGATACGGCACAAACCATAGTGAGGGGTGACCCTGTGCAGGATAGCAGCATCAAACTGGCGCAAACAGGTTTTTATCTGCAAGACCAGATCAAATGGGGTTCGCATTGGATTGCGACCCTCGGTGGCCGCTACGACGATGCCACCACCCAGAACGCGGAGCGTGTGGCAGGCACCAATGATCGCTTTAATGACCACAAGTTTACCAGCCGTGCAGGCTTGCTCTATTTGGCAGACAATGGCATTGCCCCTTATTTCAGCTACTCAGAGTCTTTTATACCGACGGTCACGGTCAACACGCAAACAGGCAAAGGCTTTAAACCCGAAACCGGCAAGCAGTATGAGTTTGGCGTACGCTATCAGCCGCCAGGTAGCAAGAACCGTTACAGCGCTGCCTGGTTTAATCTGGAGCGTAACAACTTTATCAGTTATGACCCCAACAGCGGCAGTCCGAGCCAGACCGGGCAGATTCAGGTGCGTGGCCTGGAGGTCGAAATACAAGCGCAGCCAATAGAAAATATGAATCTGATTACGGCCTATACGTATACGCCCAAGGTTGAAGTCACTGCCAGCAGCAATCCTGCGTTGATTGGTACGCCTTTGCTGGCCACGCCGGAAAACACGCTCGCCGTGTGGAGTGATTACCGCTTTAACAATGGATTCAAGGTGGGCTTGGGTGCGCGCTATAACGGCTCAACCCATGGCAATTTTGATTCCGCATCCGAGCGGATTCCATCATTTACCTTATGGGATGCCTTGGTCGCGTATGACCTGCCGCACTGGACGCTGGCATTGAATGCGCGCAACCTGACTAACAAAGAATATGTCGCCAATTGCGCCTCTGGCAGTTGCTACTATGGGGAACCACGGCGTGCCATGCTAACGGCGACTTACCGCTGGTAAACCTGTTGCCTTCAGCGCGGTTAACGGCCCGAGCCAATGCAAACAGCCCGACATCATGTCGGGCTGTTGTTTCAATCAATGCGGCATGACTTGCAGAAAGCGCCATCGCTTATGGCGCCTTCATGGCCTTGCCATTTAAATCCAAGGATGGCGCGGCGGTTTGACCTTGTTCAGGCTGTAGTTGCCGACGGCATGGTATTTCCAGCGCACCGGATCGTGCAGCGTATGCGTGCGTGCATTGCGCCAGTGGCGGTCCAGGTTGTATTCGCTCAGGGTAGAACGGGTCCCAGCCAGTTCAAACAACTTGCTACCCGCCAGCAATGCAGTTTCGGTACTCAGCACTTTGGCTTCTGCCACCGCAATCGAGGCTTCGGCCACGGTGTCTTCATTTGGGTTACGCTGCGCTTCGTCTATGTATTCACCTGCGCGTGCCAGTAAGGCCTCGGTGGCGTGCAGGCGAATCTGCAAGTCACCGATGTCTTTGATGGTATGCGGGTCTTCATAGCCGTGTTCCAGATCGGTATCTATCCATGGCCGTGTGTAGTTGCGTACAAAGTGCAGGGTATCTTTAAACGCCGCGCGGGCGATGCCGGTATCGACTGCCGCCTGGATAATCTGCGCAATTGGCCCCATGGTGGTCGGGCGGTCAAAAGCCAGATGATGCGGCAACACGTATTCGCTAGGCACAAAAATATTTTCCAGGATGGTCGTCCCGCTGGCGGTGGTGCGTTGGCCAAAGCTGGACCAGTCATCAATAATGGTCAGGCCTTCTGCGCCAGCGGGTACAAATGCCACCACGGTATTGTCGTGCTCATCCTTGGCCACTACCGGCACCCAGTCCGCCAGCAAGGCACCAGACGAATAGAATTTTTTGCCGTTTAAAAAGTAGCCGCTATTGGTGGGCGTGAGCTTGGTTTTCACGTCATTCACGCTCTTGGTGCCAATCTCAGAGAACGCATTACCAAACCGCACCCCTTGCAACACCAGCTCAAAAAAGTATTTTTTCTGAAAGTCTGAGCCATCCAGGCGCAAGCCTTCCACCATATATAAATGATTCTGTGGAATCTGGCCGACACTGGGGTCTGCCTCGGCCACGGTGGCAATCACTTCTGCCAGGGTTTTGTTGGAGACGAAGGCACCGCCGTATTCTTTCGGCACGGTAATGCCCCACAAGCCACTGCTTGAAAACAGGTCTAGCTCTTTACGTGGCAGTCGGCGTTCCTGGTCGCGCAGGGCGGCTTCTTTGGCGATTTCGCTGGCAACCTGTTTGGCGACGGTCAGGGCTTCTGCGTCACTTTTAATCAAATGCGCCGCTTGTCGCGGCAGGTTTACAGGCAAATGCGCAATCTTATTTGCTTGTGCAGTCATAGTCAGTCCTTATTCAAAAAGAGATCAATAAAGGCATGGCGAGCAGGCACCATGCGTCTGCAGTCACTGTTGCATTTAGTGTGCCAATCAATAAAGCATTGAATTTAAAGGAAAATGTAAAAATCCATCTCTGCCTCCGCCTCTATAGAAACAGTTTGCTGCTGAATGGCTGCTGTAAAAGCAGCAGCCACTGGAGTGCGGGGCGGGAGCGGACTGCAGCGTGATCGCGCAAAACTGCTGCTTTTGCAGCAGTTGATCAGCAACTAGCGCTGGAATCTAGCACCATTTAAAAAGCAGGTTTTATATTAAGTCATTGAAAAATATAAACATTATTGCCTGGCATGGATGCTGCTAATACTACTGGCAAGCAAGGTCGTCTGCGAAGCATCGTAAGCAACGACCTCCGTCATTGTTATTTCAGGAGTCATGATGAGCCGTCCATTAAAAGTCACTGCCGTTTCCGGCAGCTATAAATTACCTTCCAGAACCGCTGCACTGGTGCAGGCGATCACACAGAAGTTGGGACAGCAAATCCCGATTGATCTGCACGTGGTGGAATTAAGCGAAATTGCGGGCAGCTTGGTCGCTTCCTACGATCCCAAAGCTTTGCCAATCAACGTACAGCAAGATATCCAGGCGATTGAAACCGCCGATTTACTGGTGGTGGCTACGCCTGTGTATCGCGCCTCTTATGGAGGGTTGTTCAAGCATTTGTTTGATCTGGTCAATCTCGAAGCATTGATTGATGTGCCCGTGCTGCTGGCAGCAACCGGCGGGACTGAGCGTCATGCCTTGATCATTGATCATGAGCTGCGTCCCTTGTTTAGCTTCTTCCAGGCAGTCACGTTGCCGATCGGCGTATATGCCGTTGAAGCGGATTTTGAAAATTATCAAATCAAGAGTGAGGCGGTGAAAGCGCGCGTAGCGCTGGCTGTTGAGCGTGCCTTACCGCTCCTTAAACACCGTGAGCTGGCAGAAAACGCTTCAGTCTTGGTTAACGCCTAAACGGGAGCGCCTGATGAGCCAATCAACGATTCAATTTGCTTACTGGGTTTCCAACCTGAGTGGCGGCCAGGTCGTGAGCGAAATTGCCCAGCAAACTGGCTGGAGCACCGAGTACAACATTCAGCTTGCGCAAATCGCCGAGCGCGTTGGCTTTGACTATGCGCTGACCGCTACCCGCTTTTTGGGCGGCTACAAGGCGGATGGGCAACATGAGTCTGTCATTCTGACCTCGGCCCTGTTGCAGGCGACGCAGAAGCTCAAGGTGATTGCCGCGGTATTGCCCGGCGTCTGGCCCCCCTGCGCTGTTGGCCAAGCTGGGCATTACCGCCGACCACCTTTCCGGTGGCCGCTGGGCGGTGAATGTGGTCAGTGGCTGGTTCAAGGATGAGTTTACCGCTTTGGGCGAGCCCTGGCTGGATCATGACGAGCGCTATCGCCGCTCTGAAGAGTTTATCCGCGTGCTCAAGGGCTTGTGGTCGGGCGAACCGTTGACCTTTAAAGGCGATTTTTACCGCATCAATCAATTGGCTTACCAGCCAACGCCGATTCAGCGGCCACATCCACCCATTTTCCAGGGTGGGAATTCGACCGCGGCCAGGCAGATGGCGGCCCGTGTGTCGGACTGGTATTTCATGAATGGCGGTTCACCTGAAGTGTTGAAAGCACAAATTGACGAGGTGTCGGCTGAAGCGGCGAAACATGGTCGCAAGCTCAAGTTTGCCGTGAATGCCTTTGTGATTGCGCGGGAGACCGAGGCCGAGGCGAAAGCCGTGCAGGAGGAGATTGTCAGCCTGGCCGACCCAGAAGCGCTGGAAGGCTTTGCTCAAGCCGTGAAGCAAGCGGGTTTGGCGACGCAGGACCAACTGGGCATGTGGTCAAATTCGCGCAAGCAGGATTTGGTGCAACCCAATGACGGCTTTAAAACCGGGCTCATCGGTACCCGCGAACAGATTGCCGAGCGCATTGTGCAATTGCGCGAGATTGGCATCGACCTGGTGCTGGTGGGCGTACTCAACTACGACTGGGAACTGGCCGCGTTTGGTGAACAGATCATTCCGCAGGTGCGTGCTCTTGAGAAGCAAGTGCTCGAGACACAGTCTGCGTCGCAACAGAAGATTAAAGACAGCGTAGCTGCCTGAGGGCAGCATCAAACGCATAGGGAGAAGAAGCGTGTTTAACCGAAGTATCTATCAACTTTCTGTCGCTCTGCTGACCGCATTGAGTGCAGCCGCATTACAGGCAGCCCCTGCAGAGCAGCAGTTCAGTATTGCCGGCTACCGCATTGGGCCTTATGCCGCCGGCGGTTCTGGTCAGGCCAGCGGGCTGGAAGATTATTTGCAGTTGATCAACCTGCGAGATGGCGGCGTCAATGGCGTCAAGCTGGCATGGACCGAGTGCGAGACCGAATATGTGGTTGAACGCGGTGTCGAGTGCTACGAGCGGACCAAAAAACAAGCCACGACCTTTAACCCGTTTAGTGTGGGCATTGCTTATGGCGTGATTGAGCGCGCCACCACGGACAAGATCCCGGTGATTACGCCCAATCATGGCCGCACAGACTCCACTGATGGCCGCGTGTTTCCGTTCGTGTTTCCGGTGATTTTGAATCCCTGGAGCGAAGCGTCGGCAATCATTAATTACATCGGCAGCAAATCGGGTGGGCTGGATCAGCTCAAGGGTAAAAAAATCGTCACGCTTTACCATGGCTCGCCCTATGGCAAAGAAACCATCCCGATTTTTGCGTTGCTGGCCAAAAAATATGGCTTTGAAAATACGCAGATTGAGGTGCCGCATCCGGGCAATGACCAACAGTCGCAGTGGCTGAACATTCGGCGGATCAAACCCGATTACGTGATTTTGCGTGGCTGGGGAGTGATGAACCCTGTGGCGATCAAAACCGCCCAAAAAACCGGTTTTCCAGTCGATCACATCATAGGCAATGTCTGGAGTAACTCCGAAGAGGATGCGCAACCGGCCGGTTCTGCGGCCAAGGGCTATATCTCGGCCACCACCCATCCGTCAGGCACCGCGTTCCCTGTGCTGCAGGACATCCAGAAGTATGTGTATGCCGCAGGCAAGGGCAAGATCGAGCCGCAACGCGTCGGCAGCATTTACTACAACATGGGCGTGCTTGATGGCATTTTGCACGTGGAAGCGGTGCGGGTGGCACAGGCCAAATTTGGTCACCGCCCCCTGTCTGGGGATGAGGTGCGTTGGGGCTTTGAGCACATTGATCTTGATAAAAGCCGCCTGGAAGCTCTGGGAGCGAACGGCCTGCTGCAACCGATCAAGCTCAGTTGCAGCGATCACGAGGGTGGCGGTGCAGTGAAGTTCCAGCAGTGGGATGGTAAGCGATGGCAAGTTATCAGCGACTGGATACAGGCCGACAGACAGCTGTTGCGGCCATTGATTGAGAAATCTGCGGCCCAGTATGCCCAAGAGCGAAAAGTCCCGATCCGGGATTGCAGCAAAGAGCTTTAATGATTCACACATTCTGAAAACGTGGGAGGCTCAGCCTCCAAAAGGAAAGGAAAATAAATGTCTACACATCAAGCAGCGATTAAATTTGCCTATTGGGTGCCTAACGTCAGTGGTGGCCTGGTGGTCAGTAACATTGAGCAGCGCACCAGTTGGGATATCGATTACAACCGCAAGCTGGCACAAATTGCCGAAAAAGCCGGATTTGAATATGCCTTGAGCCAAATCCGTTTTACAGCGGGGTATGGGGCCGAGTTTCAGCATGAGTCAGTATCTTTTTCACATGCCTTGCTGGCGGCGACCACCAAACTCAAAGTGATTGCCGCGATTTTGCCTGGCCCCTGGAATCCGGTGCTGGCTGCCAAACAATTGGCGACCATTGATATTCTCACCCAGGGACGGATTGCGGTGAATATCGTCTCCGGCTGGTTCCGTGGTGAGTTTACGGCGATTGGCGAGCATTGGCTGGATCACGACGAACGCTACCGCCGTTCACGCGAGTTTATTGAAGCGCTCAAGGGCATCTGGACCCAGGATAACTTTACCTACCGCGGCGATTTTTACCGCTTTAGTAACTACTCACTCAAGCCTAAACCACTGCAGCAGCCACATCCTGAAATTTTCCAGGGTGGTAGTTCACGTGCTGCACGTGATAATGCGGCCGCGGTCTCAGATTGGTACTTCACCAACGGTAACACCGTGGAAGGGATCAAGGCACAGGTGGACGATATTCGCGCCAAGGCGGCGGCCAATAAGCATCAGGTCAAGATCGGGGTCAATGCCTTTGTGATTGCCCGCGATACCGAAGAAGAAGCCAAAGCCGTATTGAAGGAAATCATTGATAAAGCCAACCCTGAGGCGGTAAATGCCTTTGGCCATGAAGTGAAAAATGCCGGCGCTGCCAGCCCGGAGCGTGAAGGTAACTGGGCGAAATCGAGCTTTGAAGACCTGGTGCAATATAACGATGGATTTAAAACCAATCTGATTGGTACACCACAGCAAATTGCCGAGCGCATTGTGGCTTTGAAGGCGGTGGGCGTAGATTTAGTGTTGGCGGGCTTTTTGCACTTTCAGGAAGAGGTCGCTTATTTTGGTGAAAAAGTACTGCCACTGGTGCGTGAGCTGGAAGCTAAAACCTTGGCCAAAGCGGCTTAACTGAAACGGCGGGAAACAGGCAATGGCAGAGACTTTACCCCACTTGCTGACCGTGCAAGCCGTGGAGCGGCCGCATCGTGTCGCAATCAGGCATAAACAACTGGGCTTCTGGCAGCAGGCCTCTTGGCTTGCGGTGCAAGAGGACGTAAAAAAGGCAGCGCAGTATTTGCAGCAACACGGCTTTCGCCAGGGTGACACTTTATTTTTGTTGAGTGAGCCGCGGCCCGAGGCGTTGTTGTTGTCGCTGGCTTCCCATTGGCTGGGCGGCGTGGCGGCGCCACTGGATCCGGCCTTTGCGCAGTCGCAGTTACTGGATTTATTGCATACCTTGCGGCCGCAATTTGTGTTTGCCGAGGCACAGGCACAGGTGGATCAAGTATTGGCTGCCAAACCGGATAGCGCCGTGGTGATTTATGCCGATGCGCGCGGCTTGGCCGGGTATCAGCATCCTGCGCTCGTTAGCTATGCACAGATGGTGGCGACGCCAGAAATTCAAGCCATTGCGCCTGCGGTAACGGCTGAGGAAATTGCCTTCCGCTTTTACCGTTTGAGTACCGACTATGCGCTGGAATACAGTGAGGTGAGCCATGCCGAACTACTCAGGAATGGCCGCCAACTGGTCACTCAGGAGGCGTTGACTGCGCATGAAGAGGCCTTGGCCGCCCGCGCATTTGCTGCCAGCGGCCATGCTAAATATCTGCTTTCGCCGTGGCTATTGGCGGGCTTTACCCTCAATTTTCCAGAAAACCTGGCGACACGCGACACCGACAGGCGTGAGCTGGGCCCTACGCTGGTGGCAGGCACGGCGACGACTTACCAGCGCCTGTATACCCTCACCCAATCCCGCTGGCCCTTGCCCGGCAGCTGGCAGCATCGGGTTGTGGCCTGGGCCTTGCGTACAGCCAAAACCCGGCTGCCGCTGATCGCTGCCTTTGCGCGCTGGCTGGTCATCTTACCCTTGCAGGATGTGCTGGGTCTGCGGCGTACCCGTGTGCCATTGCTGGTAGGCGAACCCTTGTCAGCCGAGGCGACACAGTTTTTTGCTGATATTGAGATCCACGTGCGGGCCTGGCCGGAAGCCACTGCCTGGCAAACCAGCCAGTTGCAAGTCATTCCGCATCAGTCCAATGACTTGCATAGCTATTTGGGATTAGCGACATGGAAGGCTGCGATATGAGTTCCATCCACGCTGCACCTAAACAATTACTGGCCTTAGAGGGTATTTCATTGTCTTTTAAGGGCGTGAAAGCCATCACCAATATCAGTTTTGCTGTCAATGAGGGCGAAATTTGTGCCTTGATCGGCCCCAATGGCGCGGGCAAAAGCTCATTACTGAATGTGATTAATGGCGTTTATAAACCCGATGAAGGCAGTATCCGCTACCAAGATGTAGCGCGTCGCGCCATGCATCCGCAATGGGCCGCCAGACGCGGTGTGGCACGCACATTTCAGAATATTGCCCTGTTTAAAGGTATGTCGGTGCTCGACAACGTGCTTACCGGCACCAACCTCAAGGTGAAAAGCAGTTGGCTGGAGCAGGTATTTAATGTGGGCCGCGCGCCTGCGGATGCGTTGTCACAACGGCAAAAAGCCGAGCGTGTGATTGCTTTTCTCAAACTGCAACCCTGGCGTAATAGCATTGTGGGCAGTTTGCCCTATGGCTTGCAAAAGCGCGTCGAGCTTGCCCGTGCGCTGGCTGCCGAGCCTCAACTGCTGTTGCTGGATGAACCGATGGCTGGCATGAACGCCGATGAAAAGGCGGAGATGAGCCGGTTTATCCGTGAAACCAACCGCGAGTTTGGCACCACGATTGTGCTGATTGAGCATGATATCGGCGTGGTGATGACGCTGTCAGACCATGTGGTGGTGCTGGATTATGGCAAGAAGATCGGCGATGGCAAGCCGGATGAAGTGCGCGCCAACCCCGAGGTGATTGCCGCCTACCTGGGCACCAAACACTGAGGCAATACAAGGATCAATTGAGATGAGTTTCTTTTTCGAAGTCCTGACCGGTGGCTTGCTGGCGGGTGTCATGTATTCGTTGGTCGCCATCGGCTTTGTGCTGATCTACAAGGCGTCTGGCGTGTTTAATTTTGCACAGGGGTCTATGGTGCTGTTCGCGGCATTGACCTTTGTCAGCCTGGTCGAGCGTGGCGTGCCGTTCTGGGGCGCCTTTGTGTTGACCTTGCTGACCATGGCGGTGTTGGCCTGGCTGATTGAATGGCTGGTGTTGCGGCCGCTGGTGAACCGGTCGCCGATTACCCTGTTTATGGCGACCCTGGGCCTGAGCTATATCGTTGAGGGGCTGGCACAAGCGGTGTGGGGTGCACAAGTGCATGCGCTGGAGATTGGCATCAACGACGAGCCGTATGAGGTGTTCGGTATTTTGCTGTCACAGTTCGATTTGTTTGCTGCCGCGATTGCGGGCGGCCTGGTCACACTGCTTGGTGTCCTCTTCAATAAAACCCGCATTGGCATTGCCTTGCGCGCTGTGGCAGATGACCAACTGGCGGCCTTGGCGGTGGGCATCCATCTGCAACGCTTGTGGCTGATTGTATGGGCGGTGGCTGGCTTTGTGGGACTGGTTGCCGGCATGTTGTGGGGTGCACGCGTCGGCGTGCAGTTCTCGTTGTCACTGATTGTACTCAAAGCCTTGCCGGTGCTGATTATTGGCGGATTTACCTCGATTGAAGGTGCGATTGTTGGCGGCTTGATCGTCGGCGCCAGTGAAAAACTGGCCGAGGTCTTCATCGGCCCGCTGATAGGCGGTGGCATTGAAAACTGGTTCCCTTATGTGTTGGCGATGTTGTTTCTGCTGGTCCGGCCCTATGGGTTATTTGGCGACAAAGCGATTGAACGTGTTTAGAAAATAGAGAGCAGGCAGGCGTAGCATGTGGTATCAAGAAACAGGACAATTTATTACCGAGTATAGGCTGGATAAACGGTTTTTCCGCCTCAAGCAGGAGCGTTGGGCGTTTGCGGCCTTACTGGCATTCGCCTTTCTGGTGGTCCCCGCCATTGGCAACGATTACTGGTTTAGCGCGATCCTCATCCCGGTGCTGGTGCTGTCGCTGGCCGGGTTGGGCTTGAATTTACTCACCGGCTATGCGGGCCAGCTCTCCTTGGGCTCTGCGGCCTTTATGGCGGTAGGCGCGTTTGCCACCTACAACTTTCACCTGCGGCTAGAGGGCTTGCCATTGCTTGCCAGCCTGATTTTGGGTGGGTTGACGGCAGGCGGCGTCGGTCTGGTGTTCGGGTTGCCGAGTTTGCGCATCAAGGGCTTTTACCTGATTGTGGCGACGTTGGCGGCACAGTTTTTTGTGCAATGGGTGTTCACCACATTCTCCTGGTTTTCCAATAACTCTTCTTCTGGTGTTATTACGGCGCCACCTTTGCAGATATTAGGGACCGATTTGAGTACACCGGCAGGGCGTTACCTGCTCACCCTGACGGTCGTCGTGGCGCTGGGGTGGCTGGCAAAAACCATCGTCAGTGGCGAACTCGGACGCAAGTGGATGGCGGTACGCGACATGGATACCGCTGCCGCTGTGATCGGGATCTCGGTGCCAAAAACCAAATTACTGGCCTTTGCCATCAGCTCGTTTTACCTGGGGATTGCGGGTGCGCTGTGGGCATTCACTTACCTGGGCACCGTTGAACCACATGGCTTTGATTTGTCACGCTCCTTCCAGATTCTGTTCATTATTATCATCGGCGGCATGGGTAGTATCCTCGGCAACTTTCTGGGCGCGGCTTTTATTGTGCTGTTCCCCATTCTGCTTTCCAACCTGACCAGCAGCCTGTTGGCCGGAGCGATTGATCCTGGCCAGCTGGAGAATTTTCAGAAAATGATTTTTGGCTCTTTGATCATCTTTTTCCTGATCAAAGAGCCCAATGGCTTGGCCAAGGTCTGGCAAACCCTCAAGCAACGGCTGCGGGTTTGGCCGCTACGTTTCTAGGCCGTTCCTGACGAATTGATTGAAGGAGACTTTCATGTGTTAAACAGCCTCACACGGCCTTTTATATAACCAAGAACGATTAAGAGAGATTTCTATATTTTTATAAGGAGTATTTAAGTGAACTTTTTAAGTAAACATCGCTGGCTGTGGCTGGCATTGGGCTTGGGGGTTGCCAGCTTGTCTACGCAAGTGCAAGCCGCCAATGAGCAGTATTTCCCGCTGCAGAGTTACCGGATTGGCCCTTATGCGGCAGGCGGTTCCGGCTTTTTTGGTGGGTTTATCGACTATTTGCAATACATCAATGCCAAAGAGGGTGGCGTCAATGGCGTCAAGCTGACCTGGAGTGAGTGCGAAACCGAATACGTCGTGGAAAAAGGCGTTGAGTGCTACGAGCGCCTGAAAAAAGGCCTGAACGGCGCGCCTGCTGCAGCGACCAATCCGCTGTCCGTGGGCATTGCCTACGCGACCCTAGAGCGCTCGACCACAGACAAATTGCCGCTGATCACGATTAACCATGGCCGCACCGATTCGACCGATGGCAGCGTGTTCCCTTATGCCTTCCCCTTGCAGTTGAACCCTTACAGCGAAGTGTCTGCGATTGTGAACTATATCGCCCAGCAATCTGGCGGACTGGACAAGCTCAAAGGCAAAAAAATTGTCACCTTGTATCACGGCTCGCCTTACGGCAAGGAAACCAGTCCTATTCTGGAACTGCTGGCAAAGAAATACGGCTTTGAGCTGACCTTGCTCGAAGTGCCGCATCCGGGCAACGAGCAACAGTCGCAATGGCTGACGATACGTCGCATCAAGCCGGACTGGGTGATTTTGCGCGGCTGGGGTGTGATGAACCCGGTGGCGTTGAAAACTGCGCAAAAAACCGGTTTTCCGGCCGATCATATCATCGGCAATATCTGGAGTAACTCTGAAGATGATGCGGCGCCTGCGGGCAATGCAGCCAAAGGCTTTATCTCAATCACCACTCACCCTTCAGGTACCAGCTTCCCGGTGCTGCAGGGCATAGACAAATATGTGATCAAGGCCGGTAAAGGCAATCTGCAAGACGCTAAACGCTTTGGCAATGTGTATTACAACTTGGGCGTGGTCAATGGCATCCTCAACGTGGAAGCCGTGCGTGTGGCGCAAGCCAAATTTGGCAAACGCCCATTGACCGGTGAAGAGGTACGCTGGGGCTTTGAGAACCTCAAACTGGATGATGCGCACCTTAAAGAGTTGGGCGCTCTGGGTCTGGTACAGCCGCTCAAACTGAGTTGCGCTGACCATGAGGGCGGCGGCGCCGTGCGCTTCCAGCAGTGGGATGGCAGCAAATGGAAAGTGATTTCTGACTGGGTGCAGGCAGACCGTCAGTTGTTGCGTCCGATTATTGAAAAATCTTCCCATGAGTATGCCAAGGAAAAAGGCATCACGCCACGCGATTGCAGTAAAGAGGTTGTTGCTGTCAACTAAATATTGATGGCATCACGATAATCGCGGCACACCGCAGGGCGGTGTGCCGTTGCAGTTTGCTGCCGTGGGCAAGGCCTGTCCCTTGCCGACGACAGTCAATTGAGGAGTCAAACATGACACAAGCACAGTTAAATACGATCCCAGTGCAAGCGCTGACTGCGGTTGAGCCCTTGTTGCAGCTGGACAATGTTGAGGTGATCTATGAAAAGGTCATTTTTGCTATCAAGCATATTTCTTTAGAGGTTAAACCACGGTCTATTGTGGCCTTGCTCGGCGCAAATGGCGCGGGCAAAAGTACCATCCTGAAAGCGATTTCTGGCCTGGCCCCGGCACAACGCGGTGAGATTGTACAAGGCCGGATTGTCTATGGTGGTAAAGACGTGACCAAGGCCACACCGGGCCAACTGGTGGCACAGAGTCTGGTTCAGGTGCTTGAAGGTCGGCATTGCTTTGGCCATTTAACGGTTGAGGAAAACCTGCTGACCGGGGCCTTTATTCGCAGACCGTCGAGCAAAGGGCTGGCGCAAGACCTGGAAAAGGTCTATGCCTTTTTCCCACGCCTGAAGTTATTGCGTAAAAACTATGCCGGGTATACCTCCGGGGGCGAGCAGCAAATGGTGGCGATCGGCCGTGCGTTGATGGCGAATCCCAAACTGATTCTGCTCGACGAGCCTTCCATGGGGCTGGCGCCGCAAATTGTGGAAGAGATTTTTGAAATCGTGCACCAGTTACAGCAAACGCAAGGCTTGAGCTTTTTGCTGGCGGAGCAGAACGCCACGGTGGCCTTGCGTTACGCCAACCATGCTTATGTACTTGAAAGTGGCCATATCACGCAAGAGGGCGATGCACAGACCATTGCCAATAGCCAGGCATTGAGTGATTCTTATCTGGGTAGCCGTTAAGTTAAAATGGCGGCTAATAAAAAAAACGGCCATCATGGCCGTTTTTTATTGCAGGATACTTTTAGAAAAAGTGTGCCACATGGAAAATGGCTTTAATGCCGTCAATATCCGGTAGCGTATTGCGGTTTTCCCTGAAGTAAAACACATCAATGCGTTTGTTGCTGTCACCGTCAATCAGGTAACCCACCCCGATATCCACGCGTTTGCGGTCCAGGCCCGTCGTATCATTATTAAATTCCTGGTAGATGATTTTAGGCTGGAATTTGCCTATGCCCACTTTTTCGGCAAAGGTATAGCTGCCATTGACAAAAAAGCCTTTGGCTTCTGGCAAGACTGTATCGCCGGTATTGTCATTGTCATAGTTGTAATAGGAGGCTTCTGCCCCCAGCACGGCGCCATCACTCAATGGTTTTTCCAGGCGTGCATCCAGGTTCCAGTATTTGGAATCGCCTTTATTCAGGATCGTCCCTGCGCCATCTTTTTGATAACGGTAAGAGCCGCCCACAGACAAAATCGATTTCTTGCCATCATAGCTGGCCAGGTTATAAAAGCCTGGCTCGGTATCCCAGAAGTTATATTGCAGACGGGTGGCATAAGATAGATTGTCGGCTTGATTGGAGCCGCCCTGGCGACCGTTAGTGGCTGAAACGTAGTATTTGAAGGCCTCGCTCTTGTCTGTACCGAAGAAGACTGCACCATTATCCCGACCAGCAAACTGGTAAGAGCCTAACTCGGCAATCGGGAAGTCAAACGTGGTGGAATACATCGGTGCAGCAGCGGAGGCGCGGCTCGCTGCCGGTAAGAAGCGACCCACCCAAACATGCGCGTAGTTGTTAAACTCCAAGCCCAGATGACCATCCAGCAACTCAACTCTGTTGTCTGCTGAATTGCGTGCGAAGTTGAACTCAAAGGAGACGTTCTCATGCACCTTACCGTTGGTATATAAACGTGCCTCTTCAACCTCAAAGTCATTCGAGCGGTCTTTGCCATTCGGCGCGGCATCTTTCACCGAGCTAAAGCTGACGCGAGAGGCAATGCCGATATTGATAAATTGGTTTTCGTTGCGTTGCAGCGTGGCCTCTGCAAAAGCTTGTGTACTCAGCAGGGCCAAGCTGGTGTAGAGAGAAATTTGTCGTAGTTTAGGATTAATGGTTTGTATATTCATGTGTTCACTCTGTGATAATCAGTTATCAATAAATGGAGATCAGGCAACCGGATGACGATGAAATGGTTGCTTTCCAGAGTGAGCTTTTGCAGAATCTGTGCCAGAAAATTATTTGATAAAAATCAATGGCTTATATTTAATTTGGCTGGGCGTGCTTGCTGGCGATGGCGCAAGCTGCTGTTCGCCTGTCTTTTAATCAGCAAAGGGCGAACGCAGCATGTGATTGGGTGGAATGACGTACGATGACAAAACACGCGCGGCATGCGCAGAAGCGGGTGCGATACCCAATGGACTCGGCAAACAGGGGACATGACCACCGTAAACAGTGGCCATGGATAGATGAGAATCAGTGTTTATTTGGACGTATCGGCGGTCTTGCAACCTTTCAGGTGCAAGTGGTCACTGTCATCCAGCGTGGTTTGGTCGCCATTCAGGCGCAAATCCATGGTGCCATAATGGTAGTGTTGCTTATCGTCGGCATCACGTAACAGCCCCACCTCATGGTCAGGCAGCATGACCCATGCTTCATCGCCAGTGGCAGAGAGTTTGAGGCCAAACGACTGATAATTTTCGCATTGGTAATGCAAAGCTTCTTTGCCATAGCGTGGAACTTCCTTGGTCCCTTTGTCGAACACGCTCGGCAGTTCAACGCTTTTGCAGCCAAACAATAGACTGCTGGCGCCAACCAATAGGATGAAGGAGTAGATGTTTTTCATGATTTAATCTGGGCTTTATTTAAGATAAGGGAATCGACTATGCACGCTATTGTGCCAGCCATGCTTGGCAGACTCAATCGTTTTGGCGCTTGGGTTGGTAGGCTGCCCGTTGCAGCCGGTCTCGCACGGCGTCCCAGGCCGCGGTGTTAGGCGGCGATTCTATTAAGATCACGTCAGCATGTGCGGCATCCAATATGTGCAGCGCCGCATAGAGCTGCTCGGCGGCTTGTCCAGGCGTGGCTGGCAAATGTGTATCTTTGGCCGTGACTGCCGCCCCGGCGCCAAACAACAAGGCGACAGCATGAGGGTGATGCTGTGCATAGTCTGTCATCGCTTGCCTGGAAGAAAACAGCAGGCAGGGTGTTCGTGGCGAATAATGCAGCAAATGCTGCCCGGGGGCCTTGGGAATCTGCGCCGATGCATCTACAGACGCCGGCGTGCCTGCGACGGCTGCAATCGCCGCCTCATCTATCATGCCAGGTCTGAGCAAGCGCCAGCCATCTTCATGCACGCTGACAATGGTCGACTCTATGCCTATCTGGCAAGCGCCACCATCCAGTACCGGAATGTCTGCCCCCAGTCCTGCTTCCACATGGTCTGCCGTGGTGGGGCTCAGTTGCGTATACTTATTCGCTGAAGGGGCTGCCAGGCCCAGGCCACTTTCGTTGAGCAGCGCCAGCGCCACGGGGTGTGCCGGCACGCGTAAAGCCACCGTTGGCTCGCCAGCCCTCACCGCCGCTGAGACCTCCACGCGCGCAGGCAATACCAATGTCAGCGGACCCGGCCAGAAGGCCGCGGCCAGCCTTTGTGCCAGTGGCGGAAAGCTGCTGGCCCAGTCGACCACTTGTTCTGTGCGTCCAATATGGACGATCAATGGGTTATTGGCTGGCCGCTGTTTGGTGGCGTAGATGTTGGCAACAGCTAAGTCATTGCGTGCATCTGCCGCCAGGCCATAAACGGTCTCGGTCGGGATGGCGACCACCTCGCCCCGTTGCAATCGTTCTATCGCCTCTGCCTGGTTGATCCGCATTGCGCACTCTATATATATAAATCATCAAAAAATGTATTTTACTCTGTAAAACCCTGACGGCTAAAGCGGGCTTGCTATAAAATGCCCGCTTTGATTCAAGGAGCGACACATGCAAATTCAAGTTCAGCACAATCCTGCCGAAACACAACTAAAGGACTTGGGTGTGTCCAAGTGGCCTACATGGAAAAAAGAAGTATCAACCTTTGATTGGATTTTTCACGAACAAGAGCAGGCTTATATACTAGAAGGTCAATGTGTAGTGACGCCTGTGGGTGGTGCGCCGGTCAGCTTTGGTAAAGGAGACTTTGTGGTCTTTCCTGCCGGCCTCAAGGTGAGTTGGGAAGTCAAACAACCTTTGCACAAGCATTATCAGCTGGATGGCAATGTCTTGACGCAAACCTGGTTGCGCATTAAGGCCGCTTTCAAGAAATAATCATCAATTTGTAACAAAATTGTAAGAATGGCAAATAAGGGTTGACCGCAACGCTTATCGCTGTAAAATGCGCGGCTCTCTTCAACGAAACGGTTGTTTAGTTGTGTGAGAAGAAATAAAAAAGCGCAG